>DASQCO010000069.1:0-39515 GCA_035634635.1 Polyangiaceae bacterium
TCTGCAACAAGAGCGGACGCTGGTCTTGGACATCGGCGGCGGCAGTGTGGAGCTTTCACTCGGCACGCAGACCGGTGTCTACATGAACGAAAGCCTGCGTCTCGGCGTGCAGCGACTGCTCGATCATCACGGCACTTCGGCCCCGCTCAGCATGCGCCAGCTGTACGAGTTGCAAGGCTACGTGCACGGCGCCGCCGCCGAAGTGATGTCGCAAGCCCACAAACTGCGCTTCGATCGCGTGGTCGGCACCTCGGGCACGATTCGCACCCTGGGCGAGGCCGCGCATTTGGCTGTCAATGGTGCGCCGTTTCGCTCGTTGAACGCGCAGACCGTGCGCCGCCGTGACATCCGTGATCTGACTCGGCGCTTGATCGAGCTGGATCCGCCAAAGCGCGCCAAGCTGGAGGGCATTGGCGAGGCGCGCGCCGACACGATCCACCTGGGCGGCGTGTTGCTCAGCGAGCTACTCGAGATGGCCGAGGTCGAAGAGCTCACGCTGTGCGACGCTTCGCTGCGCGAAGGCGTGATCTGGGACCACCTGGAGCGACACGGGCGTGCCCCGACGACCCACGCCCCGATCCCCGATCCGCGCCGCCGAAGCATCGTGGAGCTGGCGCGCAAATACGAACGAGACGACCCGCGCGAACACCACATTGCCCGCCTCGCGCTCGAGCTATTCGATCAAACGAGCGAGATTCATGGCTTCGGGCCGTACGAGCGGGAGATCTTGGAATTTGCGGCTTTGGTGCACGGCGTCGGCCGACAGATCGGTTACGCCGATCGCCATCGCCACTCGCGCTACATCATCCGCAACTCGACGCTGCGCGGGTTCACGGACGAAGAGATCGACCTGCTCGGGTTGATCGTGTTTTATCACCGCCAGGAACGGCCGAAGAAAAACCACGATCGCTTGGTCCATCTCGCCAGCGAGCAGCAACGCTTGCTCAAGGTGCTCTCTGGCATGCTGCGGCTCGCCGTCGCGCTCGACCGCGGTCACAGCCAGCTCGTGAAGCGCTTGCGCTGCTACCTCTTTCCGACCCACATCGAAATCGTCGTCGATGGTCCGGGCGATCTCGAGCTCGAGTTGCTCGCGGCCCGTGACAAGCTCGAGCCTCTCGCCCGCGCGCTGAAACGCGAGCTTTCGATCGAGCGCACGGCGCCTTCATACAGCGCCGGCGAGCCGGCACTGCGCGGTTAAATGGTGAGCACCAAGGCGCCGCTCAATGCGCCATTGCGCAAGTGATCGAGCGCGCCGTTGGCCTCGGTCAACGGATAGGATTGGACCTCCGTGTGGATGGGAATGCGCGGCGCCAGCTCCAAGAATTCCAGACCGTCACGACGCGTCAGGTTGGCCACCGAGCGCAAAGTCCGTTCACCCCAGAGCAGCTCGTACGGAAACGACGGAATGTCACTCATGTGGATTCCAGCGCACACCACGTTGCCGCCCTTGCCGACGGCGCGGAGTGCGCGCGGTACGAGCGGACCCGCGGGGGCAAAGATGATCGCCGCATCGAGCGTTTCGGGCGGCGATTGATCGGAACCACCAGCCCAAACTGCGCCCAGTTTTTTCGCGAATTCCTGATTTTTCGAATCGCCCGGCCGGGTAAACGCGAACACCTTTCGCCCCTGATACACGGCCACCTGGGCCACGATGTGCGCCGCGGAGCCAAAGCCGTACAAGCCGATGCGCTCCGCGTCGAACGTCAAACTGAGCGCGCGATAGCCAATCAGCCCGGCACAAAGCAGCGGTGCTGCTTGCAGATCCGAGAATGATCCCGGCAGCGGCAAGGCAGAGCGCGGATTGGCAACAGTATACTCGGCGTAGCCGCCATCAATTTGGTAGCCTGTGAACTCGGCTCGGTCACACAAGTTCTCGCGATCGGTCATGCAGTAGCGACAATCGCCGCAGGCACGGCCCAGCCAGGGCACGCCCACCCGCTGCCCCTCCGTGAAGCCGTCGACGCCTTCGCCGATCACCGCCACCGTGCCGACGATTTGATGCCCCAAAATCAGAGGGTGCTTGGCCTGCGCGAGTTCCCCGTCACAAACATGCAAATCAGTGCGGCACACGCCGCAGGCGCGAACGCGAATCAGCAATTGGCCGTAGCCGATGCGCGGGGTCTGCACTCGCTTTTCCACCAAAGGCTCGCGCGGTGCCTCGAGCACCATGGCGCGCATTGTGTTTTCCAAACGTGCTCCCTCTGACGCCAGGCAGAGCGTCAAAGCGCAGCATGACATCGGCCGCGAGGTGGGAAAAGCAAAGCGCTTGTTGCTTCCTGCCACACGGCGTTAAACGCTGAATATTATAGGTGGAATTCGCTAGGTTTCGGGACTGATTTTCGGCCCCTCGGAAGGCTACCGTGAGCGGTTCAGGCGTCGACTCCACCCGCTGCGCGTGGTACGCGCCGAAGCCCGAAATTTTCGTTTCGACGCCCCCAGCCCGATGGCCGACTTACCCTCCCCCGCTGAAACTGACCCGGAACTCGATCGCATCATTGGCGAGGAGGAGGGCACCCTGACCAAGGTCACGGAGCACCTCGCGCAACGCGTCCAAGAACAACCGCGCAAAGTCGACACGGATTACGACGCGCAGATGCTCGATCTCCGCGATCAGATCGCCACCGCGCGCATGGAAGACGTGCCCCCGCTGCTCGAACAAATGGAGCGGCTGCACATTCTATCGACGCGCAAGCGCGAAGCCACCGAAGTACACGTCGACGCGAAGTCACCCTACTTCGGACACTTGGCGTTGGAAGAAAACGGCAAGCGTCGCGACGTGCTGATCGGCCGCGGAACATACCTCGACAGCAAGGCCGGGATCCGAATCGTCGATTGGCGTGATGCCCCCGTGAGTCGGCTATTTTACCGCTACGAAGAGGGCAACGACTACGATGAGGTGTTCGGTGACCGCGAAGTCTCCGGGACGGTCGTCACGCGCCGCAGTCTGACGATCGTGGATGCCACGCTGCGCCGCGTGGCCGCTCCGCAAGGCTCGTTCGCGCGCCGCGGAAGCGGCGAGTGGGTCCGGCTCGAGAACAACAGCACCAAGCTCGCCGGCGGCGCTGGCACGGCCACACGCGCCGCCCAGCATCATCGACCGGGCAAGCTCGGCGTGGGGCAAGAGGGTGGTGACGACAAGCACCTGAAAGAGATAACGCCGCTGATCGACCGTCGGCAATTCGAGCTGATCACCAGCCCGGACTCCGGCCTGGTCGTGATCCAAGGCGGTGCCGGCAGCGGTAAGACGACCATTGGTCTGCACCGTTTGGCCTATTTGGCCTTCCATGATGCACGTCGCTTCCGCCCCGATCGCATGCTGGTCGTGGTCTTCAACGACGCTTTGGCGCGTTACATCTCTGAGGTGTTGCCCGCGCTCGGCGTGGGCGGCGTCGCGATCCGCACCTACGAGAGCTGGGTGCAGAAGCTGCGCCAGAGTTTGTTCCCCCGCCTACCCTCGCGCTATCACGACGACACACCAGCCGTCGTGACGCGGTTCAAGAAGCACCCCGCGATGCTGCGCGCGATCGACGCGCACGTGGCCACGCTGGCGGGGCAGTTCGAAACCGAGATCGTCGCCGCGCTCGGTCAAGACCCAGAGGCTGCCGCAGCCATGGCCGTTTGGAACAACTCCGCGGAGCGTCCGCTCGGCCATCGTTTGCACGCGCTACTTGGGCTAACCGAGCCGAATTCCAGTGTGAAGCTCGGGCTCGATGCCCGCGTCGGCCTCGAGCGCGTGGCGCGCGCCGCCTTACGTGACGCCCGCGACGTCACTGCAAATTGGGCAGAGCTGCTCTCGGATCGCCAAACCCTGGCCGAATATTTCGGCAAATTCGCGCCCGGCGCGTTCAGCGCGGGCGAGCTCGATCGCGTGCACGGCTGGTGTGTCGCGCGCACGTCCGAAGCGGTCGCCGAAATCGAGAATCGCAACGACGAACGCGCAGCGCGTCGCGAACAACGCAAAGACGAAGCACCGCAATCGCTCAAGAGTTTGGACGAACAGCGCGAGCGCAATGACGACGACGATGACGACGAGCAAAGCGCTCGGAGCCGCGGCATCGACGGTGCCGAACTGAACGAAGGCGCGAAGTTGGACGTCGAAGACGACACGCTGATCTTGCGCCTCAGCCAGCGCCTGCGGGGTCCGCTGACCCGCGGCGCGACCAACAAGGATCCGTTGCTGTACGAGCACATCTTGGTCGACGAGGCCCAAGATCTGAGCCCGGTCGAACTCGCCGTCGTGCTCGATTGCTCGAGCAAAGCCCGCAGCATCACCCTCTCGGGTGACGTGCAACAGCGGCTTTTGATGGACAACGGCTTCTCCGACTGGAAGACCGTGCTCGGCGAGCTCGGCATGGCTCACGTCGAGATCGAGCCGCTCAAGCTCAGCTACCGCTCGACCGCCGAGATCATCGAATTTTCCCGGGAGGTGCTCGGACCGCTGGCCAGCAAAGACGAGCCCGTGGCGGTGCGTGCAGGTGCGCCCGTGGAGCTATTCAGCTTCGGCCACAGTGGCGATGCGCTGGCCTACTTGGCCGAAGCGCTGCGCGAGTTGATCCAGAGCGAGCCCACGGCGTCGGTCGCCGTCGTCAGTCGCTATCCGGAACAGGCAGATGTCTACTACGAGGGGCTGAAGCGCGGCGAGGTGCCCTACGTCCGTCGCATCGCCGATCAGGACTTTCCCTTCAAACCGGGCATCGACGTGACGGACGTGCGTCAGGTCAAAGGTCTGGAATTCGACTACGTGATCGCGGTCGAGGTTTCGGATGCGGCGTATCCCGCAGAAGACGAAGCGCGCCATCTCTTACATATCTGCGCGACCCGCGCTGCGCATCAGCTGTGGATCTTGACTACCTCGCGACCCAGCCCGCTGATTCCGGCAGAACTGCGCGATCGCGGGTATTGAGGCGGCGCTTCGGGTATTGTCTCGGATGATGCGTGTTTCGTGGCTTCGTTCGCTGATCCCTTTGCTTCCCTTGCTCACTGCGTGTGGCGCGGCCCCTGCTCAATCGTCGCTCGGCTCGACGCTTTACCCCGCGTTATCTGACTCGAAGCCCAGCCCCCCCGCGCCGAAGCCCGACGTCCCCGATGACATCGTGGCTCGCTCGGCACAACCGTTTCGGGCGCAACGCAACGCGGACGGTCAAGCGCTCGACCAAGCACGCTTGTACGACGAGTTGTCGAAGTTCGACGTGGTGTGCCTGGGTGAAGCTCACGACGCCCCACGCGATCACTTCGCGGAGCTCGCGATCAGTGAAGGTCTCGAGCGGCGCGCGCGCATTTCCGGCAAGGCGCTCGGAGTTGGCTTCGAGATGTTCCAAACGTCCTCTGCTGCCGCGCTGTACGCCTACGGTCTCGGCCATTTGGATGACGCTGGCTTGCGCAAGCGAACGCAATACGACGATCGTTGGGGCTACCCGTACGCCTATTATCGCCCCGTGCTTTCGCTGGGCCGCGCCTATGGCTTACCCTTGAAAGCGCTCAACGCTTCGCGCGAATTGACCCACGCCGTCGCAGAAAATGGGCTCGATAGCCTCAGTCCGCGGCTTCGTCGCCAGTTGCCGGCCGAGCTCGATCTGGACGATCGCGAGCATCGCGAAAGCTTCGAGCGCGCGATGGCCGATCATCCGCACGGAGAGGGCATGAACATGGACAACTTCTACGCGGCTCAGGTCGTGTGGGACGAGACCATGGCGGACAACGCAGCAACTTGGGTGAGCAAGCGCGCGCCGCTGCGGCAGCTGTTGATCCTGGCTGGCAGCGCGCACTGCCAGCGCACCGCGATCCCCGAGCGCATCGAGCGCCGGCAGCCACTACGCGTGGCCAGCGTTCGCTTGAGCGCCGCGACCGCCGCCGACAGCGCAGGCTTCGACTACACGCTCGTCTTCGACGGCAAGTAGTCGGTGCTGCGCGTCAGGCGACCACGGGCAGCGCGACGTGATCCAAGCGCGCGCGACGGATGCACATGCGCGCGTCGACGCCGATCACTTCACCTGCGGCCAGGGGTTCCCACACGTTCTCACCCTGCAGCGGTTCGCTGGAAACGATGAAGTGATTGACGCGACCATTGGGCGACGGGGCCTCACAGGCCGCCGACAAACTGCGGCAGGTTCCGCGGTCGGCGCAGCGGGTTTTATAGGTCGAAAAGTACAGTTCCTTGCCGCCTTGCGCCGCCACCAAGCACTCGCCGTTGGTGGCAACGACGGTGAGCAGGGCGCGCGTTCCGTCCGTGTCGCACAGCGCCCGGGCGCGGCTCACGGCCTCGCGCAGCGCGCAATTGATCGAGTCGATGTCGTGCGCCTCATTGAGCGGACCGAGCCGCTCGAGTGCCGTCAGAAACACGAAGAACAACACTTCGCTATCGGTCTCGCCCAAGATGAAGCGCCGAAAGCGCGGCGCGACCTCGGCCAATAACGCTTCGCGCTTGGCTTCGAAATTCGGGATATCGCCATTGTGCGCGAACACCCAGCGCCCATACTGAAACGGATGACAGTTGAAGATCGTGCCCCCGCCCTGCGTCGCTTTGCGTACGTGCGCGAGCACCGTCTCTGACGACACGACGCCGCTCAAGCGGTGAAACAGCGCATCGCCCAACGCGGTGGTTGGGCTGCGCGTCACGTGCGGCGAACCGTCGACGTAGAACGCGACGCCCCAACCGTCTGGATGCTGATTGCTCTGCACACCGAGCGCGTTTTCAGCGGCGAGCAAAGAGCGATGGACTTGGCTCGGAATGACGCTACGAAAGCCGAATAGGCGGCACATTGTCTAAGCCCTTGAGTAGTAGCATTCCTGTCACGGCTTGGGGTCCAGCATGCGTCTGGGGAAACACCGAATTTTCGCTTGCCTGGAATTGCGCCCGTGACTCGGGCGCGTAACGCCGTAACGCCCGTAACCCTTGCGGTTGCGAGTGCGTACCAATCGGCAGGAGTTCCCTCACGTGAACCGTTTCAATCCTGAGATCGAGCAAGCGTTGGCTCGCCGTCGCTTCATTCAGGCGGCCGGGGCCGGGACCGTCATAATGGCACTCGGCTCGCTCTACGTGCTTTCTGACGACCTAACGCGCGAAGCCAAGGCACAGACCCGAAGCGACGGGAGACCGCGCCTCCCGCCTGGCCAGCGCGTGATTCAGGCGCTGAAGCCCATGGGCGGTGAGCCGGGCGATCCAAGTCCGGGCAACTATCGGTTGCGAGTGCATGGCGAGGTTGAAGCACCATTCGAACTCGGCTTCGCGGAGCTGCTCGCCCTACCCCAGGTCGAGCAGGCGTTGGATGTGCACTGTGTGACCACCTGGTCCGTGCTCGGCGCCAAGTGGCAGGGCGTGCGCGTGTCCGACCTGGCGGAGCGCGCCAAGCTGAAGAAGTCCGCGCGCTACGTGATCTTCGAAGCCGCGCACGGTTACACGTCCAACGTGGCGCTGCGCGACGCGCTCAAACCGACGGTGATGGTCGCTCATCGTTTGAACGGAACGCCCTTGGCGCGCGCGCATGGCGCTCCAGTGCGCGCAGTCTTACCCGACTGCTACTTTTGGAAGAGCGCCAAATGGCTGACTGGGATCCGCTTCTCCGATCACGACGAGCCCGGATACTGGGAAACACGAGGCTACAGCAACCACGCTGATCCGTGGAAAGAAGAGCGCTATGCCTGACGGCGCGGGCGAGCCCAAAGCCGCCTCTCGACGACGCCGCAAACTCGCCCTGCGCCCTTGGCTGCGCGCGCTGCATCGCGACGTCGGCTACTTCGCAGTCGGTCTGACCGTCGTGTACGCGGTTTCGGGCTTGGCCGTGAATCACTTGAAAGACTGGGATCCCAACTTCAAACAAGTGAGCCGCACGCATCAACTGGCGCTGCCGCTGCCCACGGACGACGACGCGGCCAGCAAGAGCGCACTGCGAGCACTCGGTGTGCGTGAAGAACCGCGCGAGGTGTACCGCGCGAGCGAGACACAACTCGATCTCGTGTTCGATCAGCGCACCTTCCACGTCGACACCAAGAGCGGCATCGTGCACGAAGAAGGCCAAGCCGCGCGCCCGTTGCTCCGCGTCGCCAACTGGCTGCACCTCAACCGCGGCAAACGCGCCTGGACCTACGTCGCCGACTCTTACGCCGTTTTCCTGCTATTTTTGGCACTTTCCGGCCTATTCATGATCCCCGGCCGCAAAGGCCTACTGGGTCGCGGCGCCCTGATCGTCGCGCTCGGCGCCGCCATCCCCATCGCCTACGTCGTGCTCTCAGGCGGCCCGTAGGATTAGGGCGCCCGCGATCCAGCAACGCACCTCGTACGGCGCCGCAGTTACCACTCAGCGCACGCCCTGAGATTTGACCGCCAAGCCGCCAAGCCGCCAAGGAGAGGGAGATAGGGTTCACTCTGCTAGCCGTGCCCCTCGTAGACACGACTCGGCGCGATGTACGCAGCGACCCCTAAAAAATTCATCGTGAGCTCCGGTGGACGCTGAGGGTCCTGGGACGCTAAGAGGATTTGGCGGCTTGGCGGCTTGGCGGTCTTCTCTTCTCCTATCGTCCGCGACGCCGAAGGCTTTGCCGGTGTTTGCTGTGGCGCGTGACCATCAACAAAAGATCAGGTGGCGGTGTCGGGGTTGAAATGGCGGGTTTCTACGCCGACGCCGCATAGGATCAGGATTACGCCGATGATGGGCGCGAGGGCGACCCAGACCAGGACACTGCCGGGGTTCGTGCCGGATGAGCGGACGACGCCGATGATCGCGGGGAACAGCGACGTGATCACGCGGCCGGCGTTGTAACAAAAGCCCGCGCCGGTGCCGCGGAGTCGCACGGGAAACAGCTCCGGCAAGTAGAACGTGAACGAGCCGAACACGCCGAACACGGTGAGCCCGACAGTGAACATCATCAAGAGCCGGGTTTCTGGGCTCATGGGCAAGCCGAACGTGCTCAAGATCGATAACGCGCCGAGCGCGTAATACAGCATGAACATCGGACGACGACCGAGCCGCGTGGCAACTGGCACCGTCAGCAGTGTGCCGAGCAAGCCACCCAAGTTGAAGCAGGTGGTGCCGCGCGTGACATAGCTCGTTTTCAGTTCGGCGAAAGCGCGCCCGGTCAGGTGCGCGCCGGAAGCCAAGTAATTGGCGACCATCGGGATGAACGCGCTGCAGCTCCACCAGGTGACCAGAGCCACGAGCGCCAACGCGAGGCCACCCAGAGTGCGGCGTCGATACGTTGGCGTGAATAGCTCAGCGATGCGTGGGGCGGCCGCGGGTGTCGTGAAAGCGTCGGATTCATGCACTCGCATTCGGATCACCACCGCCACCACTGCCGGGACCAAACCCGTGAGAAACACGGCGCGCCACGACAGGTTCGGATCGGCCGCGATCAACGAGAGTTTGCGGGTGAACAGGTCGTTGACGAAGGTCGCCAAGAACAGTCCCATGGGCGCTGACGTGTAGAGCAGCGCGCCGCCCAGCACGCGGCGCTCGAAAGGGAGTGATTCAGCGACCAACGCCGCCCCCGCCGCCCACTCGCCCCCGATGCCGAGGCTCGCGAGGAAGCGAAACACGGCCAGCACGTAGATGTTCGGCGCAAACGCGCAGGCCGCGGTCGACAGCGCATAAACCAACATCGTCAGCAGCAAGGTTCGCGTTCGCCCCAGTCGATCCGCGATGCGTCCGAAAATCACGCCGCCAATCGCCCAACCGATCAGCAGCAAGCTGGTCAGGTTCGCCGTCACCGACCAAACGATTTTGCCCGTCTCGGGCGCAGCTGGATTCAAGTGCAGCAAGTTCGGCACGCAGATCGGCGACACGTAGTTGAACAACAAGCCGTCGAACACGTCGAAGCCCCAACCCAGCCAAGCCGCGAATAGGACCAACCACTGATAGCGAGTGAGACCGAGCATTTGGCCGTCCCCGTATACTACGGGTTCATGCGCCCCGCTGAGGGCGCACGCGCGACTCGAATCAGCGAATCTCGTCCAACAAACGCTCGATTGCGAATACGTGTTGGTCGTCTTCACCGAGCTCGCGCAATGCTTGCGCGAGCTGCCGCACGTAGCTGGAATTGTCACCGCTCGGCCCACGCGCATTGCGAACGATCTCCGCAATGGTCTTTTCGTCGGCGTGGGCGATGAAACCGGGGTTCTCGGCGCGCGCTTGGTACACCAGCGCCTGCGTGCGGCCGAACGGCGCTTCGGTAAACTCGATTTCCACGTTCACGCGCTCGTAGCCCGCGCGTTCGCGCTCATCGAGCTCTGCCAGCACTGCGTAGGCGCGTTCTCGGGCGATGCGATATGCAACGCCGATTACGCTGCTCGCGCGGTTCTCGATCAGGGTGACCACCCGCCCCGGTGCCTCGGGCGTCCCGCGATGGTCCGGCGAGCTTTGCCAAAATCTCCGCGAGAAACCGTGAATGCGGGCGATGCGTCGTTCGAGAAATGGGAACTCGGCTCGAAAAATTAAGGATCCATAACCAAACACCCACGGCTCGCCACCCGCCAAAATCTCGCTGAAAGTCATGTTCTGAAGCGGGATCGTGCGCCGCCCGGTACACTTTTACAAACGCAACGGTATCCGCGATTGAGCGCGAGAAGGCATGTGGAACCGCTTCCACATTTAGCTTTCGGGTCTGTTTCATCTCTGATAGGAGTGGAACGCGCGACGGACCCGGCAGTTGGCTGCCACGCTACCCCACGTTCCGTCACGCAGGAAACGACGCCAGATGATGCGCAAACTCCCCTTGATTTTCTCCGGTCTTTTCTTTGCTCTGCCGGCCGTCGCGCAGGAGTCCGAACCGAGCGCCCCGCCCGGGGACGTGCAAGCGGACGCGAAGGACGAAACCCCGGCCACTGCCAAACCCGAACCCCCCAAAGCTGAAGGCGCCGCTGCGGCCACCGGCAAGGTGACCCTCGCGACCGACGGGGCGGCCCCAGGCCCGACCGCCAGCAAAGCAACCACCACCAGCCAGACGACGGCGGTCTCTGGTCCCGCCGTGGTCGCGGCCGACAACAGCTGGAAGTTCGAGTACCACGGTTACATCCGCGCTCCGATGCGCGTCGGCATGGGCAAGCGCGACAGCGCCGCTTCGGGCAAAGAGGTTCTGCCCAACGGGCAAACTCAAAGCACGACGACCCTCCACTCGCCGATCATCCCGGACGATCAGTACCTGAGCTGGCAGAGCTCGCCGCACAACAAGACGGACTGGGCAGAGCTCTTCTTGTCGTACGGCAACGCCTTTGCCAAGGGCACTGTGTCGATCCAGGGCTACAACTTTGCCGACGCAGCTTGGAGCAATCCAACGACGCAGCTCGGCATCGCCGACGGCTACGTCGATCTGACGCCGGACATGGGCTATGAGAACATGCGCTTGGCGCTGCGCGTCGGTGCGTTCTCGAACAAGTACGGCTCTGCCGGTAAGTACGACGCTGGCGAGTACGACACCTACATGTTCGGCCGCATCCACAACGCGGGTGAAGCGCTGCACGTCGACTTCGACCTGGACGAGAACAACTCGTTCTGGGCCGAGCAGGGTGTTGGTTTCCGCAAGCCGGATCCAAACCAGTACAACAACACCCGCTTCACGATGCTGCATCACGAACACATCGGCTTCAAGCACACGGAAGCCATGCAGTTCACCGCGCACTACCTCAGCTCGTGGACGCAAGAAGAAGCGCGCAGCGCGGACCCCGGCGTCAAAGTCAACGACATGGGTGCGTCGGAGGCGTACTACACAATCCCTCGTTCTTCGGCGACGTCCATCGTCGGCGTGCCAGATGGCAAGATGTGGGTCGCGGGCTTGGACGCTCGCTTCGACCTCGGCGCGTTCGGCTACTTCTACGGCGCCTACTCGCATGTCGGCCTGGACAACGCGCTGACCGTCGCCCGCGCGATCGAGGTGATCCACTCCTCCGGTGGTGGTGAGTTCGGCCTCGGCGTCGTGGACAATTACCTTGGCCCGTCCTGCGTTTCCACGCAGTTCGGAACGGACAACTCGATCGGCAAAGCCTACTATCCGCGCCCGGTCAACCCGATGAAGAACGCTGATGGCACCTACTCGGTCGCCGACTTCGACGGCACGCGTGATTGCAGCCACGGCAACGGTAAGGTCGACACGTTGCTCGCGCAGTACGAGTTCAGCCTGACGAACTTCCTGCAACAGAGTCAGGGCGGTCAGAAGTTCTGGGGCGACGGTCAGGACCTGTATCTGAAGCTGTACGGCATGTACAACAAGGTCCACAGCGACTACGCGCCCAACGACGGCATCCACAAACTCAAGTTCGGCGCGGACCTTTCGGCCTCGATTTTCCCCTGGTTGAGCGCAGCGGTGCGCTTCGATCGTCTGCAACCAAACAGCAGGGTGCCGGAGCAGTCCTTCGCGATTCTCTCTCCGCGGTTGGTGTTCAAATCCAATTGGAACACCCACGAAGCGATCACCTTGCAGTACTCGCGCTACATGTACAACCAGCGCGAATGCACGCCCGCGACGGTCAAGGGTGACGTGACGAAGGGCGCTCCTGACAGCGTGACCGCGGGCAGCCCGGCGGATGGCGTGTACTACGTGCCTGGTGAGGAGCGCTGTGTGCAGCCGCCGTCGTCACCGGTCCCGCCGGACGGCTTCGGCGCTGGCTGGCCCGCGCAAACGAATCAACGCGGTGCACCGACGACGCGCCCCGACGTGAACGTGTTCAAGATCGAAGCCACGATGTGGTGGTGATCGAGCCCGGCTTTCGCCGGTCTCAGGAGACACTGAAAAGCTCGGCCGATCCCTCGCGGGTCGGCCGAGCTTTTTTTGTGCGCTGGAAAAGGTGGCGCGGCGCACCTCACAGGAAAGCGTGGTTCGCGACGCGAGAACGGTTCCCTGCTCGGCGGTTAATCCCAATCCCGATCGCTTGGGCGCTAACCGAACGGCATTGGAGCTACGCGCCGAACTTCGACGCTCACGCCCGCTTACCCCAAACAATCGAGAGCACGCGGCGTCGGAGTGAACCCAGCGGTCCATTGATCTCGAGTTCGACCTGCGTCGGGCTGTTCATGCGCCAACCGTTGTCCTGAGCGAGCGGGAGCGTTTCCCTCGATCGCAACGGAGGCTTGATTGAGCAGGTCGAGATTGACCGAGCTATGCCTCAGCTCTCGACGCGACGCTTGAGCGTCGCGCCGAGACTCTGGACATGTCGGATCGGATGCGTAGATCGAGCCGAAATCAGCTCGCTTCACACTCAATGTGAACGGTGCTGCCTGGCTTGGCAAACGGCACGATGTTGCCTTCGATCGGCTTACCGTCGACCACCAGCTTGGCCGTGCCCGTACCACCAGTGCTCTTCACGTGGATCTTGTAGGTGGCGCCACGACATTTGCGGGTCACCGTGAACTCCGGCACGTCCTTACCGATGCACGGCTTGACGCACAGACCGTCCCATTCCGGACGAATGCCCAGCAAGTACTGGGAAACGGCCACGAAGTTCCACGACCCGGTGCCGGTCAACCAAGAGTTCTTGGCTTCACCCTGACGAGGTGCGTCCTTGCCGGCGATCATCTGCGAATAAACGTACGGCTCCGTGCGATGGATTTCGCTGATGTCTTCCAAGTAAGCCGGCGCGATCTTCTTGTAGTACTCGAACGCGCGCTCACCGCGACCGATCACGGTCTCGGCGATCATTACCCAGGGGTTATTGTGGCAGAAGATGCCGGCGTTCTCTTTGTAGCCCGGGGGATAGGAAGAGATCTCGCCCAGCTCCACGTGGTACTCGCGATACGGCGGGTTGTTGAGCACGATGCCATACGGCGTATCGAGACGCTCTTTCACTGCGTCGAGCGCTTGCTTGGCTTGACCCGTCGCCACGCCGATGCCCGCCATCACGCAGTAACCCTGCGGTTCGATCAGGATCTTGCTGTCGCCATCCGGGCAGTCCTTGCTGCCGATCTTGTTGCCGAAGAAGTCGTACGCGCGCAGGAACCACTCGCCGTCCCAGCCGTGCTCGAGCACTGCGCGTTCCATCTTGGCGACCTCTGCGCGTGCGCGGGTCGCTTCTGCGGATTGACCCTTGTACTCGCAGAGCTTCGCGTACTCGGGGCCGATGTGCACGAACATGCCGGCGATGAACACCGATTCTGCCGTGCGACCGGTGCGATTACCCGTGGTCTGGAACGACTCGTTCGGGTCTTCCGAGAAGCAGTTCAGATTCAGGCAGTCGTTCCAGTCGGCGCGGCCGATCAACGGCAGACCGTGCGGGCCGAGGTTGTGCTCGACGTGATCGAACGAGCGCTTCAAGTGCTCGAGCAGCGAAGCCGCGTTGTTCGGGTCGTTGTCGAACGGCACTTGCTCATCCAAAATGCCGTAGTCACCCGTCTCTTTGATGTACGCGGAGACGCCCAAGATCAGCCACAGCGGGTCGTCGTTGAAGCCGCTACCGATGTCGTTGTTGCCGCGCTTGGTCAGCGGTTGGTACTGATGGTACGCGCTGCCATCGGCGAATTGCGTGGACGCGATGTCGATGATGCGCTCACGCGCGCGCTCGGGCACCAAGTGCACGAAGCCGAGCAAGTCTTGATTCGAATCGCGGAAACCCATGCCGCGGCCGATGCCCGTCTCGAAGAGCGAGGCGCTGCGCGACATGTTGAAGGTGACCATGCACTGATACGGGTTCCAGATGTTGACCATCCGGTTCAGCTTCTCGTCGCCTGACTCGACCGAGTAGGTCGAGAGCAAGCCCGTCCAATGCTCGCGCAGCTTGTTGAGCGCCGCGCTCACCTGCTCGGAGGTGGAGTACGCCGCGATCAGCTGTTCTGCGCGCTTCTTGTTGATGATGCCCGGCTTTTCCCACTTCTCGTTGCGCGGGTTTTCCACGTAGCCGAGTACGAAGACGAACTTCTTTTCTTCACCGGGAGCGAGCGTCACTTCCAAGCCGTGCGACGCGATCGGCGACCAACCACTGGCGACCGTGTTCTTCGACTTGCCTGCGATCGGTACGTCCGCTTCGCCGAAGCCGTTGTACAAACCGATGAACGATTCGCGATCGGTGTCGAAGCCCGCGACCGGTGCGTTGACATGGTAGAAGGCGAAGTGGTCGCGACGTTCGCGATACTCCGTCTTGTGATAGATGGTGCTGCCGACGACTTCCACTTCGCCGGTGCTGAAATTGCGCTGCAGGTTGGTGCCGTCGTCCGCCGCGTTCCAAAGGCAGAACTCGATGAACGAGAACAGCTTGACCTGCTTGGGGCTCGAGCCTTCGTTCTTGAGCGTGACCTGATGCACTTCGCAGGTCTGGCCACCGATGGGCACGAAGTAGAGCACTTCGGCGCGCAGGCTGTTGCGGGTACCCGTGATCTGCGTGTAGCCGAGGCCGTGACGGCACTCGTAGAAGCTGAGTTCCTTCTTCATCGGCATGAACGTGGGCGTCCAGCTGTCCCCGCCGTCGTTGATGTAGAAGTAGCGGCCGCCGGAATCCGTCGGCACGTTGTTGTAGCGATAGCGCGTCAGACGACGCATCTTCGCGTCACGGTAGAAGCAGTACCCGCCGCCTTGGTGCGAAACGAGCCCGAAGAACTGCTCGCTACCCAGGTAGTTGATCCACGGGTACGGGGTCTTGGGTGTCGTGATGACGTATTCTTTACGGGCGTCGTCGAAGTGACCAAAGCGCATGACAGGAGTGCTCCACGATGGATCGCGATTTTAGAGAACCGTAGCCTCGACGGAGGCTCGGCCAGGGAACGATGAAGTCGAGCTGCGGGACGGGCAAGGGCTCAGCGTCCCGCAAACTCGAGGGGGTCTGCGAGGCGCCGCCCTTTTAAAGGACGGCCGTCAGACTCGCAACCGCAATAGAAAAACTAGATTCGAACAGAGGCAGAATCACGGACAGCCGGTGAACTGGATGTCGTCGACCCAAATGTCGAAGGGCTGACCTTTGTCGTTGACCTGGAACTGGACGGCGTACATCTGCGACGAGTCGATGCTCGGCATGTGGGGGGAACCCCAGCCCTTCATCTGCTTCAGCGCGCCGTACGGGAAGACGAACTGGCGCCACTCGTCAGTCAGCACCAGGTCCGCGCCGAAGTCGTTGTAGCACTCCTTGCACACCTTGCCGTCCGGGTCGGTGTTGATGTCCGGCACCTTGAGGCGAACCTTCTGCGTCGAGTTTCCGGCCTTCTTCGCCCAGAACGAGATGCCCTTGTAAGCGGTGCCGTCGTACGTGCCCTTGGGGTCGACGAAGTTGAGGGCCATACCGGCGTAGACCGTTTCGGCGCTGCCAACCGTGCCCCACATGTGAGCGGCGTACTTGGAACCATCGCGACCGCCGGCAGACATCGCGAACGTGCCGCCTTGCGAACCAGCCGTGGGGCTAATGGTCGAGCCGTTGGTGTCGACGAACGTGTACCAGTAGCCGCCGCGACCTTTGATCGTGGGGATCTGGTTGCTGTTGTTTTCGCCGTCCGCAATCAGACCTTCGCTGGGCGGGCAGGCCTTGCCTTCAGGCGAGTTCTTGGTTTCGGGCGAGGTCGGGTCGATCCGCTTTACGCAGGCGCTGCCCAGGGTGAGCGCGGATACGGAAAGGACACCGATCAAAACGTTCGTCAACAGGGTTCGGTTCATTTGCGCGGGAGGCTAACCTGGAACCGATTTCATATCCAGACAAACCAGCCAAATCGCGCTTGCACTTGCCAAGAATTTTGGCCTTTTTTCGCGCGAGCGCAAAACGGTTTGCGCCGCGCTCGTACACATCTCGCGCTCGGGCGAACACCTGCGCCAACACTCGACGACCAACTCGGGGGTTCGTCGAGTCCAGGACTCGCGAACTCCGCATCTGGGGCGCCGCGCAACGGCTCAACAGGCACCGCGTCACTCGAAACCGTAGCTCAGCCGTGGAGTACACTTTCCCGAGTACCTAGAAAATTGGCACTCTGCTGCTTCGCCAATCCCGCTGTTTTTCAGCTGCTTTGTGCAACTGATGGACTACACTGTCGCGCGATCAGGCCGAGCCGCACTTTCTGCGCGCCGCGCCGGTCGCGGTTTCCGAAAGGTGCGCGCGTTGATGAAGACATGCAATTTGTCTCTGGCCACGGTCGTCTTGGGCGCCCTCGCCGTCTGCTACTCCGCCTGCAGCGCACAGGGTCAAGACAACACGATTCCAGGAGGCACCACAGGGCCGCGCAATACCGGCGGTAGCGGGGAAGTTGCTGGAACCAGCAGCTCCAGCGGTGGTTCTGGACCGGTCGTCACCGGCAGTGGCGGCTCCGCTGTGGCGCATCCGAACGGCGGAAGTCCACCGGCTTCGTCGGGTGGCAGCCACTTCAATACCGGCGTGGGCGGTGCCATTGCGAGCAGCGGCGGACACGGCCCCACCGTTGGGACAGGCGGCTCGGGCACCTCGACGACGCCCGGCGGCTGCACCGCCGCAGTCGGCGCGGCGACTGAGCTCGCGATCGACGATCTAGAAGATGGCGACAACGTGATCAACCCTATCGGGTCGCGCGTTGGCTACTGGTACACGTACAACGACGGCACAGCGACTCAAGTTCCCGATCCGAAGGCGCTGTTCAAGCCGACTGCCCCGGGTTCAACTCTTTCGCCGAAGGGCGCTGCCAGCACCAGCGGTCCGGCCTTCACGACCTACGGCGCCGGCATGGGCTTTGACTTCCACAACATCATGATGACGCCGTGCCTGTACGACGCGACCGCCTACAAGGGGATCACGTTCTACGCCAAGGCGACGGCTGCGCTCGCCATCAAGGCGATGGTCAAGACGGCCGCGACCACTTCGAGCTCGAGCGGCGGCACGTGCGCGGCGAAGTGCGACGATCACTTCGCCCTGAAGGCCGCCCTGACCACTGCTTGGACCAAGTACACCATCACCTTTGGCGCGGCCACGTTCGCGCAAGAAGGCTTTGGAACCGCAGCCACATTCGACAAGACGAAGCTTTTGGGTATGCAATTTCAGGTCGCCAAGGACCTGAAGTTCGACTTCAGCGTCGACGACCTGACCTTCTTCTGAGCGACAATCAGAAGCCGCGCGCGTAGCCTACCGACAACGCGAACACCGTCCCCGAAGCGCCGAACATCTGCATCGCGCGTAACTCGGGGACGATGCCGTTGTTGCCCGCGAACGGCACCATCACCCCGAACGCGAGCCCAGCGAAGCCCTTGCCGGTCTTGCGCCAAGCGTCGACCTTCTTCTTGACGCTGTTGGCGTCGTAGTACTCAACTTCCACTTTGCCGTCGACTTCGGCCATGCCACCGGAGAGCGAGACGTAGGGACGGATGCCGGAGCCCTCGAACGGCGCTGAACCGAACCAGTAATTGGCGCGCAGCTCCAAGTGCAGCGGCGAAAATTTGTCGGCTCCAGCCGGACGACCACCAAACGCATATCCCAAGCGCAAGCCCAGGGTCACGTTCGAGGTCAGTAAGCGATCGAATCCGAGCATGAGACGCATCGTGCCGCGCCCGATTCCCCCAGCGACGTGGTTGCCCGGTCCAGACATGATCGTGTCATTGAACGGGGCGCCGTTTTGAAAGCAGCTATAGTTGGCGGCGTCTGGGCTCGTGCCGGATCCGCAAACGTTGTCCTTCGCGGAGAAGAGCAAGAGATCCTGCTCGAAGTGCAAACTGAGCCAGTTCTTCGCGCCCTTGCTCGGCGCGCTGTCGGCCTTGGCGGGCTCTTCCTCGAGGCACGTACCGCTGTCTGCGTCGCAGCTTTCGTCCTTCGGCTTCTTCTCTTCCTTGGCGGGCTGTTCTTCGACCTCGGGCTTGGCTTCCTTGCCCCCAAGCTCCTTGAACAGCTTGCGCAGCTCAGGTGTGGCAAAATCTTCGTTCAGCTTCAGATCCGGATCCGCTTTCAGCGCGTGCTTCAGCTCGGTCTTGGCTTTCTGAGTTTGCTTGAGGCCGGCGATGTAGACTGTCGCCAAATCGCGATGCAGCTCTCCGACCACCTGACTCGTGCAGTTCGACGCCCCGCACTGCGTGATCGCCTTCTTCAGCTTCTGCTCGGCTTTCTTGAAGTTGGTCTCGGCGTAGTCGGTTTGCATCGCCTCCGTTTGCAACTGGCGAGCGGCTTTGTCCTTGCTGGCCGCCAAGCCAACTGCCGGCACGAGCGTCAAACCAAGCACGAGTCCTGTACAACCAACGAACGAGCGAAATTCGAGCATGATCGGGCACAAAATGCGCGCCGAGATGGGGCGCTTGCGGTGACGAACCATAGTCTGCGTCGCGCGAACAGCGCAATCTCCGTAGCGCCTTTCGCGGGCGCGATTTTTTCTTTCGTTCTGCTCTTCGGCTGCCGCGCGCAGCAGAACTTTCCACAGAGCGCGCACGTGGACGCTGAACCCGAATTCTTCACGCCCGTGCCATCGAAGATCGACGCTCGAGACGCATTGACCGACCTGTCGTCACTGAACGCGGAGCCTGCGGGCGCGCATGGCTTCGTGCGTGCCTCGCTCGGTCACTTCGTCGACGATCGGGCAAGCCGCCTGCGCTTCTTCGGCGTGAATTTGAGCGGCGTCGCTTGCTTACCCGATCGTGAAACCGCGCCTCGCTTGGCGAGGCATTTTCGCAAGCTGGGCATCAACGCCGTTCGGTTCCGTGATCTCGACGCGCCTGGGGTGCTGCTCGCACCGGACGGGCAGCTCGTGCCAGCCGCGCTGGCGCAGCTCGATCATTTCACGGCGGCACTCAAGGCCGAAGGCATCTATTTCAGCCTCGTCCTGCACGCCAGCAATGGCTACGCAAACCTCTCCGTCGAAGCCCAACAGCGGTTCCCCCAAGGCAAAGTCTTGGACCGATTTCATCCGCCGTTGCTCGAAGCGCAACGCGAGTTCGCGCGCGCGCTGCTCAGCCACCGCAACGTCGAGACGCTGCTCGAGTACCGAGCGGAACCGGCGCTGCTGTACGTGGAGTTGAGCCACGAAGATACGATCTTTCCGTCTTCCGTCGGCAATCCGGACGACGTCCCCGCGGAGTTTCGCGCGGAACTCGAGAAGGGCTATACGCCGTGGATCGCGCAGCGAACCGCCGAGGGATTGCGCGCACCGGGCCCCGCGGACGAAGAAGCAAAAGCGGAGCTGCCGACCTTTCAAGGCTCACCGTCGGCACGCGCGGACTACGCGCAATACCTGCGCGAACTCGAGCGAACCAACGTGCTTTCGTTGTCACACTTCGTGCGCGGCGAGCTCGGCTTGCGCTCGATGTTGCTCAACACTCAGGCAAGCTTCGGTGGTCTGGCTGGCGTGCTGCGCGAGGCGGAGCTCAGCGACTTCATCGACATGCACGGCTATTGGTCCGATCGCAAACAGTCGCAGATCAACTCGCCGGACCTCGGCAGCCTCGGACGACTTGCGAGCTACCGCGTCTTCGGTAAACCCTTTGTGGTCTCTGAATTCGCCAGCGCAGAAGGTCAAGGGTTCAGCACGAGCCGCTACCCGGCGGAGATGTGGCCGCTGATGATCGGCATTGCGGGGCTACAGGATTGGGACGCGCTGTTCGCGTTCGCGTATGCCGATCAGAAGCGCGACTACGAGCCTTCACACATCAACGGCGCGTTCGACCTTGCTGGGCACCCGGTGAAGCTTGCCTTCTTGAGCACTGCCGCGGCCGCGTTTCGCCGTGGTTTGGTTGGCCCCGGATCCACTCGCCTCGAGCTGAGCGTGCCCGAGCAGCCGAGCGCCCTGCCCTACACCGAGGATGCGCTCCCTGTGCTGTGGGGTAGTCACGGCGTGCCGTCGTCACTTGTGGCAGTTCACCAGCTCGGCATCACCATCCGCCCCGGCTCGGGGGATGTCACAGCGGGCCACGCGCCAAAAGGCAGCAACCTACTCGGTAGCGACACCGGCGAGCTGTTGTGGAAGCCACAAGGCGACCATGCTCGCTTCAGCATCGATACACCAGCGCTCGCAGCCGTCTGTGGGTTCCTGGCCAACAGCGTGCTCGACTTCCACGACACGAGTTTCGAGTTTCATACGTTTGCCCCCGGGTTCGCGTGCGCCAGCCTTATTTCGCTCGATGGTACCCCGATCCGAAGTGCGCGGCGCCTGCTCTTCACCGTCGCGGGCCGCGCGATCAACGACACTTGGCCCAACACCAAGCCACCGGTCGAGGTCGCGCGCGCACAAATCGTGTCAGCCACCGTGACTCTGCCACGGGACGCCTGGCGCGCCGTTGCTTTGGACGCCTCGCACGCGCCCGGACACCCGATTACGGTCGAAAATGCGACGGTGAGCAAGATCACCACGGATCACCAAGATCCAGCGCTGTCCTATGCGTTCACCCGCTGAGCGTCACCGCTCACTTCGGCACGAACGTCACGTCATCGATCCAGATGTCGATCGGCAGCTTGTTGGCGAGCGTGAATTGCACGCTATACACACCCGTCGGGTCGAATGACGCTTGCGGCAGTCCGAAAGCTTGCTGGGTCAGATCAGCAAACTTCACCTCGTACAGGTCCCAGGTCGTTTTCAGCCCACTCACTGATTTGAACAAGTGGTCGCCGCAACGCTTCGTGGTGTCCTGATCGCTGCACTTGCCACCGTCAGCGTCGGAATAGACGTTTGGGAATAGCACTTTCACCGCGCTGGTCGCGCCGCTTCCGATCTTTGCGTAGAAGCGAATGCCGCGATAGGCGGACACGTCATAAGGGAGCTTCTTGGCCATCTGGTTGACCATGTCGGCTCCGACGCCCGCGCCCCAATCGGCGAAACCGCTCGCGGTCAGGTGCAGCGCTGCCGTGCCCGTACCGCCGGTGCGAAGATCGGCCGTCGCGAGCGGGCCAATGTTCATGGTGGGACCGACCGTGCCCGTGGTGGTCGCGTCGGCCACGAAGTACCACGGGCCATTGCGCATGCTCAGGCGCAGGATGAAGTTGTCTTGGTCCTCGAAATCGTCGATTTGATCGCCCACGAGGCCGCTGCTAGCACCCGCCGTCGGCATGCCAGCTGAGCCCGCGCTGCTCGGCGCGCCGCCCTTGCCCGCTGTGCTCGGCATGCCACCGTTGCCGGCGCTCCCACTAGTGCCAGAGTCGCTCCCTGCGCTGGAGGTGCCCGCGTGAGCTGCAGGTTCGTCGACAGAGCCAGCGCTGCCCGCTACGTCGGGCTTTCCACCGTCGCCGACGTTGCCGCCGCGATTTCCGCTGCCCGCAGCGTGGGACTCGCCCGCGTTGCCGCCGCTGCCTGCACTTTCGATGGGCGCGGGGTTGGGCGCGCCTGCAAGCAAGCTGTCATTGTAGGTATTGCACGCAGCAATAAACGTAAGTGCGATCAACGCAAAGAGACGAACAGACACTAGTTCGAGCATTGCTTAGGCGACAGCCACCCGCAAGGGATATGGCAAGGGGCTCGCCGATCGCTTCTGACCGACAGAGGCAAGTCGCTTGTCTGAATCATCACGCGTTCCTAGCCCTTCCCGTACTCGAGCGCGCCAGCCGCGAACATTTTGATCACGCGAGAAGGGTAACAATCGTTATATTCGCGGCCATGGCAGGTGTTGTCCTGAAGGACGTCGTGAAGGTCTACGAAGGCGGGCTCAAGGTCGTCGATCGCTTCAACTTGGACATCGCCGATCGCGAATTCGTGGTCTTGGTCGGGCCCTCGGGCTGCGGCAAATCCACGACTTTGCGCATGATCGCCGGCCTCGAAGAAGTGAGCTCCGGCACCATCTCGATCGGCGGTCGCGTGGTCAACGACGTGGCGCCCAAGGATCGCGACATCGCCATGGTGTTTCAGAGCTACGCGCTCTACCCGCACATGAGCGTGTACGACAACATGGCCTTCGCCTTGAAGTTGCGCAGCACGCCCAAGGCCACGATCGACGAGAAGGTGCAACGCGCCGCCAAGGTGCTGATGATCACCCACTTGCTCGACCGCAAGCCGAAGGCGTTGTCTGGCGGGCAGCGTCAGCGCGTCGCGCTCGGCCGCGCCATCGTGCGAGACCCAAAGTGCTTCTTGTTCGACGAACCTCTATCCAACCTGGACGCCAAGCTGCGCGTGGAAATGCGCGCTGAAATCAAGCAAATCACCATGAGCTTGAACGCCACCACCGTGTACGTGACCCACGATCAAGAGGAGGCCATGACACTCGGCGATCGGGTGGTGGTCATGAAAGACGGCATCACGCAGCAGGTCGGCTCGGCGCTGTCGATCTACAACCAACCCGTCAATCGCTTCGTCGGCAGCTTTCTGGGAAGCCCACCCATGAACTTCTTTAATGGCGAGCTGGTCGAAGCCGAAGGGCGCCTCTGGTTCGATGAAGGCACCGGCAAACTCCCCGTCCCCGAAGCCGCACGCGCCGAGCTACGCCCGCGAGTGGGTCAACCGATCGTGCTCGGCGTGCGCCCTGAAGCCATTTCGGACAAGACCCACGCCCGCTTCCAAACCGAGGACAACCAGCTCGCGATGCAGGTCACCCTCGTCCAGCCGCTGGGCCACAAGATGGACGTCTACCTCGCCACCGATCGCCACCCCCGCACCGTCGCGCAAATCGACTCCTACGCCGAAATCCGCCGCGGCGAGACCCTACCGATGTACTTCGATATGTCCCGAGCGCACTTCTTCGAACCCGGCGAAACCGGCAAAAACCTCCATCTACCTCGACAGTAACAAGTCCTTCCTCTCTCCCCCGTAAACGTGCCCGTGCCCGTGCCCGATCTCCCTCCCCCAAACAGCGATCGAGAGTGGGCGCTCGCGATCCAGCAGCGCACCTCGCAAGGCGCCACCGTTACCGCTCTGGGCGGTCGGAGAGATTGACCGCAGAGCCGCAGAGGCCGCAGAGATCAGAAGGGAGTTTTTGGGGGGGCGGATTACGACGTTGCGCGTCGTGGAATTGCCGTGGGACGACGCAGAGCGCTAGACCCAATTCTCGGCGCGGCGGTGCGGTGTGGCTAGTGTGTGCGGGGTCGTGTTGGGCGCTCTGCGGCCTCTGCGGCTCGGCGGTTAATCTCCGCTCTCTCGAAAGCCGTCCGCGACGCCGAAGGCTGTGACGGTTGGGACGTGTTGTGTGACCATCAATCAAAACCAAACCTACGCGATGTAGAGAGTGGGAGGATGTGGAGAGAGGGTGATCGGGCACGGGCACGGGCACGTTTACGGGGGAGCGGGCACGTTTACGGGGGAGATTGAGGGGCTTGGCGGGGGTCGGGACATAACCTAGGTTGGGGATCCATGACGGACAGCAAAATCGCGATCCTCGTGGGCGGGGGCCCGGCACCGGGCATCAACAGTGTGATTGGCGCGGCGACCATCCGCGCGTGTGTCGAAGGCATACCGGTCGTCGGCATTCGTGATGGCTTTTCGGGCATCATGCGTGGCGACATCAGCAAGGTGCGGCCACTCGATATCGAGACGGTGTCGCGCATTCACTTCCGCGGTGGGTCGACGCTCGGAACCGCGCGCGCGAATCCGACGAAGGAGCCTGCGCTGTTGGCCGCGAGTGTGGATTCGCTGAAGCGGCTCGGCGTGACGCAGCTGATCACGATCGGCGGTGATGACACGGCGTTTTCGGCGATGCGCATCGCGGAGCATTCGCAAGGCGCGCTCAAGGTCGTGCACGTGCCCAAGACGATCGACAACGACTTGGATCTGCCGGGATGGATTCCGACCTTCGGCTACCAAACCGCGCGCCACGTCGGCACCGGCATCGTCAAAGATTTGCTGGTCGATGCACAGACCACCTCGCGCTGGTACTTCGTGGTCGCAATGGGCCGTAAAGCGGGTCACTTGGCGCTCGGTATCGGCAAAGCAGCGGGCGCGACGCTCACGCTGATCCCCGAGGAATTCCGCAGCAAACTCGTCCCGCTCAGTGAAATGGTCGACACGTTGGCGGGCGCGATCATCAAGCGCTTGGCTTATGGTCGCCCCGACGGCGTGGCCGTGCTCGCCGAAGGTTTGGTCGAGCGACTCGATCCTGAAGAGCTCGCGCAGTATGCGGACGTCGAGCGCGACGAGCACGACCACATTCGCATCGCCGAGATCGACTATGGTCGCATCATCAAAGCGCGCGTCAGCGAACGGCTGAAGGAGTTCGGGATCAAGGTGACTATCGTGTCGAAGGACATTGGTTACGAGCTGCGCTGTACCGATCCCATCCCGTTCGACATGGAGTACACGCGCGACTTGGGTTACTGCGCGGCCAAGTACCTACTCGAGGGCGGTTCGGGAGCGATGGTGACGATTCAACAGGGCAAGTTCAAACCCATTAAATTCGCGGATATGCTCGATCCCGAGACTGGCCGCACGCGCGTGCGCATGGTCGATGTGGACACCGAGTATTACAAGATCGCGCGGCGTTACATGCTCCGCCTGCGCAAAGACGACTTCGAAGATCCGGCCGAAATCCAGAAATATGCCGCGGTCGCCAAGACGAGCCCGGAGAATTTCAAGGCGCAGCTCGAGTACTTGGTGAAAAACGAGCCTCCCCCGCTCGAATTCGAGTACTGAGATCGTCGTCGGCTGGAGCGTAGCCAATTGCCCCGGCGCGTTTTACGGGCAACGCGAATAAAAGCGGAATAAAAGCGCGCCTCGGGCGCTTGCTCCAGTCGCCGCGAGGCTCATGCGAATCTCTGGAAAACTGACGCTCGGCATGATCGCCGGCATCGTGGCGATCTTAGCCCTCTCCAGCTACCTCACGGTCAATCGTGAGATCCGGCTCTTCGAGACGGACATGGCGCGCGATCACGAAACGTTCGCGCGCGCCGTGGCTCTGTCGATGGCGCGCGTCTGGCGTGTCGACGGCAGAAGCCACGCGCTGGGGTTGCTCGAACAGCTGGATGCGGGTGAAGGCACGATGCACATCCGCTTCGTGCCCAAGGATGGCACCGCCGCCGATCCGCGCATCGATCCGGAAGCGTTGAAGCGAGTCCGCCACGGCGATGGCTCGCTGCACGACAAACTCGAAGGCAAAGATCCCAAGTTCTACAGCTATGCCGCCGTGCACCTCGGCGACGAAACGCCGGGGGTGCTCGAAATCTCGGAATCGCTCAAGCCGCGCGACGCCTACGTGCGCACGACCGTGCTGCGCGCTGCGCTCACCGCGCTGGTGCTCGGGTTGGTGTGCGCTGCGCTGACCTTTGCACTCGGCAGTAGCATTGTCGGCCGACCAGTGCGCGCCTTGGTCGATCAAGCCAGGCGCATCGGCGCGGGCGATCTCGGCATCCGCCTGGATTTGCGGCAGCATGACGAAATCGCGGAACTTGCCCATGAAATGAACGCGATGAGCAGCAAGCTGTCCGACGCCAACGCACGCCTCTTCGCTGAAACGGCAGCGCGCATGCATGCCATGCAGCAATTGCGACATGCCGAGCGCTTGGTCACCGTCGGCAAGCTGGCATCCGGTATCGCGCACGAGCTCGGCACGCCGCTGAACGTGGTCTCGGGGCGCGCCAAGATGATCACTCAAAACTCCGACGCGACTGACGTCGTGCGCAACAACGCACGGATCGTGATGGAGCAGAGCGAGCGCATGACGCAGATCATCCGACAGCTGTTGGACTTTGCGCGCGCGGGCAAGCCCAACAAATCGCTCGTGGATTTGCGGCACCTGGCGGCCAGCACCTTGTCGTTGCTTCGGCCGATCGCCGACAAACGGCGCGTCACGCTGCGCTTCGAGCCTGCCGAACCGGTTGCCGAGGTCGTGGCGGACGCCGCGCAGCTGCAGCAAGTCGTCACCAACTTGGTCGTCAACGCAGTACAGGCCAGCCCAGAGTCCTCTGCGGTCGAAGTCAGCCTGCGGGCAGCTCCCAGTGCCAAGAAGCCCGGCGAGGCCGCGCGAGAACCTGCCCCGGGCTTCGTCTGCATCACCATCACCGACCACGGCACGGGCATGGGCGAAGAGACCTTGGAGCGAGTTTTCGAGCCTTTTTTCACGACCAAGGACGTGGGTGAAGGCACGGGCCTCGGCCTTGCCGTAGCCTACGGCATCGTCCAAGAACACGGCGGCTTCATCACCGTCGAAAGCAAACTCGGCGAAGGTAGCCGTTTCGAAGTTTATCTACCGCTTCCGGATCCCCAATGAAAGCCAAAGTACTCATCGTCGACGACGACACGAGCATGTGTGAATTGCTCGCCGAAGGCCTGGTTCAACACGGCTATGAAGCGCGCTGGAACTCTTCTCCGCAGGAGGCGCTCGCGCAACTGGCCGATCACGAATTCGACGTCGTGCTGACCGACATCAACATGCGCGACATGAGCGGTTTGGAGCTTTGCCAAAAGGCGACCGAAGCTCACCCGCAGCTGCCGGTGATCGTGATTACGGCTTTCGGCAGCATGGAAACCGCAGTGCAAGCGATTCGCGCTGGCGCGTACGACTTCATCACCAAGCCGTTCGATATCGATGTCGTCGCCATTGCCATCGAACGCGCCGTCAAGCACGGCGTGTTGACACGTGAAGTCCAGCGGCTACAGCGCGCGGTGGACGAATCACGGCGCTTCGACGAATTGCTCGGCGCGAGCCCCGCGATGAAAGAGGTCTATGACCTCTTGGAGCGCGTGGGCGAATCGGAGTCGACCGTCTTGGTCAGCGGTGAGAGCGGCACGGGTAAGGAATTGGTGGCGCGCGCGCTGCATCGCCGCAGTAAGCGCAGCGCCGGGCCGTTCGTGGCCATCAACTGCGCCGCGATGCCCGAACAATTGCTGGAAAGTGAGCTCTTCGGGCACACCAAGGGCGCGTTCACCGACGCTCGTAGCGCGCGTCCCGGCCTATTCGTGCAAGCCAAGGGCGGAACGATTTTTCTCGACGAGATCGGCGATATGCCCGTCGGTCTGCAGCCAAAGTTGCTGCGCGCGTTGCAGGAGCGCACGGTTCGCCCCGTGGGCGGGGACACCGAAACGCCGATCGACGTGCGCGTGGTTGCTGCGAGCAATCGCGATCTCGAAACCGCCATCGAAGAGCGCAAGTTTCGAGAAGATTTGTACTATCGCATCAACGTGATCCACGTCGAGCTGCCGCCGCTGCGCGCGCGCGGCGCGGACGTGATCTTGCTCGCGACGCACTACCTCCAACACTTCGCCACGCAGTCTCAAAAGGACGTTCGCTCACTCGACGCCGAAGCGGCCGAGAAGCTCTCCGCCTACGCTTGGCCAGGCAACGTGCGCGAGCTCGCCAATTGCATGGAGCGCGCGGTCGCGCTGACTCGCAACGAGTCCATCGGAGTCGCGGATTTGCCGGAGAAGATCCGCAGTTATCGGACGTCGCACGTGCTCGTGGCTGCCACGGATCCGACCGAACTCGTGCCGATGGAAGAGGTCGAGAAGCGCTACATCTTGCGTGTGCTCGAGGCGGTCGGCGGCAACAAGACCCTCGCCGCTCAAGTGCTCGGGCTGGATCGCAAGACGCTCTACCGGAAGCTCGACCGCTACGGCTCAGAGCGCGGGACGAGCTAGGCGCGCTGGGCACACAGCCCCTTTTCGCCCCATGTCGGGGCGAAACTCCCCTGCTCGCGCGTCTCGATCAGCCACATCACGGCGCAGCCCGCACTGGCATGCGTCGTGCTGACGCTCACGCGACAGTTTCGCGAAACGCGGCTGCTCTAGCCTCGGTGAGCGAAAGGAACGCCATGAGCAACCCCATCGCGCCCGGCAGGCCGGAACCGACGAAGGCTGCAGCCCCTACCCGCTTGCTGCTGGCAGAGGACGACTTCGAGCTGCGTGAACTGCTGGCTTGCGTCCTGCGTGACGACGGTTACGAGGTGATCGAAGCGAGCGACGGCAACGAGCTCTGGGCGCTGCTCAGCCACGAGAGCGCCGCTGAGAGGCCGGCGTTCTCATTGGTGGTCTCGGACGTGCGCATGCCCGGGCTGAGTACGTTCGAAATATTGACCCGGCTACAGCGCGCACTCGCGGAAACACCGATCATCTTGATCACCGCGTTCGGGGATCAAACCACGCACCTGCGCGCTCTGCGTTTGGGCGCGAGTCGCGTGCTGGACAAGCCGTTCGATTGCGATGAACTGCGCTTGGTCGTGCAGGAGACGCTCCTGGGGCGAGCGCTCCACGCATCTTGAGTGCCGACGTTGCGAGCGCTAGTCGGCGCTCGGCGTCCCGTCCGGCGCGGTCTCGGGCTCTTCGTCGACCGGTCCTTCGGGATCGGGAGCCGGCGCAGCGGGGGTGACGTAGTCAGGCACATTGACCGTCGTTCCCGCCGGCTTCTTCTTGCGGAAGCGGGCGTGGCATACGCGACTCGCCATGTCATCCACGAACGCGACCGGCAACGTCGGCGGCGTCAGGAATGGCGGGTGTTTGAAGTCGAACATATCGTACGGCGCGGTCGCGTTCGCGTCGCGGGCGCTCAGCGCCGGCAGCTCGAAGCGTGCCTGGATCAGGCGCGGAACCGAGCTGTGGCTGTACACTTGATGCGAAACGTAGTGCGGCTTGGCGAACGGCGAGACGACGATGAACGGCGTGCGCATACCCAGGCGATCGAAACGCGCGCGCACGTGCCGCCGCTCGAGCAACGGTTCGATATTGTCCGGTGGACATGCCGGGGGTGGCGGCACGTGGTCGAAGAAGCCGCCCGGCTCGTCGTACATGATGAACAGGGCCGAATGCGCCCAAGCCGGGCTCTTCATCAACGCATCGATCACTCGCGCAACGAAGCGCTGACCGAGCTGTACGTCCGCCGGTGGATGCTCGTCCGTGGCATCCGGGCCGCCGTACGTCGACTCGATCCAAACATAAGCGGGCAGGGTGTTATTCTTGGCGTCCGCGAAGAAGCCGTCCAAATCCTTGAAGTGGTCGCCTTTGATATCGTGGATCTGACGAAAGATCTTCTCTTCGAAGGTCATACCTTCGGAGTACACGATCCACTCGATGCCCTTCTGAGCCAGCTGATGAAACAGCGATTGCTCTTCGGGCAACGCTGGCGGAGCGGTATTACCGATGTGTCCGAAACTGGACGCTGAGTGGAAGAACATCCGATTCGGCCAAGTGGGGCCGAGGATCGACGCAAAATAGCGATCGCCGATGCTGAAGGTGTTGGCGAGCGCGTAGTAGTAGCCGAGATCGCTCGCATCATAATAGCCGAGCGCGCGACGGCCCTTGGGATTGCTCGTCGAAATGAAGCCGTCCATCTTGCCGTCGTTGAACTGCTTGTGGGCGGAGTTCCAGTCGTGCCGCGTGTCCCGGCCGCACAGCGCGGTTGCGTGATACGGCGCGACGTCTTGCTTGGCGTGCGGATCCGGATTTACATAACCCTTTGGAGTTACGTCGGCGTCGGGTTGGCCGAACCTCGCCAAATCGTGAAAATAGTGATCGAAGGAGCGATTCTCCTGCATCACGATCACGAAGTGATCGATTGGGATGCGCTGGCCGATCGGCTCTTCGGGATCCAGCGTTTGTTCGGGCATGGCGCCCTTTTTGAACTCGCACGCTTCACGCCGTTCGAGCGCGCTGCGGTACTTCGAGGCTAGCTTGCTGACGTTCGGCTCCAGCAGCGGCGGCTGCAACGTCGGCAGCGACGCCGAGGGCGCGAGGGCCGGCAGCGACGCCGAGGGCGCGAGGGCCGGCAGCGGCGCTGACGCGACCGTGTGCGCAACCGTTTTGACGACCTTCGCTTTGCCGCGATACGGGCGCGGTGGCTTGCAGTCCACTGCGACCAGTAGCGCCAGCAGCAAGCATGACCAACGCGAGAGCGACGCAAGCATCCAAGCCCATCAAATCACGAAACCGCGCGCCAAACGGCAGCCACGACGCAGCCCGCGTGCCGCTGCGAGGAATTTGCTCATTTCCCGGCCGATACGCTAAGCCTCGAGACCAAGGAGCTCCCGATATGAACAGCGTTTTTGCGCGTGCCCTGGTGGCCTTGTCCCTGATCGCCCTACCCACATCGGCCCTGGCCGCCACCAAGCGCGAAGCCAAAGCCGATAAGGGCAAGCACGAAGCCAAGGCTCACCACGCCAAGCATAGCCGCGACCACGCTTCGGTCGCCCAGAAGGAGCAGCCGGCAAAGAAGACCAAGCACCACGGGCACAAGTCGACCGCCGGAGACGGCCTCGCGTCGAACCAGTCCGGGTCCAAGGCCAAGGCGCACTGAATTCGCGGCCGATTCTTGGTCGATTTTTCTCTCGCATCGCCGAGAGAAGTGATTAGAGTGCCCTCACCACGCGGGACTAGCTCAGTTGGTAGAGCACGAGCTTCCCAAGCTTGAGGTCGTCGGTTCGAACCCGATGTCCCGCTCAGAGAATCCAGGGGTTTCGCAGTTGGCGAGCCCCGGGGATGAAAGCTGCTGGTACTCGTGCTGGTACTAGATGCACGGCCGGCTCAAGGCTGGCCCGCTCTAGCGCGCCACTCATCGCAGGTGAACCACTCAAGCTTCGGCGTCTGAACTCCGCATTCGTCGCAGACCTCTTGCTCGAACGTGACCTCGCCCGACTCGTGTCGGTGAAGGACCAGGTGGCGCCGGGCCCTGTGCGAATCGTAGTTTTCAGCGCGTTCCCGCCGGTCGGCGGCGAATTCGTCTAGCTGCTCGTTCATGGTGCCTACGGCTTGTATCGGCTTCGGGCACCTGACCCCACGAGCCGCGGACGACAGGGCGGCTTTTTGGGCGCTCACCAGAACCTGACCGGCATGTTGCGCTCTATCGCGGCAAAGGGCTTCACGTCCGAAGCTAGCGCCACGATGACGAACCAGACATGCCAGGCAAAAGAGTCCTTCGCGCCGGTCAGGCGCACTCGGGTCGAGTCCAATCCGACCGACACTGCACACCCCAGACCCTCGAGTTCGCGCACTTTCTCGAAGGCGGCCTTCCGCCAGGATTCTCTGGTCGATGGGATCCAGTTCTTGGCCGATGTCAGGGCCTATCCGGATAGCGGATCGTAAATCCCGGCGAAGACTCAGCGCTTGCGAGATCGTTTTCGCGTCGGCTTTGGCCGAAGCCCGGCATCGGATTCCGGGTGAAAGAGGCTCGACTCCGGACCCCGACCAACCGTGAAGCCGATGCTCTCGAGCGCCGCGACTCCGAGCGCCCGATCGTCGTCGGGATCGGCGGCAAGCAGCGCCCGCACTTCGCGCAGTAGCCGGGGCGCCAGGGCGGCCGCGAGCGCGTCTAAGGCGGCATCGTCGAGCGTGCTAGCCATCACTCCGCCGCGTCGCGCAGAGCTGGGTAGAGCGTGTCCTGCGCGAGCTCTTGCAAGGTCCCGATGGTCTCGCCGAGGATAAGGCGCTGGATCTCCCACAGCGCGTCGTCGGGATTGTCGGTGCTCTGCGCGACGGCTTCGATGCGGTCAGCCGTGGCGCGGTAAATGGCGGCGGCTTGGGTGGCGATTTCGTTGGCTTGCTGGGAAGTGAACTTGGTCATGCCCCTTGTTACGGCACCGGGGCAACAAAGTTGCCCCTAAATCGACCGCCAAGCTACTGATTTCATTCAGCTTTCGTATGATATCATATCATAAGCGGCTAACCCCACGAAAGCTCAGGAGTCGCCGCCGCGCACCGCGAACGTCGTTCGGTAGGAAGCCGATGATAGTTCGGCGGAGATGTAAAGCGATCGCACATCTGGTGTGCTCGATGCCGCTTGGTCGAGCGCGAGCCGAATGCCAGGCGTTCCGACACCCGCTGCGATCAGCGACGTCGTGTCAGTCGCCGCAGTTGTGAATGACGCGGGGTCGAGAGCTTCAATCAGCGCGGCCGTCAGCTTCTGGGCCGGCGTAGCCGTAGGCGGAAGCGCTTGCGCTGCCAGGCTGAGCGCAACATCGACCGGAGGCTTTAGCGCGGCGCTGAGACTGGCGAGCGTGCTCGCAGCTGCAACTTGCACAGCGGAGACCAGCGCAGACGCGCGGGTTTGGGCTCGCACCGCCCCGCCGAGCGGGCCTAGGGCGGCGATGATCGGCGCCGCCGCGGTTTGCGCTGCGGCGAGCGTCCCCCCTGAGAACGAAGGCAGCGCGAGCAAATTTGGAACGACCGCCAGAAACGCATTGATCGGTGCCGCAGAAAGGTCCGCCTCGCAGAGCGCAAGTGCCGCCGCACATGCCGAGATTTTGGTGATCGCCGGCCGAGTAAGACGCGCGATTGCCGCGTTCACTCGGGTGGACTGCGCCAGGCTGAAATTAGGGTTCCCGCTCGAACCTCGGAGCGTCGCCAGTGCCGCCCCGATCGCGCTGCCCTGTGCCGCCAACGTCGCGCGCAAAGTCGAATCGCTGTACTGCCCAGCCGCAGCGCGCAGTCGCACAAGCTGCGCAGACCAATTTTGATCAGCCATTGGCGGAGTCCCATCGCACATCGCCCGAAGCCACGGCGGCGACAGCTTGCTCGATCGCCGAGTATCGGGCGCGCTTTTCCCCGAAGCCGGGCTCATACTCTGTAAGGGTCACGTGGTCGGCTCGCGCGGAGAACGCACGCAGAGGAGCTGCGCAACGCCAGGCGCGCAAGATCCCGACCGCCGCGGCAGGCACTTCAACTGCTCGAGCTGCGGGTGTGTTGGGGAGTTCGGATCGCGACGGGCTTGCGGTCGCCTCCGTTCTCGGCTTGCCGCCGGCTCTGCGCAATTGAGCCCAGTCCGGGACATCGATCCCATGCGATGCGCATAACTCTCGAGCAAAGGCGCGGGCACGGGACGCCGAAGTCGACTCAGACGCGGCGATCCCTTGCAGGCGCTGCAGCTCCGTCGCTGCGTCGGGCGATCGAGTGCTCAGCCGAGACGCCGCCCAGTCAGGGATCTCGATTGATCGGGCCGCGCAGAGCGCACGCGCGCGAGCTCTGATCTGGCTCGCGCGGTGCGGGAACTCGAACGCCGATTTCCGCAGCGCTTCAAGTTGTTCGCCGATCGTTTTCACGTGCCGCTCGCTCCGCGCCAGCGCCATTGAATCAGCTCGTGCTGCGGGTTCGATTCGAAGATGATCCAGAGATCTCGCACTCGGCTGGGAGCGTCGATGCCAGCCTGGATCGCGCGGGCGACCAGACTTGCGGGCGGATTCTTGCCCGGCAAACGCTGAAGGTCTTCGGTGTTTCCCTTGGCGTCTTTGAAATCCGCGGCGTCTGGCAGCGTAGGACCTGCCAGCGCGGCAAGGGTCGCCTGAACGTCGCGAGCCAGAGCGCGATCATCCGCAAGACACTTCTCGATTTCAAGAAGTGCGCTCTCGACCGTCTCGCGGGTTGCAAGATCCTTGGCGCGTTGGGCAGCTGCGAGGGCTCCGCGCACGCGCGCTGCGCGTTCGATCAGAGTCCGCGCGAGCGGGCCAGTCAAGTCCGCGCCAATCGACTCGAACACAGCGATCGCGTCGCTGATTTCCTTCCGCTGCTGAGTGAGCTCCGCTCGCGCAGCATTGGCACGGTCGCCCGTTTTCTTGGCGAGGCGGGCAAGAGCATCGTCGATGAGCTCCAAGCCTGCCTGCGCACGCGGCAAGTAAAACTCTTCCGAGCGCTGCCCTGCCAGGATGTGCTGCTTGACGGGCGCCCAAAAACCGATCGTGTCTTTGAAGTGTGTTGCGAGCCAGTCGCGCGGGCTCTGGTCATAGCCTTCGCGCTCAGCCTGCCGCGACTCCAATACTGTGGCGACATCCTTCTTAGCGGCAGCCGCGTCCAGAGCGCGAAAGATCTGATCGTTCTGGGCGTTGATCTGGGATTCAGTGATAAATTCCATTTGTCCGGTTTCCATTTCGATGGCTCAGACGCCGCGACGAACCACCGCGCGCAGCTTTCGATCGGCGAACTCTTCGGGCGTGATCCCGAGCTTGCGCGCGCCTTCTATGTGCGGAGCTCCGAACAGAGCTCGGTATTGCTTCGCGGGGGGCTTCGGCTCCGCTGACGCGGCCAATGGATCCGCGTTGCCAGCATCCGCGCTGCCAGGGTCCAGTAGTTGATTGACCGCGCTCTGGATATCAGAGTCGGTCGCGTCAGGCTTCAGGCCCAGCAAATCGAGCAGCCGAGCCAGCTTGTCGTCCTGAGCTTCGGGTGAAGTGGAGAGTTGGGAGAGAAGCGCGAGCTTCGCTCGAAGCGGCCGCGACGTCTTGTGGATCAACCCTGCGGCGGCGGCATCGCCAACGCGCTTTGCGTCCGATTCAGAAGCCGAAAGCAGTTGGACCATGTGGCCAAGGTGGATGCGCAGTGAGTGCGCTTTGGATTGATTTGATGAATTTGAGAACATGTTTTTCGCTCCAAGTGATTCAACGTGAGTGTGCGTTCGCGCCAGGGTCGTGCTCGTCAGGCGCGGTGAGTCCTTCGGTTCCCCAGCGCACGGACAGCTTCCGATTGCATTCCGTGCACAGGATCGGGCGATCCAAATGCGCGCTCAGCCGTTCGAAGAGCTGCGCCCGGATCTGCTTCGCTTCAGCCGAAGAGATCCGCACCGCGTCCGACTCGTCGGCGGCGGTGCGCTCGAGCCTCGCGAGAACACTCATAAGCGCAGCGGCGTTTCGCGTCTGGCGCTGGGCCAAAGCAGAGTCGCCCACGGCTAGAGCGTCGGTCAGACCGGCGCGCGCCTGCGCGATCAGAAAGCGAACCTGATCCAAAGCCGGCGCGTCCGCGGGGGGCGCGTCCACTTCTTGATCTGGCGCAGCGGGCGGAGCCATGTGCGCCGGTGCCTGAAATTCGGCAGGATCCGACTCCTTCAGGACAGCCGTGATCGTCGGCCGCGAATAGCCCACGCGCTTCGCAATCTCACGAAGCGATAGGCCCGCACGCTTCAGCACGTGCACTTCGGCGCGCTCAGCGTCGGTCACAACTGGCCTCGAAGCGTCAAGGCAATCGCGAATGCTTCACCGTCATCGAGTGAAGCCAACGTACCCGGGGCGCGGCGTTCACCCTCGGAAAGAACAGCGACCAATGCATCGCAACCGGCGACGTACCGCTCGACCGCACGGCGGACCAGCACCCGCACCGGCACCCCGGTCAGTTGTGAGTAGCTGCGCAACTTGGCGAGTTCTTCGGCCGTGAAACCGGCGTTGAACTGCTCAAGCTTGCCGGCAGATTCGGCAGCCGGTGCGTTGTGCGGAATCATATTACAGAGTGGCATGCGCGGTTAATCCGTCAATCCGGATAAACGCATACACTGTATGATTACGCGCGATCAGACGCGGAACTAGTGGCAGATCCGATCGGCCGCAGAGATCGCGCTGGATCGTGCCAGCGCTTCGCTCCGATCCGCACGACTGCCGCGGGTTTTTGCGGCAACTGGCAGCGATTTGAAAACCGCCCGCCGTGTTCAGAGGCGCCCCTTTGGTAGGTGTAGGGGGCACCCCGTATACCCCCTCGCACATGTAGGGCGCGATCGATCGTGAGCTGTGAGCGGGGGCGTAAGCCTGAGTCCGTCCCCGAGCTCGGGTCGCAGCCCCGTGCCAGCAATGCCAGCAATGCCAGGTGTTGCTAGACAATCTCGCTAAGGAATTCTTTAGCGGGACTTTAGGGGGAGTGCTGGCACTGCTGGCATTGCTGGCACCGCGTTAGTCTGACTCCCTGCGTAAACGCACCCCGAACCAGAAGCGGTCTTTCACTGCCGCCCTAGCCGGAAACTGGCCTGCCGCCTTAGCAGCCGCTTGAACGACCTTCCTGGATGAGTCGTCTCCACCAGTTGCACCTAGCGCGCGCAGGCGCTGCCCTAGGGCGTTGGCAGCCAACGGATTTCGCACGCCATTGGCTTTGCACCAATCGTCGTACGCAAGTCTCATTGCTTTGGCCGGCGTCTCGAAGCTCTCGCCCAATTCACAGCACTCTTCGAAGAAGGCGCCCGCCCGGTTCATATCTGCGCGGTAGGCTTTCGTGGCCGTGGTGACGGCCAGGCAGTTGCCGATGCCCTTGCGCTGCCAGGCCAGGCACCCAGCGACGAGCCAAGCGAGCACGGCCGGCGCGTGTTCGGAGCTCGTGAGCTTCTCCCGGAGGTGCGGGTCTTTTTCGTCATCAGGGACCGGGTTGGTGAACGGAACGCAGCGCATGCGGCTCCACATGCCCTCGTCGTCGTCGCGGATTGTGGGGCGGTCGTTGGCGCCCATCCAAAGCGCGAACGTGGGCGGAAACTGGATCTCGTTCTCGTACTTGCCAGCGGCCACGATCGTGTCACCGCCGGTGACCTTCTTGACGAGCTCCTCGTCAAACCTGAGGCCAGGGCGGATCTCAAGCGATGTCACGAACCGCGCCCCGAGCAGGCGGGTCACGTCGCCACGGTTGCCCCCTACATTGTTTTGAACCATCCACGTCGAGGCAGCGGCCGCTACGTGGTAGTCGCCGAGCACATCACCGATCGCCCCGAGCAAAGTGCTTTTTGCGCCGTCGGGGGGTCCGTAGCCGAACCAAAATGCTTTCTCCCGCCACGCGCCGAAGAGTGCGTAACCGAGCGATCGTTGGATGTATGCCGCTAGTTCCGCGTCTCCTCCGGTCGTGCGTCTGACGAAAGCCTCCCAAAGCTCCGATCGCGCGCTCGCATCGTAGTTCGTTGCGCAGCACTTGGTCATTAGCAATTGGGGGTCGGGGGCATGCAGATCGCCAGTGCGCAGATCAAGGGTCCCGTTCTGCACGTTTAGCAACCAGGGGTGGGCGTCGAGATCGCCCGCGACAACCGGGATCCCGGGTTCGCTCTTCGCTAGCTCGATCATGTTCATAAGCCGCGTGCGATCCTGGCACTGCGCAGCCCATTTATAGGCTGCTTTGCGCTTATCGTCGTCCGCGATCTCCCTTGCTTCGACCCAAAGAGACTCGGCCGCATCCTTCGCTGCGCGAACAATTTCGCCGGTGTTGTCTGGCTTCCAATGCTTACCATCCCAGACGTACCAGAGCTTGCGTGCTTCGAAGTAGCGCAGCTTGTGCCCGTGCAAGCGAACCAGCCGTCGGGCGTTGCCCATATCTGCCCGTTGCTCGATGCAGTTTAGCGTCTCAGCATTGTCGTTCTCGGGTGGGGCGAATGCGCTGGCGCCTGGGTCGGGCGCGCGAGTCTTGCGGTGTGCTTCGGCCGCGCGCGCAAAGCCGAGCGTGAGCGCTTTCCACGCTGGCGACCACACTCCGCGCCAGTCCGAAGGTTCTTCGGGGTCTCGGCTGATCGACTCGATCACGGCTGCAGCATCGGGCGACCATTGCACGAGACCGTTCCAACCCGCGCCCACTTCGCCGTCACTGGTGCGCGTAGCCTGCGCGCATTCAAGCATCGTGCCGACCTTGATCGCGTCGTCTCGCAACGTGGGCAGCGCACGGCCGACGGCTGCGATCTGTTCGTCGGTCCAACCGCGTCGAGCAAGATAGCCAGCAAGCGCGCGGAGAGTGTCGCGTCGGTTGATCGCGGTGCCCGGCTCTTCCCACAGCGGCTCGAGCGCGTTGATCAGCGCGGCCGTGCGCTCGTCGGGATCTTCGATGCGCACCGGCTCTAGTGTCTTGACGGTTGCTGCGTTGACTTCGCGCTGCCAAGTATGGCGCAGCGTCGCGTTCACAAGTTCTGCAGCGTCGACGGGCGAGCCCTCGATCTCGAACACGTCACGATCGGGATCGCCTTCGATTCGACCCACGAAGAACACCTGTGACGCAGCCTTGGCACCTTCGACGCCCTGGCCTGGTTCGAGGCCCAGCATTTCGGCGAGTGCGAAGCGCGCGTGATAGGCGTGTTCAGGATCGATCGGCTCAGTCAGCGGCACGATCACGCGAAAGCGATCGGATCCATCTTCATTCGGGTGTGAGGGTGAGGTGTAGATCAGCGCAGAAAGGCCAAGCGCTTCGGCGCGTTCGTACGTCGCGGGCACGTCTCCGTGATCGATATCGATCGGAAGCGCGGTGATGGATCGAACGTTCACGTCTTCGTTGCGGCCGTCGAGATCGCAGAAGTTGATCGCAGGGAGCTCGCGCTTGTCGCGTGCCTGAGCTCGCGCGAGCTTCTTGATCTCAGCGCAGACTTGTGGCCAGGAGAGATCGCGCGCTTTCGGCGTCTTGCTCCGCGCGCCGCGGAATGTGTTGAAGCGGATCACTTGTGCGAGCGAGGACTCGCTTTGCTTTTTGATGCTAGAATTCTTGGACATTGGAAATGGATCTCCGCGAGCAGCCGGCGCTAACGACCCCGGCTGCTCGCGTTTCTGCGGGGAATTGCGGTGGTGGTGGGGGTGGGGGTATGGGAGCTTGCCGGGTCAGCGGGGCTTGGCCTGGGCTTCGCGCCTGGCTTCCGCACGCGCAACCAACCGCTGTGCTCTCGTCGTGCTCGTGATGTCGCTGATCACGACTCCGAGAGGCGGCTCACGGCGCAGCGACACCGGTCCCAGCATTCGTGGGCGCGGTTTGCCGGGCGCGTCCACGCGCTGAAGCTTTCGCTTGAAGCTCATGACCGAGGCCTCCGCACGCGCTCTGCCGCGCTCAGCTGCGATCGTTTGCGTCTCGGCGCGAGTTGGGCTCGATCGGCTTTTGCTTGATGCGCGGAGCAGAGCGCACCGAACGCAGCCGCCACGATCAGAACGGAGCAACTTGGCTCCGCGCAGCGCACGGGCTGAATTTGCGCTTTCATGACCAACGTCCCCGGCTTTCGGGTTTTGCCCGCTTTGCGTTCTCTGCCCCGATCGCGAGATCCTTTTCGTCTGGCCCGGGCTCTGACAGCCCGTCGTCCGGGGGTACGGTGCCCAGCGGGATCACATTCAGTAACTTGCCCCAGCGGCAGAAGACCACTGGTGTTTCGCGCCCCAGAAGCAGCGTGCG
>DASQCO010000070.1:0-357100 GCA_035634635.1 Polyangiaceae bacterium
GGTGAATTCGAACGGTTCCGGTACGGCACGACCCCTTCTCGTTTTGGGCTCGCGACGACTTTCCGAGCCGCAACGAGAGGAGAAAGTGATCATGGGAAATCGTCTGTACGTCGGGAACTTGTCATTTCACTCGGATACCGAGGCCGTGCGCGCAGCCTTCACTCAGTACGGCGAGGTGACTGATGTCCACATCGTGACTGATCGCGCCACTGGGCAATCCCGCGGCTTCGCATTCGTCACCATGGGCTCGGACGAGCAAGCCCAGCGCGCCATCGAAGGCGTCAACGGCCAGATGATCGACGGACGTCCTCTGCGCGTGAACGAAGCTGAAGAGCGCCCGCAGCGCGGTGGTGGCGGCGGCGGTGGTGGTGGCGGCGGTCGCCCGGGTGGCGGCGGTGGTCGCGGCGGCGGCGGCGGTGGTCGCGGCGGTGGTGGTGGTGGTGGCGGTGGAGATCGCGGTGGCGATCGGCGGAACCGCTGGTAGTCCGGAGTACCGATCCTTTGTCACGCCCAGCAGCTGAGACCAATGCTTCGAGCGGAACGCGCCACGCCCCTGGCGACGCGCGCCGTGCTTTGCTCGATAAGGCCGCCACTACGGCGGGCACCCTTTGGGCTCAGCGCTGGTGCGACGAATTGCGCAAAGAGGGGCGTCCGGTGGTCGGCGGTTGGCCCGGCACTTTGCGCGAAGCCCGGGCGCAGGTCAGCGCGTATCTCGGCACCTCACTCGGCAAGCGCAAGTTGTCGTTTACGCGTGAGGAGCTCGAACGCGCCGCCAAGACCGCGTACACCGCGGCCAAAAATAGCTGGCTAGCAAAGGTCGACCGCGAAGAAGACGAAGACGCGGACGACTTCGACGCTGAAGGCTGAGTACTGGGCTCGCTTGCGCCGCGCGCGAGCCCGGTACTTTATTTATCAGAGCAGCGAGCCGCGCAGCATCAGGCTGCCGACGCTGAAGTAGATCACGAGACCGGTCACGTCGACCAACGTCGCGACGAACGGAGCCGAGGCGCTCGCGGGGTCGAAGCCCACTCTGCGCAGCACGAACGGCAGAACCGAGCCAGCGATCGTGCCAAACATCACGACGCCAATCAGACTGAAGAACACGGTCTGGGCCACGCGCATGTAGTGGTCGCCGTAAATCGGGCTGACCGCTTGCCACGCCACGATGCGCACGAAGCCGATCAGCCCGAGCATCGCACCGAGCGCGGCGCCCACAGCGAGTTCACGGCGCACGACGCGCCACCAATCACGCAGCCGCACCTCACCGAGCGCCATCGCGCGAATCACCAGCGTAGACGCCTGTGAGCCCGAGTTGCCACCGCTGGAGATGATCAGCGGCACGAACAACGCGAGCACGACGGCCCGCGCGATCTCGTCTTGGAAGAACGCCATCGCCGACGCCGTGAGCATCTCGCCGAGGAACAGCGCGGCCAGCCACCCGCCGCGCTTCTTGATCATGCGCGACAGCGCAATCTGCAGATACGGCTCCTCCAAAGCCTCCATACCGCCGAACTTCTGGGCGTCTTCGGTGGCCTCTTCTTGAACGACATCGACGATATCGTCGACCGTGACGATACCTTTGATGCGCCCTTCGGGATCCACCACGGGGATCGCCATCAGCGCTTCGTCCGCAAAAAGCCGACTGACGTCTTCCTGGTGAACCTCTTCACCCACGGTGATTAGGTTCGTGGTCATCACGTCACGCACGCGTTTGTCCGAACTGGCGATGAACAGTTCGCGAAACGAAACCACGCCGAGCAGGTGCTGCTGCTCGTCAGCCACGTACACGTAATAGATGGTCTCGAGGTTTTCGCGCGCTTGCCGTCGCAAATAGCTGACCGCCTCGTCCACGGTCATGTCCGGACGCACGCGCGCGAAGCGCGGGTTCATCAAACCGCCCGCTTCGTCCTCGGCGTACGCCATCAGCGCAGTGACTTCGCGGCGCGTCGGATCGTCCAGGCTCGCCAGCAGCTTTTCGCGGTCCTCCGGATCGGCGTTCTGCAGCAAATCCGCCGCGTCGTCCGGAGCGAGCAAGCGCACCCAAACTCGGCGCTCTTTGTCCGGCAACGCGTGCAGCAGCTCCGCCATGTCACCCGCCGTCAGCCCCAGGAAAAACTCCTCGGCGTCCGAGCGTTTCAGGATCCGAAAACCATCGGCGCGGTCGGCTTTCGAGAGCACCAACCAGGCATCGCGGAGATCCGCAATGGGCAGCGCCGGTCCGGGGTATTCGCTCAAGGTAGGCATGATCAAGCGTTGCCCCTCGTCCGGGCCATCCGGTGCGAAGACAGGGCTTTTTGGCGAACTACACCGCGAAGCGCAGGTTCGCTAGCAATATTTGTCGTGGCGAAGTCACGGCGAATGGGCAAGGCTCCTCGACACAAAACCGCCATGACCCACGCCCCGGCATTAGCCACACTCGTCCTGATCGCGCTATCCGCCCTGCCCGCCTGCCACGATCGCGAGCACGAAGGCAGCGGAGCCCCGAAACCGGTCGTTGCCAACGGTGACCAAGTAATTCCCGTCACCGCCGACGAGCGCGGGTTCACTCCCGCGGCGGTCGAAACACAGCACGGCTCGAAGCTTACCCTGCGTTTCACTCGCACCACCGATGCCACCTGCGCCGACAAGGTCGTGTTTCCCGAGGCCGGCATCGAACAAGCCTTGCCCCTGAAACAACCCGTCGACGTGGTCGTCCCCACCGACAAAGCGCGCACCTTTGCCTTCCAGTGTGGCATGGGCATGTTCAAAAGCTCGGTGGTCATTCGCTAACCCCCACCAGAGCCGCTCCGAAATTTGGGGCGCCCCAGCTCCAGCATCGCACCTCTCACCCCGAGACAGTTCCCGCCACAAAACGGCCGACGCAAACCAACTATTCCAACGGCACGGACCTCGAGGCTCGGGGAGGAGAAGATTGACCGCCGAGCCGCAGAGGCCGCAGAGATCTGAGGGAGATTGGGCTCGCCCAGACCGGAATGGTTCGCGTTGCTCACGACCAATGAAGGCGAGCGTCGGAGGTGCTTGTACGTCGAGGTTGGTCGTTCTTTGGACGCAAAGCGGCGCGCTTGGGTAACCCCCAGCTCCCTCAGATCTCTGCGGCCTCTGCGGCTCGGCGGTTCAAACTCAGGGAGCGCCCAAAAGTGGTTCTCCGACGTCAGGTGGGCGTCCACTGGGGACAAAAAGTGACGAATGCGTCAGCTGGCCTTGACGGTCTCCAGGTTTAGACTAAATCTAACTTCGTGAAGCGCGAGACCCTGCAGGCATTGACGGAGCACGGCATTCAGCCGTCTGCGCAGCGCGTGGCGGTTGCCGACTACGTGCTCTACACCACGGACCACCCATCGGCCGACCAAGTTTGGGCTGAGGTAAAGCGCAGTTTCCCGATGCTCTCGCGAGCAACGGTGTACAACACGCTCAACTTGTTCACGGAAAAAGGCCTGCTGCGCGAGCTCGTGTTGGCCGAAGGCAAAGTCGTCTTCGACCCCAAGCTCGATCCGCACCACCACTTCTTGGATGAAGAAACGGGCGAAATTGTCGACGTCCCGTGGTCGGCGCTGGACGTGCGGCGCGTCCACAGCTTGAACGGCTTCGACGTTCGCGAGTATCAAGTCGTCATGCGCGGTAAGAAGACCGCGCGTGCCCCCAAGCGCAGCTGAGCGCGCTCAGCTGCGCGAAAACAGATTCGTATCCTCACGCCCTCGAATTAGACACAATCTACAAATAGACCTCATTTAAAGGAGTCCATCATGTTGACCGTTGGTGATCGTTTCCCCGCTTTTAGCCTGAACAGTGTCGTGAGCATCGAGGCCGGCAAAGAGTTCAAGACCCTGACCCAAGAGAGCTACCCCGGAAAGTGGCTGGTGGTGTTCTTCTGGCCGATGGACTTCACCTTCGTCTGCCCGACCGAGATCGCGGAGTTCGGCAAGAAAGACGCCGCCTTCAAGGAGCGCGACGCGCAGGTGCTCGGTGCCAGCGTGGACACGCACTACGTGCACTTGGCCTGGCGCAACAACCACGCCGACCTGAAGAACCTGCCCTTCCCGATGCTCGCCGACACCAAGCGTGAGCTTTCGACCACGCTCGGCGTCCTGCACAAGGACGGCATTCCGCTGCGCGCGACGTTCATCGTCGATCCGGAAGGCATCATTCGCTTCGCCAGCGTGAACGACCTGAGCGTCGGTCGCAATGTCGACGAGGTGCTGCGCGTGCTCGACGCACTGCAGACCGACGAGCTGTGCCCCTGCAACTGGAAGAAGGGCGACGCCACGTTGTGAGGTGAAGCCTAGACTCGGCTGAGGCCACGCCCGGCGATTTCGGGTTTGGGCTGCGTTTTCGCTGTGGTCCGATGCTCACGTACTGGAAGTACGCTCCGCTTCGGTCCTCGCGAAAGCCTTGCCAAAACCCGAACTTGCCGGGCGGGTCGACTGCCGGCGTCTGGCGTCATTTCGATTGTTGAAGCTGGTTCGGGACGCTTCACGCCTCCCGGACCGACTTCCCTTATCTCGATTCGGAAACTGACTGTTCTTTTACGGAGGTTTTGCTGATGAGCGCACTCGAAGCTATTCGTGCCGAAATTCCCGAAGTTGCCAAGGATCTGCGACTGAACCTCAGCGCGGTGTTGGACGGCGGAACGCTCGCGACGTCGGAGCGTTGGGGCGTCGCTATCGCAGTTGCGCTGGCGTCTCGCTCGCGCCGCCTCGCCGAGGCGCTGATCGCCTCGCGGCCCGAAGAAGTGACGACCAAGACCGTCGAAGATGCGGTCGCTGCGGCGGCACTGATGGGTATGACCAACGTCTTCTATCGCTTCCGCCATTTGGTTGGAAAGCCGAGCTACGAGCAGAAGCCGGCGCGTCTGCGGATGCAGCGCTTGGCCAAGCCGGCCACCACCACCGCCGCTTTCGAGCTGTTCTCGTTGGCGGTGAGCGCGGTAAACGCCTGTGAAACCTGCGTGCGCTCGCACGAGGCCACCCTGCTCGAGCACGGCACGAGCGAAGATCAAATCCACGATGCAGTGCGGATTGCTTCGGTCGTCCACGGCGCGGCCGTGGCGCTCGACAGCACCGCGCTGATTCGCGAAGACAGTTCCGCCTGAATTCCCGTTTCCCTGAAAGGAGAGATTCATGTACCGCAGCCCGAGTCACCTCAGTGAGTCTGCCCGGCAAACGTTGAGTGAGGTGCTGAACGCGCGCCTCGCGGACGGCCTCGACTTGCACAGCCAAATCAAGGTCGCGCATTGGAACATCAAAGGTCCGCAATTCGCGGCGTTGCATCCGCTGTTCGAGACATTCGCGATCTCCTTGGCGAATTTCAACGACGCGATCGCCGAACGCGCGGTGACCCTCGGCGGCAGAGCCTTCGGCACCGTGCGACACGTCGCCAAGACCTCGCGCATCAATGAGTATCCGCAGGAGACCACGCGCGATCTCGAGCACGTGAAGTTACTGGCCGATCGCTTCGAGAGCTACCTAACCGAATTGCGCGCGTCACGCTCCGCCGCCGAGAGCCAGGCCGATACGGACACCGTGGATCTATTCACCGGTGTGATCACGGAATTCGAGAAAAACACCTGGTTTTTGCGGGCTTCGCTCGAGTCCTAGTCCCTTTCGGTGGTGAGCTGTGTAGACTCCACGCGAGTTGATCAGCGATCCCCCTTCGAGTATTCGGCGCGGCGTCGCTCCGCACACCGCGGGGCGCCGTTTGTTGATTAGCGCCGGCGTGGGCGTTGCGGTCGGCAGTGTGATGGGTCTCGGGGTGCCCAGCGTCGGCTGGGCCATCCACCTGCTGTCGGGTTGGGATGCTGCCGGCGTTTGCCTGCTCGTGCTGGCTTGGTGGCGCATCTGGCACGAGACCTCGGTCGAAACGCGACGTCACGCGGCCGCGGAGGATCCCGGGCGCCGGCTGGTTTGGCTGCTCGTGCTGCTCGCGAGCACGGTCAGCCTGTTCGCCGCCGGGTTCGTGATGCGCCGCGCGCGCGGCATCGCCCCCAACGATACGGCCTTCTGCCTACTGCTCGCGCTGTGTCTGACTGCGGTCGTCAGCGCTTGGGCGCTCACCCACACCGCCTATTCGCTGCGCTACGCGCATCTCTACTACCGAGACGACGACGACGGCGAGGGCGGCCTGGAATTTCCAGGTAAGATCGATCCGGACGGCTTCGATTTCGCGTACTTCTCGTTCACCCTCGGCATGTGCTTCCAGGTCTCGGACGTGTGCATCACCAGCCGCAGCATCCGGCGCGCCGCGCTCGCGCACGCGCTGCTTTCATTCCTGTTCAACACGGTGATTTTGGGACTCGCGCTGAACCTGATGTTGGGATTTTTGAGCTGAGCGTGGCTACTGGGGCGAGCTCTGAGGCTTGGATACGGCCTTGTCGGCGTTCTTGTCCTCGGCGAGGAGCTCGCTCAGCTTCTTCTCGCGCTCGCCGTCGCTGAGCGCGAGCTTGCTGGTGTCGAAGGTGAGCAGCGGCATCTTGTCGCCGCTCTGCATCATCGGCAGTTTGCCGTCCCAGTGCTCGATCGCGCGATATTGCAGCACCGTGCCCGTCGTCGACAGACGGATGATCTCGTTGGATTTGGCTTCGGCCCGCGCGCGGATCAGAATCGCATCGGCTTCACCCTCCGCTCGTTGACGCGCGGCTTCAGCACCGCCATGTGCCTGGGCGATGTTCTGCTCGGCTTCGGCGCGCACTTGGCGCACTCGGTTTTCGGCTTGGATTGCGTTTTGAGTCGCTTCCATCGCGCGGTTGATGGCTTGCGCCACATTTTCCGGCAAACGCAGCGCGCCGTTGATCGTCAGCTGATCGATGACAAAGCCGTCTTTTCCTAGCACCTCGCGCAGCCGCACCGAAACGTCCGCGACGAGCTTCCCCTTGCCCGCGCCGTAAATTTCTTGCACCGCCATGCGCGAAGCAATGTCGTTGAACGCCTCGCGCACGGCGTTACGCATGTAGCCGTGAGCGAGCACCATCAAATCAGGCTGCCGAAAACGCAGGTACAAGTGCGGAGCCAGCGAGGATTCGATGTGGAACGAAACGCCAATGTCGGCGCTGACGTTCACCCCCTCTTGTGACGAGAAGGTAAGTGACTCGTCCACCGAGCGTCCTTCCTCACGGGACGCCGTCCAAACCACGTTCTGCACACTGGTCGGGAAAGCCACGATTTGCTCGGTGAGCGGGTTGTACATGACCCAACCAGTCACCACCGGGATGTCCTGGACGCCGCGCGCGCTACCGGCAAGCTTGACCTTGATTCCGACGTGCCCGGCATCGATGCGCATCATCGTGGCATTCAACAGGAAGCCAACGCCGACGAGGATCAAGATCCCGAGCACGATGCGGCGCAAGGTGCCGCTGTCTGTCCCGGGGTCGAGCGAGATCTTTTTGGTTGCCACGCGGACATTGGTAGTCGAGCCGCCTCGGCTGCGCTACCAGCGGGCGATTTTAGCGGGCGGAACCGCTCAGAAAAGCGCGTTGATGACCAGCATGGTGACGTAGGCCACCGCGCCGCTCAACGGCAACGTGAGCACCCAAGCGAGCAGGATGTTCGAAGCGACGCCCCAACGCACTGCGCTCACGCGCTTGCTGGCACCAACGCCCATGATGCAGGCATTGATGCAATGAGTGGTCGAAACCGGGATGCCGAGCTTGCTGGCGGCCAAGATCACCAAAGTGCCGGATGTCTCGGCGGCAAAGCCCTGAAGCGGAGCAATGCGAATGATCTTGGTGCCCATGGTCTTGATGATGCGCTTCCCGCCGGCCATCGTGCCGAGGCCGATAGCCGCCGCGCAAATCACGATCACCCAACGCGGCACCTCGTTACCCGTCGGCGCCATCCAGGCGGGCAAATCTCCGTGACCGGCCGCCATGAACGCAGCCAACGCCAAGGTAATGATGCCCATCGACTTCTGGGCGTCGTTCGAACCGTGCGAGAAGGCCATGCCACAAGCGGACAACAACTGGAGCCGGCGTGATCCGACGCGCACCGTGCCCGGCCTAAAGTTGCGCGCGATCCAGGTCAGGCCGACCATCATGAAAAACGCGGCAATGAAGCCCAAGGTCGGCGACAACACCAGCGGCACGAGCACCTTCTGCACCAGCGCCTGCCACTTGAACGCCGACACGCCAGCGTGAGCCACCACAGCGCCGCCCAGTCCGCCGATCAGCGCGTGAGACGAGCTCGACGGAATGCCCCACCACCAGGTGAGCAAATTCCAAATACAGGCGCCGAGCAAGGCGGCGAGCACCACGGTTTGGCTGACGACGGCCGGATTGGCGAAGCCCGAAGCGATCGTTTTGGCCACCGCAGTGCCGGCCATCGCGCCGACGAAGTTGAAACAACCAGCGACGATCACGGCCGTGCGCAACGGCAATACGCCCGTCGACACCACGGTTGCGATCGCGTTGGCCGCGTCGTGGAAACCGTTGATGTAGTCGAAAATGATCGCGGTGACGATGACGGCGATGAGCAGGCTGAGCATCGTTACCCGTGCTTGATCGCGAGATTGGCCAGGGTAGACCCCACATGCTGGCAATAGTCGATGCTATTTTCCAGGTGATCCAACACTTCACGTTCGCGCAGCAGCTGCTTGGCGTCGATCGCGCCGTCCTTGAACAGCGCGCTCATCGCGCTGCGGAACACCGTGTCGCCATCCTTTTCGAGCTTGCGCACTTGACGGCTGGCCTCGATCAGCGCCGCGTAGTCGTGCGCCCGTAGGTGCGGCAGCGCACCCTTTAGCACCTCGGTGCACTCCACCAGTTTGTCGATCAAGCCGACCATGGGAGTCGTCGGACGCTCGACGCCGTACAGCACGCACGCACGTGCCGCGCCGTTGATGAAGTCGATCACGTCGTCGAGCTCTTGCGAGAGCTTCTGCAAGTCTTCGCGATCGATGGGCGTCACGAAGGTGCGCGCGATGGACTCCTCTACCTCGTGCGCGATCTTGTCGCCCTTGTGTTCGAGCTCTTGCACCGCGAACCGCACGTCGGCAGCGCTCACGCTGTCGTCCTTGAAGCGTGCGACGGCCAGCGCTGCCTCGTGGGCGACGTCGGCTTGAGCCTCTAGAAAGCCGTAGAAATGGTCTTCGCGTGGCAAGAACCAGCGGACGATTGCCTGTAGGCCCATGGGCGCGCGTATTGGCTGCTCGGCCCTCGGGCGTCAAGGAAAAGTCTCACACCCGCCGCTGCGCCGTCACGCCACACCCCTTTCACTCGCTCAGCACGCGAAGCGAGCCGCGGACCACGCCGTAGCCGCCGGACGCCCGCAGATTGCGAAATATTTCTCTGCCGCTCACCCGCCCTGCCAATAAATCCCGATAGGCGCGCACGATGCTCGCCGTCTCCTCGGCCGACTCACGCACCAATTCGAGACGGAAACGCGCCACACCGGCCCGTTGCAACGCCGGAACGAGTTCGGCCGCGCTTTGCGCCGAGGCGTGAAATACGGTGTTGCGACAGCCGACATCGGCCTCCACGGGATGGTCCATGTTTGCGCGATCGCGCAGCGACAATTGATGGCGATCGCACGGCCGGCCGCAGCTCAGGTGGTCGCGTCCGTCGGAGAGCAGCGCGGCGATCACGCAATGCTCCATGTGAAACAACGGCATCGGGTGATGCAGCACGACCTCCGCGTACGGCGCGAGCGAGCTCGAAAGCAACGTCAGTAGCCGCGGTGAATCCAGATCGAACGACGGCGTGAACGCGGACAACCCGCGCGACAGCACCTCCAGGGCCGTGAGCCGATTGCTGACGTTGAGCGAAAAGTCTCCGATGCGGTAGGCTCGGCTTCCGCTCGTGATGCGCTGCTCGAGCTCGAACAGTGCCCCCAAGCTGCGCACGAGCACGGCGTCCGGAGTGAGGCCTTCCAAGTAACGGTCGATCTTCTCTTCACCCGGCTTGCGGATGCGCGGCGGAGCGACGCCGACCCAGGCACCGCTCGCCCGCAACTCACGCAGCGCGCTGCCGGTCCCAGTGAGCTCGAGGAAGTCCAGATACACGCCGTCGGAGCCAGCGGCGAGCGCAGCTTCGGCCTGGGCGCGGTTGCGGCATAGCGTAAAAAGACCTGCCGGCGGCGGCGCGGACAGTGACGATAGCTCGGGGACGACGGAGGGCGGGCTCTTCACCTCAGGATAGAGAGGCCCAGGGCGCGTCTCGGTCAACGCCGATACCAAGGCACGGCGCGCGCGATTGAGCGCCGAAACCGGCAACCACGCGCCACTCGGCAAGTCGATCTCGAGCCCGCCAAACGCGAACGGCGAATCACCGAGTCGGCCGAGCTTGTCCGACAGCTCGCTGGCAGAGGTCGGTTGATTCTGCGCCGGCTCGACCGTCACGTCCGCTCCAACTCGCGCAAAACGGCCGCGCTCGCTGCGCCCCTCGAGCGAAAACGGTTCCCCAAAGCGACCGCTGATCTTCAACGCGAGTGCCTCGCGATACGGTTGGCGCGCAAGCTGCGCGTTGATTTCGCGCTCGGCCTCCGGATCATGCGTGCGGAATACGCGTCTGCCGCGCTCAATCGCCGAAAGCTCGAGCTCGGGACCGAACCACAACTTGGCCGAGCTTCCTGGGGGCGCGGCGTTCACGTCGGCGCCCGCGACCTCGATACCCCAGACGCGGCCACCTGTTTCGCCCTCGCCGCCCCAGCCGCCCTCGATCAACAAGCCATCACCGCGCGCGATGCGATCGCTCGCTTCGACGAGCAGCCAGCTCTTGCCAGCCCGCTGTTCGCGACCAAGCGCGCGCGCCACCTCGAGACCGCGATGATCGCACGAACGCCCCTCGACCAGCTGCTGATGATTCACGCCGGCCAAAAAGCCCGGCCCCGAGCCACGCGAGTAGCTTTGAATCGCGCGTTGCTTCGTGGCCGCGAAATCCGGCGCAGGCGTAGCTCCCAGCGCCTGATCCACTGCAGTCCGATACAAGCGCGTGGTGGCCGCGACATATTCGGGCCCCTTGAGTCGGCCTTCGATCTTGAACGAGCGAACCCCGAGCTCGATCAAGCGAGGCACGGAGGCGCTGGCCTCGAGATCCTGCGGCGAGAGCAAATACGCGCGCTCGCCGAGATCTCGCACCACGCCATCGACCAACAACTCGTACGGCAAACGACAGGCTTGTGCGCACGCGCCGCGATTGGCGCTACGACCGCCAATCGCTTCACTCGTCAGGCATTGTCCCGAATAGGCAATGCACAGCGCGCCGTGGACGAACACTTCCAGTTCGACGCGGGTTCCACGGGCAATCTGTTCGATGTCCGCGAGGCTCAACTCACGCGCGAGGACGACCCGGTCGGCGCCGAGTGATGCTGCAAATTCGACCGAGGCGACATCCGTACAGGTCATCTGCGTGGAGGCATGGATCCGCAGGTTCGGTGCAATCCGGCGCACCAGGCCAACCGCGCCCAAATCTTGCACGATGACCGCGTCCACACCCGCGCGGTCGGCAGCCCGCACCACGTCCGCCCAAGCGTCGAGTTCACTATCGAAGACCAGAGTATTCAAAGTGAGATGGGCCTTGACGCGCCGCTCATGGAGCCGGCCGACGGTGTCCTGCAAACCGTCAACAGTGAAATTCTGGGCACGGGCACGGGCGTTGAACGCATCTACCCCGAAGTAGACCGCGTCCGCGCCAGCGCCGATCGCCGCGTCGAGCGCAAGCTGATCCCCAGCGGGGGCCAGGACCTCGGGGCGGCTCGGGTTTTCGAACATGGCGAAAACCATAGCAAACACCGCGCGTCGCGCGAGACGAGCCCGACAATCCCGCGTTCTCGCGCGCTTGGCGCCGCTTGTGTTCGCACAGGCGCCCCGATAGCCTACCCGTCGGATGAGTGAGGAGGAGCCGGAGGCTCGCGCGTTGCGCGAGAGTGAGCAGCGCTTTCGCGCGTTGTCCGAGGCGGCACGTGAAGCCGTGCTGATCAATGAAAATGGCGTCGTCCGCGAATGCAACCAGGCGCTCGTGACGCTGCTCGGCTACTCGCGTGAGGAGCTCATCGGACAAAACGGCGTGGAGCTGTTCTTGGCGCCCGAGTCACGAGAGGCCGTGCGAACCAGCATCCGCTCGGCCGGTGCTGGTGGAACTTCGGAAATCGCCCTCATCACCAAGACGGGTGAGCGTCGTCTGGTCGAGTCGAGCTCCGAAGCAATCGTCTACCAGGGACGACCCATGCGCGTCGTCACGATGCAGGATCTCACGGCTCGACGAGCCGTCGAAAACGCGTTGCACGAGAGCGACGAGCGTCTGCGTGCAGCAATGGACGCGGCACGCATGGGCAGCTGGGATTGGCTGATCGAACGCGACGAAATCGTGTGGAGCCCCCAGATGTACCTGGTGTTCGGCATCCCCGAAGGCAGCTTCGATCACACCTATGCCTCTTACCTGGACCTCGTTCACCCCGACGATCGCGCGCGAGCGCACCAAAACGTCGACGCTTGCGTTCGAGGCGAAACCGCCGAGATCGCGTTCGAACACCGCGTCGTCGGGGCCGACGGCGCGCTGCGCTGGGTCGAGCATCGCGGGCGCACGCTGCGAGACAGCGCTGGTAACGCCGTGCGCATGGCGGGGACCAGCATGGACACCACGCGCCGCCACGAGCTCGAAGAACAACTGCTGCACAGCCAGCGCATGGAAGCCACGGGCCATTTGGCCGGCGGGATCGCGCACGATTTCAACAACTTGTTGACCGTGATCATGAGCTACAGCGAGCTCGGACGGTTCGCGCTCGAACCCTCCCATCCATCGTACGAGTCCCTGGAGCAGATCAATGTCGCTGCCCAACGCGCCGCGGCACTCACCCGTCAGCTGCTGATTTTCGCGCGCCGCGAAGTGGTGGATCCCAAGGTCGTCGACCTGAATCACTTGGTGGAGAGCGTCGCCAAGCTGTTGCACCGCGTGGTGGGCGAAGACGTCATTCTATCGATCGAGCTGTTCCCGAGCAGCACGCCGGTCATGATCGATCCCGTCCAGTGCGAGCAGCTGCTGATGAACCTCGCGGTCAACGCGCGCGACGCGATGCCCTCTGGAGGTTCGCTCAACATTCGCACGACGATGGTCGCCTCGACCGTACGCTTGAGTGTGCAAGATTCCGGCCTCGGCATGCCGGAAGCCGTTCAGGCACGGGCGTTCGAGCCTTTTTTCACGACCAAAGACGCAGGCAAGGGCACGGGCCTCGGGTTGTCCACGTGCCTGGCCATCGTGCGTAACGCGGGCGGGAGCATCGAGATCGAAAGCGAACTCGGCCAAGGCACGACCTTTCATGTGTCGCTCCCACGCGCCAAGAGTGAAGCGGACTCCGACGGACGCGATCACCCCTCCTTGATGCCACGCGGCGACGAAACGGTATTGCTGATCGAAGACGACGCGGTTGTTCGCCAGTTGACCGCGCGCATCTTGCGCGGTCAGGGCTACAAGGTCTTGGTCGCGACCCAAGCCAACGAAGCGCTCGAACTCGCAGCGGATCACAACATGCGCATCGACCTGTTCTTGTCGGATGTCGTGATGCCCGGCGAGTCGGGGCCCTCGGTCATCGAGCGGCTGTCCGCGGCGCGACCAGAGACCAAGGTGCTCTATGTGTCGGGCTACCCCGGCGATGACATCTCGCGCCGGGGTGTCGACGAGGGCAGCTTCCGCTTCTTGGCCAAACCCTACTCGAGCGAGCAACTCGCCCAGCGCGTCCGCCAAGTCCTGGACGACTGACGGCCGAGCGGGCCACTCACTCCGCGGGAGTTTCTACCGGCGCTTCGACGATCACGCCGACGGGCGCCGGCTCGGCTGCGGCGCTTGGCGCCGGCGTCGAACCGATGCGGTTCGAATTGAGCACGTGCGGCGGCGGCGTGTGCAGATCCCAGACCAAGCCGACCCAGGATAGCGCCCGCAACACGTAGTAGGTCGGGTCGAACTCCCACCAAAAGAAGCCCTGATTGACGGACCGCTGGTAGTAGTGGTGATTGTTGTGCCAGCCCTCACCCATGGTGATCACGGCGAGTAGCCAATGATTGCGGCTATTGTCCGTGGTCACATAGCGCTGCGAGCCGAACACGTGCGTGAGTGAATTGATCGTGAACGTGCCGTGCCAGAGCAGCGTGGTCGACACGAAGAAGCCCCAAAACAAAGCCCACGTCCCACCGAGCAAGTAGAGCGCCGTTGCATAGGCAATCGGCACCAGCACGTGGAAACGGTCCAAGAAGCGGAGCTCCGGGAAACGCGCCAGGTCCTTCACCCGGGAGAGATCGGTCTCGTCGTACCTGCGGGAGATGATCCAGCCCACGTGACTCCACCAGAAGCCGTCATGCAGCACTGAGTGCACGTCATTCGGTTGGTCGGAGAAGCGGTGGTGGTGGCGATGGTGCGACGCCCACCAAAGCACGCCCTTCTGCACGCTGGTCATCGCCAAGACCGCGAGCACGAACTGGAACGCCCGGCTGGTACGGTAAGTGCGATGTGAGAAGTAGCGGTGGTACGCACCCGTCACGCCGAACATGCGGACGTAGTACAGGGCGATGGCGAGCAACGCTCCCGACCAAGACCAGCCGAACCAAAAGAGGCCGACGACAGCTGCGATGTGAACGGCAAAGAAGGGGGAAGCTTTGAGCCAGGCAACGTGGTGATCGTTGCTCGTGGCCTCGGACGTCTGCATGACCTGTAAGCTAGCGCTCGACACGTCAGAAACGGGTCATGACATGGTCACGTCTGGTCAAGGTTTGGCTGCGGGCGGCGGGCCGTTTCAGTTCGAGACGGAACGAGCAAACCGCCGCTGCCGCAGTGCGCCAACCGAGCAAACGCTAGACACCGTAGCCACCCCGCTCAGCGGGGCTGAGCGTCGCGCCATTTTCGGCGATCACGCGTTTGTACCAGTGGGCGGAGTCCTTGAGGATGCGCTTTTGTGAGGGGTAGTCGCAGAAGATCAGGCCAAAGCGGTGTTTGTAGCCGTGCGCCCACTCGAAATTGTCGATGAACGACCAATGGAAATAGGCCTCGATCGGCACGCCATCCGCGAGCGCGCGACGCAGCTCGACCAGATGACGCTCCATGAAGTCGATGCGCTCGGCGTCGTGCACCTGGCCGTCGAGTGACGGCCAATCCCGCGAGGAAAGCCCGTTCTCCGTGATGACGATGGGCTTCTTGTAGCGCTCCCAGAAGAAGCGCGGGCCCCAGTACATGGCATCCGGGGTGACCAGCCATTCGAAGGCGGTGATCGGATAACCCACCGGAGTGGGCACCGGCTCGGGCCCTGCCTCACCAGCGCGTACGTATTGCCCCTGGTAGATATTGACCCCACAGAAGTCCACGGGCTGGTTGATCAGCTCCAAATCACCGGCGGCGATGCGCGGCACTTGCGAACCGAAGAAGCGCAGGCCCTCCTCTGGGTAGTGACCGAGGAACACCGGATCCATCCACCAGCTGTTCGTCCAGGCGGTCTCGCTGTTGACCGCGAAGGCGGCGGTGCGTGCGGCGGCGAGATCGGCCGGGCTGTCCGTCGCAGGGATCTTCGACAAGCCGACCGGGGCGAAGCCGATTCGCGCCGGCTTGGCGCTCGCTGCGCGAATTGCTTGCACGGACCGACCATGAGCCAGGAGCGCGTGATGGCCGGCCAAGAGCACCTCGGCGAAACGCAGACGATCACCCGGCGCGTGACGCCCTTCATGGTGGCCGGCGCCGATGAACACCTGCGGCTCGTTGAGCGTCATCCAATTGCGCACGCGATCGGACAATTTGCGCGCCACCACGGCTGCGAACTCGCCGAACCACTCGACCGTGTCGCGGTTGAGCCAGCCGCCGCGGTGATAGAGCGACAGCGGGTAGTCCCAATGAAACAAAGTAACCCAGGGATCGATGCCGGCCGCGAGCAGCTCATCCACCAAGCGATCGTAAAAGTCCAAACCTCGCTCGCTCACGCGGCCGACGCCATCCGGGATCACTCGCGGCCAAGAGATACTGAGTCGGTAGGCGCCGAGTCCGATTTGCTTCATCAGCGCGACGTCCTCGCGGTAGCGCGCGAAGTGATCGCACGCGACTTCACCGCTCTGGCCGTTCCAGACCATGCCCGGCTTCTTGCAAAACATGTCCCAGGTGGACAAGCCCTTGTCGTCCGCGTAGGCCGCGCCTTCGATTTGATAAGAGGCAGCGGCGGCGCCCCACACGAAATTGGCTGGAAAGGTCCGACTCATTTTGGGGCGCCACTCTTCCCCAACGCGACGCTGATTGCCAGCAGCAAGCAGCCCTCCGGCACTTGATTTCAGCAAGTAATGCCCCCTTCCTCAGCGCTCATCCGCCGGCCTTTTCTGCCCGCTCGTCCGCGGCCTTTCTGCCAAGCTAGTCGCCGAGCAGCTTGCGAATGCTGCCCAGCAAAACTTCCGGCGTGAACGGCTTCGACACCAGTGCCACGTTCTGATCCAGCTCGCCGAGCCCAGCGAGCACGTCACCGGTGTACCCGGACATAAACAGGACCCGCAGCTTTGGGTATGACGCCAAGAGCGCTTCGCGCAGCGCTCGCCCATTCATACCCGGCATCACCACGTCGCTCAGCAGCAGGTCGATGCGCCCCTTTTCGTCCTGTGCGAGCTCGAACGCGGCTAGGCCGTCTTCGGCAACGAGCACTCGGTAGCCGTTCCGTTCGAGCACACTTTTGACGAGCGTCCGCACACTCGGGTCGTCCTCGGCGACGAGCACCGTCTCACCGCGGCCGGGCATGGGGATCGCGCTCGAGGACAGCGGTCGAACGCTCTCCTGGGTGCACGGGAAGAAAACGCGAAATGTCGCTCCCTGCCCTTCACTGCTCGTGACCGAAATCGCGCCGCGGTGTTGTTTGACGATGCCGTACACGGTGGCGAGACCAAGCCCCGTGCCCTTGCCGCGCTCCTTCGTCGTGAAGAACGGTTCGAACAAGTGCGCGCGGGTCTCCTCATCGATGCCGTGTCCGGAGTCCGCAACGCACAGCACGCCGTAGGAGCCCGCCTCGAGTTCGAGCTCCGCGTCCGAGTCCGCGCTTTCGACGTGGTAGACGCTCACTTCGAGCCGCCCGCCGGTCTCGCTCATTGCGTCTTGCGCGTTGACGACCAAGTTGAGCACCACCTGCTGGAGTTGCGTGGCGTCGGCCCGAACCACCACGCGCTCCTCGGGCAGCGTGAGCACGAGCTCGATCGATTCCGGGATCATGGCGCGCAAGATCTTCTCGATGCGCCGCACTTGTTCGCTCAGATCGAGCGGGCGCACCTCGAGCGCTTGCTTGCGACCGAAGGCGAGCAATTGGCGCACGAGCTGGCGGGCGCCGTCCGCGGCCTCCAAGACCACGGCCAAATCGTCGTAGAGCGGGTCTGCCCTGGGCAGGCTGCTCCGCACCAATTCGGTGTAGCCAATGATCGGCGTGAGCAGGTTGTTGAAATCATGCGCCACGCCTCCTGCCAACAGGCCGATGGCCTCCATTTTGCGCGCCTGCGTCAGGTGTTCTTCGAGCTCGGCGCGCTCGTTCTCGGCGCGCACGCGATCGGAGACATCTCGCACGTTCACGATCACACCGTCGACGCCGCGCACGTCGAAAGCCGGACGCCCGACGAGCTCGACGTCTCGCAATTGGCCATCCCGGTGCACGACGCGCAGCCGGTCGAACACCGGCTGATCCGCGGCGATCGCTGCGCTGAGGCGCTCGCGCGCAGGCTCGACATCGGCTGGCGCAAGCCAATCGAACCAATTGTTCCCAATCACATCCGGCGCGCTACGACCGAGCAAGCGCTCGATCGTTGGGCTCGAATACAACACCTGTCCCCGGCGATCGATGACCAGAATCACGTCCAGCGCGTTTTCGACGAACGCCCGCACGCGCTCTTCGCTTTCGCGCGCTGCCCCCTCGGCACGCGTGCGATCGCCAATCTCGACCAACAACCCGTCCAGGGTTTCACGCACCTGATCGGTCATCAGGTTGAACGCGTGAGCCAAGGCTTGAACCTCGCGTGGCCCAGAAATCCTGGCGTGGGACTCCAGATCGCCGCGCGCGACGCGTTCCGCACTCTCGGTCAGACGCAGGATCGGTGCGGCCACGCGCGTACCGAAGAAAACCGCTGCCAGTACGGCGCAGGCGGCAACGCCCAGCGCGACCAAGCCCGCGCTCGTCAACTGTTCCTCGACCGGCGCGATGAATGCCTCGCTCGAACGGACCACCGCGACCTGCCACGGTTTGCGCTGAAGCTTACAGCGCGCAACCTTCTGCTCTTCGCCGCCTCCGTAGGCGCCGAGCTGCAAGTGCGTCGTGAACAGGGGCGCCTCACCCAGTTCGCGAAGTCCGCGCGACAACTCGGGCGCGTCGAGTTCGACGCTGCGGCCGACCACCCGCGGCTGCAAACCATGCGCGAGGTAGCGCTCCGTTTGGTCGATCAAGGTCAGGAACGCACCCGGCCCGAGCAAGGCCGTGTCTCGAGCGACGAGACGTTGCAACACCTGCGCGTAGTAGCGCAGACGCAACACGCCGACGACTTGGAACTCGGCGTCGCGCACGACCGCGCTGAAGGTCAGCACTAGGCGCTTGGACCCCGGCGCGATCGGCTCGATCTCCGAGACGTGTGGCAAGCCGTCACGCACGGGTGCCTGGAAATAGCCCCGCGCAGATTCGTCACCATCGAGATTCGGGTGGTTCGAGTCGGCTACGTTACGCCCGCGTGCGTCGAGCAACGCGTACGACGCGACGAAGATCGAGTCACGCAGCGCTCCTCGTTCGAGCAATTGCTCGACCTCCACCCTGTCGGAACTTTTCCCGCGCACCTCGTTCGGCATCGCTAGAAAGCGAGCCAAAGCCTCGTCTTGCGCATCGCTGCGCACGTTGTCCAAACCCTTGGCAATGAAATCGTCCAGCGCGTTTGCGGTCAGCTGGGCCGCCGAAGCAAGCAAACGCGCTTCGCGCTCGACCAGCACGTTTTGCGTCACGCGGGTTTGAATCAACGTCAGCACCAGCAAAGAGCCGAGCGAAATGCCGAGCGCCAAAATGATCAGGCGGCCGCGGATGCCCATCCGATCACTGAGCGCGGACTTCATTTAGCCGCCGGGAGAAATTGCGGATCGAGCAGTCGATCGAGATCGGGCACAGCGCTGAGCGTGCCTCGGCTCAGGAAGTAGTCGACGAAGCGCTGAAGCACGTGGCGCGCGGAACGATTGGTCGATCCGGGCTGGAACAGCTGTCGCTCCTCTGCCAGCCCGAACAGGCGGATTCCATCCAAACTCACCGAACCCGTGGCTGCAGCCAAACGCTTGACCAGGAGCGCGTTGTCTTCCTCGGGGTGGGCCTGCCAGTGTTCGACGGCGCGGAACCACGCGCTCACGAAGCGACGCACGGCGGTGGGATGCGCCCGCAGCGTCTCACCGGAAAAGATGAATCCGTCGAGAATCAAGCCGTCCGCGTCGCGACTCGAATAGAGCACTTTGGCTCCCTGGGCGCGCGCGCGCGACGCGTACGGCTCCCAGGTGTGAACCGCTGCGACCTCTCCCGAGAGCAGACGATCGACAGCACGCGACGCGTCGACATTGACGACCTTCACGGCGGACGGTCGCACCCCATGCTGATCCAACATTTGTCGCACCAGCAGCTCGCCGAAGCCGCCCAGGTTGGTGCCCACGACTCGCCCCTGCAAATCTTCCGGGACGTTGACCGGGGGTAACCCCAGCACGACGTCGGCGCCGTTCGACAGGTCACTGAATAGAATGATGCGCGAGTCGGGGTTGGCCTCGACGACGTTGATGGTGTCACCGGAGGCGACTCCGATGCCATCCAGACTGCCAGCCGCGAAGTCGACCAACAGTTGATCCGTGTCTTCGGGGATCGACAGCTCAACGGCGACTTGCGCATCGCGGAAATAGCCGAGCTGCTCCGCGAGCAACGCCGGATAGTAGCCAGCCCACAGATCGAGGCCGACTTGCAGCGGCAACTCACGGTCGGCCGGTGTGGCGTCGGGATGGCTACAGGCCGACAGCAGCAGGGCGGCCAGGCCGAGCCGTACTGCGTTCAGCCAAGGTCGAGCCGCCACACGTCGAGTAGAGCAAAGGCCGCGCGCAGCTCCAAGTCAAACGCCGAGAGCTTGCATCTTGCGCGCAAATTTGGCGCGCGGCTCCGCATATGCGCTCACCGAGTCCGGCGAACTTTCGACTCGGCCACTGGAGTCGCCCACGACGAAACGCGCGTAAAGCTCGGCCCAAGACGCGCCCGAACCCGCGTGAGCGGCGCGCAAGGCCGCGCCCAGTGCCGCCGAGTTCGACACGGCGAGCGTCTCGATGCGCGCGTCGAAAACGTCCGCGAGCACCTGCAGAATACCGCGATTCTTCGAGGCGCCACCGGTCACGCGCACGCTGCGCGGCCGTTCGCCAATCCAATCCGAGTGGCGCTGCATCGACAATGCCTGCGCTTCTACGATCGCGCGCGCGCTGGCCGCGGGCTCCTGGAATGAGCGAAAGCTCTCACTACCGTCGAGCGTCAACTTGGGCTCGAGCAGCTTCGGCGTGATCTCGGGGTAGAAGTACGGAAGCATCGAGTTGCCCCCGTTGCCCGGTTTCGTTTGCTCCAAGATCGCGGCTTCGAACGCTGGCCAGGACAAGCCGACGCGCTTGGCGACTTCTTCGCGTGCGAGTGAGCCGTTGGCAAAGCAGATCAGGCACATGAACCCGCCTGCAGGATTGCCGAACACGTGCCCATAGCCGCGTGGATCCGTGTGCGGCTCGCGCATCGCCGCGAACACGGTGTCGCTCGTACCGAGGCTGACCACCGCGCAACCCGGTTCCGTCGCGCCCATGCCGACCAAGCTGCTCGGGTTGTCTCCGGTGAAGGCGAGCACGGGAGTGCCAGGAGCAAAGCCGAAACGCTCTACGAAATAGGGCGCAATTTCACCCACGCGCGTCTCAGAAGGCACCGCGGGCAAGAGCTTTCGCGTCAGGTCCGGCGCGGTCGCCGCGAGCAGCTTAGGGCTCCAGGCGCCGCTCTGCAGGTCGAGCAGATTCATGCCGGCGCCGTCGCCAAAGTCGATGGGCGCCGACTTGCCAACCAAGATGCTTGCCATGAACGCGCTGACGAGCGTGATTTCGACCGTCTTTGCGTAAGCTTCGGGTTCGGTTTTCCAGAACTTGCGGATCTGTGGCCCGGTGAAGCGCTCGATGGCGCGCGAGCCCGTGACACTGACGACGACCGCGTCGCCGCCGACAGCCGCCGCGATTTCGGCGCACTCCACGCTGGTCGAGCTGTCCATCCAAATGGGTGACGTGGGCCGGCTGAGCAACGGCTTGACCTGGTCGACCAGGGGGGCGCTGGTAGACCACGCCGGCGCATCACTGATGCGCTTGCCGAGGTAAACCGAGCCGTGCTGCTGGCCGGAGCCACTCACGCCGCGCACCGCGGAGAAGTCGAAGCCGCTCGCCTTCAGCTTCGAGAACAGCAGCTCCAACGCGGCTACCCAAAGCAATGGGTTCGCGTGGCGCACCTGCGCGTCCGGGTTTGGCAAGAAGCCGTGCGGCGAGCCGTATTCAGGCAAATCTTGCCCGAAATTCATGGCTTCTTGCAGCACGACCCGGCCCGCTTCGCTGTCGATGACTACGGCCGAAAGGCTCTGCGTGCTGGAATCCAAACCGAGATAAAGTCCCATGGCCGGAGGCTATATCAGAAGCGCCGCGAGTCGTGCGAGCTGAACCCACACGAACCCCCATGCAAACTTCGCAGCCAGACGGGAAACTTTCGGCGCGGCGAATCTGCCCGGCCGCGCGGAGGGTGCAGCAAAATCGCGACGGCTCCGCGGCGCGACCGCCGGATGACCGCTGTTCGCTCGCAGCCGCTCCGGAGTTGTCGTGTGAAACCGAAGCGTTGAAACAGTCCGCTTCCGCTCACGACGCAACCGAGCTAGGTCTAAGGGATGCCCTCCTTCGATTCGGCCCGCAACTGCCACATCGTGCGCATCGTCTATGACGGGCCGGGCATCGCTGGGAAGACCACCAACTTGCAGCGCATCTGCAATGTGATTCCGAGTTCGCGTCGAAGCGAGATGTACACGCCGGCCGAGCTCAAGGGCCGCACGATGTTCTTCGACTGGCTGGAGATCGACGGCCCGGCGCAAAACGGCCAAGCCCTGAAATTTCAGCTGATTACCGTGCCGGGCCAGGTTCAGCGCGCGTATCGTCGCAAGCCGTTGATTGAGATGGCCGACGTCGTGGCCTTCGTCTGTGATTCGACGCCTTCGGCGATCCCGGAAACCATGCGCACCTTCTCGCGCCTGCGCGCCCTGATGCGCCGGCGACCCGAGAAATTGCCGCTGGTCGTGCAAGCCAACAAGCAAGACGTGGAAGGCGCATTTAGCCCTGACAAGCTGCGCAAACGGCTCAAGCTCGACGCGAGTGTGCCCGTGCTGCCCGCCACCGCGGTCAACGGCGGAGGCGTCAAAGAGACGCTTTTGACCGCGATTCGCCTGGGCGTGCACACGTTGCGTGACTCACGCATCACCCCCTTGGCCAAGGCGTTCGAGAACGCCGATTCGCTGTTCGACCACGTGCTCACCTTCGAAGACACGCCCAACAACGACGAAGTGGTGGACGCGGAAGAGCTGCACATCGCGGCCGAAGACATGGACGTCGAGAGCGCGGCCGCGGCTGCGCAATTGCAGGCTGCGTCGCTCGACGACCTCGAGGCCCGGGCGCGACGCGCTGCGAACCGCAACCGCTCGCAGTCGACCAGCAAGTAGAGTGAAGGCGCCCCGCGCCGCGCTCATCGCCGTACTCTTGACGGCGTCCAGACCGGGGTTGGCTGCGCCCCATCGCCGGCACTTCGAGCCCGACGATCTCGAGCTCGAGGAGCCGGGGATCCTCGACTTCGATTTGCAGGCGGGTCCAGTCTGGGGAACTTCCGACACAGGCAATCACCTGGTGCTGCCTGACTTCGAAGTCGGACTGGGCCTCACGAGCGACGTAGAGCTCGACGTCAGCGGAACCTTCACGCTCGACCGAGAAAACGGCCAGCGTCACGTCACGGGCGACGCGCTGTGGATCGCCGCCAAGCTGGGCTTATTCGATACGCGCGACGGCAATGGCGATGCCTGGGCGCTGGGCATCGAATTGGGGCCGCGCTTGCCAACGATCGATGCGGCAGGCGTCGGCTATGGGGCTCTCGGGTTGTTGGGCTACACGCACCACGGCCTCGGGCTGGTGCTCAATGCGGGCACATTGATCGATCCCGGTGCGAGCCGGAATGAACATCCGACGAGCCTGTTGCTTGGTTTGGACCTGAATGCGGAACTCGATCAGCGTGGCGCGTGGTCGCTCCAGTCCGAGCTCGGGTTCGCGCACTACCTGAGCTCGGCCCCCGACGAGCTCGCCTTCACGCTCGGCGCGACGTACGCGGTGAGTCGGCGGCTCGATGTTTCAATGATGGCCCTAAGCGGATTCTTGCCGCACACGGACCACGCCGGATTACTGCTCGGAGTGTCGCCACAGTTCGGACTGTGGTGAGCGGCGCGAAGCGCGCGGAAGCCGGGGTGTGACGCCGAAGGTTAAGACGGTCGCGGGAGGCCGCGTGACCATCAACACCCCAACTTCGCGCGGAAATTCAGCCCAGATCAAAGAGCAAGACTTCGGCTTCGTTCATCCCGCGCAGTTCGAGCGAGGGCTCATCACTGACCTGTGCGGCATCGCCTGCTGACAGCTCCTGACCGTTGACGAGTAGCTTGCCACGAGCAACGTGCAGCCAGGCGTGTCGCCCGGGAGCGAGCGTGTACTTCTCGCCCTCGCCGTCGCCGAAGGTGCCCGCGAGCAGCCTCACGTCTTGATTCACGAGCACTTGGCCAGCAGCGCCGTCGCGTGAAGCAACCACGCGCAGCTTGCCTTTCAATTCCGGCTTGGGAAAATGCTTCTGCTCGTAGCCGGGCTGCAGGTTGCGCGCCTCCGGCAGAATCCAGATTTGCAAAAAGTGCACGGGCTCGGTCTTCGATGCATTGAACTCGCTGTGTCCCACACCGGTACCCGCGGTCATGCGCTGCACGTCGCCCGACTTCATCACCGAGCCATTGCCCATCGAGTCGCGGTGTTCGAGCGCGCCTTCCAGCACGTAGGTCAGGATTTCCATGTCTCGATGCGAGTGCGTCGGAAAGCCGCCGCCCGGCGCCACGCGATCTTCATTGATCACACGCAAGGCGCGAAATCCCATGTGCTTCGGATCGTAGTAGTCCCCGAACGAAAACGTGTGCCACGAGTCGAGCCAGCCACCGTGCTGAGCATGTCCACGATCTTGTGCTTTTCTGACAGTGATCATCTCGATACCTCCAAAACGACAGCCAAGAACGTAAGCCTCCGGAGGGGGCCACGAAAGGCTCGGCGGCACAACAGACCGTTGTCGAGGCGCAATGAAAGCCGAAGGCGCGGTCCGAAACCGCTTGGCAAGGCCGATGCCGCGTCTATCATCGGCGGAAAGGAGCACTCGTTCGATGCAGCCGGCTTCCGTCTTGATCCTCCCGGGCCTCGGCAATTCCGGGCCCGCGCACTGGCAAACTCTCTGGCAAACAGAACACGGTTATCGGCGCGTCGAGCAAGCCAATTGGGATCAACCGCAGCTCGCGGATTGGCTGAGCAATCTGCAGGCCGCCGTCGACGCGGCGAGCGGCGGCGTGGTGCTCATCGCACACAGCTTGGCGTGTTCATTGGTCGCGCACTACGCGAAAGCACAACCCACGCGGGTGCTGGGCGCGTTCTTGGTGTCACCCGCCGATGTCGACTCCGAGCGTTGTACGCCCGACGAAGTACGCTGCTTCTCGCCCATCCCGCTCGCGCCCCTGCCCTTCCCTGCGCACGTGCTCGCCAGCACGGACGACCCGTACGTGGACGTAGCCCGAGCCGAACTTTTTGCCAGTCGCTGGGGAGCGGGCTTCACCGACATCGGCCGTCACGGACACATCAACTCCAGCTCCAACCTCGGCGCATGGCCGGAAGGTCACGCGCAGTTTCGAGCCTGTCTAGCCCGCTGGGCGCTCGCCTAGTCGTCGGGTTGGACCGCCAAGACGCCAAGACGCCAAGCGAAACCGCCAAGAGGAGATTGGGGTCACTCGGTCAACCGTGTTCGTCCAAACACACGACTCACAGCGATGTACCTCGCGACCACCCAATTCATTGTGAGCTTCGGTGGATGCTTAGCGCGCTGGTATTCAGAGGACTTGGCGGCTTGGCGACTTGGCGGCCTCGGGGAGCCGCCCTCAGCGGTTCATTTCGGAATCACGACCACGCGGCACACGCCGTCGATGCAGTCGGTCACGCCGCTGTTGCAGCAGTCGTTCACGGTGGTGCACGAATCCCCCACCCCTTCACAGGAGAGCGAGGTCTTGTCGACACATTGACCGTCGACACAGAAGCCCGAGCAACACTCGAAATTGGCTGAACACGCTGGCCCCTTCTTCGGGGGTTTCGGCGTCTCGATGCACTTGGCGAGCGCCCAGAATCCGCGCATGTTCGGCGTCTCGTCGTTTTGGCCTTCGATGTAGAACGCCGGGTGGCTCGGATCCGCCTTGCCTAGCTTTTGATCGACGGCTGCCACCCACAGTCGCCGCTTACCGTTGATCACGGGCCCGGTGAGCGCGTTGCCCCAATCGCGCATGCTGGTGAAGACCACCCAGTTGTAACCCCCGCGGTTGACGGGGCAAAACGTGGGCTCGCGCTGCGTGTTGTGATCGGCCACGAGCGGCGGGTCATTGAGCTTCGCCATGCGCACGGGCGCGCCGGTGCCGTTCGTTGCGCTCACCCACAGCTCGCCGCTATCCGGCGTCGCATCAACACAGCCGAGCTTGTTGCAACCGGTGGAGTACTTGCCGCTGTGATACGAGACGTACTTGCCGTCAGGGCTGAACGTCGGATAACCGAGCTGGTCATTGTCGGCCGGCAAGCTGCTGGCTTTGACTACTTCGTGAACATTGGCGGCGTCGAACTTGGCGGTCTTCTGATCGAAATCCAGATAGATGATGCGCTGCGACGTGGGCAGCACGTTGTCGCGCCGGTCACCAAGCGCTTCGACCAATGCCAGCTTCGTTCCGTCGGGCGAGAAGGAAGGCATCATCACGCCCATCTCCGCGCTGCCGAGCACCAGATCATCGAGACCGCTATCCGCAATCACCTTGCCGCTCGCAGTCTCGGCGAGCGAAATGTATTTCGAGCCCGGCACTGCCGTCTCGGTCTGCCCGCCAAACACGACGTACTTGCCGTCCGGCGACAGCGCCGAATTGGCGCCGTACATCGTGGTCTGCTTCGCCAGTGTCGCGGACTGTCCGATCTTCTGCGGCAAGTCGAAGGCCGCCCAAGCGCGCGTCTTCGACCAATTGCTGTACGGCGCGAGCGACGGCGCCGAGGCCAAGTCTTCCACCGCGGCGACCAAGGTGCTGCCATCCGCACTCACCGAGTGACAGCCCATGCAGCGCCCTTCGTTCAACGTCTCCGGCGCGGCGCCTGCACCGGGATAGATGCGCGTGATGTTGCCCTTGCGCGTCGAATCGTCGTTCGGATCGGACTGCGACGCGGTCCAATAGTAAATCGCCCCCCGCAAACTCTCCGAGGCGATCGTGAAGCTCTCGGTCACTGACGCATACGCCTTCGACGTCGCCTTGTCCCAACGAGACACGCTGAGTGTGAGCGGGTCCCCGGTGTTCGATGCGGTGACGCGATCCCAGGCATCCTGCGGCACCCGCACGCGCGCAGGCGCTTTCACGGTCGTGTAGTAGTCGTAGCTGTACCCCGACTGCTCGAGGTGCACGCGATACACGTCGCCAGCGTCGTTGGGCGCGGTCCACATGATCGACGGCGACGTCAGACCGAGTGCAAACACGGTTTCATCGTACGGATAGAGCAGCGTATCCAACGCAGGATCTGCCGGCAAATTCGGCTTGCCGAGCGCCGTCTGCGCCGCCTTCGGGATCGAACCGTCGACGTTGCTCTCGACGATGTTCACGATCAGCTCCGCCGTCGCCTCCAAACCGCCGTACACCGCGTGCAGCTTCCCGGTGCCCGCGATCTTGCCCGACGCAGTGACGGACGCCGGGGGTCCGATTTCGAAGCTCGCCAAATCAGGACGATCGAACTCGAGCGACTCAGCGGTGACGTCGACCTGCGACTTGTCCTTGAGCGTCGCTTTGAGCACGTAGTCCGCCGACTTCACCGCGCCTGCGTCCAAGGTGAGTGTGATGGTTGGCGGATCGAATTCGAGCGACGTCGCATCGAGCACATCGCCGGGACCAGGCCCGTCGCCACCATCCGTGATGAGCATGCCCGTGGCGGCACTGCCGCCGTTGGCCACCGTACCGGTTCCACCGTTGTTGGACGCGCCACCGAAATTTCCCGGCGATGTAGTCACTGATGGGTTGCCACTGCAGGCCGCGACTAGCGCGCCTGCGCAGCAAAACGCGATTAAAGCCGCCAGATCACGACGTCGAGACATTTGGGTCAGATATTATTGCCCGCGCCGTCGATTTCTCAATCTGAGTTGCGGTGTTGCGCGAACTAGGTACGACTCTCAGCGCATTTGTGAGCGTATGTAGGCGAGCAACCCGCCGTGGTATCGCGATGAAGAAACACCCCCGGACAGTGATCGATCTTCATTCGTTCGTCACACAACTGCTGCGTGAACACGATTTCGAGAACAATCACTTCGCACCTGGTCACTCCCTGCCTGCTCTTGATGCTCGCGCCCGCGTGTGGAAGCTCGAGTGCTCCGTTCGAATCCGGAACAGCCGGCACACCCAGCTCTGCGGGCACAACCAACAGCGCGGCGGGTAGTTCTTCTTCGGTAGGCGGTAGTCCAACCACCGGCGGGAGTGTCGGCGGCAGCGCGAGCAATAGCGGTGCCGGAGAGAGCTCGATTGCCGGCTCTCAAAGCACCGGTGCAAGCGGTGGCAGCAGCGCAGGCGGTTCGAGCAGCACCGCAACTGCCGGCAGTTCCAGCGGAGGCTCAAGCGGCACAGTCGCGACCGACAAGTTCAGCTTCTTCGTGACGAGCTGGGCCGGCTTGCAGCGCCTCGCGAAAGACTTTGGCTTGCCGAACAACGGCACCGACGGCTTCGGTGGCGACTTGCGTTACGGCGAAACCGGCGCAGGCGCTGGGCTACGCGGTGCCGACAAGATCTGCGCAGCGCTCGCTGAGGCAAGCATGCCCGGTGCAGGCACCAAAGGCTGGCACGCATTCCTCAGCGCATCGGACGATGGCACCGGCAAGCCCGTCAACGCGATCGACCGCGTAGGCACGGGCCCTTGGTACGATCGCCTCGGACGCTTGTTCGGAAACTCAGTGACCGACATCGCCCAGCAGCGTCCAGCGAATGCAGACGCCGCCATCAAGAACGATTTTCCGAACGAAGATGGCGTGCCCAATCATCGCCCCGATCCGAGCGTCGCAGCCGTCGACAACCACGACATGCTCACTGGTAGTGACGCGACCGGCAAATTGCTCGACGCGACCTCGAATTGCTTGAATTGGACCAGCGCACTCGGCGACACCGCCAAAGAAGGCAAGCCGCGAGTCGGTCACTCGTGGCCGCGCAGCACCGGCGGCGGCAGCATGAGTGGTGGTGGCGGCGGGGATATGAACAACTGGATGAGTGCGCTTACTGAGTCTGGCTGCAAAGCGGGCGCCAACTTAGTCGAGATGGGCGGGCCGCTGCAGAGCGCCGTCACCGTGGGGTCGGGCGGTGGGTATGGTGGGTTTTATTGTTTTGCGATGACGCCGTGAGGGAGGGGTCTGCCGCTTTGTGCGAAATTTCTCATATCCACGCCTAGGCCGGCTTGATCAGCATTGCGCCTTCGAAGCGCCACCCCATTTCCTCAAGTAGCATTCGGTACTCCTCTGACTCACGAATGCTGAGAAATCGTGTCAACTCTTGCTCAGCCGATAACTGCTCGCCGAGCTTCCATAGCGCATGGAAAAGCCCCAACGATGCCAGTTCGGACCTTGGCGAGCGTTCCGTCGCCCTCCGAAAGTACCGCGCGGCTTCCTCAAACCTATCCTGGCGAAAATAGACGCCGGCGAGAACGCCAAGCACGCGAGGATCGTTGGGCTCAGAAACTGCCAGGGGCTCTAGGACGCCCAATGCTTTGGAAAACTCGCCTCGACTGGCAAGCTCCGTTGCATTGGAAAGTACACGGTTAATGCCATCCGTCGCGTTCATTCTTCCTCGTCACCGCCCCAATCGCGCTCGTCGTATCGATCTAACTTATTTTTTAGCCTCTGCGCACTCTTATCGGTGTTGCGTATGGCCTCCTTGGTCTTTTCGCCTTCTTCGGCACGGTGTCCGGGCTTGAGACGCCCTCGATGTTCTTCAATGCTTTCAACTTGGTCCTGAGCGTCTTCGCCAGACTTCAGCCGACCGCGGCCGCCCCGCTCATCGTTCTCCGACATCTGCACCGCACTGTGGTTGATGTCATCGGGCATCTGCACAAGCTGGAGGAAAAAGAGCACATACCCTGCGGTCCGCAACGCCCCCTCGCCGGCCACCTCGGCCGTTGTTACAGCTGCCGCTTCGACCGCCGTAGTGGCCGGCCCCACTACCGCAGCAACAGCATCCACCGCGACTTGCGCGCACGCCATCGGATTTAGAAGACAGCCTGGCCCCATCGCGAGCCGGTCATCGGCGACGCCATGTGCTCTCATCCACTGCGCTTTGGTTACAACGGCGGGCGGCTCGAGTTGACCCATCGCTCCGGGCGCGCCACGCGTGCCCCCGCCTTTTGGAGCAGCCGTAGGGGCGGCCCCTTGCTGTGTTGATGCCGCTCTCGCGTCGCCAATGTTGTAGAACCCCGTCGCCAATGACGTGATCGGATTCAACAGTCCGCTTCCGATTCCCGCAGCAATGCCTCCCGCGGCCCCCAGGCCCCCCGCAGAGATAGCCGGCCCGCCGTAGCCACTCAGTGCCGCAAGCCCGGTCACCCCCGCGCCCCAGCCCATGAATATGGCTGTGGAATCGCCGCCATTCGCCTCGAAACCGCTCGGATCGGTGTTGTTGATCGGGTTGTTGAATACGTAGCTGTATCGATTCAACCCCTGGCTCCAGAATGGCGCCTGCATTATCGGATCTGGCGTTAGGAACCGTCCTACTAGCGGATCATAGATCCGACCCTTCATATCAATCAGGCCGAGATCGTTGTCGTGGTCCTGACCTGTAAAGCCAACGCGAGTGAGCTCTGGGTTTGGGGTTTCTAGCGTCTTACCGAACGGGTCAAAGCGTTCGTGGTAAGCAGCGCCGTTGCTATCACTGACGGTCTCGGGAGAGCCGAGGTGGTCCGGGTGAAAGAAGAGGGTCTGGTCCGCATTGTCTTTTCGGGTGATCTCCGCGATTTGGCGGTCGCCCAAGTACAGCCGGAAGTGTTCCTCGAGGGTTGTACCGGAGGTGCTCAACTTTCGCTGATACAAGTTGCTCACGAAGTGACGTGTCACGCCGTCGGCGTCGCGCCGCAAAACGCGCTCCTCATCAGCCGAGTAGTCGAAGCGAACGGAGTCAAACAACTCATTACTGTTTGGAGTGCGAATCGTCTTCGGCAGATCAAACGGTGTGTAGTCGATGAGCTGCTCACCTCCAGGAACGCCTAGGCCGATGCGGCTACTGACGTTCCCGTTGGCGTCCTGATAATACGTGTTGCCGCCAGCATAGTGAACCAGATGAGGCTTCCCCGGCCAATTGACATTCTCACTTGGTCCATTATCAACGAGATTACCTATCTCATCGTAGTGGTACAGCTTGCTAACCTGTCCTTGCGGCGGCGTAATGATTTCTTCCGACAAACGGTTGAGGCTATCGTAGCTGTAGGTGCGTGGATCCGTGCCCTTGGCGTCGAGTGATCCAACTAGCCCATTCCTTTTCTGCGTGTAGATGAGACTTTGGATTTCCTCGGGGTTTTGCGACGCGCCCAAAGTCGTTCGGATCTGATTCGGCCAGTAGCGATCGGCATCATAGCCGTAAGATGTGTGGGTAACTGAGCTACCGCTGCCCAGCGTTTCCTCTTTGATTAGGTGTCCCTGGTAGACATCCGTGAGGCGCCAAAGCGCGCGCGAGGTCCCGCTGCCCACCTCATTCAGCCCGGTGAGCATCCCCATGGAGTCATCGTACTTATACTGCGCAACGATCGGCAGGCCGGTGCCGAGACTCGGATAGTGGACAAGCGAGGTCCGACCGAGATCATCGTGCTCGAAGTTGACCGAGTATGCCGTCCCATCGATCGTGTACGTCACGCTTTGCAGAAGGCCACGGTTCCGCGATGCAGTCGCGGGTTCGTAGTCGTAGTGAACGCGCTGCCCACTCGGACTTTCGTCGCTGCTCGGCGAAATCGAATCAACGAGTCGCCCCCGCTGGTAAACCCATTGAGTGGTCCCACTATCGTCGAGAATGCTCTTTAGCCGGCCGATCGAATCATGGGTGTACGTCCGCAGCTGCTGCTTCGGATCCTTGCTGGTGCGCAGCTCGTCGAAGCCGTTGTAGGTGTAGACAGTGGCACCGGAATCCGGGTCAGTGTGAGTGAGCTTGCGGCCGTAGTCGTCGTAGTAGAGTTTAGTTACGTTTCTGAGATTGTCGCGAATTTCGCCCAATTTCTCAAACGGACCGTAGAGATAGTCGCTGGTGTGAGCCGCGTCCGCGATGTTGTTTCCGTCAATATTGCGAGTCGGGCTGCCCTCGATGTCGGTCAGCACCACGTCTTCTTTGAACTCTTCGTCAATCGTCCGCGTGATGTCGATCTCACAACTATATGGATTTTCGGCCCAGCAAACCAAGCCATTGAGCCACGCCCTGTGGTCTTCCAAGAGGCTGACTCGCGTCGCGTATTGAATTTGCTTGAAGCTGCCGTCCGAGTGATCGACGCGCGTTAGGCGCCTCAAACTATCGTCATACGAATAGCGGTCATTTGGAATGGGGGTTTGAGGATCGGCGATGTGCGGCTTGGTCACCCCGTGGACGCGTCCGATCTCGTCGTACACACGCTCCTCATACACCTTGGCTCCCCCAAAGCCATCGGACACCGTACGCACGGGTCGGCCGTACGCATCGTATTCGGTCACGGTAGTGGCACCATGTGAACCGTCTGCGCCGGGCAAAACGTGCTGCGTAACCTGAAATTTGGGGTCGACGGCGCCGACTGCCGTCACCCGGTTTGGCGTCGCGATGCCTGAATAGGTAGACACGGTAACGCCATCGGGACCGTGACGTTCCGTGAGGCGGCCAAAACCATCGTGAGCGAACTGCACGGCAACGCCATTTGAATCGACCACACCACTTGGGGTACCCCAAACCGGATCGAATGTGACCTGCGTGGTGTCATTGGCAGAGTCCGTGACGGTGTTCGGGAAAATCGCGTCGTCTTCGTACGTGATGTTCGTACTACGCGGAGAGGTGCAACTACCGTCATCACAGTTTGCTTCCTCGACGACCTGTTTGACGTTACCCCAGTCATCCCGCACGTACGTCGAGCGATGCCACAAATCGCCCGTGTCGTCGGGCGCACGCGTGACCGTAGCGAGCAGTCCGTTCGAATATGTGAGCCGGTACTTACGTTCGGCCCACAAGTCGTTGACTGTGATTGTCTCAGGGTTCGAGATCAACCAGGTTACTGGATCGGGAACATACGTTTTGGTGGTTTGGAGGTTGTGAGCGTCGGCAACCCCTTGAATGGTACAACGGCGGTTGTTGGTACCAAGGTTCCCGTATCCGTCTGACTCCAGTACCTCAGTACATGAGGACAACTCATAACCGTTGAATCCGAAGTCCAGCGGCGGACCAGCGAAGATCCCTCCAGGGATCGGACGTTCGTAAGTGCTCGTCGTTCGCGTATCGACGACTGGGAACGGTCGATAGAACGAAGATTGCTGAACTGTCCAATGGTTTACCGTTTGGGTTCGCCTCTCATAGAATCCGTTCTGCAGGGGAGGAAAGGACGAGGCGCTGGAGTTCACGTGCTGATCGACGGTGATTATCCTCGGTAGCCCTGCGAACGGATAGAGGTACGGCTGGCGAAGATCCGTTGCGAGCTGACCGCTGGGCGTGTAACGCGCAAGCGGCGAGTAATCGATGGTCGTGGTCGAACCAGCATCGCCAGCCGCAACCGAGCTCGCCGATATGATCCGGCGGTCGAAGCCGAGCCAACCATGACCGGTAAGGTTCATGCGGCCGTTAATGTACGTATAGCTGTAGGTTCGTTCTGGCACGAAGTTGCCTGACGCATTCAGAGTGCCTTCAATATGCCCCCCAACCAGGTTGCTCATTCTTGGCAGACACTTGTCTGGCCACGTGCTGCCGGGTGCATGGTTTTGAGCGCAGGCTGGATTCGTCTGGTATCCTCCGCCGTATTGAATCTCTACGACCTTTCCTAGACCGTCCGTGATTCGACTGAGAGATACGTCGCCCGACCCGTAGAAGACGCCCTGATTGCTGCCAAGCAGATCCGTGTGGCCATCGCCGTTCACGTCGGCGGCCATTGTGAAGTCGCCGGGATAGTACCGGTTGCCGGCGCCGAGCCATCTGATCGAGGGCACAGTGTCAGTGTCGAAGAAGTCGACCTGACCACTCGGTTTCAGCGCCCAGTTGAAGCGATCTTTGGGGAATACGCCTCCCCCCGCGTCGTACGTTGGAGTCTCCCAGTGCTCGAGAAAGTCATCACGGCCGTCGGTGTCGTAGTCGAGGACAGCGACCCGGGTTAAGCCGAACTTAGCCGGCGATGTTGGGAGTGTGGGCGCGGGGCGCGCGATGGATCGGCTGAAGAAGCGGCCTGCACCTGTATTCAACCACACCGTGTACCGTGAGCTGTCGTAGCCGAAGATGTCCGCCAAACCGTCGCCGTTGAAGTCCCCCACATTCAGGTTCTTTCCCGTATCTGAACCGCCGGTATTGGGGAGTTCCACTTTTTGCCAGCTGAGGGACGGAGTACCGCCTCCTGTCGAAAGCCGGAGAGCACTCCAACCATTTGCACCTGCGGCCAACAACTCCGGCGTGCCGTCGCCGTCCACATCTAGACTGTTGTAGGTCGAATAAGCGCTGCCGCAAAGAGTCTGAAGTTCACGAGGCGGAAGCGGCGCATCATCCGACACCGTTGGGACCGGTGTTGACCAACGGATTGTTGGTGCGAAACCGCCGGGCGGCGGAAGCCTCCGTTGGACATCAATTGAGTACGGCTCGGGACACGAGACGATGTCCTGCAATCCGTCACCGTCCAAATCGATCAAAATTGGTCCCGGCAAGTTTTGGTACGATTCGTCAGAACCAATAACGACGTAGGCCACAGGGCTGTTATCAGCCGGGTACGATTCGAATGTACCGTCACCTACCGATCTCGCGACATACAGGGCTGTACCCGTCTGCGTCACCGGAGAGAATAGGCCGTTGTTGCTGCAAACGGACACGACGTCGTCTCGACCGTCCTGATCGAAGTCGAGCATGAACGCCGGATGGTCGCCGCTGCAGCGCAGCCCGTGAACATCGGGAATCCTGGAGAAAGTCTGATATCCCCCTTTGCCTGTGGCGATGTTGAGCTCGTGCTGGAAGGTGATTGTAGGCTTCTTGGCAAAGAGGCCAAAAAATGGAGCTTTGATGATGTCCCATGTCAGAGACACCGCAAAGCCCGCCTCAGGCCCAACGAACGCGCTGACAGCCACGGCCGCCCCGCTGACTGCTACATCGGAAACCACCGCCGCAGCCTTCAGCGTGGGCTGCGCTGGCACTCCACCAACGATGACGTTGGTCGCCATGAAGTCAGGCAAACCGTCTCCGTTCATGTCAAACTGCCCCGCCGCGCCTAGGTCACGGCCCACGTTGTCGTACGCGAACCCGCCGGTGTGCGAGTAAGTGAAGGTCGTTGGCGCCTTGCAGTGGCTGTCGTCCCCAGCCGCGCACTCAAAGATCTTCTCGACCTGGCTCAGATTGCCAGTCACGTATTGCAAACGATAGTTCTTGACCGGCTTCTGATCGACGAACGTCGTGATTCTAGACAAGCGCTGCGCTGCGACGAACGGCGAGCCGCCCTGAGTAAAGCGCAATTGCGGATCAGTGCGGTCTTCGTAGTCGAAGTGCACTTCGCGATTGCCTGCGCTCTCGAATCCGCCAGTGTGACCCGTGTACGAAATCGCGCTCGGCAGCACCACCGAATTGGGCGCGGCCGCCTGGCTATTCGGGATGCCAATCGCGAGATTGGCATACTTCACGTCCATCGTGTTGCCGGCGCGATCCTCCACGCGACTGAGCAACCAAGCGTAGCGAATTCCGGTGTGCGCAAGCACTGTTGAATCGTAGGTGCGACCGTAGGTCAGCTTGCGGCCGTCCTTCGTCCACGCAATGAAGTAGTCGGGGCCTTGCTGCTCGAAGGGCACCGGAACGATTTCGCCGTGCGTTCCAATTTGAATGCCGGCGACCGTATCGATGTACGAGATGACCTTGCTGAAGGTATCAATCAGCGTTCGGTATTCTGTGCCGTGTTCTCCATAGGCGCCGGACAGGCTTTCCAGCCGTTTACCATCGATGCAAAACTTGTCCGACTTGTCGTTCTTCACGGGGCCGGTCTTGCCATCGAGCGCGTAGATGCCCGGGCAGCGAGTGATCTTGGAAAGCCCTTCTATGTGCCAGCCAAGACCGACTTCCCCGTTTGTGCGCGTTCCGGAATATTGGAGGCTGAGAGCGGGCTCCATCCCAGCGCGACCTGGCGGCACTTCGATCGGAACCGTGTATACGGGTGTGCCCTGGTCGGACACGTTGAACTGGCCGGCGAGCGCCCCAACGGGAACCGTTGGAGATTCGGGCAACGGGTCCAGCGTCTTGGTCCCATTGTTGCCGTCGGGCACTTTCAGTGCGCGCGTTAGCTTCGGCGTGACGCACTGCCCGGCGGCATTGCAGGTGGTATCGCCGGAACACGTTCCACAACTCGGACCATTCTGACCACAACGCGGATCGGGGCCACATTGACGACCATCACAACTCGCCGAGCATGCCGGACACTGGTCGCCGCACGCCGCGCCCGGGTGACCACAAAGAGGCGGCGCGAGAACTTTGAACGCGCAGGAATCGGGACGACAAGTACCCGGTCCAGATGGATTGGTGAGGCAGGTAAACCCTGGCCCGCATTCAAGATCGTCGTGGCATCCGGTTTCGCCGTTTTGACAAACACCGGGGCAAATCCCGTTGCAGCCATCGCCCGGGTTTGCGCAGGTGGCGGCGCTGCAGTTGGGCTTGCAAACACACGCTCCGCATAGCTTCGTCGGCCCACCACACAGAGCGGGGTCGTTCGAGGGGCATCGAGTGTCTACGCAGACGTCAGGCGTTGATGCACCAAACATCGACCCGAGCCCTGGCGCACAACTTTCACCCGGCTTGCAAGGATTGCTCGTACTCTTCGCGTCGCACTCCACAACGCCCGAGCAGTTCGTGCCGCATGGGCTCGACGCTTCGCCGCAACCGCCCACACGCACGTCGAGATTGCAGGTTGGTTCCCAGCAAACCCTGAGGTTGCGCGCGAGCCCGAAGTGCGCGCCATTGCTCAGGCCGCAGCTCCCGGTACAGTCCGCATCACCCGTGCAGATCTTGCCGGTCCCGCACTTGGCACACGGGCCGCCGCAATCGACGTCTGTTTCGTTCCAATCACGCACGCCGTTCGCGCAGGCGCTTCCGTAGCCCGGTGGCTGACAAATGCTGGGTACGCTGCCGCCTGCCGCATAGCCTGAGCAGACCAGCCCGGCGGCGCAATCTGAGGTCAGTACACATCCTATGTCGGTGCACAGCGATCCGCACGTCTGACCGCAGCCGTTGCGCCCACACACCTTCCCTGAGCAGTCAGTGGAACACGTCGAATCCGACGTGTAGAAACGAACCTCAGGGAAGCCGACAACGCTCGCATTTGCCCACGGTTCTTGGGGGGGTTGCGGGGGAGTACCGTAGAAAAGTCCGCCATAATAGTTGGTGTGAATCGCAAGCTTCACAGACTTCACGGGCTGTCCCCCCAGGTCCGCTAAGTCCACACTTTGCCAGGGCGTCGCCGGAGACGGGAGCCAGCTCGTCACTGGAGAGCCAAGCGGAAACACTTTGTAGCCCGCCGAGGTGAATGTCGCACCATCCTGCGAGACGAGAACCTCAATATCCTTTGCAGTGCGATGATACTCGTAGCCAGGGAAGTTCGTTAGGCGCATGCCTTGTAGCCTGTACGCTCGGTCGAAGGTGTACTGGACCCAAGGCGTGTAGTCCTTGCCCTCGTTGACCGAGTTGCCCGCCGTCATCCACAGCGTCGTCGGATCGCCATCGTAGCTGGAACTCGGGGGAAATCTCCAATCATAGAAGGAACTTGCGCTGCTAGAGACGATCGGAATCGTCGAGTATGATTGACATGTCGGCCCACATAGCTTGCGCGAATCGCCACACAATGCGGGGTCGTTCGATGGGCATGCCGGGTTCACACAAACGTCCGTCGACGGTGAGCCGAACATCGCCCCGAGACCTGCACCGCAGACTTCACTCGCGGCGCAGGGATTGGTCGGGTCCCCGACAACGCAGCTCGTGACCCCAACACAGTTCTTACCGCAGGCGCTCCCTTCCTGGCCGCAGCCGCCTGCTTGCACACTGGTTTCGCAACTGGGGTCCCAGCAAACCCTCGCCGAACGCGCTAGGCCAAAGTGCGCACCGTTGTTTTGGCCGCATACCCGCGTGCTTCCGCAGTCGGAATCGACCTTGCACGTCTGGCCTTTCGTACAGGCTCCGCACATTCCACCGCAATCAATGTCTGACTCGGTCACATCGCGAACGCCGTTCGTGCACGTGCTCGGACGGTTCAGTGGTTGGCAGATGCTCGCTGCGGTCGCGCCCGGTGCCACACCAGAGCAAACGAGGTCGCCAGCACAGTCCGCATTGACGACGCATCCGCTGCCCGTGCAGAGTTGCCCGCCGCAGGACCCGCCGCAGCCGTCGCTGCCACAGGTCTTTCCGGTGCAGTTTGGCGCACACGCCACGTCCGATCCAACTGTCGCGTAGAATTGAACTTCGCTGAGGCCCGGGATGGTCGCGTTGGGGAACGGGCCCTCGATCGCCGGAGAACTCCAGAAAATCGTGTTGAAGTAGTTCGTGTGAATCACGAACTTCACGGACTTTGCGGGCTGGCCGCCTAGAGGAAGGCTTTGCCAGATGGCGGTCGCGCTCGAAGGCGCGAACAGTCTGTAGCCGAGTGACGTGAACGTAGTTCCGTTCTGTGAAACAAGGACTTCGACATCCTTCACGCCGTGCCAATACTCGGGATTCGTGAAGTTCAACACGCGCATGCTGTCGAGCGCGTAAACCCGATCAAAGTCGTATTGGATCCACGGCGTGTAGTCCTTGCCTCCGCCGGCCGAGTTTCCAGTGGTCATCCAAGGCGTCGACTCGTTGCCGTCATAGCTGGCAGTGATGGGTGTCCGCCAATCCAGATATGAACTCGCGCTGCTCGAGACGATCGGTACCGGTGAAAAGAACTGGACCTCGTTCAGACCCACGACGCTCGCATTTGCCCACGGTTCCTGGGGCTCCTGCGGGGCAGACTCATAGAAAAGTCCGCCATAATAGTTGCTGTGAATGGCGAGCTTTACAGCCTTCGCCTTCTGTCCGCCAAGGTCTGCACCTTGCCAGGTCCCGCCCGGGCCCGTCATCGGGTCGATCGTAAACTGCTTGTAGCCGATCGATGTGAACGTGACGCCGTCCTGCGAGACCAGAACGTCGACGTCCTTCGCGGCACGCCAAATCTCGTACGTGTTGAAGTTTACGAGACGCATGCTCCCGAGCGGGTACACGCGATCGAACGTGTATTGGATCCACGGCGACGAATCCTTGCCCTCGTGCGTCGAGTTGCCTGCCGTCATCCAAAACGTCGTCTTGTTGCCGTCGTAGCTGGCGTCGACAGGGGTACGCCAATCGTAGTACGAGCTCGCGCTGCTCGACGTGATCGCCAGCGGTATCGCGAACGAGCCGCCCGCGGGGAGATCCAAGACCTTGGTGGCAATGCCCACTTTTGGCGCTTGAATGGCACTATCGGCGCCTTGCAGCGGTTCTGCGTTCGCCTTGAGGTTGGGGTTCGCTTGCGCGTTCGGGGTGGGCTGGCCGCCCTGCGCAACGAGGGCACCTTCGATCCGTCCGCCGTTCGCCGCGCGCGCTTGGTCGACAGAGGCCGCCAACTCATTTCGCGGCGAAGCGCCGCCGACGCCCACGACGTCGCTGCTCGCTGGGTCATTGGCGTCGGAACTGCACGCCGCAATGGCTGCAAGAAGGCTGCACCCAGCGGCTGCCCACCCCATCCACTTGCTCCACGAACGAGCGCCGCCCGAGATCCCTACGAACTTAAAACTGTCCATCAATCCCACCTATTGCGCGGACTAGATTTTCAAAAATGCGCGGACTGTATCGAAACGCGACCCAGCGGCCGCACCACTACAATAAGTGTTGCGCGCATCGCAACAGAAAATTGCGCTGGCTCACGCAGAGCGAGAGAGAAGTTTCGCTCTGATTGCGCGGTCGTGACGATGCGAGACGGCACCGTTACTCGCCGCGCCCTCGTTCACGTTTCTTTCTTGAAACGAACATCTCACTTTTTGAAACAAGGCGCAGGCCAAGTCACGTCGGCGAAATCCGTCACCCGTTTGGGTTGTCGGCCGTCGAGACGGGGTTGCGCGGGGAGAAGCTCGAATGCGATCACATGGTCAGCCCAATCCATCGACGTCTTAGCGACCACTCATCAAACAACCACGAAAGCACAGACTCATAATCTAACCAATCGCACTCTACTAAACACCAGATCTCAATCCGCCAGTCCAAGACCCGCACAACGTATCTCAGAGTGCGTAAGCAGACAGCGTTGTTCACCAAGCGCTTGCCCTGCCCTGCCGCGCTCCCCCTCCGAGCACCGCCCGTGACACCGCGATCAGGCCTCACCACTGGCGTTTCTCGTCAGTGCGACTGACACCTTCCCGCAGCGCAAAGCCGCATACTGGCCATTATCGCCACCGCGCTGCCCCCTGTTGCGTTCGTGCCAAGGCGCGACGTGCAGCTGCAGATCGCGGCTCGATTTGGCTTCAGGATGAAGCGAACCCAGCGACGGAGTGACTATTGACCGCCGCGTGGCGTCTCCTCTCACAAATTATGATCGGCGTCTTTAGTGTCCACGCGCCGATGCCGTTAACCCAAACCATCGCACTCGATTGACTTCGATCGATTGCGAAATTGAGACGAATTCCCAGTCTGATCCACGCGAGACAAGGATTCGAAGGCGTGCGGCGGCGATTCTCGCCAGCAGCAAGGCCGGGTTACGCGAGAAATTGATGATCAACTCCTCCCCAGCGAAACATCTAGCATCTGGTTCTCCTCTCGGGCGCTACGAGTTGCTACTGCCGATCGCGAAGGGAGGCATGGCTGAAGTTTGGGCCGCTCGCCTCCATGGGACGCGCGGGTTCCAAAAGGTGGTCGCGATCAAGACCATCCTTCCGGGCGCGATCGATGACGCGCGCATGGAGCAGATGTTCCTCGCGGAAGCGGAGCTCGCGTCGAAGATTCATCACCCGAATGTGGTGGGGACGATCGATCTCGGTGAGCACGAGGGCACGTTGTACCTCGTCATGGAGTGGGTCGACGGTGAGTCACTGAACGTGCTCATGTCCAAAGCCGCCAGCCAGGGCGGCGTGCCTTTGCCGATCGGCGTGAATCTGATCGGACAAGCGTGTCAGGGCTTGTTCGCTGCGCACAACCTGCGCGACGACGAGGGCAATCTGCTCGGCGTGGTGCATCGCGACGTGTCGCCGCACAACTTGTTAGTCACCTTCACGGGCACCGCGAAAGTGGTCGACTTCGGCATCGCGAAGGCCACGACGTTGGCTTCGTCCACCGAGGTGGGCGAGGTGAAAGGCAAGTTCGCCTACATGGCCCCCGAACAAGTCCGAGCGCAGCCCGTGGATGCGCGCACGGATCTGTTTGCGCTCGGTATCCTGCTGTACCAAATCACGACCGGGAAGCACCCGTTCCGCGGCGAGAACCCGGGTGAGACGCTGCAGAACATCTGCGCCGAGCGCGGCCCGACGCCGCCCAGCGCGTTTCTGACCGACTACCCCGCCGAGCTCGAAGCCGTCGTGCTCAAGGCGCTGTCGAAGAATCCGGACGATCGCTACTCGTCGGCGAACGAGATGCTAACCGCGCTCGAACGCGCGATGCCCGGGCCGCTCGAAGCGAGCTTCGAAGTTCAAGTCGCGGACTACTTGAAGCAATTGTTCGGCGCGCGCACCTCGGAGCGCCGCACCGCGTTGCGCGTCGCCCAAGAGCGTGTCGATCAACAGCGCGCCGAGTCTTCGTCGCAGATCAGTCTCGGTAGCCTCGGCACCCTGCGCGCCATCGCTATCGATCGCATGGATGGCTCGAGTCAATCGCAGACGCCTGGGCGAATCAGCGCGCCGTTTCTCGGCGGAAATACGCCGACTCCGACCCTCCCGACGCAGCTCGTCCCCAACGGTCGCTCGAAGCACGCCTTCGTCGCGCTGGCAGGCGCGTTGGCCGTGGTTACCGGCGCACTGATGCTGAAGATGCCGGCTACGTCAGGCAGCACGCCCAAAGTCGGCAGCGGCGGCATGGTGCCCGTCGAAACGATCATGCCGCCGCCGAAAGCGGTCGCTCCGCCGGTTGCGTCGGTGCCCCAAGCGGTACCGAGCGCGGAGGCGTCCGTTGAATCCGAGATCAACCTCGATTCAGCGAAAAAGTCGATCCGCAAAGCTCCCATCCGTGGCGGACGCATCGTTGTCGCGAACACGGCCTCGCCTTCATCTGCGGCGCCAGCGACGCAAGTCGTAGCAGCGCCTGCCACCGCAATTGCGGCTCCCCCAGCCGCGACGCCGGCAACCATCGCGCCCACAAGCAGCGCTCCTTCCAGCAACACCTTTGGTCGTGGTGCTTTCGGCGGGCGCCACTGAGCGCTCCCCGAGTTCGACCATCGGGCTCAAACACAACGGGATCTATATGTCATATACGAAAACTCACTACTTCTCGGTGTTTCTTCCAAGCGTGCTGTTGGGGTTTGTCGCAGCGCTTCACTTGACGGGTTGTGGCGAGTCTCCCGCGGGTTTGCCGAGCGGCAGCGCTGGCGCGGCTGGACACCTGGCGCAAGGCGGCACGGACTCGACGTCTGGTGGCACGACGAGCGGTGGTGGTGATGCCGGCGAAACGACCGAGGCCGCCGCCGGTGAAGGCGGCGAAACCGCAGCGGGCGGCGCAGCGAGCAATTCCGAAGGCGGCAGCACCGCGAGCGGCGGCACGATCGAGAACGGCGGCGCCAACTCCGGCGGCACCGGTGAAACCACGGCCAATGGTGGCGACAGCGGTGGCGTCTCCTCTGGGGGCACTGTCGGTCAGGGCGGAACGTTGAACGAAGCGGTGATCCCCGCGACCTGTCCCTTCCACACCGATTCGATGGACTATCCCTCTTCCGGCGGAGCTGGTGGTAGTGGTGGAACGGGCGGAGCCGGCGTTGGCGGAAGTGCTGGGGCGCCCCCATTCACGGTTTCCCTGCAAACGAGCCCGTTCGTCGGGCCGTACTTGGCCGATGCCACCGGCAGGACGCTTTATACGTATGGCAATGATCTTCCCGGTGATTGCCACACTCCGCCGGTCTCGAACTGCATCACCGATTGTTTGATCAGCTGGCCCATATTGCCGGCCGGCACGCGCATTCTCGCCCCTGGCCTCGACGACGCCGACTTTGGCGCGATTCATCGCGACGATGGGCTTTGGCAGACGACGTACAAGGGCTGGCCGATTTACTATTACAAGACCGACTTGCTGCTTGGCCAAGTTGCGGGCCAAGGCAAAGCCAAGACTTGGCACATCGTCGAGAAGAAGCTGCCCTCGGTGTTCATCATGAAGCCGGGCGCCACCAAGTACCTCGCCGATGACTCGGGTCATACCCTCTACGTCTCCACTGCCGATCAGATTGGCACTTCGAGCACGGACCCTGTTAGCAACTGCACGGGCGATTGTCTCGCCACGTTCGAGCCGTTCCACGAGCAGAACTTCTCGGTCGTGACGTCGTTGGCCATCGCAGACTTTGGTTCCTTCGTGCGTCCCGGCAAGGGAACGCTGCAAGTCGCCTACAAGGGGATGCCGCTCTATCGCGCAATCACCGACATCAAGTCCGGCGATCAAAACGGAACTGTAGTCAGCGGATTCACGGTGGCGGTCCCATGAACACTGCAGCCCGCTTCACCAGTCTGGGCTGCCTCGCGTGTCTGACCATTCTCTGCGGCGTGCGACCGGCAGCCGCAGAGGTCACCGCCGGTCAACGCGCGACGGCCGAAGCCTTGTTCCAACAGGCAGTCGAGCTGATGGACCAGAAGAAGTTCAGCGAGGCTTGCGAGCAATTCGCAGCCAGCCAAGAACTCGATCCAGCGCTCGGAACCACGCTCTATCTGGCTGACTGCTACGAGCAGACCGGAAAGACTGCCAGCGCTTGGGCCCTGTTTCAGGAAGCGGCGGATGGAGCTCGACGCGCCAATCAGAGTGACCGCGAGCAGATCGCGAACGAGCGCGCGGCGAGCCTGAAGGTCCGTCTATCGAAGCTCGAGCTGCGCGTCCCGGCAGCGCGACGCGTGCAAGGGCTCGAAATTCGGATCAACGACAATCCAGTTCCTAGTGCGTCTTGGAACACGGCCACGCCCGTCGATCCGGGGAAAACCCGAATCGAGGCGCGCGCCCCGGGGAAGAAGCCGTGGTCCGTCGAGGTCAACGTCGCGGTCGGGCCGTCGAGCCAAGTCGTCGAAATGGGCGAACTGTCGAACGCGCCGCAGTCGATGTCGACCGACAGCGCCAGCGTGCTCAGTGAAAAGCTCGCGCCGCACGATCCAGGCGCAACTCAGCGCACGATCGGCTACGTCGTCGGCGCCGTGGGCGTCGTCGGCCTCGCGGTGGGCGGCTACTTCGGCTACCGCGCCATGGATCTGAACAAGCAATCGAAGGCACAGTGTCGCGCGGACGATCCGAACGCGTGCACGAGCGACGGCGCCGCGACTCGAAAGGACGCGCAGAGCGCTGCCACGGTGTCCACCATCAGCAGCATCGGTGGTGGCGTCTTGGTTGGCACGGGTCTCACTCTGGTCCTCACCGCGCCCAGCGCTCAATCGAGCCGCGCGGGCAGCACCGCTCCCGGTCAGGCGGCATCGCCCGGATTCGGCGTTCAACTGCGAGGTGCGTGGTGAAACGCCCGAATCGTTTTTCAGTACTTGGCCCATGCGCGTTCGTTCTGCTGAGCGCGGCCTGCACGCAGGTGTTGGGGATCGAAGACGCTTGGATCGATCCGAGCCTGAGCGGAGGCAGCAGCGCTTCGAACGGCGGCACTTCCTCGAACCCCGAGGGCGGCGGCCACAACTCCGCTGCTGGTGGCGCTGCGGGAAGCATGCACAACCATGGCACTGGTGGCGGCAATCAGGCGGGCATGAGCGCGGTCGGCGCAAGCGCGGGAACGGACGATTCGAGCGCCGGCGCGGGCGGGAGCGACAAGCCCAGCCAACCGGCAACCAAGTGTGACGCTTACTGCGATGGCGTAATGGCCAATTGCACCGGTAAGTACGAACAGTATCGAAACCGTACGCAATGCATGGCGGTCTGCAAGCACTTGCCCGAAGGAACCCCCGGCGACAAGAACGTCAATACGCTCGAGTGTCGCATGAGTCAGGTTCGCTTCGCGGAGAGTGAAGCGTTTCTGTACTGCAAGTCTTCGGGTCCCTTGGGCGAGGGCCGCTGCGGCTCCAACTGCGAAGCCTACTGCTCGTTGATGACTGCGACCTGCACCCCAGACTCGACCGCGGGCAACGTCGAATTGAGTTACTTTCCAGACACGCAAGCTTGTCTATCGAACTGCGCTGCCCTATCGCCCGATCCTTCGGGCCCAATTCAATATTCCTCTTCAGCAACCATCACGCCGTCTAGTTTGGTCGGCAACAACATCTATTGTCGCACGTACCACGTCTCGGCCGGCATCGAGCAGGACTCTGCGAGCGAGCATTGCCCACACGCGATGGGCGGAGACCCGTGCATCGCAACCGAGCAATGAGCGCAGCATCAGATGTTGACCGGACTCGCTCTGTTGGCCGTAGGAGCCGCGCTGCTGGGCTATGTCGTGCTCGCACGGCAGCCCAGCGCTCCTCCCGCTAGACCCCAATCACTAGCCCCGCGGCCGCGCACGAGCCGTCCGCCCGCTCCCGACGTCGAAGACGTTTCAGACACCGCCGTCACGCAGATCATGCGTGTGCGCTCGACCCTGGGCAACGCGGTCCTCGAAGCGCTGCCCGACGATCAGGCCTTGGATTTGACGCCGGTTGCAGTCGCGCCCATCGCGCCGCGCTCGGCGACCAAGGTCATCGTCGCCTACGAAGAAGCCGCGGACGAAGAAGAGGCGACCTCGCCTCAAGCGCGCATCCTGGTAACGGCATCCGGTGACACCGATCAGGGTCAGCGACGCAGCGCGAACGACGACAGCCTGCTCGTCATGCAGGATCATTGTCTGTTTGCGGTCGCGGACGGGATGGGCGGGTATGCTGGAGGCGCAGTGGCCAGCGCACTCGCCGTCGAAGCCATGAAGCGCGCTTTCGAGGACGAGTCGTTCGTCGCCGAGCTGCGTTCGGCAACTCCCGTCCCACGCCGAGGTGGCGAACTGGTGAGTTCGATGATGCAAGCGCATCAGGCCGTGTTCGACGCGGCGCGGGCGAACCCCAAGCATTCTCAAATGGGCACGACGCTGGTTGCCGCGCGTTTTTCGCCAAACAAGCAGCGAGTGTACATCGGTCACGTCGGGGATAGTCGCTGCTATCGGTTTCGCCGTGGCAGCTTACGCCAACTGACCACCGATCAAACCATGAGCAAGGTCGGGATGGTGGGGCCACACGCGGATGACCTCTTGCAGGCCATCGGCGTCAGCAAGGATCTATTCGTCGACTTGATCGTCGACAAGCCAGAATCCGGCGACATTTATCTGCTCTGCTCGGACGGCTTGAACAAGATGGTTGGCGATCGGCGAATTCAACAAGTTCTCGCCAATCAACGCGACTTGGAGGCCGCGGTGTACGGTCTAATCGAGATGGCGAATGACGCCGGGGGCCGCGACAACGTCACCGTGATCTTGATCAAGGTGCTCGATCGCACGCTTCACGACATCGCGACCATCCCGAGTCCCGCGCCTGAAAAGCCGGGCTGGACCAAGCTACCGGACGTCGCCCCGAGCGAGACTTGCGACGACCAAGACGAGACAGTGGTTGGACAACTTCCGCCCGATCTCACTTCGCTGCAGTTCGATCCAGTCGCGAATAAACCGCGGCACTGATCGCGCACTCGCTCCCATCCAAATCGGCAACGCTGCTTACTCGCGATCTCGCGCTGCCGTTAGCTCTCGAGTCGCGCGCAGAACACAGCGCGATCCGCAAACAAGCACTGGCGATTATCGCTAGTCGCGGCAATTGAGATCGGGAGTCGGATCTTGAATCAACGAAATTCACACATGATTCGCGGATTGGTTTGTCTTGGCAGCGCGCTGTTGGCGGGCGCCTGCTCCGGTGGGATCGAACAATCCTCTGAGACATTCGAGGCGCAAGGCCAAGCCGTCAAAGTCACGACCATCGATGTGCGCCGATCGCTCGCGGTCACCGAGCAGACCATCCTTTCACGATTCTCACTGCAGCGAGTGCTCACCCAGCTGGCCACACAGAGCGGCGTGCCAGGACTGACGGCAACCGCGTTGTTCCAACAGTGGTGGGACACGCAAAACCCCGCGCCGGGTCTGTACCCTGGCCCACATTGCGACGACACCGTGACGCCGCCCATCGGCAGCAGCATCAACGGCTATCCGTATCTGTGCCGGGACGGCGCAGAAGGCGCGCAAGCGAGCTGCGATCCGTTCGCCGCCAATAGCAGCTGCGCCTATATCCCGATTGGTTTGTTCAATCGCTACGATCAAGCTCCGGAAAACGGCGCGCACTGCGGCGAATATCGGATCGTGTACGCCAAGACTTCCGGCATTACCTCGACCGGTGACCGCAACTTGCTGATCTTCGAGGCGGCGCTGCCGAATCCGCACCCGCAACAAGGCTTGAAGGGTTGCCAGCAGGTCATCGACACCTGGGCGAACCTGACGCCGGAAAACGACATCCAAAAGCGCGCGACGGTGCTGGAGAATTTCTACTTCAACGGTCAAAGCCAAGGCCAAGGCGACGCCCCGATCGTGCCGGTCATCTCCATCGGCAACTTCGGCGACAACGCGCTCGGCGCCGGCCAAGTTCGCACCAACCAATTCTCGAACACCACGACCGGTTGGTCACTGCGCGAGTTCAAACTCTACCGTTCTTGCACCGGCAATTCCTGCACCAGCATGCGTTTCGTGCCGGTGACCAACAAGAACAACGCCTTCGGCGGGCTCTTCGATCCGAACACGAACTATGCTCAGGCGCCCGCGTTCCGCAGCTTTTTCCCCTCACAAATTGCGAACTTGAGCGCCACCACCATCCCCGGATTGGATATCAGCACGCCCGACACCTTCAATACGGCGCAGAGTCAGGCCTCAGGCACGACCGCGGCGGAGATGCGTTACACGACTCAATTCGCTGGTCCGGGCTCGCTGCGAACCGATCTGCAGACCCAGCTGACGAATCTCGGTAGCGCGCTGACTCCAGACAACATCGTGGCGCGCGCGCAAGCGCTGTCGTGTGCCGGCTGTCATCGCTTGAGCAACAACGCGGACTTGGGCGGCGGCCTGACCTGGCCACAGTCGCTCGGCTTCACGCACGTGACCGAGCGAGCCACCGAAGTGGTGAATGGCGAGACTCGCTACGTGATCTCCGACACGCTTTTGAATCAGCTGTTGCCTGCGCGTCAGGCAATCTTCGAGGATTTCTTGAATAACCGACCGCGCCCGAGCAAAGGCCCGACTCATCCGCTGAGCGGCTCCAGCACGCACGGTTGAGCGCGTCAGACGCGCAGAGCGCCCAGACGCGCAATGCCCGCCTCGAGATCCGTCGCATTCGCGCCGGCAGTTCCGATGCGGACGAACGCGCCCGGGCGCTCCGCCGCAAACCAGGGAACACCAGGCATGATCGAGACGCCCGCGTTCGCCGCAGCTGCGGTGAACGCGACGTCATCGACTCCTGTAGGAAGCTCGATCCACAGGCTGAAGCCTCCCTCGGGAACGCGCGTCAAGCGCGCGTTCGGCAAATGCCGAGCGAGCGCGCGCACCGACACGTCGCGCCGGTCGCGCAGCGTATGACGAAGTTTCTGCACGTAGCTGCTCCAGCCGGCAGCATTCACGAGCTCGAGCGCGGTATCCTGCAAAATCCCCGCGACGAAGAAGTCTTCCGTCGCACGTAAGAGGCGCAGCCGGCCAAGCACAGGCCCCTTCGCGACAATGCCCGCGACCCGCAATCCCGGCGCGGTCGACTTGGTGAGCGAACGAATGTAGACCACGCGATCTTCGCCTTGCCGAAACAGCGGTGCGGGCGGCGCTGCACCGAAAGCCAGATCCCGCGCATAGTCGTCTTCGATCACGAACGCGTTCGCGCGCTCCGCCAAGCGCAGCACGTCTTTGCGCCGCGCGTCCGACAGCGTAACGCCCGAAGGGTTCGAGAACGCAGGTTGCAAGTACAGCGCGCGGGCGCCACTCGACGCGAACGCTGCTTCGAGCAAATCAGCGCGGACCCCTTCACCGTCGAGCGGCACCGGAATGGGCTTCAGTCCGAGCGAACGCGCAATGCTGAGCGCACCGAAGTACGTCGGCGATTCGACCAAAATTGGGCCTCCAAACGGCACGAGCGTGCGAAAGGTGGCGGCCAACGCCGCCTGCCCCCCGGGAGCGAGCACCACGTCTTCCGCCCGTGCATGGCCGCCGACGTCACGCGCGAACCACAACCTCAGTTCGGGGTGACCTTCCGGCGGCAAGCGATCCCAAGCGCGCGGATTGGCTGCGGCTCGACGCGCTGCCTTGGCGAGCAACGAGAGCGGCTGGAGCGAGACGTCAGGATAACCGCTGCCCAACACCAAAGTACCGACAATGGGTAGCTCGAGCGCCGCGCGTTCGATCGGATCCGCCGCCGGCCCGAGTACCGTGAGCTGCCACGAAGAGTCTGCGCGCGGACTTTCTTTCGCGCGCTCCGCCACGTACGTGCCATCGCCCGGTCGACTGACGACGAGGCCTTCGCGCGCCAGCTGCGCCATCGCTCGTTGCACGGTGACCGGGCTGGCCACGAACTCCGCGCTCAGCTCACGCACCGAAGGCAAGAGCGCGCCCGCTGCGAGCCGCGCCACACGCCGACGAAGCTCGGTCGCGATCCGCACGTTCGCTTTGACCCCGGCGACGGGCTTGCGGTCCGCAGAAAAACTGTTATCTAGTTTCATGACTGGAAAGAGTAACGATACTCCTCGTCCGCAGATAACGCTACGGGGAATTTTGGCCGGCTTTTCTCGATACTTTGCGGGTCTTGGGGCAGCGAGTCTGGGCGTGCTCTGTTTTAGTCTTACTGTCCCAGCAACCCGCATCTCAGTACCAGAACTGGGTGCGATCTTCGTCGGTGCGGGGCGCTCGGTGATCGCCGGCGCGCTTGCCTTGTTAGTGCTCGCAATCAAGCGCGAGCGCTTACCGGCGCGCGCGGACTTGAGCTCGCTAGCGCTGGTCGCTTTGGGCGTCGTGTTTGGCTTTCCTCTATGTAGTGCGATCGCCCTGCGCAGCGTGCCCGCCGTACACGCGCTGGTGATCGTCGGCTTGATTCCGATGGCGACGGCAATCTTGGCAGTACTCCGCAACGGCGAGCGTCCTTCGTCCAAGTTTTGGTTGGCTTCCTCGCTCGGTGCGCTGTCGGTATTCGCGTTCGGGTTCACACAGGGGCGCCTGCACCTGGCGTCAGCCGACGGTTGGATGCTGGCATCGGTGCTGAGCGCAGCGCTCGGCTACAGCGAGGGCGCGCGGCTCACTCCGAGACTGGGCGGCTGGCGCGTGATCTCGTGGGCACTGGTGCTGTCACTCCCGTTGAGCTTGGCCTTGTCATTCTGGGCAATGAAGGCGCAGCCACTGCACACCGTGATCTCTTGGCGAGCGTGGCTCGGCCTGGGCTACGTCGGGGTCGTCAGCATGTACCTGGGATTTTTTGCCTGGTACCGCGGACTCACGCGCACGAGCATCGCTCGGGCCGCCCAAGTCCAATTGGCGCAACCGGTGCTCGGCTTCCTCTGGTCCTGGCTGCTCCTCGGTGAACGAGTCACGCCCGCGATGGCGGGTACGGCGGGCTTCGTTTTGGCCTGTGCCGCCTGGGCTAGCCGTAGCCGAACGCAGCCGGCGCAGGCAGCCTCACTGCAACGCTGTCCTGCTCGCAACCAGCCCGCCACGGTGCGAATTTCCTAGTGGACTCTACCCACCTCCTGGGGCATTCACCCCCCGGGCATGATTCGGACGACTGATCTCGGCAAGGCTTACGGCGCACGCGTGCTGTTCGAGGGCGTGAGCCTCGAACTCAATGAAGGCTCGCGCTACGGCCTCGTGGGAGCCAATGGCTCGGGAAAGACCACCTTCATCCGCGTCGTGTCCGGGGATGAGCCCGCTACCAGCGGCACCGTGCACATCCCCAAGCGCGCGCGCGTGGGCGTGCTGCGTCAAGATCACTTCCTCGACGATCAAGCGCTGATTCTGCACGTCGCCATGATGGGCGACCAGCTGGTTTGGAAAGCGCTCGAAGAGCGCAACCAGATCGTCGATCACGGCGGTGACGCGAGCAACCTAGCCGAGATCGAAGAGCTGCTGATCACGCACGACGGCTACACCCTCGAGGCCCGCGCGACGGAAATCTTGGAGGGCCTCGGCATTCCGATCGCCTCTCATCAGCAGAAGCTCGCAACCCTCTCGGGCGGCTTCAAGTTGCGCGTGCTCTTGGCGCAGGTGCTGATCGGCGGTCCGGATTGCTTGCTCCTCGACGAGCCGACGAATCACTTGGACATCTTGTCCATTCGCTGGCTCGAGAAATTCATGGCCGCCTACCGCGGCACCGCGCTCGTCATCTCCCACGATCAGCGCTTCCTCGACAACGTCGCGACCCACATTTTGGACGTCGACTACGCCACGGTCACGAGTTACGTCGGCAACTACGCGCGTTTCGTGGTCGAAAAGGCCGCCGTGCGCGAGCGCAAAGAGGCCGAGATCGCGCGGCAGCAAAAGATCATCGCGGAAAAGCGCGCGTTCGTGGAGCGCTTCGGTGCCAAGGCCACCAAAGCCAAGCAGGCCCAAAGTCGCCTCAAGCAAATCGAAAAGATCGAAGTCGAGGAGCTGGCTCAAACCTCTCGTCGCGAACCGCTGTTCCGTTTTACGCAAGAGCGTCCGAGCGGCAAAGAGGTGCTCGAACTCGAAGGCATCTCGAAGGCCTACGGCTCGAAGGTGGTGCTGAAAGACGTCTCGTTGACCGTGCGCCGCGGCGAGAAGCTAGCCGTGATCGGCGCGAACGGCCTCGGCAAGTCCACCCTGCTCAAGATCATCATGGAGCGCCTCAAGGCGGACCGTGGCACCGTGCGCCTTGGGCATGAAGTGCGGCTCGGCTACTTCGCTCAGGACCACCATGAGCTGCTGAGCAACACCAAGCAGACGCCGCTCGACTACATTTGGGACACGGTGCCAACTGAAGGCACCGCGACCGTGCGCGGCATGCTCGGCCGCGTGCTGTTCAGCGGTGAGGATGTGCTGAAGCCGGTCGGCGCACTCTCCGGCGGAGAAGCGGCGCGCTTGATCTTCTGCAAAATCATCGCCGAAAAGCCCAATGTCCTGGTGCTCGACGAGCCGACCAATCACTTGGACTTGGAAGCCATTGCCGCGCTGGTCGGGGGCCTTAAAGCGTTCGAAGGCACGGTCATCTTCGTCTCGCACGATCGCTCGTTCGTGTCCGAGCTGGCCACGCGCATCTTGGAAGTGACCGCCGAGGGCCCGCGAGAATTCTCGGGCACCTACGCGGAGTACCTCGCTCGCTCGGGCGACGATCACCTCGACGTCGAGGCCGTGAGCCTGAAAGCAAAGACGAACGCCAACGCGAGCAAGAGCGTGCCTCCCCCGCCCACGACCGGTCTTTCGTGGGAAGAACAAAAGAAGCGCCGCAATCGCCTGGGTACCTTGCCCGCGCGACGTGACAAATTGCTCGCGCAAATCGAAGCCGCAGAGGCGCGCAAGAAGGCCATCGCCGACAGCTATACCGAAGACGGCTTCTTCGAACGCACGAGCACCGCTGACGTGCAAAAGCTCGAAGCCGAAAGCCTCGAAATCGGCAAACAAGTCGAGGCGTGGCTCGCCGAGTGGGAAGCCGTCGAAACCGAGATCGCCAAAATCACGGATGGGTGAACCCGTGACGGACTCGTCTCCCTCACGGACGATCATCCAAGCCGAAGCGCTCGCGTGGCTCGCCGCCAATCCGGCCGCACCCGGAACGAGCGTGATCACTTCACTCCCAGACGTCAGTGAGTTACCAGAGCGAGGCTTTTCTGGCTGGAAAACCTGGTTCGACGAAGCCGCGCGTGCCGTCCTACGTTGGACGCCCGCACCCGGCTTGGTGCTCTTCTTCCAAAGCGACATCCGCCAAGCCGGCGAATGGGTCGACAAAGGTTACCTCGTGCAACGCGCCGCGGAAGCCGAAGGCCGCACGCTGCTCTGGCACAAGATCGTCTGTCGCCACCCAGCCGGCACCATCACGCACGGTCGCGCGAGCTACTCACATCTCTTGTGCTTCGCGCACGCGCCACGCCTGCAAATCAAACATCCCGGGCCGGACGTGCTACCCGACGCCGGCTACAAACCGTGGAGCAAAGCCATGGGCGTCGAAGCCTGCCGTCTCGCCTGTCGCTTCCTGCGCGAAGAAAGCGAGACCACACTCATCGTCGACCCCTTCTGCGGCCACGGCACCGCCCTCGCAGTCGCCAACCACTACGGGTTCAACGCCCTCGGCATCGAACTCTCCACCCGCAAAGTCCGCGCCGCCAAACGTCTAGTCCTCGAACTCGACCTCGACGTCTAACAACTCACCAACTCCCGAGCATCACCGTCGAAGTTGTCTTGTTGATGGTCACCCAACACGTCCCAACCGTCACAGCCTTCGGCGTCGCGGACGAAGAGAGAGGGATTAACCGCCGAGCCGCAGAGGCCGCAGAGATCTGAGAGAGAGTAGGTGGGGTTTCCTCAGCGCGCCGCTTTGCGTCAGAGGAACGACCGACGTACCAGTGTCTGCTTCGGCCGCATTACCTGGCTCCTCGTTCGTTGTGAACAAAGACGAACAGTGCTTGCTCCGTGAACCCCCAAAAATCTCCCTCTGATCTCTGCGGCCTCTGCGGCTCGGCGGTTCAATTCTCAGGGAGCTGCCCACGAGGCCGTCGGATTGAACGCGCCATTATTTGAGCTGCTGTGCGGGGAGCGTGACGCGACGGGAACAGTGCGTGCTGTGAGGTGCGTTGCTGGACTGCGAGCGCCCATTCTCAAGGGGTGGATTCGAGGGCGCGTTTGACGTTTTCGAGGTGTTTGGCGGCGGAGAATTCGTGGTGGAAGGCGCCGAGGATGCGGCGATTGGTGCCGATGACGTAGGTGATGCGCAGGGTGTGATTGATCAGCGGGACCAGCGCGCGGTACGGCTTGATGATGCGGCGCTCGGGATCGGCGATCAGCGAGAAAGGAACGCTGTGTTTCTCGGCGAAGCGTTGGTGCGAGTCCACAGGATCGCCGCTCACGCCGACGACGTTTGCGCTGAGTGCGCCGAGTTCGGTCGACGCGTCGCGAAAGGTGCACGCTTGCGCGGTGCACACCGGTGTGAAGTCTCTTGGGTAAAAATAGAGGACCAAGCGACCGCGCTCGAGCAAGCCGGACAGGGTGATGGTCTTGCCGTGTTGGTCCTGGGCGCTGAACTCAGGCGCGAGGTCGCCGACTTTGAGCATGTTCGCCTGTTAGCCGCGGTTTCAGCGAAGCGCTAGAGGCTCCGCTCACGGCGCCGTCAGAGGCATTCGACTAGAAAAGCGCGCGCTCGAGGAGTCGAATCCCCAGGAGCAGCACCATCGGCGAAATGTCGATTCCGCCGGTGCTCGGCAGGAGCCGACGGATGGGGGCGAGCACTGGCTCGGTCAAAGTCCGGGTCACCGTCACGATCGGATTGTCCTCAGCCAAATTCAGCCAGGAGGTGATCACAGAGACCAGCACCACGAACGAGTAGGCGTCGAGGAGCAGAGCGAGGATGCGCACTCGCTTTCCGTAAGTCCCAATTCGCGCGCTGGCAATCGCGCCACGCATTTCTCCCCTTGAAAGGTGGCGCGGCTTGCCAGATACTGAACACATGGACAGTTCACCCGCTGACGCGATCAACTACGAGAGCACCCCCTTGGTAGAGGTCGAGATCGAGGGCACCGACTACCGCTTGGACGCCGGTAAGCAAGGCACGGCCCTGTGCATTTCCACGCGCATTTCCGGCTCCTGGGACTGGTCCTTTGGCGGTGAAGCGCGTTGGGACGTCGGGTCGCTTCGCTGCAAGGCGTTCGAGCGCCGCACGCTGGACCAGCTCTCGCGCGCCTTCAAAGTCGCGCTCGAGAATGGAGAGTGAATCGTCGGCCCGCTCGACGCATGCGTCAGCGCGTTGCAATGAAATAGAGCGTGAGCTGCACCGCATAAACCACGGCCAGCAAGATCAGCGTCAGGTTCACGCCGCGGTCGAGTTGCTTGCCCAATGCCTTGAGCCGATGCGGCGCAAACAGTTTGAGCGCCAGCAGCGCAGCCAAGCTGAAGAAAATGATCCGCGACAGCATCCAGCGTTAGCCCGCTGACATGGCGTCACGCAAGGCTTGTGTCAGCGCACTGAGTGCCTTGTTTTTGGATGCGGCCGGCGCCGAACGCGCGTTGCGCAAGAGTGTGCGCAAGTGCTGGCGTTCCGCGCGTGCATACTGCGCGAGGAACTCAGCGAACTCTGCTTCCCCTCCATCCAACAGGCGCTTTCGCCATTCATCCGCAGGCGTGCTGGCTTTGCGCGCCCGGGTGCTGGGGTGCGATAAATCTTCGAGCCGATCGCGCAACTCGGACAGCTCGAGCCCACGCAGCTCTTGACGGATGAGCCGTAGCCCACGCCCGCGCGCCGTGGGGCTGGTGATCAGGCGAGTATCTTGGATCACCCGCAGCACGTCTTCACTCAGCTCCAAGCGGAGGAGCTGGCGTTCGCTGATGGTGATCAGTGTCTTGGCAAAGTCCATCCAAGCGGCCTCGGCGCGCTTGCGCTCGGCACGGAGCTCCGTCCGCGACGTGAGATCGTCTTGTTCTTCGAGAGTTCCGTCGGGCAGGACTGCGATCGGTTTTCGCACGGCCGGACGATAGCGCGCCAAAAGCGCCGCTCAAGGCTGTTTCCAGAAAAGCGTAGCCTTCAGCCGGCGCGTGCCGGCAAACGCAGCGTAAATCGCGTGCCCTCCCCCACCCGAGAGTCGACGACGACGCTGCCGCCCAGGGCCTCGACCACGCTTTTCACGATTGCTAGCCCGAGTCCCGTGCCGGAGCGGTCGGCGTCGGTCGTGAAAAAGCGCTCGAAGATGCGCGCCAAGTTCGGTTCGGGAATGCCGCTACCGCGATCCTCGACGACGATCGAAACCAGGCGTTCGCCCGCGCGGCCGCTGACTCGCACGATCACGGGCACGCCTGGCGGCGAAAATTTGAGCGCGTTGTCGAGCAAGTTGAGCAATGCCGTTTCTAGGTCCGCTGGGCGCGCGAGAATCACCGGAATGCTCGAGGTGTAGTCGAGCACGACGCTGCCATCGGGCCCTTGCGAGCGCTCGACGGCTCGCCGCACCAACGCTTCCAGATCGACGAGCACCGGCGACTCTTCCGAGGCGTCGATCCGGCTCAGCTCGAGCAAGCGCGACACCAAGCGGTCGAGTCGCGCCGCGTCCAGCGCGATGTTCTCGAGGAAGCGCTTGCGCGCGTCCAAGTCGTCTGCCGCGCCTTCGGCGAGCAGCTCGGCGGCTCCGCGAATCGACGTGAGCGGCGACTTGAACTCGTGCGCGACGTCGGCAGCGAAGGCCGAGATGTAGCGATGCCGAGCTTCGAGCTTGCGCGTCATTTCCCGGAATGCTTCGGCCAATTCACTGATTTCGCCGCCGCCGGCCACGGGCACGTCGAGCCCCGAGTCGCCCGCGGCGATGCGCCGCGCGGCGTGCGCCAAACGCGCCAGAGGGCGCGAGATCGTCCAAGCGAGTAGCAAGGTCATGGCCGCAGTGGACGCGAGTGCAATCGCCAATACCCGGGTCAAACCACGGCGAATGCGATGCATTTCTTGGAGCACGGGGCTCGTCGAGCGCGTAACGTAGACTGCACCGCGAACCACGCCCCCCGCGCGCACGGGCTCTGCCAAGAACAAGAACACGGAGGGTGGCCGACGCACGATGCGTGTCGCCGTGCTGCGTTTGCCCTCGAACGCGCCAACGAGTTCGGGGCGCTTTTCCAGCGGCGCCTCGGGCTCGCGCGGGACCGGGCTGCCGACAGTACTCGCCAGCGATTGTTCGATTTCGACGGCGCGCTCGCGGGTCAAGAGCGGGGCGCGCGGCTCTTTGCCCTCGGGCGGGCCATTGCGATGCGAATCGACGACCACGCCGCGCTGCGCGTCGACCAAGCGAATGCGGGTTCTGGTTTGCTGCGCTGCGGCCGTCAATTGGGCTTCTTGCTCGGGGGTGCCGAACTCTTCCCCACGAGCGAGTCCCGCTTCGAGCGACACTTTGACCAAGACGGCCTGGTTTTGCATGTCGCGCTCGAGCCCATCGAGCAGCTGTCGTTCGTAGAGTCGCGCGAACTCGAGACCGGCAATCGGCACCAACACGACGACCAGGTTGACGGCCAAGAGCCGCGTCCGAATGCGGCCAACGCCGCGTCGAGCGCGATCAGCGAACGAACGCCAGCGCCGCGGCATGCCTCAGGCGTCGCTCGCTTTGTAGCCAACGCCGTGCACGGTCGCGATCGGGTCGCCGCCCAGGCCGCGGAATTTGGAGCGGATCCGGCGCACGTGACTGTCGAGCGTGCGCTCCGTAACGTGCAGGTCGTCAGCATAGGCGCGCTGCAGGAGCTGCGCGCGACTGAGCACGATCCCTGGGCGTTCGATCAAGGCGGCCAACACTTGGAACTCAGTCGCGGTGAGCTGCACGCGCTCGCCGGCGAACGTGGCTTCGTGGCGTTCGATGTCGAGCTTCAGCTTTCCGTGGCACAGCGTGCGTGATTCCGGCTCCTTTGCAGGTTCAACCGATGCGACCTCGAAGCGACGCAACACCGCCCGCACGCGCGCGACCAGCTCACGCGGCGAAAACGGCTTGACCAAGTAGTCGTCACCACCGAGCTCGAGACCGACGATGCGGTCCACCTCGTCCGCTCGCGCCGATAAGAACAAGATCGGCGTCTGCCGCACGCTGCGGATTTTGCGACACACCGAGAGGCCGTCCAGCCCCGGCAACATTACGTCCAAGACGACCAGATCGGGCGGGTCCCGCTCGACCGCTGCCAGGGCCAATAGGCCGTCAGCAGCCGAGCTGACCCGAAAGCCGTCCTTGGCCAGCGCGTACTCCACGACTTCGCGGATGCGCTTTTCGTCATCCACTATCAGGACGTGCTTGGCCAAGTGCATACTCTTCCACTGAAAGCGTCGAGTCCAAGTCGAAGGGTGGCCCGTCCGAGCTGGTTCCGAGCATTTCGACCCGTGCCCATACCTCGGTCACGATATCACCGGCCTCTCCTGGCGAGGAGCCCGAGTAGCGCGCGAACACCAATTGCGTGCGCAACGCCGCGATCAGCTCGGAAAGCTCCTCCAAAGCCCGCCGATCTCGCGCCGCCAAGCTTTGCAAGCGGGCGACGTTTTCGAGATGTAGGCGGGCGGAGGCCAGCGTGCGCGGCGAGGCCGCGCGCTGTTCCAGCCGCGAAACCCGTTCCTCGGCCGCGGCGCGATCGAAGCCCTTTTTGGAGAGCAAGTGGGTGAGTTCTGCGTAGCGCTCGGTCGCGCGCCGCAGCTCACGGAGCAACCGATCCACGGCCGTCCGCGGTAGGAGCGGCTCGAGCGGCGTGTTGCGCACGGCCTCGTGGCCTTCGAGCAACGCGGCTTCGGTTTCGGTCGCGGCCGAGCGCTGGACGTCGCGCTCGGCTCGTTGCGATGCGAAGAGCACCGGCAACCAGAGCGGCCAGAGCGGTGCCGAGAGCAGCGCCGCTCCGAGCGCGCGCGCGTCGCGACGTGGTTGAGAGCGATAGACGACCGCGCCGCTGAGCGCCCCAGCCACGCCGTAAAGCACGCCGAGATCAGCGAGATTCATAGGCGTTCTCCATGGTCGGTCCGGGCTTCGATCGTTCCCTACCTTCGGCGTCCGGGAAGCTTTCGCTCAGCTTGTAGAGACCAAAGCTCGACCTCGAGCTCTGCTGCACCGCGTCCCAAAAGCTGCTCTCGCGGTGACGAAAGAATGGCACCGAGACATCACTGGGCCTGCCCAGGAACGGTCGGAGCATCCAAGCCGTCTGTCCGCCGGTGATGAACAGCACGCAGCCAAATAGGCTCACTATCGCAAAACCACGCACGTCGTAACCGACTCCTTTGAGCACAAGGTCGAGCGCCGCCACACCCGCCAGACCGTAGCAAGCGACAGCCAGTAACACTCCTGGGTGATAGGTCAGCCCGCGATCGAAGCACAACCAAGTCAGCGGCGAGAGCGCGACCAGCACCAGCGCGCCGCGACCAGCCGCCGCCAGCGTGAGGCCGATCATCCCCGAGAAGCTCAGTGGGCGGCCGAGCCCCGCCGCAATGGCGTGAAACGCGGGCACGACCAAGAGCATCGTAGCGACCATCGCCAGCGGCAGCTTCACTCCCGAATACAGGAGCTGAAGGCCGCCGCGCGACGTGGCGAGTGTGGCACCAAACACACCCGCACCCAGCACCAACGCGGCCAACGATGCCACGAACAGCGGCCTCAGATCGCCTCCAGCGCGGCTGCGCTCGGCGATGGCACGCGGTGAACGGAGCAGCTCATCGAACACCGAGAGGACCTGCGAGTTCATGCGGCCCCCTTCAAGATCGGCAGCGCATACCAAACACGCGCCGCGAGCATGATTGCGAACAAGCTGAAGCAAAACAGCAATGCGTTACACTTCAGGCGCGCCTCCGGCGTCAAATCCTGAAGCATTGCACGCACGGAGCTCGTCAACTGAAACAGGCCGATACCACCGGCCAAGCTGAGGCCGGCGCGTGTGACGAACGCTGCCGCATCCGGCGATTCGATGGTCACCGCCAGTAGCGCAGCGCTCGGCGCGAGGCCCGCGAGCACGAAGCCGGCGCTGGCAAGCGAACGCGCACCCGCAGAGAGCATCGCGCTGGGCGACACTGGCGCATTGACCAGCGCCAAGAGCACGAACAGCGCAGGAATGCCGAGCACTGCCACCGCGGCAAGGCCCGCACTCGCAGCTACTGCGTGCTGTACGAGCGCGATTCCGCCGCTGCGCGCACCAAGAGCCAGGCCGTACAAGGAGGCCAACCCGAGCCCCGCACCGAGCCTCGCCAGCTCCTGCGCGACGCCGTGCGTTTCTGGCGAAGTAAGTCGCGCGCCCAGCGACGGCTGGGACGCCGAAATCATTGTTGGAAAAGACTGTTCCATCACGAGACTCCCTTTTGAAAAGACAACAGGCGGCGCGAACTGAGAATGCCGCCCGTCCTCCACTCTTACCGGGCGAATTGCGCGGTCTTGCGCAGTGAGGAAGGAGAATTCCAGCAAAGGTTGTGGCGAAGTGAAGGCGAACGCGGAGCCGGTTCGGGCGGGGGTCCCACGCGCACGAAGCAATGCTATGACGCGAACTTCGCGCATGTTCCCGGTTCGCTTTCCCGCTCTCGGGGTGGTTGCTTCCTTGGCCCTCAACGCGTGTGGCTCCTCACCGCCACCCGCCGCTGCGTCTGCGGATAGCGCAGAGGCCGAGTCCAAGGCCGCACCGAGCCAGGCCAAAGCACGCCTGCCGGAGCTACCGCCCGAGCTCGTCGTGCACCACTTGCGCGGCAATGAGGCCGATCTACGGCGTTGTTTCTTCGCCAATCCGAGCTTGCGCGGCGCGGTTCGTTTTGCCTGGAAGCTCGATGAGACGGGCAAAGTGCAAGGGATTCACCGGGAATACTCCACGCTCAGCGATCCACGCGTCGAGAGCTGTTTGAGCGAGCGCGTCAGCGAAATCCGCTTTGGGGATCTCGATAAGCCGAGCACCGCGCGCTGGACCTTCGTCTTTCGCTTGGTCGATCCGCCACCGAAGTCGAAGTCGAAGTCAGGCCGGAGCGCGAGCAAGAAGCGCAAAGCGATGGCGGGCGACGAACGCGGTCTGCAGATCGATCCGAACTCGGCCGGCGTGCTGGCGCCGGACACGATCAACAACATCGTCGAAGCGGGCTTCCCGCTGTTCGCGCGCTGTTACCGCGACGGCGTGAATCGCGACAGCAGCATGGACGGCACCGTGCGTCTGCAATTCGTGGTCGGTACCGCGGGCGCAGTCTCCGAGGTCAGCGACCGCGGTTCGGATCTGAGCGATCGCCAAGTAGTCGATTGCATCGCCGAGGGTTTCTACGCGCTGCGTTTCCCCGAGCCTCAGCACGGCACGGTGCAAGTCTTGTATCGACTTGGCTTTCAGGCGGGTTGAGTTTCACGGCGGCGCGGTGAATTTGCCGTAAATACTGCCGCCGCGTGCCACGTAGTCGCCGAGCACGGCTCGCGCTTCGTTGCGCAAGACGCCCTCGGTGACGGCAATACCGCGCTGCTCGAGGACGCGCACCCACGCCTCGGGCTTCGGCCCCTCGTCGAAACCGACAGCTTCAGCATCCGCCGTGTTCGCACCACATACGAGTCGGCGAACGCCGGCCCACACCAGCGCGCCGAAACATTGGCAGCACGGCTCCGTACTCGCAAACAGTGTCAGGGGCGGCGGCGAGAGCGACGCGGCGCCGAGTGCCGCTTGCGCGCGCATCAACGCGACGATCTCCGCGTGTGCGATCGAGAAACGACTGCTGAGTACGAGATTCACACCTGCCGCCAAGAGGCGATCCTCAGCGAACACAGTGCCGCCGAACGGGCCGCCGCCACGAATCACGTTCTCCTGTGACAAGCGCACGGTGAGCGCCATGCGGGCCTCGTCGCTCACGAGCGGTTCCACGAACGATGCGACGACTTCATCCACCCAGGGAGGGATTTCTAGAACGAGCTGCCGGGGGCTAACCATCCTTCGACTAGGTTAACCGAGTCGCGCAGCGCATGAAACATGCGAACGCGGTCGTGATTCACACACGCTTGCTCGAACCCCGTGACCGCCCTGCGGCGACCTTTCGAGTTCGTTTCGGCCGTTCGTCGGAACGTCGCACAGCGAGCGGGTTTGCAGGCAGCGCAGCAACCGCTTCATGGACCGCCTCAGCGACCAACGCCGCGAGCAGTCGAACCGCGGGGCCGGGCTGCGCTTCCGAGCGGTGTAGCGACAACCCAAGCGATGGCAGTGGGGGCAAACTGATCGGCACCCGACCGAGAGTGCGCACCTCCGCCGGCTGCCCCAATGGCGTGCGCACGGTCAGACCGATGCCAGCGCTGGCGGCGGCCCAAACGCCGCCCAAACTCGCGCTGGTGAAGGCCAAGCGCCACGGAATTCGCGCGCGGTCGAGCGCCGCAGTGGCGGCGTCGCGAAATTGGCAGGGCGACTCGATGACCGCGAGCGGGAGCGGGGATGCGCGCGAGACGGGCATGAACTCGCTCCCGCCGATCCAGCACATGGGCAATTGGACGAGCCGTTCGCCATGAGGAGCCGCGCTGCCGTCTCCCCAAACGAGCGCGAGATCCAAGCTCGCGGATTTCACCCGCTCCAGTAGTTCGGCGTTGCGAGCGACGCGCGCTTCGATACGTACCTTGGGATGCGCTCGCGCAAAACGACGCAGCACGTGGGGCAAAAGCCCCGCACCGACGTCTTCTTGAGTTCCGAAGCGCACCCAGCCTTCGACTTCGACACCGCGCACGGCGATCGCCGCTTCGTCATCGAGTTCGAGCAGGCGCCGGGCATAGGTCAGCAAGGTTTCACCGACTGCGGTGAGTGACAGCCCACGACCCGACTTGCGAAACACTGGCCCGCCCGCTTGCTCCTCGAGCCGACGCAGCTGTGCGCTCAACGCGGACGGTGAGCGACCAAGCTTTCGCGCCGCATGCGCGAAGCTGCCGAGCTCTACACCCACCACTAGCGTGCGGAGCAGCTCCAACTCAAAGGTCACCGAGCGCACGTTAGCCACCGCAACCATTCGATTTTCATGAACGATACGTACCAAACAATCACATTTTCAGAAACCGGATTCGGCCTCATCTTCTCGTTGCGCCCCGAGACGGCGCGCGGAAATCATGGCCAGTTTCGAGGGAGAAGTATCATGCAAGGCAAAGTAGCAATCGTCACGGGTGGCGGTACGGGCATTGGTCGAGCCACGGTGCTCATGCTCGTGGAGCGCGGCGCGCACGTCGTGTTCGCATACAGCCGTTCGGAGCGAGAAGCCGCGCAGACGGCCTCGGACGCACGCGCCGTCGCGCTGCGCGCGTCGAGTGATGGTAGCGCCCGAGCCATGCGTGCCGACGTGCGCAGCGCGCGGGATGTCGACGCTTTGGTGCAAAGCGCGGTCTCGGAATTCGGGCGCTTGGATCTCTTGGTGAACAACGCCGCAGTGAGTCCGCCCATTGCGAGCAGCGAACTCGCCGCGCTCGACGACGATGACTTGTGGGACACGGTGCTATCCGTCAATGTTCGCGGCGCGTTCCGCTGCGCGCGTGCCGCGGCTCCGCACCTGCGCGCGACGCACGGTGCGATCGTCAACATTGGCAGCATTGGGGGTGTGAACGGTGAAGGTTCGTCACTGCCGTACGTGGTCTCGAAAGCGGCCGTGCACGGCATGACCAAGGCGCTCGCGCGCGCCCTTTCACCCGAGGTTCGCGTGTCGTGCGTCGCACCCGGCTACGTCAAAACTCGTTGGTGGGACGGCCGCGAAGAAGTGGCCACGCGGCTACGAAAGCGCATGCTGCTCGACGAACCCGTCACCGATCGGGACGTGGCAGCCTTGGTCTGCCAACTGGCAGACCAACGGGGCCTTACCGGACAAGTACTCGTGCTCGATGCCGGACAAGTAGCCTAAGGGCCCAGAAAGAGCCGACCACGACTTGGCGGGTCGAAATCGTGGCAAGCTGCTTGAGTCGGCGATGTCGAGGGTTGCTTGGTCGTTGCTATTGGGAATCGCATTGGGCTGTCGCTCTCAGTCGGGCGCAGATTCGGCCAACGCGGTCGCTGGCTCGAAGCCTGCAAGCGTTCAGCCTGCGCTCGCGCAAGGGGGCAATGCTCAGTCGGCCAGTGCGGCTCCTAGCGGTGACCAGAGCGCCGAAGTCGCAACGGGCGGCAGTAGCGGTCCGGCGTGCCCGCCAGAAGCGCCGGACATTCCGCACTTGGAGACGTTCATGGGCGTGGACATGGCCAAACGGTATTGGGTCGAGATGAACTTCATTGCGAACACGTGGCAACCAGACCCCTTGATTCGCCCCGCGCATCATCACCGCAGCCGACTCGATCTCGACAATATCGACGACTTCCCCGGGCTCGCACATGCTCAGCGAGCCCGAGTCACTGTGCAGCTCACGACGAGCGACATCAGCAAGATCCCGGACCGGTACGAGTGGAGGTCGGTGTTCCACGCGCGCATCCTTCGTGTATGCATTCTGGCTGACGCACGCTGATCGCGCCGGCGGCCCCTCACCCAGCCTGCTTTCGTCGAAACCCGTTTGACGCTGAGCGCTGTGGCAAGGGATGCTCCCGGCGAGATGCGAACCGGACGACTCGAGGCTTTTAGTGACGGCGTGCTCGCGATCTTGATCACGATCATGGTGCTCGAGCTCAAGGTGCCGCACGGCGCGGATTGGGAAGCGCTACGCCACTTGTTCCCGGTGTTGTGCGCTTACGTGCTGAGCTTCGTCTATATTGGCATCTACTGGAACAATCATCATCACATGCTGCACACCTGTGATCGCGTCACCGGTGGCATGCTGTGGGCGAATCTGCATTTGTTGTTTTGGCTTTCGCTCGTACCGGTCGGTACTGATTGGATGGGCGAGAATCACGCGGCACCGCTGCCTACCGCGGTTTACGGTGGGATTTTGTTGGCTGCCGGTGTCGCATACGTGCTCCTGCAGAACGCGATCATTCGCAGCCAAGGCGAGCGGTCTCAATTGCGTTCGCTCTTGGGCAAGGACCTGAAGGGCAAAATCTCACCGGTGTTCTACCTGCTCGGGATCGGCACGGCGTTCGTGGACACCGCGATTTCGCAGGCACTCTATGCGATTGTCGCTGCCATTTGGTTGATTCCCGATCGTCGAATTGAAGGCAAAATTGCCGAAAGTTGAAAGGAGCCGTCGATGAGCACGCCGAGCCCGATGTCAACGCCCGAGCCGTGGCAGCTGGTTGCCGAAGGCTACGCCGCCGAATCGTCGCTAGTGATGGCGCCTTTCTCCGAGCGCGCGATCGAGCTGCTGGCACCGCCGCCGAGTGCGCGCGTGATCGACGTCGCGGCTGGTCCGGGCACGCTCGCTGTTCGCATCGCTCCCAACGTGAGTGAGGTCGTTGCGCTGGATTTTTCGGAGCGCATGGTCGCAGAGCTCAATGTCGCGGCACGCACGGCGGGACTGACCAATCTGCGGGCCGTCGAGGGCGATGGTCAGCAATTGCCGTTCGCGGATGCCGAGTTCGACGCGGGCTTCTCGATCTTTGGTTTGATGTTTTTCCCGGACCGCGCGCGCGGATTCAAGGAGCTGCTGCGGGTGCTGAAGCCGGGCGCGGGTGCGGTCGTTTCGGCTTGGGCCGCGGTGCAGGATTCGTCGTTGATGCGCGCCATGTTCGGCGCGCTCGCGGCGGCTGATCCGACGTTCGTGATGCCCGTAAAAAATGACGCTGGCTTGGAAAACCCCGAAGTATTGGCTGCGGAAATGCGCGCAGGCGGCTTCGAGCGCGTGCGCATCGAGCCAATGACGCTCAAGCTCCGCCCGGCGAACGCGGACGATCTGTGGGCGCGCATGGCCAGGAGCAGCGCGCCGCTCGTGATGTTACGCAAACGACTGGGTGAGGCCGAGTGGCAACGGCGTGAACCGGTGGTGCACAGCTTCCTGACCGATGTTCTGGCGCGAGAGCCCGAACTCGCGACCACCGCTTGGCTCGCCGTCGGTTACAAGCCTTAACGGCTCAACCGAAGTGATAGGCGGACAAGCGGAGGTCCAAGATCTTGCCGTTGTACGGCAGCTGCGCGCGATCCGCACCTGCCGCGCCCGCGATCACCATCAGTGGCAGCAGGTGTTCCTCGCGCGGATGCGCCAAGCGTGCCGCGGGTGCGTTCGCCCAATCGCTCAAACGTTGGTCACGTTCGCGCTGCGGGAGCGGCAGCGACTCACGCAGCCAAGCGTCGAACGCTTCCGCAGCCTTGCTCGATTGCGGCCCAAAAGCGCGCAAATTGTGGAAGGTCATGCCACTGCCGACGATGAACACGCCCTCATCGCGCAGCGGTGCGAGTGCGCGACCGAGGGCCAAATGCTGCTCGGGATCCAAGCCGCGGATCAGCGACAGTTGCACTGTAGGCACGTTCGCGTCGGGGTACGCGAGCTTCAAGGGCACGAACGTGCCGTGATCGAAACCGCGTTCGCCATTTTCGGCGCTCTCGAATCCCGCAGCGCCGAGCAGCGACCGGACGCGCTGCGCGAGCGCCGGCTCACCGGGCGCCGGCCAAGTGATCTCGTAAGATTCAGGGGGAAATCCGTAATAGTCATAAAGCAACGGCGGCTTCGCGCTCGTCATCACCGTCGGCACCGCCTCTTCCCAATGCGCCGAGATCACGAGTACGGCTTTGGGCGGCGATTTGGGCACGCTCGCCACCGAGCGCAAATAAGTCGCGAGCTCCGCTTGCTCTGCCTTACTCCCAATGCGCAGATCGACGAACGGCCATGGTCCGCCGCCGTGCGGCAAGAACACTACCGGCAGCCGCTCCGTCGAACCGCCACCCGCTTTCCGCTCGGAGTTCGACTCCGGCGCGGCGCCTTCTGCAGACGGCAGAGCCGAAGCGCCAATCGCTGCGCCAGCCAAGCTTGCGGCGATCGCCACGCGACGTGTCACGGGAACCGCTGAATTGTCGGTCATGGCCAAAGTATGCGCAGCTTCGCCCGCGTCGACTAGGCCACCCGCGGCTCCACACCATTGCTCGCGAGCAACGGTCGCAAAAGCCACTAAATACTCGGGGATTTTCGGCGATTGAAGGCCACGACGTCGTCGTAGCGCACGCCGTTACCGCCGAAAATGTCGAGCGCCGAGCCGATCGTCAAATCGACTCGCCCCTGGCCGAGCTCACTGACCAGCTCGAGATCGGCGAGCGAATTGGCTCCCCCCGCGTACGTGCTGGGGATCGGAGACCACGCCGCGAGCTTTTGAACCAGCTCCGCGTCGACCCCTCGACATAGCCCTTCGACGTCGACCGCGTGCACCAAGAACTCGGCGCAGCTTTGGGCAAGACGGGCGAGCGTTTCCGCGCTGATGGCGACGTCGGTGAATGTCTGCCAACGATCCGTAACCACCCAGTACTCGTCACCGCGGCGGCGGCAGCTGAGATCCAAAACCAGGCGATCCTTGCCCACTAGCTTCTCGAGCTGAGCCAAACGCTCGAAATCGACACGCCCCGCTTGAAACACCCAAGACGTGACGATCACGTGCGAGGCACCAGCCGCGAGCCACGCGCTCGCGTTGCTTAGGTTCACCCCTCCCCCCACCTGCAAGCCGCCCGGATATGCGGCGAGTGCGGCGCGCGCCGCCTCTTCGTTGCCCGGGCCGAGCAGGATCACGTGGCCGCCGAGCAGCCCGTCGCGCCGATACAAAGCGGCGTATTCAGCGCTCGATTTTTCGGAGACGAAGTTGGTGCGCAACCCTTCCGTGGAAGCACCTAGGGTACCTCCGACGAGCTGCTTCACTTTGCCTTCGTGGAGATCGATACAGGGGCGGAACACGGGCGAACCATAGAAGCGCCCCCGCTCAGGCGCCAGTCTTCCTGCACAATTTGGCGCGAAAACGCGACCTCGCCCCGAACTACGGCCGATCGAAGGTAAGGCCGTAGACCAGCTCGGTTTCGGCGCCTGACCGACGAAGCCAACCTTCACTCAGCCGCGGCTCCGAAACGAGCGTTCGCATCCCAGGCGACGAGAGCTGTGCGAGTAGCGCGCCCGGATCCGGGCGCAAATGCAAGTTGCCTGCGTCGAGGGCGTCGTGCACGAACTCCGATAGCTCTTCGAGGCTTCGGTCTCTTTGCTCCGCGAGGGCCGGCATCTCGCGCGATGAAGCAACGTCGGTCACGAGCAAACAGCGCCCGCCCGGACGCGCGGCTCCCGCGATCGTCGCCAAGTGAATCGCGCTGATCGTGCTCAGCAAGGCTGCCCAATGGTTGCGCGAGACCAGCCAAGTGCGTTGAAAGGGCAACGCGAGCCGATTCAGGAGGCACGTCGAAGCCACCGCCGGGAAAGTCCGTCCCAACCCGTGCACGATGCTCTGCGTGACCTCGGTTGCGACCCGCGCCAGCTCTTCGCGTTCCGGAAAACGATCGCCCCAGGCGTCCAAGTGTTCCAGCAGACCGCTCGCGTCCACGCCCTCGTGGAGCACGATTCTGGCGCGAATCGCGCTTTCCTGAGCGTCCCGCACGCGCGCCAACGCTTCGCCATCGAGGTCGACGAGGTGGATTTCGCGGAAGCGTTCCGCGAGTCGCTCGAGGTCCAAGTCCTGTGCATCGTCCGCACCGAAGATGCACAGCTCGGCGCCTTGCGTGAGCTCGCCGAACAGCGTCGAGAGCTGCGAACGATGAACCGAGTCGACCTCACGCGTCAACGCGCGCCGTCGATTCGACTCGACGATGTGCGCGCGAGCACGGACCGCGCTTTCTGCCGAGGCACTCGCGTGCACCGCGGCGCGATGGCACTCTAGACACGCGAGCGAACAAGCAACGAAGCTCGTGCTCGCGGACTCACACTCGTCACATAATCGCCGCCGTGCCGCGCAACCGCAGCGGTCTCGGCTCGAAATCGTTTCGGACATTTTCAGCCTTTCTCGGGATCTATTTCACGGACACCAAAGCCGCGCGGTGTTCGAGCTCGAAATCGGCGAACAGCTCGGGGTGGATCGCGGCAGCGAGGATCTCCAATGACTCCACGAGCCGCGGCCCAGGCCGATTGAAGTAGGCGTTGCCGTCCGTGACGAACGCGCGAGCCGACGGTTCGAGCCGGCTGAGCAACGCAGCAATCGCGTCGGGTTCGCGCAGCGTGCGTTCGACGTCGAAGCCGCACGGCTTGATCAGCACGATGTCCGCGCGCAGCGCCGCAAACTCCGCCGCCGAGAGCGTGGGTGCCGGTTCGCCAGCTCGAGCGGCGAGCGCTTCACCACCGGCCAGTTCGATGAGCTCGGGCATCCACGTTCCGCCGAGCATCAAGGGTTCGAGCCACTCCACGCTCGCCACACGCGGACGCAAACGCGCTCGGCGCGCGCGTTCGGCGATCGCCGCGATGCGTGCCTCGAGGGTTGCCCGCAGTTCCGTCCCGCGCCGTTCGAGGCCGAGCGCGCGCGCGACGGTCTCGATATCCTGCAGAACGTGCTGCAAACGCGTCGGCTGCAAGCTCACGATCTGCACCTCGGTGCGTCGAGCAAGGCGCGCCACCGCGCTCTGTACATCACTCAAAGAAACTGCGCAGACGCGACACAGATCCTGGGTCAGGATCAGATCCGGGCCAAGCTCCGCCAAGCGCTGTTGATCGACGGTATAGATGCTCAGCGCGTCCTGCACCAACTCGCGCACGGCCGCGTCGATCGCCGCGCTCGAGGAATTGGGGCTGACCCGTGAGGCGGTCAGCACCGGGAGGCCGCTGAGCCCGCGCGGAAAATCGCACTCGTGCGAAATACCGACCAAGTCGGCACCGGCGCCCAGCGCGCAGACGATCTCCGTAGCGGACGGCAGAAGGGAGACGATGCGCGGACGACCCATGGCAGCAGAAGCTGCTCGTAGCACGGCATGACGCCCGCTACGCTAGCGTCGTGAATCGTATACTCTTCCTCGGCGTCGGGACGATCGCGACGGCGGTACGACGCGCCTTGCCCGGGCTGCCCGCGGCCGGTACGACGCGCGGCACGCCCGACCAGCGCTTTGCGTCTATCGAGCCGATCGCAGCCGCTGACGAAGCGTCGATCCGTGCCGCGGCGAAGGGCGCGCACGTTGTCGTTTCGTATCCGCCGGATTCAGCCGTCGATCGCGCGTGGTCCGCACTCGCCCTGGAGGCCGCAAGAGTCGTCTACCTATCGTCGACCGCCGTGTACCCAGATACGGTCGGGGTCGTCACCGAAACCACGCCGGCGAATGCCGGCACCGAGCGCGCAGCACGTCGCCTCGATGCGGAACAACTCTGGCAAAATGTAGGCGCGAGCATCGTCCGTTTGCCCGCTTTCTACGGCACATCCACGGGCCTACACGTGAGTCTAGCGCGCGGCTCATTTCGTATGCCCGGCGCGGGTGACAACGTTGTGTCTCGCGTGCACGAGGACGACGCAGCGCGCTTCGTATGCGCGGCATTGAACGCCCCACCACGCTCGCTGTTGCTCGCTGGTGACGACGAGCCCGCGCGCGTCGCAGACGTCGTGAGCTTCGTTTGCACGCTGTTCGACTTGCCAATGCCGCCGAGCAGCCACGGCGACCAAGTCCCGCTCTCCCTACGGGCGAGCCGTAGTGTCGACAACCGCACGACGAAAGCGACCCACGCGATCGAGCTTGCCTTCCCAACCTATCGCGATGGCTATCGAGCAATCCACGAGGCCCAGTAGATTTACCCGGGTCTTATTGACTCCGGCAATTTACCCGGGCATATTCGAATTTCCGTGCCTTCTCCCACATCCAGCTACTCAGCTTTCGCCGGAGATCGCCTGATCGCCTTCGGTCATCTAGCCGAGGTGCTCAGCGCCGCGAAAGCCTACGTCGACAGCAGCGAGGACCCGCAGCTGCTGATCTTCGAGGATCGCAGCGGTCGTCAAATCGACTTCGACTTTCGCGGCAGTGTGGACGAGGTCCTTGCGCGAGCGCTACCGCCCCCAGGGCGCACTGGGCCTGGCCGACCCAAGCTCGGCGTGATCTCACGCGAAGTGTCGCTCTTACCGCGCCATTGGGAGTGGCTGGAAGCGCAACCAGAAGGCATCTCGGTAGGCCTGCGCCGTTTGGTCGAAGAAGCACGGAAGCGGAACCCCAGCGAGCAGCGTGCTCGCAAGGGACGCGAGGCGCTAAGCAAGTTCATGACGGCCATTGCCGGCAATCGCCCTAACTACGAGGAAGCGACGCGCGCGCTGTTCGCTTCCGATCACGCTCGCTTCGAAGAGCTGATCGCGGATTGGCCCGAGGACATTCGCGCGCACCTCTTGCGCGTGCTCGAAGATTCACTGACCCCGAGGGACGATTTGGATGACTGAACAGAGTTAGCTCAGGTGGCTTCCTCGAGCGAGTAATCAAACCCATATGAGTGATTGCCGTCGCTGATCTCGATCGTCATTCGACCAGATAGGCCTTTTAGCTCGCCGGTGCCAGAATCCGGCACGACGCTCACGTGGAGCTCGCCTTTGCCTCGCGTCATCGTGCCGCTGTGCTGGAGTACGAAGCTGCCGCTCTTGCCGTGCAGCTTGCCGATCACGCGCTCGATGGCGACGTAGCCCGCGGAGCCTTTCACTTGCAGGCTGCGCGCGCCGATCATCTCCACCGTGCTGGTCGCTTGCAGATCGCCGGAGAACTGCTTTTTGATCGACACGCGGCCGATGCTCGCGCCCTCGTTCGAGTCGTACGGCGGCTCGGGGTTCATCGTGACTTCGAAAGTACCGACAGCGAGGGAGTTCATGTTCGAGATGGTACAGTCCGATGGCGCGCGTGAACAGCACGCTCGCGTCAGCGACCGCCGCGCGCAAACACCTTCCAGGTCGAACGCGCGCGAGCCAGCGCAGCGCTCGACGCATTGGCCTTTTGCAAATGCTCGAGCACCGCGTCGAGCGTAGTCACGTCACGCGGGAAGCTCTCGTCGCGCGCGGTCTCGCGCGCCATGTCGCCCACCAGCGAACGGAGGTTTTTCTGCTTCGCCAACCAGTCATAGAAGTTCGTGAATGCGGCCATTGGGGGGTCCGTTGTTAGCACGCTTTTCGTGGGCTCAACCCATGGAAATACCCAAGATTTTTCCGATGCCGGCCGTAACTGCCATGGCCAAGCTGCCCCCAACGAAAACGCGCAGCGCGGCGCGGCCCATTGGCGCCCCGCCGAGCCGCGCGCCGAGCGCTCCGAGAGCGCTCAAGCTCACGAGTGAGAGCCCCGCGATCATCGGGATGCGAGCACTCGCGGGCGCCGCGAGCAAAGCGATGATGGGCACGGTGGCAAAGCTCGCAAAGCTGAGCGCCGAGATCCACGCGGCTTGAAGTGGTCGCGCCAGCGCGTGCGGATCGATGCCCAGCTCGTCACGCAAATGCGCGCCCAAGCGATCGCGCGCGCTGAGCTGCTCGGCTACACGCCGCGCGAGCTCCTTGTCGAGACCACGGTGCACGTAGATCAGGGTCAGCTCGTCCAACTCGGCTCGCGGTTGTTTCTCGAGCTCGGTTCTCTCGAGTTCGATGTCCGCTTGCTCTGCGTCGCGTTGAGAGCTGACGGAGACGAACTCGCCCGCAGCCATCGACATGGCGCCCGCGAACAGACCGGCAACACCCGAGATAAAGATCGCTTGCTTGCTTGCGTCGGAGGCAGCGACGCCGATCATCAAGCTGGCGGTCGACACGATCGCGTCGTCTGCTCCGAGGACCGCGGCGCGCAACCAGCTAGCGCGCTGGCTGCGATGAATTTCACCGTGAGCAGCACGGCGTTTCGCTATGGATGCATTCTTCATTACGGCGCAACTGTTAGAGATGGGTTCCAGATCAGAAAACGTCAATTCTACATTCTGCGAAGTAGCGGATACTGTGTCAGTTTTGTGTTTCAGATCTGAAATGCTACTGGCTTTCTCCAGAAGGTCGCACACGAGCCCTTGTATTCCGATGCCGTGGCGGTTATTCAGCGAGCTACCCTTTCTTACGACTGACTAGCGGAAGTTGAAAATATCGTGTCTCGCGAACGAATCAGCATAGAACCAGGCTCTTCTGGCCTCGATCGCCTACGGCGTGCGATCATGGCTGCCTGCGCGGCTTTCGCGATTGGCCTTTGGTTCACTAGTTTTGCAGGCGCCTCCGCGCCTTCACTGATGGAGCGTTTGATTGTCGCACAAGCTCCATTGCAGTCGAAAATCGACGAACCGGTGGACCCACGGGAACTCGCTACTGCCATTGCCAGCGTGCCGAAAATCACGCGTGAGTGGGCAGCATTGATCCTCACGGTCGCGGCGCACGAGTCCGCGCTCAGCGCGCGCATCGCGCGTGGCGAGTACAAAGACTACGAAGGTGATTCGTTCCGCACTCGCGATGGCAAAGTGCAGCACCGCGCTTGGGGCTTGTGGCAAGCGCACAAGAACCGTCTCAACGAGAACGCATGGGGTTCGTCTGACATCACGGTACAGACGGAAGAGGCGGCACGCGCGTTGCGACGAGCCTTCTACACCTGCAACGGCAAGGGTCGTTCCCACGCAGATTGGGTGCGCACCACGCTCAATTCGTACAGTGGCCGCCGCTGCGACGCGACCTGGCCGGGCCTCGAAAAACGAGTGAAAACCTACCAGCAAGTCTTGCACGCGCTGTAACAGCCACCTTACAAATCCGATCTCAGCGCTGCCTCGCTCGCGCTACGGTTTTCTTTTTTGGTGCGCTCTTGACGGCGCGCTTCGCCGATGCCTGCGTCTTTTCGCGCTCTGACTTGGCGCGCACCCCGCGCTCCACAGGCACACTGGTTAGCTCTCGGTAGGCGTCGCGCCCGACCCAGCGTTCCGTCGCGTCACTCGAAGCCGCCAAGCGCGCAGAGAGCTCGACGCACGCGCGATGCAACGCTCGATTGCGTCGACCAATGCGGCGCAGCGCCCAACTCACCGCCTTCTTGACGAAGTTGCGTTCGTCGTTCGCCGCACGCTCGATCAGCGTCAAGCCTTCGAGGAACACGTCGTCGCTCGCGTGCTTATCGTGCCCAGCGCTGCTCGCCATCAACGCAAACGCGGTGCGCTTGACGAACTCTGGACGCTGATTGCTCCACTTGTAGATCTGGGTCCATGCGTGCGGCACGCGATCGAACAAATGGAAGCAGAGCGTGTCGCACACGGCCCAGTTGTCGAAGTCTTTGCACCAACGATCCATCTGTGCGGGCGTCAGGCGCGCCGGTTCAGCAACGTACGCGGTGAGCAACCGAGCCTCGTAGCAATCGGTGTCCCACAACGCGCAAGCGAGCTCGTGATTGCGGCCTATGCTCTTCGCGAGCTTTTGGATTTTGGCCATCGATACGCCGAGCGGGTTGCTCGCGGTGATGCCGAAGCGCGGCAGATTCTCTAGATCACGTTTCGTGCTGAGCGCTTCGAGCGCTGCCAACGCAGTTTGCACCTGCTTCGCGAGCGGAACCGGTTTGGGCGATCTTTCTAGGCGAGGCATGATGGATCCCTTGAAACCGAGAGCGGTGACCTGATCTCTAGCGCGCGTGAAGCTACCGTGCTGCGCATCGCGCTGCTACCCTGAGCGGTGATGGTGCTTCGCACTCGCTTGGACTTGTTCGGGGCTGCACTCCTTTCGGCATTGGGTGCGACGCAGCTCGCTTGCGGAGGGCGGGCCGCCACGCGGTTCGAAAACAGCGGCGGATCGAGCGATCCCGGAGCGGCGGGCAGCACCACCGAACAGGGTGGTTCGGATATGGGCGGTTCGAGCATGGGCGGTGCGAGCGCCGCTGGCTCCAACACTGGCGGCGCGAGCAACGGCGGCAGCGCACCGAGCGCAGGAAGCGCCGGCGCTGCTGGGCCACCGCCGCCGCCAAACCAATTCCCGTGTAAGAACCCCAAAGACCAAGGCAATGGACTGATCGAATGCGACGGCTTCGTGCATCGACAGGCCGCGGTCAAGTGCGCGTCGCACGTACCGCGCGCTGACCCGCTTCCAAACCTGAACCCGAATGCGGCGTGCAAGTACGACGCTGAGTGCACCGCCGATCTGTACGGCTATTGCGAGAGATCGAGTACGTCGCCAGAGTTTTCGTATTGTGCCTACGGCTGCGTCGACAACAGTGACTGCGGGCCGGGTGAGTTGTGCGATTGCACCGAGCCGGTCGGACGCTGCGTGGGCGCCGGCTGCTCCACCGACGCGGACTGCGCGAGCGGCTACTTGTGCAAGCTCCATGACCAGTCGGGCGGCTGCGGCTCATTCGCATTCTCTTGCCAATCCCCCCTGGACACGTGCGGAGGTGATTCGGATTGCCCTTCATCAGCAGGGACGCAGCACTGTTACTCCGGGGGTAAGACCGTGGGCTTTCAATGCACGACGTTCCACTGCACCTATGGCCGCCCATTTTTGGTTGAAGGCGAGGAGCGGCTTGCCCGGAGCTCGCAGCGCGCGGATTGGGGCGGGTGCTCGCACTCGCCGTGTAGCGCTGAATTGGATCCGGCGTTACGGCGTGCTCTGGCCGAGCGCTGGACGAACATCGCGCTGATGGAGCATGCATCGATCGCCGCATTCGCGCGCTTCACGCTGCAGCTGATGCAGCTCGGCGCCCCCGCAGCGTTGATCGAACTCGCGACCGCCGCCATGACCGATGAGACCAAGCACGCCAAGGCTTGCTTCGCCGTTGCCAGTAGCTATGCCGAAGCGCCAATTGGCCCTGGACGCCTCGTCATCGAGCGTAGCTTGGATGAGTCGTCCTTGGAGGAGATCGTTCTGAACGCCATCCGCGAGGGTTGCGTGGGCGAAACCCTCGCGGCGGTCGAAGCTCGAGAAGCCGCGGAATACGCTGAAGCTCCTGCGCTTCGCACGCTCCTGCTCGAGATCAGCGAAGACGAAACGCGGCACGCGGAGCTCGCGTACCGCTTCGTCCAGTGGGCCCTTTCACTCGGTGGCCCGCCCCTCGAGCGCGCCGTGCAGCGGGAGTTTGCCGCCCTCGGCGCGCAGCAAACTCCTGCGCCGCTCTCACTCACCGACGCCGAACGCGTGCTCTTGCAACACGGCATCGTCCCCGAAGCGATGCGCATTGCAATCCGCGGCCAAGCCGTCGCTCAAATCATTCTACCGTGTGCTCGAGCTTTGACCGCGCCTCAACCGAGAGCCGCTAGCACGCGATCGAGCGCTTCGTAGCTGAGGTTCGCGCCACCTTCCATGCCCGAGTGCATCATGCCGTCGCGCTCGGCGGCGGTATGGAAGAGCGCGGAGCTGACGAGCTTGGTGCGCCCGTCCGCGAGTTGTTCGAGGGTCATGGTTTGGATCGCCACGTGGGCCGGCATGCCGTCCCACTCGAAGCTCGACACGATGCGTTCAACAGGCACGATTTCCCGATAACGGCCCTCGAAACCATGCACGCCATGGTCACTGTGCTCGACGAAGCGCCAGTGACCGCCGCGCTCGAACTCGAAGCGCTCGATGACGAGTCGATTACCGCGCCCCCACCATTGCGCGATCAGCTCGGGCTCGGTCATCGCCTTCCAGACACGCTCGCGCTTGGCATTGAAGATGCGCTCGAGGCGAAAGCCCCGCTCGCCGACGGTGCTGAGGAGTGCACGCCCGGGCGTGCTCATTGCTTGGTCCATCATTCGTTCCCTTTCGTTCGTTCGAGGAATGCCTCGAGGTGATCGAATTGCTCGTTCAGCATTTGCTGGTAGGCGTTGATCCACGCGGCCTCGTCTTGCAGGCGCCGAGGACCGAGCTTGCAGGATCGCACTCGTCCGACCTTTTCGGTCGTGAGCAATCCCGCGTCCTCCAAGATTGAGACGTGCTTCTTCATGCCGGTCAGGGTCATTGCGAATTTGTCTGCCAGCTCCGTGATCGAGGCCTCGCCGCGGCCGAGCCGCTCCAAAATCCCTCTCCGGGTTTGATCCGAGAGGGCTGCGAACGTGCCGTCGAGCGACGCCGAACACTGAACCATATAGTTCAGTATAGAGCGACGGCCTCGCGCTGCAAGTGTTTTGAGCCAAATAAATGGCCCGCCGACTAGGCCAATGGGCCGCACGCGACGGCGAGTGCGCCCGTTGACACATTAGCATTCACTAATATATTGCGAGCTCATGGTGCGCGCCGCGAGTCACGCTGACGTCTTTCAAGCGATCGCCTGCCCAACGCGGCGCGCGCTGATCGATGCGCTCGGGCGCGGCGAGCGCATCGTCTCGGACTTGGTTGCGTCGCTCGACATCACGCAATCCGCAGTGAGTCAACAATTGGCGATCTTGAAGAGCGCGGGGTTGGTCAGCGAGCGCGCAGAGGGTCGCTTTCGTTACTACCGCTTACGCACAGCCCCGTTGGCGGAGATCGACGTTTGGCTCAACCGCTACCGAACGTACGTCGAGCGACAACTCGACGTCATCGGCCATGTACTCGATGAGTTGCCCGATCATCCGGCAATTGCTCCTATTCCGATCAAACCGCGACGCAGAAAGAAGTCCCGATGAGTGCAGTTCGTATCGTGCGTGACTATCCCCATTCACCGACCAAGGTCTGGCGAGTGCTGACCGAGCCCCCGTTGATGGCGCTGTGGAGCATGAGGCCCGAAGGCTACCAACCCGTGGTGGGCAACCGCTTCAAACTGATCGGTGAGCGAAACAAGCATTGGCGCGGCTTCGTCGAGTGCGTCGTGCTCGAGGTCCGCGAGCTTTCGAAGTTGCGCTATTCGTGGGTTGGCGACGACGACGGGAGCGAGACGTTCGTGAGCTACACGCTGGAAGCGCACGCGGGCGGCACTCGACTTCACTTCGAGCACACCGGCTTTACGGGGCTGAACGGGCTATTCATGACGCAACTGATCATGGGCCCCGGTTGGAAGAAGACGCTCAACAACGAGTTCCCGGCGGTTTTGAGCGAGGTCGACGACGCAGGCCAGTTGCGCGCTGGGAGCCAGCTCAAACCGCGATTCTAAAAGAAAGAGCAGCCGGGCCTGAAAAAAATGTCCGGCGTTGCCCACCTTCATCCGTCGCAAGGGTCGAAGAGAGTGAAAACTCGAAGAGGAGCGCCACGATGAGCGAATTCGTCTATCTGTTTAGAACTAGCGAGGCCAAGCAACGTGAGGCCATGGGCACACCCGAGCGAGCAAAGCAGAGCCTGCAGGTGTGGCTGGCCTGGATCCGTGAGCTCGAAAGTAAAGGACATCTGAAGGATCCCGGTCAGCCACTGTCGCTGCAGGGCAAAGTGGTGCGGGGACCCAATCAAGTCATCAGTGATGGTCCGTACGCCGAAGCCAAGGAACTCGTCCTCGGCTTCATCATCGTCGAAGCGCGGGATCTCGCTCACGCGGCGCAAATCGCTGGCGGCTGTCCGATCGCTGCCGCTGGCGGCTCGGTGGAAGTTCGGGCAATCGGCGCCTCGCCCGCGTTGAACCAAGGGGACGCAGCATGAGACGCATCGTGATGTTCAACCGGGTGTCTGCAGACGGCTACTTCGCGAGCAGCGATGGCGGTCTGGATTGGGCCGTTCCTGATGAGGCAATCGACCAAGCCGGCGCCGACCGCATGAAGGACTTCGACACGATGCTCTTCGGGCGCCGCACCTATGATGCATTCGAGAGCTTCTGGCCTCACGCCGAAGGCCATCCCGAAACTGCAGGCGATCCACACAGCGACGGCCGGCGCACGAAGACGATGCTATCGATGGCGCGCTGGATCAATCAAACACGAAAATGCGTATTTTCGAGCAGCAAGAAGCAAGTCACTTGGCAGAATTCGCAGCTCTTTGCGCAGTTCGATCCAGCGGAACTCACTGCGCTCAAGCAAGCACCCGGCAAGGACATGATTGTCTTCGGCAGCGGCTCGCTGGTTGCGCAGCTCACTGAGCATCGATTGATCGACGAGTATCAATTCATCGTCGGCCCGGTGTTGCTCGGCGAGGGGCGTTCGCCGATCCGAGGCGTTGCCGCGCGCGTGCCGCTTCAGCTCTTGGAGGCCAAGCCATATGCCTCCGGCAACGTGATGCTGCGCTACGCGCGACGAGAGTGAACGATTTGGAATCGAACGAACAGATTTTCCGCCGCGAAGCGGGCCGGTTGCGGGCCGCGCTCACCCGCATCTTCGGCGTGCACCAGCTGTCGTTCGTGGAGGATGTGGTGCAGGATGCATTTTCGCGCGCGCTCGAAGTGTGGAGCGTGCGCGGTGCACCAGAGAATCCGGGCGCGTGGCTGATGACCACCGCGAAGAACCGCGCGCTCGACCTCGTGCGACGCGACCGAACGGCGCGGCGTTTCGCGCCGGAAATGGGCCGCTTGCTGGACAGCGAGTGGACACTGACTCCACTGATCGACGAAGCGTTCGCTGCCCACGTCATCCGCGACGAGCAGCTGCGCATGATGTTCTCCTGCTGCCACGGCCAGTTGAGCGAAGAGGCGCAGCTCGGGTTGATCTTGAACATATTGTGCGGCTTCGGCGTGCACGAGATCGCAAGCGCGCTCCTTTCCAGTCCGGCGGCGGTCGAAAAGCGCATCTCGCGCGGAAAGAAGCTGCTCGCCAGCAGTCAACGGCTATTCGAGCTCGGTGGTGCGGACTTCGAGGCACGCTCGGCGACCGTCAGGCGTGCCCTGTACCTGATGTTCAACGAGGGCTATCACGGCGCATCCGATGCCCCCGTGCGTCGCGAATTGTGCGCAGAAGCGCTGCGCTTGACGCAACTCTTGCTCGAGTATGCACCCGCAGCGACACCACCGACATTCGCGTTGGCGGCGCTCTTTTGCCTGCATGCTGCGCGATTACCGGAAAAGGTCGACGCCGCGGGTGACTTGAACGCACTCGGCGAACAGGATCGTTCACGCTGGGATTCGCGCTTGGCTACTGAAGGGCTGCGCATGTTCGAGCGTTCCGCTGCGGGCACCGAACTCTCGGCGTATCACCTCGAGGCTGCCATTGCCACGGTGCACGTCAGCGCGCGCACGCTGAGTGACACAGATTGGTCGGCAATCGTAACGCTGTATGATCGGTTGCTCGAGCTTGCCCCCTCACCCGTCGTCGCGCTCAACCGCGCGATCGCCATTGGGCAGCGCGACGGCGCAGAGCGAGGCCTCGCCGAATTATGCGCGATTGCCGATCGCGAACGACTCTCTCGCTACCCGTTCTACCCCGCAGCAATGGGCGAGTTCGAGCTGCGGCGCGGGAATGCAGTGGCTGCGCGCAGGCACTTCGAGTCAGCGCTCGCTCTCGGCCGAAACGAGGCCGAACACCGATTCCTAGAAAAGCGCTCGCGCGCGTGTGCCACGAGCGACTAACGAAGCCTGCTCGATGCAAAAAGGATTCAGCTTTTACTCGAATGAGGCGCCCGCAGCAGGCTCCGTCACGGCACCCAGCCCGGAACTTTGGCGGCTTGTTTCAGCCACTTCGCCAACTGCGCCTCGTCGAGCGCGTCATCTTCGCGAATGTCGAGGTAGCGAGTCTCCTTGCCTTTGCTCTCGCCGGGCGGCATTGGGCGAAGCGACGTGCCGCGAAAGAATGCCAGCTTGAGGTAGCGCGTGAAGGTGTGGATCCCGAGGAACCAGCCTCGACCCTCGATCCCGTACAGCGGTGAATTCCACTTCACGGCTTTCTGTACGCTCGGCACGTGTCGTACGATCAGCGCGTCGAGCGCTCGTGCGAGGTCGCGCTTCCAGCCCGGCAGAGCTGCGATGTACGCTTCCACCGGCGCATCGCCATCGGCCTTGGCGATGCGCGGATTGCCACCGGCAAGCAGTTGCACCGACTTGCCCGGACGTTTGGTCTTTGGTTTGGCCTTTTTTGCCGCGGGTCGCGAATTCATGGCAGCACTTCCCGATCCTCCGCTAGCGCGATGGCTTCGAGAGCGCAAATCGGTCGCAATCTTCAGCGTGGTCGCTCGGCCAGCACGAACGGTCGCAACCGGTGTCCGTCGGAGTCCTCAACGACGAACGTAAACCCGAACGGCATGTCGGTTGGCTCTTGCAGGACTTTGAGGCCGAGATCGGTCCACTCTTTGTAGGTGTCGAGCACGGCTTCCCGACTCGCCTCGCTGAACGCAATCTCGATGCCTCCCGGCGTGGCTGGTTTCGGCTCGATATCGCTGGCCAACCACAAACCAACCTTGATGCCGTTGGGCAATACATACAGCACGAATGCCTCGGAGGTTTCCACCGGCTCGCGACCGAGCAGACGGCTATACAATTTCGCGCTCTCGCGTGGGCTGCGCACGGGCAACAACAAATAGTTCAATGTTCGCATTCAGGCCTCCTGTGGGTTCGGCTCGAAAGAATGCATAACGCGCACCGCTGTCAGTTTTTGGCAGCATGCTCGGGATGAGCCGGCGAGCGGAAACTCCATGGGAGAGCGGCAAGTTTTTACCCTGGGAATATTGACGTCAATTTTGGCCGGGTATAAATAGTCCCGATGACCGCGCATCATGATCACCCCAACCCTCCCGGCCAGCTCCGGTATTTATTGGATAATTTCCAACGCGCCAATCACTCGACCAGGCCCAACGGAGGCGCCGGGTGACCGCGGGCAGCCTGAACCGAGTGCAAGACACCGCGCGCTGGGCCGCAGCCTCACGCGCGCTCGAGTCGGAGCGCGATGACGCCCTGTTTCACGATCGCTTTGCGCGTCGCTTCGTGGGCGAAGACATGAACGCGATGCGCGAACTCAGCCGACGCGTCGGCGGCACTTGGGCGGTCGTCGCGCGCACGGTGTTGATCGATCGATTGCTGATCGAAGCAGCGAACGATGGCGCCGACGCCGTGCTCAATCTGGCCGCAGGCTTCGATACCCGTCCCTATCGACTGGTGTTTCCGCGCTCGCTGACTTGGATCGACGTGGACCACGCGGATGTGATCGCGGCACGAGCGCGCGAACTGGGCGAGCAAAACGCGAGCTGCGTGGTCGAACAGCGCGCGCTGGATTTGGCGGAAGCTGATTCGCGACGCTCCTTGTTTGCCGACGTGGGAGCTCGGTTTCGGCGCCTGATTGTCCTCACCGAGGGCCTACTTTACTACTTGAGCGACGACGCTGCTCTCGGCCTGGCACGCGAGCTCCGCGCCCTTCACCCACAGCGCTGGATCTTCGATCTGCACAATCGCGCGGTCATCGAAATGATCCGAAAGAGGACCGGCGGCGCGCTACGCGGCACGGCCGAAATGCGCTTTGGCCCGGAGCAAGGAGCGCTCATTTTCGAACAATGCGGCTGGACGATCCGGTCCGCTCGCTCGAGCGCTCAGGCAGCCGGCAAGCTCGGACGGCTGCCATTTTTCATGTCGCTCCTGTCGCGACTGCCAGCGCCGACCTATGGCAAGCCCGGCTGGCCCTGGGCGGGAGTCTGTGCTGCCGAGGTTGCGCCTGGGGACGCAGGCTGAACAGTTGAGGCGTCAATGGGTGCCGGAGTGTTCACAAGCGCCACAGCTGCAACGGCCGGTCGCTGAACCGGACAAAGTTACGCTGATTGGTCCTCAAAAAAAGGTCGCCCAGCTTGTCGATCCGGACTTTGCTCTTTCGTCGCCGCTGCAGATGCGAAAATCGTCGACTGCTCGTCGCAGCGACCAACGCACGCAAACCAGGAGAAGACCCATGGCCGAGAACACCGTAAAACTTCACCGCGTCCTTCGTGCACCCGCTGAGCGAATTTATCGCGCCTTCCTCGACGGCGACGCGATGGCGAAGTGGCTGCCGCCGCACGGCTTCACGGGCAAGGTCCACCAGATCAAGGCTGAGGTCGGCGGGACCTACAAAATGTCGTTCAAAAACCTCACGACTGGGCATAGCCACTCGTTCGGCGGTGAATTCGTCGAGCTCGTACCCAACGAACGCATTCGACACACCGACAAGTTCGACGACCCAAACCTGCCCGGGCAGATGCAGACGACGATCACACTCAAAAAGGTGTCCGTCGGCACCGAGTTGACTGTCGTGCAAGAGGGCATTCCCAGCGTCATCCCGGTCGAGGGATGTTACCTGGGCTGGCAGGAGTCTTTGACGTTGTTGGCCCAGCTGGTGGAGGCCGAGATCAAGGAGTAACGGGCATGCTGCGAGCGCGAGTTGAGCGCTGCGGTATTCAGCTCGTGCTGGCTCCGCTGTCGGTCAAGCGCGCTTCGCTCGCGGTGCCTCGCGTGCAGACGCAGGCGCCGTAGCTGCCCTGAGTGCGTTCGCTGCTGCGCGGATGTGCGTCGAAAAATCACCAGGTTTCTTCGCTGAAACCCAGCGTTCGAACCCGACCTTGAACACCGTGATGCCGGATTCGGCGACCACGCTCGCTGTGGGCTCGGTAACACCGCGACCCCGAAGCGCTTTCGTGACTGCCGCTGCCAATGACGCCATCTTGATCAGCTCGCGCTCGCGCACCTCCGCGTGCTCGGTGACGATCGCGTACCGTGCGCGCACGTCCGAAAAATCACGCCTCGTCTGAAGCCAAACGGCCACCTCCTCGAACGCTTCGATCGTCAGCTCGAGCGGAGGCGCGTCCTTGGACGCATTCACCACCCGCTCGACGAGGGCCTTCTCGAGTTCAGCGCTGCCCGAGAAGAGCACCTCTCGCTTGTCCGTGAAATAGCGGAAGAAGGTGCGCTCGGTCAGTCCCGCGTGCTCGGCGATGTCCCCGACCGTGGTGCGCGCGTAGCCGCGTTCTTGAAAGAGCTCCATCGCGGCCTTCTCGAGCCGTCCGCGCGCATCAGGTTCCCAACGAGCCATCCAGCTGAACTGTAGCCGATATGGTTCGCGATGTCAGGGTCTGACAAGGTGATTGCAGGGTCTGACATCACATGGTAGATGTGATGTCCTATTCTGACATCAGGAGATCCCCATGCATGTATTCGTCACTGGTGCTTCTGGTCACATTGGTCTGCCCGTCGTTCGTGAGCTAATCGGCGCGGGACACTCGGTCACCGGCCTGGCACGGTCAGAACCCTCAGCGCAAAAGCTGGTGTCCGCTGGCGCCCAAGTCTTGCGCAACACCCTCGACGATCTCGACGCACTGCGTGCGGCCGCGCACAGCGCCGACGGCGTGATTCACCTCGCGTTCAAGCATGACTTGGCGCTGGCCGGGGGTGACTTCATGGCAGCGGTGAACGCGGATTTGCGCGCAGTCGAAGCGCTCGGTACTGCGCTCGAAGGCTCTGGAAAGCCGTTCGTGAACACCTCTGGCACGATGCTTCTCGCGCACAGCGTTCACGGCCGCGCGGGTACCGAGGCCGACGTGGGGCAGGACGGAGGGAACCCGCGTGTCGCCTCGGAAAAGCTCTCGCTCGACTTTGCCAAGCGCGGGGTGCGAACCTCGATCATGCGGCTCGCGCCCACCGTTCATAGCTCCCTCGATCATCATGGTTTCATCCCGATGCTGATCGCGGCGGCTCGCAAGAACGGATTCGCAGCGTACGTAGGCGAAGGAAACGCCCGCTGGCCCGGAGTGCATACGCTCGACGCGGCCCATCTCTATCGTTTGGCGCTCGAGTCCGCGCCTGCCGGCTCGTACGTCCACGCGGCGGCAGACGAGGGCGTTCCGTTCCGTTCGATCGCCGAAGCGATCGGCCGAGGTCTCGATTTGCCTGCGCAGAGCATCCCAGCCGAGCGCGCAGGCGAGCTCTTTGGAGGCTTCTTGGGGATGGTCGCGCAGCTCGACAACCCGACTTCGAGCGCGCGCACGCGCGAGCTGCTCGGGTGGAAGCCGAGTCATGCTGGACTGCTCGCGGATCTGGCCGAGCGTCACTACTTTCAGCAGGGCGCGTAACGCTGACGGCCGGATCTGCGTTTTTTTCCCTCGCCGCCCGTGCTCTTGGGATCGCAATGAAAAAGTCTTTCAAGATCAGCCTCGTGCGAGACGGTTCGATGTGCTTCATCCCAGTGCCGTTCGACCCGCGCGCCATTTTCGGGAAGGTGCGCGCGCCGGTCAGGGTCACGCTGAACGGTTATACCTACCCAAGCACCATCGCCTCGATGGGTGATGGTCCTTGTATTCCGCTGCGAAAGAGCAATCGAGAAGCGGCAGGGCTCGAAGGGAACGAAACGCTGAGTGTGACCCTCGAGCTCGGCGAAGCGAAACGCGAAGTCGAGCCGCCACGAGACCTGGTGCGCGCGCTGAAAGCGAAACCATCGGCATGGCAACGCTGGCAGGAACTCAGCTACAGCCGCCAACGCGAGTACGTCGAGTCGATCGAAGGAGCAAAAAAGGCGGAGACGCGGGCGCGCCGCCTGCAATCCGCCGTAGAAGCAATCGCGGTCAAACCAGCTAAAAGCCCGGTGAAGACCAAGACAGCGCGCGCCCTCGATTCAGCACCCACGCGAAAAAAACCGGTGAAGCGCCCTCGCTTGAACGCCGCGTGGCACACGAGCCACCGGATGCCAAGGAACCCAACGCTCGAGCAGCGACTCGCCTGGCACCGAGCCCACGAGAAGAGCTGCGGGTGCCGCCCGATGCCGGCGAAGCTGCGCGCGATGACGCAGTGACAGCGGCTCACGTGATGTGATGGACAATGGAGACAGCGACACCCCCGCGGTTCACGGTAATGGCCAGCTGGGAGGCTGTTCGGAGTCGGGCATAGGCTTCTAACGCCTTTTCGGGGCTGCCCATATTGAAGCCATTGATCGATTCCAGGCGATCTCCGTTTTGCAGCCCAAGGGCGCCCAACAGCGAGTCGGGCTTGATACCGAACATACGAATACCGAGCACCTTGCCATCCTTCGTGTCGGGGACGATGCGCGTGGTCTTCATCAGCACTGCCTGATTTTCCAAGATCTTATCGACGACGGAGCGGTCGATGTTGAACTCGTTGTCGCTGACCTTCTGAATCTTGGACTTAATCTCCGCCAGCAAACGGCCGGCATCGTCGGTCGGAGATGGCGGCGTTGGCTTCTCGGGACCGGTGGCTGCCGCAACCGCGGGCAAGGTCGGCTGAGTCTTGAACAACATTGCCTGGCACAGCGTGTTGCCCGATGAGAGCCACACCGCGGGCGTGTTCTCACGCGGGTTATAGCCGATGAACTCCACCTTCTTGCCGCCCACCTCGTCCCCCACGCGATGCATGCGCGGACGCGAGTCGCCCGGAGCCTGCAGCGCAGCAACGGACGAAAGCGGATCATCCGACTCGGTGACGATGTACACGGTTGGCGCGTCACACACGGGCGCGGTCAGCGGATCGGTGTTGCCGGGCGAACTCTTGTCCGGCAACACCAGGTCCTTGAACCTGAGGTCCCCGGCGTTGAGCGGCCCTGTGACGGAGTCGAAGGGATTGCGAGCGATGATCGCGTCTGCAGTTGGTTGCTCGCGCGTCGTAGTCGTTGCTGCAGCGGCCATGACGCGAGACCGCTGTGCGCTGGTCGCCGACCCAGACAACGACGCACCGATCAGCTGTGTAGCGCCCGCGGCCTGGAAGTACGCGGCAAGCGCAACGAATGCCACCACGACGCCGTGAAAGTATTTCTTGAGCAGGAGATCTAAACTCATGCTGCCGCCTCAAGCGAGAGGCGTGCCAGTGCTCATTGCCGGAAAAGAGCAACGAACTTCCGCGAAGTTCGCGCTGCAATCGCGGCCCGCACGCGCCAAGCTGACAAAGCTTTGCCGGCTGGAGAGAATGCGTTCGACGTACTGGCAATGGGACGCGGTTTGCGCGGTGGGCGCGCGACGCTCCCTATCGCGCAACGCGATGCTGCTCCGTGTTGAACGAAGTCACGGTCGTTCCGGCAACGACACCGCCACGCCTCCGAGCTCCGCTCGCGCCACCAGCAGGTCAAAGACGAGGTGGCACTAGGCAGAGCGCCGAAGAGCGCCACCTGGAGCGTCAGGAGCCAGTAACGCTGACGGGGCGCAACGCATTCCACGTGACGTCCGTCACGCGAGTCGAACGCGACGCGTCGTATCGTCGAGCGACGCGAATCCGTTCTCACTTTCAGCGCGGGTCGGTGAGCACCGAACCCGGACATTCTTCGAGATTTGCTCCGACTCTAGGACTCGAACCTAGGACCCGGCGGTTAACAGCCGCCTGCTCTACCAACTGAGCTAAGTCGGAATGTCTGTGAGGACGCGAGACATTAGTCACCGAAGTTTGAAGGTCAAGCAGATCCGTTCGATCTTCTCACGCGAGCGCTGATTGTTCGAGAATTGGCGGACTCTTTTGAAAAATTTGCTGCACTTTTTCCCGCTTGGCCTCGCTCGGCGGGCGCGCTCGTGTCCTCGTTTGCTCGTTGCCTCGGCTCGCGCCACCGCCGATCGACCGGTTTCGAGACTTCAGGCGTTGACGGATCGGCGGGCCGGATGCCATAGCGCGGGAGTGACGACGCCTGCACCCGAGATCGCGGCAACCTCCAAGTCGGTGTCCGCGGAGCCTGCCGCACGACCAGCCGGAGAGCCGCCATTGGCCGCTAGCGGGTCCAGCGCCGATGTGACGCGCACAGCGGGAAGAGGTGGTCTCGCGGTCGCCTTCGCCAAGGTTTATTTCATCTTCGTCGGACTCGTGCAGCAGATTGCGTTACCACGCTTGCTGGGCCTGGACGGCTATGGCGCGCTCGCGAGCGCGCTTTCGATCGCAGGCATCACCTACAACCCGGTGACCACGACTTCGATTCAGAGCGTGAGCCGCGCGGTGGCGCAATCGACGCCGGAGACGCGCGCGGGCACGATTCGGCGGGTGTTCGCCGTGCACGCGGTGTTTGCGGTGGCGCTCGCGGCCGGCTTTTTCTTGCTCTCGCCAGTCATCGCGGACGCCGTGGGCGCACATCACGTGGTGGGGCCGCTCCGGATTTTGAGCGGCGTGATGCTGATGTACGGCTTGTACACGCCGCTGATCGGCGTTCTGAACGGACAGCGCGAGTTCGTCACTCAGGCGAAGCTCGATGTGGTCGCAGGAACGCTGCGTACAGCGGGTTTGATCGCGGGCGCGTACGCGTTTGGGCGCTTCAATTTGGCCGTGGAAGGCGCGACCATCGGGTTTATCGCGGGCGCCTCGGCGATCTTGATGGTGGCGCTGTTTTTGGTTGGGATCGGTCGCCCTGGCGCGTCGTCGATCACGGTACGCGAGCACGTGATTTTTGCGCTGCCTGTTTTGCTTGGGCAGGTGCTGTTCAACCTGCTCTTGCAAGCGGACCTGACGCTGCTGCGTAGCTTTGCTTCGCAGGCGGCGGCGGCACAGGGCATGCCGGCAGCGGCGGCCGATCCGCTGGTCGGCGCGTATCGCGCAACTCAACTGTTCTCGTTCTTGCCCTACCAGTTGCTGATCGCCGTCACCTTCATCTTGTTTCCGATGCTTGCGAGTGCGGCACGCGACGGGGATCGCGCGGCAGTCGCGCGCTATGTGCGCACCGGGGTGCGCCTGGCGTTGGTGCTTGCTGGGCTGATGGTCAGTGTGACAGCCGGGCTCAGTGACCGGCTGCTGTATTTGGTGTTCGGTGCGGAGGCCGCGCGGCTCGGCGGCACCTCGCTGGAGTTGCTCGCGATTGGTTTTGGTGGCTTCGCGATTTTCGGCGTGCTGACCACGGTGCTCAACAGTTTGAAGCACGAGCGCGAAACAGTGATCGTCACGGCCGTTGCGGTCACTTTGGTCGTCGCTCTCTGCTACTTGCGCGTGCGTGGCGCGGCCTTTGGCGAACCCTTGTTGCTCTACACCGCGCAAGCCACCGCCGCGGGGCTGTTCGTGGCCACGCTCTCCGCAGCCTATTTCGTGTATCGCGCGGCTGGCGCGGTCGCGCCGCCACTCACGTTGCTCCGAGTCTTGTTGAGCATCGCTGTCGCGGTCACGCTGGGTCGCTTGCTGCCCCATGCCGGCAAAATTGTAACGCCCGTGTACGCGGTATTGGTCGCGGTGGCGTATTTGCTGATTTTGCTCGTGACCCGCGAATTGGCAGCGGCGGATTTAGTCACTTTGCGCGCCGTCGTCGCCAAGCGCGGAGCTCGTTAGTGCTAGGCTCGGGCATGGCTCGCCGGATTTGCCTTTGGCTGCCCAGTCTCACCGTACTCGCGCTGAGCGCCTGCGGCGGATCCGAGACCGACTTTTTTGGCGGCAACGGCAGCGCCGGTTCGAACCACGCCGGGAACGCTTCGCACGCCGGTTCGACATCGAGTTCGGGTACGGGCAACTCGGGCAGCGCCGGGAAGTCTAGCTCCGCGGGCACGACGGGCGTCGCTGGTGACCTTGGCAGTGCCGGCGACTCGAGCATTGGCGGTCAGGGCGTCGGTGGAAATGGCAACGGCGGATCGCCGAGTGCCGGATCGAGCGCGGGTGGTCGCGCGGGTGCAAATGGCAGCGGCGGAACAGGCCACGCAGGCTCCGCGGGCAGCGGCGCAACGGCGGGCCACGCGGGCGCGCAGACCGGCAGCGCGGGCAGCGGTGGAACGAACCAGGACGCTGGCTGCAGTGACTTGCTGAAGCAAGCCAGTCAACAGCTCGAAGCCGCACGCGAGTGCAACCCGAACGCGAAGTCCATTCAGTGCACGGGTACGGTGAAGAACACCTGCGGCTGCGAGGTCCCCGTGCAACGGGACGACTCATCTGAGACCAGGGCATACTTGGCCACCCTGAAGAAGATCGACGCGAAGAACTGCACGACGGTGTGCACCGCGCAAGCATGCAAGGTGGTGACTGACGCCGAGTGCCAGTCTTCGGGCTCCGACGGGGCGGGGGTGTGCACCGCCGTCAGCCCCGGCCACGGTTTCTAATCGGTTGCGACCGATGAAGCGCGCTTAGAGGCTCTCAGGTTTCGATCGCTTCACGCACGAACAAGTCCTCCAACGTCTCGTGACGCGGAGTAACCTCGGCAATCGAAAACCCGAGCGCGAGCGCTCGTTTCAGGACTACGGCGACGTTCGCCTCACCTTCGATCGCGAGCACGACGCGCGCGCCCAAGCGCTGCACCGAACAACCCGACGCCTGGCATTCGGCTGCAAATTCTTCACTCGCGCCGAGCACGACCACGTCGGTACGGCGCACTTCGCGGCGCAATAAGTCCCCCAATCGACCGCTCACCACGACTTCCCCTCGGCGCAAGATCGCGACGCGGTCGCACATCGCCTCGACGTCGCTCAGGATGTGCGTCGAGAAGAAGATGGTGCGGCCGTTCTTGCGCTCGTTCAAAATCAAATCGCGGACTTCTTTGCGACCCACCGGATCGAGACCGCTCATCGGTTCGTCCAGGATCAAGAGCTCCGGATCCGAAACCAGTGCAGCCGCCAACCCGGTGCGCTGCAGCATGCCCTTGGACAGGCGGCGAACTGGGCGATCGGCCGCGTACAGGACGCCGACCTGATCGAGCACCTGCCGCGTGCGGTCGCGCGCCGCGCGCGCCGAGAGCCCGGACAGCCGAGCGCACAGTTCGACGAACTCGGTGGGGGTTAGATAAGGATATACGTAAGGGTTTTCGGGCAGAAATCCAACCCTCGAGAGTGCGCGGGGGCTCGGCACCGGGTCGCCGAACAACGTGGCCTCGCCGCCGGTTGCCGCAATCAAGCCGGTCAGCATCTTGATCGTGGTGGTTTTGCCGGCACCATTCGGACCGAGAAAGCCGAAAATTTCGCCGCTCTCGACCTCGAAGGAGACCCCCTTCACGGCCAATACCCGGCGCATGAAAAACCCTTGGCGAAACTCCTTGCGGAGTCCGGTTACGCGAATCAGAGTGCTCACGGTACCAAGGGTAGTGGTGGTGGAGCGCGTCCGCAAAACGCTCGGGAGGGCAGAGCGAAAAGTCCGATGTGGGTGGGCCGCAGTCTCCCCTCGTCCATGCTCGGCCCTCGCGCGGTCTCGCCTGCTCCTCTGGCCCGACTGGCGAGCGGGCGCCGGCCGGTCCCGTCCTCAATCGGCCGCTCCGTTGGTCGCGGGGAAGGCCAGGTAGGGCCCAATGGCGCGAGAAACATGTTAACTATGGCGCGGACGAGCCAGAGCTCGGCGCTCAGGGAACGAGGAATGATGAAACGGGTTGGTCTAGCTTCTGTGTCGCTCTTGGGTTCCCTCTTTCTGGCTTCGAGCCTGCATGCGCAGGGCGCTGCACCAGCTCCGGCCCCCGCGCCTGCACCAGCACCTGCTCCAGCGGCCGCGCCGACAGAGCCGCCTGCACCACAACCTCCATCCGCAGCTCCCGCTGCTGCAGCGCCCGCAGCTTCCGCATCAGCCAGCGCGAGCATCGGGAACAGCGATGGCTACGACGTCGATCCCAAGGAGCCCAAGGGTGATGTCGACAGTGCCGACGCGATCGAACTCGAGCGCCGCTGGCGCGCCGAGTCGCTGCATCTCGGCAGCGCACTGAGCGGCTCCACAGGTCTGCTGCACGTGATCGAGGCCGGAGCGGGCGCCCCTGGCACGTTCCGCTTCGTCACGACCGGCTCGTACTACGCGGGCACGGGCTTCCTGTGCAACGGCGCTTCGCCCTGTCCGACCTTCCCTCCGAACGATAAGTCGTCACCCACGGATGAAGACGACGTGACGCGCGCCGGTGCACATCTCGGGCTGTCCGTCACGGTATTGCCGTTTTTGGAGGCGTTTGCCGGCTTCCACAACCACGCAACGAGCAACAGCCGCGGTCGCCCGCAGCTGTTGCAAGTGCTCGGCGATACGAACTTGGGCCTCAAGGGTTTCATGCCGCACACGCCAGACGGCATCTTCACCTTCGGTGGCGAGGCTGAGTTGTGGTTGCTCAATGGCACCGGCGGTGTCGGCTTGGACGGAGCGAGCACGAGCTTCGCGCTGCGCGCGTTGGCTACTGCGGATCTGAACAATCGCTCGAAAGTCGCCGATCGCATCCCCCTACGATTCCACGCGAACCTCGGTTACCTGTTCGACAACTCGGGCAAGATCGTGAGCTCGATCGAGAGCACTCCGCCACCCCAAGGTCGCGGCGGACCGATTTCGCGCATCGAGCGCTTTGGCCTCGATATCAACCGCGTGGACTTCTTCCAAATGGGCTTCGCTGCCGAGTACGTGCACGAGTTCGTACGGCCCTTCGTCGAGTGGTCGATCGACGTGCCCGTGAATCGGCAGAACTACACGTGTTCGGTGAACGCGGCTCATGCCAATGGTGATTTGTGCTTGGGCTTGAACCAAGGCATGTCCACCACACCGTCGCGCTTCAGCGTCGGCGCGCGAGTCTTCCCGTGGCAGGATCACGGTCTCTCGCTGCTGGCCGCGTTCGACGTAGGCACCGGCGCGACGTCCAAGTTCGTCGAAGAGATCGCGCCAGAAATGCCGTGGAATTTCTACTTCGCCCTGGGCTACGCGATCGACACGGTGACGCCCAAGCCGGTGATCCAACATGTGCCAGCTCCCGCGACGGCAGTCGCTACTATTGAGCGAGTGATCGAAGGTGTGGTCTTGGAGAAGGGCACGCCGAACCCGGTGCCCGACGCGCTGATCAAGTACGACGGCCGTCCGCTGACGGGTATGATCTCGTCAGCCGATGGTTCGTTCCGCAGCGCGAACCTGGAACCCGGCACCTACACGTTCAACGTGACGGCCACTGGCTACCGCGACGGCCAGTGCTCGGCCACCATCGAGGCGCCGGCGCCCGCAGCGCCGCCACCGGCCGCTGGAGCGGTTGCGGCTCCGGGTGAACCAGGGTCGGCACCGGTGCAGGCACCCGCGGGCGGTGCGCCCGCAGCGGGCACGGGCTCGAGCGTGGTCAAGGTTCAGTGCGAGCTCGAAGCGCTACCCAAAGTCGGCATCGTCATCGGCTCCGTCACCGATCCGGAAACCAATCAACCGGTGGACGGTGCCCACATCGAGGTCACCGATCGCCTGAATCGCAAACTCGACCTCAAGGCTGACGCGAACGGCGCGTTCCGCTTCGAGAACGTGCCGCCCGGACCGCTCAAGTTCTCGGTCGACGCGCCCGGCTATTTCACCGCTGTGGCGGAGGTCAATGTGCGCGCGCGTGAAGAAGCGCAAGCGCGCATGTTGCTCAACAAGCGCCCGGCGCAACCGAACGTGGTCGTCGCCGGCAAAGAGATCAAGCTCAAGAAGCAAGTGCACTTCCAGCATGACTCTGCTGAGATCCTGCCGGACTCACAGGGCATCATCGAAGAGCTCGCTGACTTGATGAGCAAACGCCCCGACATCAAGAACGTGGAAGTACAAGGCCATACGGACGACACAGGCGCCGCTCCGTACAACCTGCGCCTCAGCCAGTCGCGCGCACAAGCGGTGGTCGACGCCATCGCCTCGCACGGCATCGACTCTTCACGCATGACCGCCAAGGGCTACGGCCAAGAAAAGCCGCTCGTGCCCAACACCACCGAGCCCAACCGCGCCAAGAATCGCCGCGTTCAGGTGATGATCACCGAACAGGGCAAGTAGCCGTCATCGGGCGGGAACAGCGGCGCATCGCGAGGTGCCCTGCTGGATCCCGAGCGCCCCCTCCCTTTTCGGAGGTATCAGGGCGTCGGCGTTGGAAGTTCTTGAGTGCTCAGCGACCAGTGAGCATCCAAATACTTCTCGATCGCGCCGACTTCAACGTTGGTCAGCGTGCGCGAGTACACGATGATCTCCGAGATCTGGCCTTTGAAGTACTCACAGCCGCCGCCGTACAACGTGTGGCCGACGAAGTTGTTGGAGCGCACTCCGGACGAGGGCACGACCGGTAGCGGCATCTCGAGCGTCGCCAGCACACTGCCGTTGATGCGCAGCTCGCTCGCCCCAGCCGTGCGATGATTGGCGGCGTATAACGTGAAGGCGCCGTGCTCGACGCTGCCCGTCTGCATCCAGGGCGATTCGACCTCATAGGTCCATTTGTCCTGGAACATGCCCATGGCGATGTCGTCGATCTCCGAGCCGTTCGAGAACTCGACCATCGATGCGCAGTCTGACTTGGTTGGTTTGGCGACGATCAGACCGGTCAAGCCGTTGCTGAAGTCACCGAAGCCTTCGGGCAATTTCAGGAACTGTCCCTGGCCGTCGAATTCGAGCGTGGGTCGACCGTTGAAACCGGTGGCGAGATACGCGGGGCGCGCGTTCATCGTCACCTGCGTGGCGTGCGCCTTGTTGCCGGATTGGTCTTGCCAGACTTGCACTAGGCCGTCTTTCGCCTGCACCTCGTGATCGGCGCGCAACCAGAGCGCGAGTCCAGAGGGCAAGCTGGGGTCGCCGAGTGCCCCGCCAGTGCCAGCGCTACCGCTCGAGCCAACTGAGCTCGAGCCACCCGAGTTCGAACCACCCGCACCCGAGCCGCCCGCACCCGAGCCGCCCGCACTCGAGCCGCCTGCGCCGCCTTTGCCGCGCCCGGCAGCGCCCACCGTGGTGTGCCCGCCGCCGGTACCGCCGGTTTCGTTGGGCAGACCGCCCTCGCCGGCCTCAGCGCTGTTGTCACCGGCGCCGCTGCCGGCGACGGGTTCCCGAGCACCACCAGCGCCGGAAATGCTCGACGTTCCGCCGTTGTCACCCGGACCGTCGTGCGCGGTGAACTTCTCTCCACACGCGGTGATTAAGCACAGCCCCACGACCGAGAAACGAAATCCGCTCACGATCGACCAACGTACAGGGACCGACGAGTGAGTTCAACCATGAGCCGTCTGTACGGACCGATCAGCGAACTCTTGCGCGAACTCTCGCCTTGGTAGGTTACTTTTGTTTCTTCGGTTCCGAGTCGTCGGTCTCGGTTTGCGGCGCACGCGCGCGATCTTCTGCGTGAATTTCGTGCAAAAGCTCTTCCACGCGCCGTGAGGCGTCGTGACCGGCGTCGTAGTGAAAGCGCAGTTCCGGCGAGCGCCGTAATTCCAGTCGCGGTGCGATCAGGCGACGAAGGCGACCTGCCCCTTTGGACAGGCTCTTCATGACGGTGGTGCGAACCTTGGCGTCTTCGTCGCCCACGAGCAGTCGAACGCCGATGCGCGCCGACATCAGATCATCGGTTACTTCGACCGTCGTAATGACGACCGCCGCCAAACGCGGGTCGTCGACTTCGCGACGCAGCAGCTCTGCCAAGTGCGCGCGTAGTAATTCGGCGACGCGCTTGCCTCGCCGTCCATCCGTAGTCATTCGTCGTCTCCAGCCGGAAAATCGAACCCGCCGTCAGAAAAGGCGCCGCGATCGAGCGCTTGTTCGATTCCACCGCGGATGCCCGCTCCGCCGTCTCCGAACGAGACGATCTCGGTCGCCACGTCCGCGACCAGCGCGTCGTGCGCGCTGCCTGCGAGCGATGCCATGTGGGACAGCACTTCTGCGCAGCGCGCGGAATCGTTCGAGACCACGCTCACGCCCAGCGTGGCCACCTGCCAGCGTTCGAGGTCACCAATCTCGGCGATCGACACCGGGAGCTTCGCGCGCGCGCGGTCCTTCAAGCCCTTCACCACCCGACGCCGGTCTTTGAGCGACCGGGCGCCGGGAATTTGCAGGACGATGCGAGCCACACCAACGAACATTGCTCAGGTTGAAGGGCTCGCGATCGCCGTCACAGGGTCTGCTTGACCTGTTCGATCTCGAACGCCTCGATGATGTCGCCGACCGCGATTTCGTTGTAGCCTTCGAGCGCGATACCGCAATCGAAGCCTTCTTTGACGTCGCGAACGTCGTCCTTGAAGCGCTTGAGGCTGCTCATCTTGCCCTGCCAGAGGGTGGCGCCTTCGCGCACCAAGCGCACGCCGCCCGCGCGCTTGACGAGGCCTTCGATCACCATGCAACCGGCGACCGTGCCTGCCTTGCTGAGCTTGAAGACCTGACGAACCTCGGCTTTGCCGATGTTGCGCTCGACCTGGGTGGGCTTGAGCAAGCCCTCCATCGCCATCTTCACCTCATCCACGACGTTGTAGATGATGCTGTACTGGCGGATCTCCACGTTCTCCTTTTGAGCGAGGGCAGCAGCCTTACCCGCGGGGCGAACGTTGAAGCCGATGATGATGGCACCCGCGGCGACCGCAAGGTTGACGTCGCCTTCGGTGATGGCGCCGGCACCGGCATGCACCACGCTCACCTTCACCTTTTCGGTGCTCAGGCGAACCAAGGCGTCTTCCACGGCTTCGACCGAGCCTTGGACGTCCGCCTTGATGATCAGCTTCAGCTCGAGCTGATCGGACTCTTGCATCGCCTTGGCGAGCTCTTCCAAGGACATCGCGCGCTGGCCAGTCGAAGGCGCGAGACTGCGGCGCTCCTTCGTCTTGCGCGTGTCGGCGATCTCCTGCGCCTTCTTCATGTCCTTCATGGCATGAACTGGGTCGCCCGCGCTCGGAACGTCATTGAGGCCGATGATCAGCACCGGAGTCGACGGACCCGCCGACTCGAGTAACCGACCCGAAGAGTCGTGCATCGCGCGGACCTTGCCGTACGCGCCACCGGCCAAAATCACGTCACCGCGATTCAACGTGCCATCCGTGACGAGCACGGTGGCGACCGGGCCGCGCCCGCGATCCAGCTCGGCTTCGATCACCGTGCCGGTCATCGGCTTGTTCGGATTGGCTCGCAGATCGAGCACTTCCGCTTGCAGCGCGATGGTTTCGAGCAGTTGATCGACACCCGCGCGGGTGAGCGCAGAGACGTTCTGGTACAGCGTGTCACCGCCCCATTCCTCGGCGACGAGTCCGAGCTCGCTCAGCTGACGCTTCACGCGCTCCGGATTCGCTTCCGGCTTGTCGCTCTTGTTGATGGCGACGACGATTGGCACCTTGGCCGCTTTGGCGTGATTCACGGCCTCGCGCGTTTGCGGCATCACGCCGTCGTCGGCAGCGACGACGAGCACCACGAGATCCGTGGTTTGCGCGCCGCGCATACGCATGGCGGTGAACGCTTCGTGACCAGGCGTGTCGAGGAACGTCACTGGACCGTGCGCAGTGGGCACCGAGTAAGCGCCGATATGCTGCGTGATGCCGCCGGCTTCCCCGGACACGACGTTGGTCTTGCGGATCTGGTCGAGCAAGCTGGTCTTGCCGTGATCGACGTGACCCATGATGGTCACTACGGGGGGCCGCGTGACGCGATCGCTCGAGTCGTCTTGCTCGGTGCCCTGTGCGGCGACCAGCGCGGCTTCTTCACTGACCGCGATGTCTTCGACTTCCCAGCCGAACTCGTTGGCGACGATCTTGGCGGTGTCTGCGTCGAGCGTGCTGTTGATGTTCACGCCGGTCATGCCGAGGCGCATCAACTTCATCAACACCTCGGTCGCCTTGGCGCCGATCTTGGCCGCCAAGCCTTGCAGCCCGATCGACTCCTCGATGCGCACGATCTTCTTGTGCGCCGAGCGCTCTTGCGTGACGACGGCGCCGCTGACTTTGCCCTTGGGCATCGAGCCGATGCCACGCGGGCGCATACCGCCGCGGCCCTGCGGACCGCCGCGGTTTGGACCGCCGCCCATGGGCGGTCGACCGCCGCCCGCTGGCGGACGGCCTTGGATCGCCCCCGGCGCCTTGGCGTCGTACTGCACGCGTCGCGGCATCGGTCCGCGTGGAACCTGAGCGGGCATGGGCACGCCGGGACGGCCTTCCCAAACGTCGATACCGGTCTTGGGCGCGGACGTCGTGCGCACCGGCGTGGCCGAGCTCAACGAAGCGCCCGGCGGCGTGGCAGTTTGAACCGCAGGCGGCGGAGTGGGCGCGCGCGGAACGGCGGTCGGCGCGCGTGGCGACTCGGGCGCCGGCGCAGCGGCAACGGGAGGAGGCGTTGGTGCCGCCACCGGAGGCGCAACCGGCGCAGCAGCGACCGGCGCTGGAGCGGGCGGAGGAGCAACAGGTGCGGCAACCGGCGTAGCAGCGACCGGAGCCGCCGAAGCTGGCGTGGCCGGAGCCGCAGCAATCGGGGCCGGCGGAGCGGGAGGTGGCGCCTCCGCTTCTTTTGCAACGGGTGCACTGGGTGCGGGGGCCGCCGCGACGGGAGCAGGTTCCGGAGCGCTCACCGGCGGAGGAGCTTCCACGCGCGGGGCCTCGACCACGGGTGGTGGCGCGGGCGGCGGTGCTTCGACTTCGCGTTCACGCACTTGCACTGGAGGCGGCGGCTCCGGCGCGGGGCGCACCGGCTCTTCCACCGGGCGATGAGACACGCGCGGCTCTTCGCGGTGCACGGACGGCGTGGGTGCCGATGCCGGCGCTGCGGCAACAGGCTCGGGATGCGAGGGCGCGGAGGGTTGCTCCCGCACGACGGCGCGACGCTTCACTACGGTAGGGCGGATACGTTCTTCCACGACGCTTGGCTGCTTTTGCTTTTCCAGATGGCGCTTCACGCGCTCCACGCCTTCAGGCGACACTGCACTCATGTGATTCTTCACGTCGGGCACACCCGCAGCCTGGAGCAAGGCCACCAAGGCCTTGTTATCCATGCCCAGATCTTTAGCCACTTCATAAACACGCAGCTTGATGCTCATCCAACCTCCGACACCGGGCTCGAGGCGCTCAACGGAGGAGCGCTCACGGGTCCGAGCTCTGCAACATCCAGCGTGTGCACGAGCGCAGTAGTAATTCCGTCGTCCAAAATCGCAATGACACCCGTTTCCGGGCGCCCGATGGCACGGCCGAGCAGCTCTTTGGAGCCGAAGGCGCGTGCTTTGCCACTCTTCACCAGCGCGTCCACCCAGGGGGTTTCGGCTGCGGCGCGGGCATCACAAGCAACCAGCACGAGCATGACCTGCCCGGCTGCGTAGGCATCGCGCACCGCGGTGGAACCCGCGGCGGCTTTGCGCGCTCGAAACGCGGAGCCGATCAGCGAGTAGGCTCGCCGTTCAGCCTGGGCACGCAGTGCCGCAGAAAACTCTGCGACGCTGGTGGTGACCGCGTTCTTCATGCTCTTCGAAAACCCCCGGGGTAAGGCCTTGGCGAGGCACGCAGCGCGCGGGTGAACCCACGCGCCGCGACCGAACCCGCTGCCGGACAAATCCGGGACGGCTTCGCCCGACGGGCCAAGCACGACGCGCACGAGAGCCTGGAGATTGGGATCCCCGACTTCTCGACAACCAGCGCAGGTTCGGAGCATCTCGCCTTTCACGCCTTTCAGGCTTCTCCCGAGGTTGCAGGTTGATGAGCAGCCGCCGTCGCGTGCCGGCGCGCTTCGTCGATCTCGCGGGCTTCGGTGCTCAAGAAGTGGCTGGCGCCGACCTGGATCTGGCGAGCCTTCTTGATGCCGAGGCCGGTGCGAATCGCCAAGCGATCGGCGTCTTCACGGGCCAGGTCCTGGACCGTGCGGTAACCCGCTTCTTCCAAGAGCTGAACGGTGCGGGTGCCGACGCCGGGCACGAAGCGCAGCTTGTCGCGCTCCGAAAGCGGCTCGATTTGCGACGAGGCGCGGTGAATGCGGTCGCGACGCAGCCGCTCCATCGTGCTCTCGGCCGCGGCTTTGAGTTCCTGCGCGCGCTCTTCCGAGGTCACACCTTCGATCGTCACGAGCTCCTCGACGGCGGCTTCGGCGATCTCTTCCAATGCGCGGAAGCCGAGGCGATACATGGCCTTGGCCAGCTCTTCGTCGACGCCGTCGATCTCCTTGAGCACAACCAGCGCTTCGTCCTCCATCTGCTTGAACTTGCTCTCGCTGATGATGTCGAGCTTCCAGCCGGTGAGCTGCGACGCCAAGCGCACGTTCTGGCCTTTGCGGCCGATGGCGAGCGACAGCTTTTCGTCCGGAACGACGAGTTCCATGCGGTGGTCGGCTTCGTCGACGATCACCTTGTTTACCTCGGCCGGCTGAATGGCGTTGATGATGTAACGCGCGGGGTCCCGGTCGAACGGGACGATGTCGATCTTTTCGCCGCGCAACTCTTGTACGACGGCCTGCACGCGGGAGCCCTTGATACCGACGCACGCGCCCACGGGATCGACGTCCGAGTCGCGAGTGGTGACGGCGATCTTGCTGCGCGAACCAGGCTCGCGAGCCACGCCCACGATCTTGACGATACCCTCGTAGATTTCGGGCACCTCGGCCTCGAACAGCTTCTCAACCAAGTTGGGCTGGCTGCGGCTCAGGATGATCATCGGACCGCGCGATTCGCGGTCGATGTTCTTGACGAAGGCGACGATACGGTCACCCGGGCGGTACGTCTCGCGCGGAGTCTGTTCGCGCGCCGGAAGCACGCCTTCGGTCTTGCCCAAGTCGACCACGATGTTGTGGCCCTTCTCGAAGCGACGAACGATGCCGCGGATCAGCTGTCCCTGACGGTCCTTGTACTCATTGAAGATGATGTCGCGCTCGGCGTCACGCACGCGCTGCAAGAGCACTTGCTTGGCCGTCTGCGCCGCGATGCGACCGAACGTGCTGCGCGCTTGCTTCATGTCGAGCACGGAGCCGAACTCTTTGTCCTGCTGGCGCGCGCGCTCTGCGTCGCGTGGATGCCAGAACACTTGGAAGCCGAGCTCTTCACCGATCTCCGCTTCGAGGCCGTGCTTGACGGCGACGTCGAGCGCGATCTCGCGCTCGGGCTGAGCCACGTCCTCGACGACCGTCATGTACTGGAAGAGGTCGATGTTGCCGCTCTCTTCATTGAAGCGAGCTTCGAGCTCACGGGTCGGACCGAACGCAGCTTGCGCTGCTTTCAAGATGGCCGCCTCCATCGTCTCGATGAGCACCTTCTTGTCGATGCCCTTCTCTTGGGCGACCTGCTCGACGATCGTGCCTAGGTCCATGCCTAGGCCTGCTGCTGCTGCTGCCTGCGCTGCCATCTGTCACCTGCTCCGTTGTGGCGATTGGGCCTTTTTAGGCTTGTCTGACGTGCGCTGCTCGGACCGCCTTGCCGAGGCGCGAGCGCCCGTACCCTTCTTCCACTCGAAGAGGATGCGAGCACTCTGAATCGTTTCGAACTCGATAGAAGCAAGCTCACCTTGCTCGGTTTCGATCAGCACTGCGCCGCGCTCATCGAGCCCCTTCAATGTGCCGAAGATCACGGCTTGGCCAGCGAGCGGCGCGCTCAGCTTGAGGCGCGCGGCTTGACCCGCGAAGCGCTCGTAGTCACGGCGCACGTACAGTGCGCGTTCGACGCCGGGTGAGCCGACCTCCAACGTGTAACGGTGCGGAATACAATCTGCGACATCGAGCGCCGCCGAAAGGTCACGCGAGATATCCGCGCACAGATCGATCGTCACGCCGTAACCGGGAATGTTCGAACCCGCGGGCGCATTGCTCTCCGCGCGTTCGATACTGATCTCCAGCACCCAACCGCTACGATCCGTTCGCCAAATACACTCCACGCACTCGACGCCGTGCGCCGCGAGTACAGGACCGACCGCAGAGTGCAACTTCTCTCGATCGATGCCGGGAATTTTTTCGTACGAAACGTTCATGCGCTGGAGACAGAAAATGAAAAAAAACGGACCCTCTGAGTAGAGCGGGTCCGCTGGGAACCACCCAAGTTGTCGCGGCGCATTCTACTCGACGGCCCGCGGGCCCGCAAGTGCCCTTATCTAACGGGAATCACTAGCTATTTTTGCGCCGGCCGAAAAACCGCGTTCACGCGAGGTTCGGCAGAGTGACCAGGTCCACATGCAGCACTTCCCCGTCGAAAGCCATGATTTCTTGCAGGGATGCGTCGGACGGGCGCGAGGCCAGTCGGATCTTGGCGCAGGCGGCGCGGCCACCTTCGAAGACGGTGTTGTCCAGCTCCTGAACATTGATCCCGTGCCGCTTGAGCACGCCGAGCACGTTGGCCAAAGCTCCTACCTTGTCCACGTGACGGACGACCAGCTGGTAACGCGCCCACGAGGTGGCGCTGATGTTCACGACGTTCAGCACCTCACCTTTCGTCAAGAAGCCGCGCACGATGCGCACGGTCTCGTTGGCGATGGCGATCTGCGCTTCGTCAGTGGAGGCGCCGATGTGCGGCGTCGCGTACACCAAGCCGCTGCTCAGGATCGGATGCGTGTACGCGCCCTCGCGCGTGTCCGGCTCGTTCGGCAAAACGTCGAGCCCGACGCGCAAGCCCTTCTTCGGGATCGCCTCGAGCAAGGCGTCGTAGTCGACGAGCTCTGGGCGAGCGGTGTTCACGAACATGGCGCGCTCGGGCAACGCATCAATCACTTTGCGATCGACGATGCCGCGCGTGCGCTCGCCGAGTTCCAAATGAACGCTGAAAATATCGACGGAACGCGCCAGTTCTTCCGGGCTCGTGGCGCGAATCACGCCCATCTCCGCCGCCTTCGACGGCGACAACGAGCGCGACCAAGCATGCGGTTGCATGCCGTAGGCTTGCGCCAGCTTGATCACCGCGCGACCGACGTGACCCGTACCGAGCACGCCGATCTTTCTGCCGTTCAAACCGACGGCGCGCGCGAACTCGTGCTTCTCCCATTTGCCGCTGCGCAAGCTGACCACGCCATCCGGCACGCGACGATCGAGGCAACCGATCAGGGTGAGCGTGAGCTCTGCGACCGCGGAGGCGTTCTTGCCGGGACAGTTGGCGACGTAGATGCCGCGCTCGCTGGCCGTCGATACGTCGATGTTGCTGACGCCGGCGCCAGCGCGAATGATGAGATTCAGCGCCTTCCCCGCGTCGATCGCGGCCTTGTTGACGACCGTGCCGCGCACGATCAGGACGTTGATGCCATCAACGGCTTTGACCAGCTCTTCAGCGTCTAAGTCGGGGCCGTAAATCACCTCGACGCCCAAGGCGCGCATTTCGTCGAGGCTCGACTCGGAAAGCCGATCCGCTGCTAGGACTCTCATCTGGGGGGCCTTCTATCACGAGCGCTCGCTAGAATTTTCGAGCGTGTGACGCTTGCCTGCGATTTCCAACAAAACGTCGCCGTTTTCGGCCTCGACCAACCACGGCCCCAACGCGATTTGCGCCCCCTGCGTGAAGCGCGCTTGAAATTTGCCGCCTTTGACCGGGGTGTACAGCGCACCCTGGCTGCCCAGCGTCAGCTGGGTCGGGTCGAGTGGGGTCTCGCTGCCGTCCGACAGTTGGAGCTCGAGCGAGCCTGCCTGTTCGCGCACGCCGAGCACGAAAAAAGGCACGTCTTCGACCCGAAAATAGCTCCAATCGTAGCCATTGTTCAAAATGAAGCGGCCGTCGTCCGGGTGGCGATCGATCCAAGAGGCGAAGGCGCGCGCCATGCCGGGGTGCTCGATCAAGCCGCCGTCGTGGTGAAAGCGGCCCCCGGCGTCGAGCACGATTGAGCTTTCGCGCGAGCGCCCCTCGGGCGCGGGAAAGCGGAAGAACTCGGGATGATCACCGGGGCGCATCGCGAATCCGAGTGTAGCGCCGATCAGGGAGTGGGTGAATGCCGCGGTACCAGCGCTCGCAGCGTGGCGTAGCTGCCGAAACAGAGCAGCACGTCCCCGGCGCGGAGCACCTCCATGCCACGTGGGTTGGGCAAGACGGTGTCCTGTCGTGCGATGCTCAATACGCGCACTTCACGCTCACTGAACGAGAGCTCGGAAAGTGAGCGATCGGCGAATTCGGAGCCGTTCGCCACGCGGAACTCCACCACGCCGTAGCCGCTCTTGAGCGTCAAACGCTGGCGCAGATCCAAATCCGGGAACGCCACCCGCTGCTCGAGTTGCTCGACGATGGCCGATGCCACGTCGACACCAGTCGCGGCCTCGATGCCTTCGAGTCCCGGTGACGAATTCACCTCCAGCACCTGCGGCCCATCCGGACCTTCCAACATGTCGACTCCCGCCACGTGCAGCCCCATGACTTGGGCGGCCACGATTGCCGTGCGCTCGAATGCCGGATCGATATCGATTTTCGTGGCGCGTCCGCCGCGATGCAGATTTGCTCGAAACTCGTCCCCCGCCGCTTGTCGGCTGATTGCCGCAATCACCCGATCGCCGACGACCAGGGCGCGAATATCCCTGCCCCGGCTCTCGGCCACGAAGCGCTGAATCACCACGTCCTTGCGGGTGCTGTGCAGGGTTTCGACGATGGCTTCGGCCATCTTGTTGTTTTCGGCCAAGATCACGCCGATACCCTGCGCGCCCTCGAGCAACTTGATCACGACCGGAGCACCACCGACGGCTTCGATCGATTGCTGCAAGCAGGCGCGATCACGCGCAAACGCAGTCGGCGGAATGCCCACCTCGTGTCGGCTCAAGATTTGCGCCCCGCGCAGCTTGTCGCGCGCCGCGCTGATCGCCGACGAAGAATTGAGCGAAAACACGCCCATTTGCTCGAACTGGCGCACGACTGCGGTGCCGAACGAGCTGATCGAAGCGCCAATGCGCGGAATGACCGCGTCGTAACGGGACAGCTTCCGATTGCGGAAGAACAGAGCCGGGCGGCCCGACTCCACGAGTAGGCTGAAGCGCAGCGTGTGCAGCACCTTCACGTAGTGCCCGCGCCGAGCGCACGCCTCGCGCAAACGGCGCGTGCTGTACGCCTGCGAGTTGCACGACAAAATGGCGATGCGCAGAGTCATGAGCCGAGCCGTTCCCGACCGCGTTTGACGGGTGGATGAGCGAGCTTCGCGGACTTACCGGACGCTGCTTTTGGCGCCGCTTTCGGAACCGGCTTGGGTGCAGACTTCGGCGGCGCGATGGATCGCGTGCCGCTCGGTTGATGGAGCACATAGCGCCGCCCGGGATCGACCAAGAACGCTTGGGCCAAGGCGCGACGTCCGATCAGCATGCGGTAGATCATTCTGCCGCGGTCGACCAAGCTGAGCTCGATCTCTCGTTCCACGGGGCCGATGCGAACCTTCACGGCCACGAAGATGCGCTCCTCGGGTTCGCCGCTCGACGGGCGTACGTGACCGCGCCGAGCGATCCGGGACTCTACGGTGACGCGACGGTCGCTCTCACTGCGGCTGAGGCGAACGTCGAAGCGCACGCGCCCCGCACCGAGCTCGCGAATGTTCTCGACGTGCAAGGCGCTGCTGCGCGCGCCGGTATCGATTTTCGCGCGCAAGCGCAGGATTCGCCACGCGGGAATGTCGACGTATTCGGTCACGCCAATGACCAGCGGTGCGCCACTGCTCCGAGTCACGTCCAGTGACGCTACTACAACTCGGCGCGCTCGAAACGAGCACCAAAGCGCCTCACCCCAAAATTGTGTGCGAGTTTACCGGGCCTGGGACTAGAAAAGTTACACCGGCCATGCTCGACGAATTTCCTACCCTCGAGGTCGTGGCAGCGCTTGGCGTCTTGGCGCTGCTGATCCGAACGTTGCTGATCGCGAGCGAGATGCAGAGCTTGCCTCGGTGGGCGACCGAGCTCGTGCGACTCCTGGGGGCCTCCGACCGCGCGAGCGCGCTCGCGACGTGCAATGCGCCTGCTGCGCCTGCGCTCGCGCGTACGGCGCGAGAGCTGATCGAAGTTGTGGGAGAGCCGCCGTACGGAGCAGAATCTGCGCTCGAGCTGAGCCAGGAGCAACAAGAGCTCGAGCAAGACTTGGCGCGCCGCGCCGAAAGCGGCCGCGCTCGCGATTTGATTGTGCTGACCGTGTTAATCGGCGCGATGGCTTTTGCTGCGCTGTCCAACCTGCTGGTCACGCGCTGGTTTCACGCGCTGGCCGCGCTCGCCTCACTGCTCGTGATCGTGGGCTACGTGATGCGTAGCCGCCTGCGCCGAATCGAACGCGCCGAACTGACCCGCATTGGCGAAGCGCTGTCGAGCATGCTCACGGCAGCCCCCAACACGCGTAGCGTGCGCCCCAGCCTGCATTCGATTGACGGAGGCTGCACCGTGTGTGGGCAAAACGTGTTCCTGCTGGCGCACGACGCCGCGCTCGGCGCGTCGCTGCCGACACTGGGCATCCACGAACTCAGGATCTGCAAAAACTGCGGATTCGTGAGCGGGCAAGCCGAAGACGCCGCAGCCTTGGCCAAAGGCGCGCTGGAAGAGCTGAGCGTGCCGGTTTCGCCAGAAGATGAAGCGAGTTCGGACGATACCGAGCACGACGGCTGAGGGCGGCGCGCGAGAAGACCAAGGCAGCCGAAGGCGAAACGACCGCTCTTTCCTTGCATTCGCGCGATTTACGGGACACGTTCGCCGCTCTATGGACAGCTCCGGCACCCACGACGCCAATCGTGCCTACTACGACGCTTTCTCGGCGGGCTATGAAGACCACCGCGGCGACAACGATCCGGGCGGTTACCACGAGCTGCTGGACGAGCTTGAGTCCGAGTACGTGAAGCGCTACGGCGCCGGGCGAGACGTGCTCGAGGTGGGTTGCGGTACCGGGCTCGTACTGTCGCGCATCGCGCAGTTTGCGCGTTCGGCGCGCGGTGTCGACCTGTCCCCGGGAATGTTGGCGAAGGCGCAAGCGCGCGGCTTGGATGTCGTGCTCGGCTCCGCCACCGCCCTGCCCTTCGAAGACAACCGCTTCGATGTCACTTGCTCGTTCAAAGTGCTCGCGCACGTGCCCGAGATCGAGCTCGCGCTCTCGGAGATGGTGCGCGTGACCCGACCAGGCGGCATCGTTTTGGCGGAGTTTTACAATCCGTACAGCTTGCGCGCGCTACTCAAGCGCCTCGGGCCCGCTGGGCGCGTCGCCGCGTCCGCCAACGAGAGCCATGTGTACACCCGCTTCGACTCGCCGTTCGGACTGCGCAAGTTGTTGCCAGCCGGCACGCTGCTCGTCGGCGCGCGTGGGGTTCGCATCGTGACGCCCACCGCCAAAGTAATGAAGAACGCACTCGGGCGTCGCCTCTTCCGCGCCGCCGAACGTGCCCTGTGCGACTCACCCCTAAGAGTGTTCGCCGGCTTCTACGTCGCCGCGATCGAAAAACGCGGCTAACACGCTTCAACGTCTCGAAGATGGGGGCGCTCACGATCCCGCATCGCACCTCGAAGCGCGCGCTGTTCTCGGCGCTGTGCGATTTGGGAGAGGCCGCCAAGTCGCCAAGCCGCCAAGTGCATGGCCCGTCGCGCCAGACTCGGAAGCTCGCTGCCACGCCGTAGGATTTTGGGGTTCGCGATCTACTGACGGAGCGTGAAATGTCCACGACGTGCTTCGACGCACTTCGAGAACCCCATCTTCCTTGCTCTTCTTGGCGGCTTGGCGACTTGGCGGCCTCTCAGGAAGCCGTTCAGCGACGCAGGGCGCGTTAGAAGCGGCCGCTGAGGCCGAACACCGCGCCGCCGTTTACGGGTGCGGCGTTGGGGACTACGCGGAATGATGAGGTCTCGGGGCGGAGACGCGGCGGGAGATCTCGTTTCTTGATTTGGCGTTGTTCGGGCACGAACGAGATCTGTGCCTCGATGATGCCGATGAGCGACACGCCGATCCACGCGTACGACGAGTACTCGAGCGCGGTTTTCCAATTTTGGTTTCGGGTGTTGTTACTCGGATCCGGCTTGTCGAGCTGGCTGGTCGCGAGCACCAGGTGAGTCTCCACGCCGAGCGCGGTGAGCGTGGTTGCCGCCAGAACTACTTCACTCGTCAAAAACACGTAGCCCAGCGGTTTGTCCCCGTTTTGGAACTGGCCGACACCAAAGGGCACCATGGCGAGCCAGCGTGAGTGCGGCGTGGACACCGTTTCTTGCTGCGCCAGGCGCTCGAGGGCGGCGACGCGTTCGCGCTCGCGCTTGGCTCGCGCCTCTTGCTGCGCGGCGACTTCTTGAGCGCGCTTGATTCGGTCGTCTTCCGCCTTCTTGATCACGTCGAACATCGTTTGACGCACGCGCAAGAAGCGGTCGATCACTTGCGGCGGAAAGAGCAAGCTATCGGGCGGCTTCATCTGCGGGTTTTGGCGGATAGCCGCGCGTAGTGGTTCGTCCGCGAGCTTGGTTTGCCCGATGCCGATCAAACAGGCTGCGTGGTAGATGCGCGCGTTCTCAATCACGTCGGGATCGCGGAACGGATGAGCGCTCTCGCCGTTCAACAAGTGGCTCAGCGAGTCCGCGCACTCACCGTACTTACCGGCCTCGTACAGTGAGACGACACGCGCGAGCTCGGCTGCGTCGTTCAAACGCGGAGCCTCCGGCGCGATCGGCCCATGGGGCGTGGTTTGCGCGCAGAGGGGCGACGCAAATAGCGCCATCCCAAACACAGCAAGGCTCGAACAGAAGCGCGACAGACTCATCCGGGACCCCCCAAGCCGGGAGGTTATGGCCCAGGGACAGTGAAGAGTCGACCGGGGCTGAGCGTCAGGTCAAATTCTTTCGGGGGGAGCCCGCTGGTTGGCGGGGATAAGAGCGTGCAATGGGTGTGCAGTGAGGCGGTTGCCATGCGGATTTTTTGCTGGCCGGGCACATTGAACGACCCCAGCTCACCGCAGCTGGCCGTGGTCCCGGGCAACCCGTAGAACTCGATCACCGCGGGTTTGAACTCGATCGTGCCCCGCACGGTCTGGACTTCACCCGGGGTGGCTGGACTCACCACGTTCACCGTCATGGTTTGGGGCGCGACACAGCACTCTTCGTTCGGCGGGACGAACTGGAACGTATGCGGACCGACCGTGAGCTCGTGCGGCGGGCCGAACCAGACGATCTCTTGGCCGTCGACCTTGACGGTCGCGTTCTTGGGTCCGTCCACCAAGACCCGCACGGTGGCGAGCTCCGGCGCTGTAGCGGCCGAAGGCGCTGGGCGCGTCGGCAAATGGTTGGGACGTCGCAAGGGCTCGGTCAGCGGCGACCGACGCGGCTCCGCGCTCGCCGAAGCGGCGACCGACGTCGACTTCGCGCTGGCTGCGGGGACGAGTCCTTCCGCGCTCGGCCGCGGCTCGGTGACGCTGGGACGAACCACGGGCACCGGGCGCGCGCGCGACCACGCCATGACTCCGGCAACGACGCCTGCTGCAGCTGCTAGCGCGAGCAGCGCCGCCGCGCCACGCCGCGCCGCGCGACGAACGCGTTCACCGCGAGCGATCTGCGCGACCTGACGGAGCAACTCCGCGTCGTCCGGCCTGAACGCCAACGCGCGGTTGAAGGACGCCGCTGCACCGACGAAATCCTTCGCGGCGCGCGCGGCATTCGCGCTCTTGCACAATTCAGCCACCAAACGCGGTTCGTACTCTTGCTGGTAGCCGGCGCTGTCGCGCAAGAATGCCCAAATTTCACGGCGCAGATCGGTGAAGCCGAGCTTGGCGAGCTCTGCTTTCAGCTCATCGCCCATCACGCGCGCGCTTTGATAGCGATCCGCGGCATCGCGAGCCAGCGCGCGGCCGACGATGCGCGACAGGCCGGCGCCGATCGTCGGCAGGGCTCGATCAGCCGGCGTGAAGCTGCCGTCGAGCACGCGCCGCAAGACTTGCGCCGGGTTCTTGCCGTCGAACGGCAATTTGCCGACCATCGATTCGTACAACAGGACGCCCAAGCCGAAGACGTCCGCGCTGGCGCTCACGTCCCCACCCTCGATTTGCTCGGGCGCCATGTGCGCGGGCGATCCGAGCACCTGCCCCGTCGACGTAACGCCTTGTACGTCGAGCAATTTTGCGATGCCGAAGTCGGTGATCTTGACGCGCGCGGCCTGCGCCGCGTCGTCGTCCGTCTGACCTTCGGTCGGCATTTCGACGAGCACGTTCTCCGGCTTCATGTCGCGGTGAATCACGCCCAGGCCGTGCGCGTGCTCCAACGCCGAGGCGATCTCGACCGCGATCGCGGCCGCCACTTCGGGCGGCAAATGGCCGTGCTGTGCGATCAGTTGGCGGAGTGTGGTGCCTCGCACCAACTCCTGCACCAGGTAGCGCTCTGGCTCGTCCGCATCGGAAACGTCGTACACCTCGACGATGTTCGAATGTTTGACTTTGGCGACCGCGCGCGCCTCGCTCACGAAGCGCGCGGCGACTTCCGAGTTCTCGCGCAAGTGATGATGGATGACCTTGACCGCCACCTCGCGACCGAGGCGTCGATCGCGGGCGCGGTACACGGTGGCCATGCCCCCATGTCCAATTTCCGCGACGAGCTCGTATTTTTCGAGCTCAGGGCTGCGGCCGGAGAGAGCTGTTAACAGGGCACCCTCCGGCGCGCGTCACGCCTCATGGCAGCTGCTCCACTCGCACTGCGTTCGTTGCACCGCGCACGCCGACGCGCGCGCCGTACACCATCACGTAGCGCTCGCCTGATTTGACGAGGCCGTTGTCGGCCAGAATCTGACTCGTGCTTTGCACCTGCTCTTCGAGGTTCGGCGCGGCCGCGACCAACGTGCGCGGTGACACACCCCAATACAAGGCCAAGCGGCGCAGCGTGCGGTCGTCGGTGGAGAAGGCCAAAATCGGCGCGCTCGGGCGGGCCTTGGACACGAGCCGTGCGGTCAGCCCCGTTTCCGTCAAGGTGACGATCAACTTGGCTCCCACCTCGCGAGCAATGGAGCATGCGGCGTGCGCGATCGCGTCCGGCGTGGTGTGGTCGGGCTCGGACGCAGAGGGCGCGAAGAAGCGGCTCCCTTCGGCTTGGCGGATGATGCGATCCATCATGCGCACGGCCTGCAGCGGGAACTTGCCGCTCGCGCTCTCGGCCGAAAGCATCACCGCGTCCGCGTTGCCGAACACGGCGTGCGCGACGTCACTCGCTTCAGCGCGGGTGGGACGGGGCGAATCGACCATCGACTGAAGCATTTCGGTGGCCACGATCACCGGCTTGCGATGGATGCGACAGGTACCGATGATCTGCTTTTGGATCACCGGCACGGTCTCCGGCGGCAACTCGACACCGAGATCACCGCGGGCCACCATGGCCGCATCGGCGGCGCGCACGATCGAATCCAAGCGCTCCACGGCAGAGGGCGTCTCGATCTTGGCGATAATCGGCGTCGGTCGGCCTTTGCGCTCGCAAATCTCACGCAGCTCTTGAATTTCCTCGGCGCGACGCACGAAGGAGAGCGCGATGTAATCCACCCCGAGCTCGAGCCCGAAATCCAGGTCTTTCTTGTCTTTTTCCGTCAGGGCGGCGAGACGAAGCCCAGAGGACGGCAGATTGACGCCCATGCGCGGGCGCATTGGACCGCCGTGCTCGACGCGGCACTCGACGCGATCGCCGCGAATCGAGAGCACGCGCAGCTCGACCTGACCGTCCGAGAGCAGAATCCGATCGTCGACGCGAACGTCGTCCTTCAACGACGGGTAATCGATGGAAATCGTGTGGTCGTCCCCGGTGTCGCCCGAAACGAGATCGACGGTCTCGCCGTTGTTGAGCACGGCCGGGCCGATCTTACCGGTGCGAATCTTGGGGCCGCACAGGTCCTGAAGCAGAGCGACCGGCTTGCCCAGCGCTGCGCTCTCTGCGCGCACCATCTCCACCATGTGGGCGTGATCGGCGTGGGAGCCGTGGGAGAAGTTGAGCCGCGCGACGTCCATGCCGGCCTCGATCAGACCGCGAATGGCTTCTCGGCTATTGACGGCGGGTCCGAGGGTACAAACGATTTTTGCGCGGCGAGCGATCATTGATTCTATTGGTCCGTCTACTTGGCTTGGGCTCTTTTTTGGCCGCTGCCTTTTTTGGGGAGCCGCCAGCATGCCACAAGGCGCCGCTTCCCGGGTAGTCGACTCGCGCGAGAAAAGTGTGAACGTGCCCGTTACTTACAAGCCGCTTTCCGCCTCATCAATAGTGTTGGTCTGCGCGTGGATCCGTCACAGGCGTTTCCTTTTCTACCTCTCTACCTCCTCTCTACCTCGCCAGAAGTGGCCCCGGCCAAGCGTCGGGTTCGCGGGCGGGGAGGCACCGCGTTTCCGCGCGCCGCTCGTCAAGCGAGCCACTGGAAAGCGACTTCCGCGTTTGCGTCGCGAAGGGGCGCTGGTAAGGACCCGGATATGTACGGCTTTCGACGCAATGCGCAAGGGCAGGCCTGCCTCGGCAGCACGCCCCTTTCCGAACTCCTCGGCCAATCCGGACTCGAGACCCCTGTCTACTTCTATGACCTCGACGCGATCGCCAACGAAGCTCGCTCGCTGATCGCGAGCTACGGCGACGCGCGCCACGTGGTCGCCTACGCGATCAAGGCGAATTCCGCAGGTTCGGTGGTCCGCACCTTGGCGGCCGAAGGCATGGGCGCGGACATCGTTTCTGGAGCCGAACTCGAGCTGGCGATCGCCTGTGGCATCCCTGCCGCGAAGATTGTGATGAGCGGCGTGGCCAAGAAGGACAGCGAGCTCGACCTGGCGATTTCGTCGCGCCTACTCGCGATTCAAGCCGAGAGCGTCGAAGAGATCCAGCGCATTGCCGCTCGCGCGCGCACGCTGGGTCGAAAAGCGCGCGTCGCGTTTCGACTCAACCCGGGCGTCGAGATCGAATCTCACGCGCACATTTCGACCGGTCATGACAAGGCCAAGTTCGGCATCACGCGTGCGGACGTCGGCCGTGCTTTCGAGGCCGTGGACGCCGCGGGCGAGGCGTTGGTCGCGGTTGGTCTGTCGACACACATCGGGTCGATGCTAGGCAAGGTCGATCCGTACCTGCAGTCCGCGCGTCACGTTTGTGAGGTGGCGCGGGCACGCCGCGCGAGCGGCGCTGGGCTCGAGTACGTGAGTTTCGGTGGTGGCTTCGGCATCGACTACGGCACCGGACAAGCCGCAGCGCCGGCGGACTTTGGCCGCGCCGCGGTCCAACTGCTGCACGCTGAAGGGCTGTCGGATCTGATGTTGGTGGCCGAACCCGGGCGCTCGATGGTCGGCGCGCATGGTGTCTTGCTGGCGCGCGTGGTGCAGAGCAAAGTCAGCGCAGCCCACTCGTGGTTGATGCTCGACGCCGGCATGAATGATCTGCTGCGCCCCGCGTTGTACGGCGCGAAGCATCGCATCGAGCCGCTGGAGCGCGAGCCCGGGGCGCAAGAGTGGCGCGTCGTCGGCCCGGTCTGTGAAAGTTCGGACGATTTCGGCGCGCACCCGATCGGCAGCGAAGCACCCGCGACAGTGGTGATCCGTGACGCCGGCGCGTACGGGTTCGTGATGGCCAGCGAGTACAACGGACGCGCGCTGCCGAGCGAGGCGTTCGTGAAAAATGGCGTGATCGTCGGCAGCAGCCCAAGCCCAGGCAGCGCAGCCTGGGTCAAGCGCCGACTACAAGCCTGAACCGCGGCTGAAGGGCGTGGTCACCAAACCGTGAAAGCTCAATAGCAGCAGCACGGCTTCCTCGCGGTGCGCACCGTCCGGGTAACGGAACGCGCCGCGAACCTCGATCCAAGGTCCTGGAGCTGTTGCCAACAACGGAACCCCCAAGCCGAGCTGGGCGTCGAAGCCGCGATACGGCTTGGGTCCTTGTGGGTCGGACTGTTGTGGCCAGAAGGCACCCAGCGATAGCGATAGCGAATCCAGCGTCAGATCGAACAGTGCGGACCCCGTCTGCAGCCCCTTTACCCACCGCGGCAGGAACAGCGGACGCAGATCGACGCCAATCCCGAACAGGGATGGGGCGGAGTGATCGCCGGCTTTGATTCGACCGCTCGCATACAGCCCAGCGCTGGAAAAATAGTGCGCGGTCGCGCGCACGGTCGGCGCCGCATTCCCGACCGAACCGAGCTCCGCGCCCAACGCGAGCCCCAAATCGAGATCGCCGTCGAAGCGACCGTACACGCCGTCGCCCGACCCTCCGACCAGGCCCTTGGGAGGAGCCACGGTCGCCGTCTGTTCTGCGCGCGCGATGCGCGTCGCGAGCTGCGTCGCGATCACCACCGCTGCGGCGCCAATCGCGCGCCTCCACACCGTATGCGCACAGCTCGACCTTGAAACGCGAACCATCGCTCAGTCCACGGCCAAACGACGGACAATCTCGGGCCGCAACTCGGGCGCGAAAACCAGGCGAATACGCGACATTTTTTCGCCGCGCAAGCGGCCGAGCAAGAACGAGACGTCAGCCAATGCCCGAGTTTGGCCTCCCGGAAATACCACCGTCAACGGGTCGTGAAGATCGTCGAACGCGGTCGTCGAAGCCGCGTCCAAGCCAACGTAGATCTGTGGGTCGAGGCCCGCGTCTTCCGCGACCTCGCGGGCAATGTCCAGCGCACGGACGCGAGCATCAGGAGTGGCTCGTTCGTCGAACAGCTCGTAGGTCTTGAACAGCTTGCGCGCGTGGAAGCGCTGCGTCAGGTCCGCAAGAATGGCATTTTTGCTGTGCCGCCAGGCGCTCAAGGCAACCCAGAGCGAGGCGTCGTCGAGCTCGAGGTAATCGCTGAGCGCGGCATCCCCACCCTGCGCGAGCGACACGATCGCAGCCGGCGTCGAGGGCAACCGATCCCCATTGGCCAGCATCTTCGCGACCTCGTTGAAAATGCGCCCCAACATCCACTCGCTAGCGCGCTCGGTCTTGTGAAAATACACCTGCTGAAACATGAACAGCCGCGCCAGCACGAACGATTCGATGGCGGGAATGCCCTTGGTGCCGTCGATCGCGAGCGGCGGGGCCTGACCGTCTTCGGCAACGCCGAAGCGAAGACTCCGGAGCAGCCAATCCAGATCGAACGAGCCGTAGTTCACGCCCGTCGCGTGCGCATCGCGCAGCAGATAGTCGCAGCGATCCACGTCGAACGTGCCACTCACGGCGCGAGCCAAAAACGTGAGCTCGTGACGCCCGTGGACCAGATCGACGACGCGCTCCGGCAAACCCGGGTCGAAGCGCGAGAGCACGGCGTGCACCTCGGTGCTCGGATCGAGAACGATACGCGTGGTCCAGTCTTCGTGTTTTTTCGAGTCTGGCAACGCTTGTTCGAAAAGATGCGAAAAAGGCCCGTGCCCGACGTCGTGCAGCAACGCTGCGGCAAGAGCGTCGCGCGCTCGCTCAGTCGTGAGTCGCTGCCAGAACGGCAGCGACTCGTGCAAACTGCGCAGACGCCGGATCAGGCGCGTCATCACGCAGGCGGCGCCGATGGCGTGCGCAAACCGCGTGTGATCTGCTCCCGGATAGGCGAGCGAGGCGAGGCCGGTCTGCCTGATTCGACGCAGACGCTGAACTTCAGCGGTTTCGAGCAGCGCCGGGACAATCTCTTCCTCCGGCGTCTCGAACGACACGAGGCCGTGGACAGGGTCTCTCAAAATCATGGGCGCCGCACTGTACGCCACTGTACCAGATGGACCGCCTCATTCCGCTGCAGGTGGTAGCCCCGTGGGCTCACGCGCGATTCGGCGTGCCTGCTGGAGTCGCCACCGGAGACTGTGCCGGAGACTGTGGAGACGGTGAGGAGCGGGCACGGTCGCCCCGCCCTGCTCAATTCAAAGCTCAATACGAAAAAAGAGCTCTCGGGAGCAACTGACGCTGGACAGGATCTGAAAAATTGGAGAGAACTATTTATGAGATCGCGGGGAAGAGTGCCCCGTGGCCGCAGCGGCGGCGATGCGACGATCACGGTGGGGTACCGAGGAGTATGCGACGTGGAGTGGCAGTGGCCGAGCGATGCCGTTGTGGAAGCCGGGGGTGTTCGTGAGGAGTTCGTGAGGAGCGGGCGTCTTGAGGGAGACGAAAGGGATGACCGGGAGATGATTCCCAAATCGAGCTAGAAACATTTGTCAAAAGCTGAAAAACCGCCTGGGCTCGCCTGGACAATGGGCCTATTTCGCGGTTTGCTAGTGAGATCCCATGCCCTCTCGTAAAGACCAAGATTCGCCAAGCGCGGGGGCGATCCGCTTGGTGGATGTGCTGCGCCAATTGCCCGAGCGCGAGCTCGGCTCGCTGATCGCGCGGCTGAAAATTCGAATCGACGAAGCGAAGCGCATCGACGTGCCCTCGCAAGTAGCGCGAATGCTGCTGCAGCTGCCGGAAATGCGTGACGCGGGGATTCTGCCCGGGCCCACTCGGGAGCTTTTGTACCGCGTGGCCGAAGCGCGCGGGGTGCTTTTCGCGCAAACCCTTCCGCCCGCGGTTGAACCGCTGGTCGCCCGCGGCATCGTTTTCATCCGTGGTCGTGACAAGGGCGTGGAACTTTTGCTGCCCATCGCGCACATGATCCAGCTCCGCAGCTGGGAGGGCGAGGATCCTCGTGGTGCGCGCGCGCTCCTGGCGCAGTTGCACCCGGACGTCGCTAGTAGCATCGCCAGCCACTACCTCGGTCGTCCGGCCACGCCCCCGGTCGCGCTGTGCCTCGAGCCCGCCTGGGAGGTCTTCGCCGACCAAGCGCGCCTCGAACGCGAGGTCGAAGAGTTGGCCCCGCTCGAGCGCAAGCTGCTGAACGCGATCGAAAAAGTCGGCGGCGAGGTCGACACCGAAGAGCTTCTGGATCTCGAACGGGAGCCGATGCGCTTGCGCGGCGCAACGGGCGCAACGCCGTCGCGCCGCGGCGTGGGCTTCGCCCTCGAACGGCGCGGCTTCTTGGTCCCCGTACACCCGAATCGCCACGTGATTCCGAGTGAAGTGGTGGCGATCGTCGGCACCCAGCGCCGCGTCGAACGCGAAGCGCAACGCCGCGAAATCCGCAGCTTCGTATTGGCCGAGGACCACGCGCCGCGGCGCGCGCGCTTCGCGGAAGATCCCGCGCCCATCGCACTGGCGATGGCGCTCGCGGTGCGCGATCCGTCGGTCGAAGTGCGGGCGGGCGTGGGCACGCCACGTTCGCTGATCACCAAGTTTGCAGCGCGCTTCGGGCGCGACGCGGAGGTGATCGCGCTCGTCGCATCCCTCAGCCGAGCCATCGGGTTGTGGGATCCGTCTGCGGTGAGCACGGCGTCGCCTCCCGGGTCACACAGCGTGGCTGACCTCGGGCGCGCACTGTTCGAGGCCTGGCGCCGCGGCGGTGCGTGGGATGAAGCGCGCCCGGATGGCGAAGCCCTGCGCGTCACGGCTGACGCGCGCGAGACCAGCGCAGTCGGCGTCGTCCGCGAGCTCGTGCTGGAGGCGTTGCAAGAACTCGGTGACGGTCGTTGGGCTCCTTGGGAGGCGATTGCTGCCTACGTGCGCTCTGATGCGCGCGCCCCGGGCGTCGCTCGCTTGATCGAGCGCTGGGCTCAGCGTGCAGGTGTCGAACCGATGACCCCCGCCGAGGTCGCACGTCGAATCGCGCTAGAGACGCTACATGTGCTCGGGATCGTCGATCTCGGCGATCCCGAAACCGACGACATCGAGTCGATCGGCCCCACGTTGCGCATCACGCCGCGGGGTCGCGCTTTCTTGTCCGATGCGCCCCCCGAATCGCGCTTGCCCACCCAAGCCAGCCGCTTCTTGGACACGCAGGCGTTGCGCATCGGACCCTCTGCCAGTGTCGGCAGCGTGATTTCGTTGGCTCCGTTCGTCGAAATCGGCGGCGTCGCCAGCGCGTCACTCGATATTTTGATTACTCCCCAAGCGCTATCTCACGCGCTGAGCGCCGGCTTCGACGGCGAGGTCATCCGCACCCGGCTTGAGGTACTGGCCCCCCTCCCCGATCCGATCGCGCGCACGCTCACGCAGGCCAGCACGGTCATTGGGCGCGCCGAATTCGTGATGACCCAGGGCTTTCTCTGGGTCGAAGATCCGGAGGTGCGAGAGCTGCTGCGCACTCGCCGCCAAAGCGCGGATCTGTTCGTCGATCCTTCGCCGCCCTCGGGCTTGCTCTTGGCGGTCGGTGTCGATCTCGAGCGCGTGGCACGCCGTTGCCGCGCGCTCGGTGTCGAAGTGCTGGTCGACGGAGAAGTGTACCGAACGCGCTCGATCCCTCCGGGCCGAGGTAGCGGCGCTCGCCGCCTCGATTCCGCGGGAACCATGGCCGCGGTCCGCGCGCCGTCCGCGGGCGGCATGCCCGCGACGCGCGTCTCTTCGCGACCGCCTTCCGCACGTCAGCCCGCATCGCGCTCAGGCGCAGGCTCCACGCCGCCCCCCGCGAAGCGCGGCAACGGCGGATAGCTCTCGAGGCCCTCCACTCGGCGGGCCCTCTTGAACCGATCAGCGAAAAATCTCCGACTTGAGCGCGAACACCCCGCTCACGGCGATGCGGTCACTGCGTTCGATACCCCGCGAGACTTCCACGCGATCGCCATCTTGAGCGCCGAGCACGACCGCGCGCGGTTCGACGGACAGGTCGTCATGAGCGACGAACACGGTCGGCTTACCGTCGACGCTACTGACGGCCGAGAGCGGAATCGTGATCGCACCGGACACCGGTGCCGAAGTGTGAATCGTCGCGGACACCGACTGACCGGGCCGCAAGCGGGACTCAGGGTGTTCGACCACGATGCGCACCGGGGCTGTGCGTGTCGCCAAATCGATCACGTCGCCCACGTACGCGACCACCCCGTGTACGGGTTTGTCTCCCGCGGTCGCGGAAGCGACGTCGACCGTGTCACCGTTGTGAATCGCGCTGAGTTGCCCCTCGAACACCGCCAATTCGACCCACACGCGATCGAGATCCGCGACGCGAAAGGCGGTCAGCGTCGCTTCCACCGACTGCCCGCGGCTCACGTTGCGCTCGACTACGCGACCAGCAATTGGCGTGGTCAGGCGCAAAATGCCAGTCGAACCGTCGTTGGAGCCACCCAACGCGCGGACGCGCTGCTCGGCCGCCGCGAGATCGGCGCGCGCAGCGACGGCCTGCGCCTTGGCCAGCTCGGCATCGCGATGCGCCGAGATCTTGGCCTCGGCTAGCTCGGCCTCGCGCTTCTCGTTGGTGGTCGCAGCTTCAGCGTGCGCGCGTGCTGAGAGCACCGAGGCTTGAGCCTGGCCCAGATCGGCACTTTCGATCTCGGCCAATAGCTCACCCGCCTTCACGCTGTCGCCCTCCAGTTTGAACACGCGACTCACGCGACCAGCGATGCGCGAGCCAACTGCGGCAACGCGATCCGGGTCGAACGTCACGGTGCCCGTCACGTTGAGCATCGGCTTAAGGCTGCCCTCGGCCGCCGGCGCAAACGCGATTTGCTGCCGCTTGGCGAATTCCGGGGAATATCGAATCCATTTCCCCTCCATGTACGGCACGTCACGCTTTTCGCCCTTGGATTGTGCGTTCGCCTTGGGCTCGGAGTGAGTGAAATAGAACACCGCAGCGGAAGTGAGGCCAATTCCAAACGCGATGACGGTCAAGCGATGCGCGAGCTTTTTCATGATTTTACTTCTCCACCGACGGCGCGCTCGAGCTCGATACGCGCCAACCAGGCCGCTTCGATGGCGTCGATGCGACTCGCTCGAACCCTGAGCGAATCACGCGCCGCGGCCAGCAAACGAAACACGTCGAAGCGCCCAGCTTGAAAGCCGGCTTCGGCGAAAGAGAGCGTGCGTTCGGCAGCGGGCACCGCTTCCGAACTCAGCCGTTCCAGCTCCCGGCGGCTCGACTCGTAGCTCCCCAAGGCCGAAAGTACCGCGCGACGCAAGAGTCGAGCTTCCAACGCGAGGTCGGCCTCGGCGCTCTCTCTCGCACGCGCCGACTGCGCACGCAGGCCCTGATTGCGCTGCGCTACCGGCAATTCCACGCTCAGTCCGAGCACACCGTAGGTCGGTGAGAGCGGAGCCGAGTCCACGCCGGCATAGAAGCCCACTCTGGGAAACACTTCTTTGCGCAGCCGCTCTTCGGTTGCGCCCCAAAGCGCGACTCGCGCTTGAATCGCCTTCAATTCAGGGTGCTCCGTGAGCGCACGTTGCAGGAGCGCGGAAAGCTCATCGACTTGCGGCAGCTCGATCACCGAGCTGGTCAGCGTGAGCGGCACGTCCGATTCGAGGTCGAGCGCATCGCGCAAGTCCATCAAGCTCATGGCACGCGCCCGCTCGAAGGCCATGCGCGCAGCTTCCAATTCGGCGACTTGAAGCTGAGCCGAAGCAGCGTCGAGTTCCGACCCGGCGCCGGCGTTCACGCGTCGCTGCGTGGCGTCGAGCACGCGCCGAGCCACCACCAACGCCGCGTCGGCCTCGATGATGCGCAGCTCGCCGATCTGCGCGCCGACGTAGCCACTCAGCGCTCGCACGCGGGCCGAGGTGCGCGACATCGCGAGCTCTGCCTGCGCGACGGCCGACCAACGCGCGGCTTCGCGCACCCGTGCGCGCGGCGCGCCGCCCACGTCGAACAACAAATCCAAAGTCGCGCCGTAGCCCATGCTGCCGGAACCACCGCTGATCAGCGGACGAGCGTCGACCGCAAGGCGGGGGTTGACGGGCATGACCAAGCCGGCCCCAACGCGCTTGGCGTCGGCCTCGCGCGCCGCAAAGCGGGCGCGAGTCACTTCAGGGCCGCCTGCCTTGGCGCGGGCCAATGCGTCAGGGAGAGACAGTGAGAGCGGAGCCGCCGCGTATACCGGACGTGTTACGAAACAGCTGGAAACCACTGCACACGTGACACAGACGAGAGACGCGAGGGCGTGCTTGAAACGGAACTTCAAGGCAGAGCCTCCGGGAAAACGGGGTTGAACGACGAAAACAGGCGCGCCGTTCGCTGACGAAACAGGCACGAAAAATCTGGCGAGAGATATAGGGCTGACCGGCGCTAGTCGCGCTCGGCGCTCGGGTTCGCGCGATGGCTCGCTTTCCACTCGTCAAGAACGAGCGAAAGACGCCAGCCTTCGCGGCAACCGTCAGACGCGCGGGGGCCGCTCGAGCCCGCGCGCGTGGCTCGACAGCGCGCGATCCGCAGCTAGCGCGCCGCAATCAGCGCCGGAGGGTTCGCCGTGGGAGAGCAAACGAATGCTCGGCTGCGCCGGCGTGATCACGACGTCCGAGTCGTCATCCGAATCATCCATGGCAACCAAGGCCAGGGTGTCTTCCTCGCGCGGTTCATCCGAAACCGGGCGCAGCTGATCCGCGCCCAAATCCGGCAGGGCCGCGCAGGCCACGGCCAACGGAAAACCGCTGAGACAGCGCACGCTGACGACGAACAACGCCGTAAACAGAGCCAAAAGCCGAAGCGCGCGAGTCACTGTCCGAAGTCGTGCCGCGGAGCGCCGGTCTTGTCAAGCGCGAGGCGCGAATGCACGTAGCCCCGATTCGGTTTGGGACTCCGAGAGATGTGCGGAGATGGCACCGCGTTCACGCTCCAGGAAATCGGCCACTGCACTCGTCAGACGGCGATCCCGAAAGCTGTGCGCACTGAAGGTGCGAGCGGGCTCGAAGCCGCGCGCCAACTTGTGTTCACCACCAGCGCCAGGCTCGAACAGTGACAGCCCGCGCTCGATGCATTCTTGAATACCGCGGTAAAAGCAGACGTTGAAGTGCACGAACGGACGCTCCTCGAGCGCTCCCCAATAGCGGCCGTACAGAGCCTGCTTGCCCAGCAAGTTGAATGCGCCTGCGAACGGCCTTTGCGAGCTCGCGTCGCGCGCAATCACGACATGCAGGTGCTCGGGCATCGACTGGCACACCTGTTCGAAGAAGGCACGATTCAAGTATTGCTTACCGTAGAAGAACTTCTGCACCGTCGAGCGGTAGAAGTCGAAAATGAAATCAACCAGCTCGGGGCGGATGCGCTCCCCCGTGAGCACGGACAGGTCGATCTGCCGATCGCGCATTTCCCGTATTTCGCGGCGGATTTGGTTGCGACGCTTGGAATTGAAGCGCGCCAGAAAGTCGTCGAAAGTCTGATAGCCCGGATTACGCCAATGAAATTGTAGCCCGTGCCGAGGCAGGTACCCCTCCGCTTCGAGACCAGCCGCCTGCGCGGGTTCCGGGAACAGGACGTGACAGCTCGAGGCGCCGATGCGCTCGGCGATCTGCGGCAGCGCTGCCGCAAAGCCCCGCAGAATCGCCGCCGAGTCTTGGCCCGGCTTGATCAGCACGCGGGGCCCAGTGGCAGGCGTGAACGGCACGGCCACGATCAGCTTCGGGTAATAATCGATGCCCAGGTTGCCTTGGGCGTAACGCGCGATGGAGTGATCGAACACGAACTCCCCCTCGCTGTTGCGCTTCACGTAGGCCGGCGCAACGGCCACGAGTTCACCCTCTTGGTATGCAGCCACGTGCATGGCGAGCCAGCCGCGTGAAGGCTCGATGCACCCCGTGTCTTCGAGCGCCGACAGCCATTCATAACGGAGAAACGGCTGGCAATCTTGCCCCGCAAGCGAGCTCCAAACGCTCGCTCCAATATCCGCAATCCGCTCGTGAGTGCGAAATTCCAAATCAGCTATGGGCGCACGCGAAGCCACTGGCCAGCGCAGCTTAGCCTCAATCGCCGGCGCGCGCCCTCAGCTACAAGATTTTTCGTAAACGGTAGGCCAAGTACTCGAGCAGCCGCTGGCCCAGCGGACGAAAGCGAAAGTCGACCGGCAAAACCTCTCGGGATAGTTCGAAGTCTTGCAGAAACGAAGCCTCGAGCCGCTCCGCGAAGCGCGCGTCGAGCACGCTCACGTTGACTTCTAGGTTCATGCGCAGAGACATGTAATCGAAGTTGAACGTGCCGGTCGTGCTCCACAGGCCGTCGACCACGGCGGTCTTTGCGTGTAGCACGCTCTCCTCCCATTCGAAGATGCGCACTCCGGCGCGTAGCAAGCGCCCCCAAACCGCGCGGCTGGCGTGACGAACGATGTCCACGTCACTCTGCCCGGGCACGATGATCCGCACATCGACGCCGCGACGCGCGGCCCGCGCCAAGGCACGTAACACGCGACCGTCCGGGACGAAGTACGAATTCGCGATGAAGATACGGCGCTCCGCGCGCCGCAAGTAGTGCAGGTACGCGCGCGAGATCTCGCGCTGCGTGCGTATGAACCGTTGACCCAAGACGCGCACCGCCGGCGTGCGCAAGCGTGCTCTCGAGGGCGGCGGAGGCTCTCGCAACGCTTCCGGCACGCGCAGCTCGCGACCGCGCAAGCGCGCCCAAACCCTTGCAAAGCAATCACTCAAGCCGGCAACGGCAGGCCCCTCGATGCGCACCATGTCATCGCGCCAACCCGCTCCGCCGTCTTCGGGAGGCAGCCAATAATCTGCAATGTTGATACCGCCGGTGAAGCCGATCTTGCCATCGACGACCAAGATTTTCCGATGATCGCGGCGCGTCAGCCTCGACAAGCGAAAGCGCCGTTTCCAGGGCGCGATCGGATTGTATTCGATGACTTGCGCACCCACACGCATCAATTCGGCGAACATGTCGTCGCTCGCGCCGACCGAACCTACGGCATCGAAGATGATCGCGACCTCGACGCCGCGCTGCGCGGCAGCCCCCAATGCGGCGGCGAATTTACGACCGATGGAGTCCGACCCGAACCAGTACATTTCGAGCAAGATCTGCTGTTCCGCGGCTGCAATCGCGGCCAGCATTTCCGGGTACGCGGCCGAGCCGTTGCGCAACAAACGCAGCTGATTGCCCTCGATGAAATGAGGATCGAGATCCGGTTCGAAAGCGCGCTCGGGATTCACCACGCGCGCGGAGCCTAACCCGCCGCGCAGAACTCTGCTCAAAAGCGTAAAAACGTGGCAAAACACCCCAGGAATTTCCGCGCCTCCGCGGGCTTCGATTGCTATGCTGGCAGCAATGTCGCCGCGCGTTCTCGGTCGCCCTTCGCGCTTCGTTTCCTGCTTCGTCTTCGCGCTCGCGGCTTTGCCGGGGCTCGGTTGCAAGAACAGCAGCCAAGCAAGCTATCCCACCACCGTGCAGCAGTTCCCGCAGCAGCCGCAGCCTGCGGGCGCCGCGCCGGTCGCGACCGCGCCGGGAGTCCAACCAACGAGCCCCGCGCCCGCGGGTCAGTCGGCTGCATTGCCCGCGCCCGGTGTCCCCGTTGCTCCGGCCGTCAACGATCCAATCAACGCGACTGATTTGACGTTCCTGCGCGGTCAAGCGCAGTCGCTATTGAACGAGCTTGTCGCAACCTTGCCCGCGCCACAACAGCAGCGCGTGGCCGGGATCCCGCTGGTCGTCGACAGCACCGTGGGCGACGTGAACGCGTTCGCCTCCTGCACCTCGAGCGGCCACGCGGCGATGGCCATCACCGACGGCCTGCTCGATATCGAAGCTCACCTGAGCCAAGCGCGCGCCACCGACGAGATCTTCGGCACGCACAAGTTGAACGACTACATCCAGCTCATCGTTCAACAACAAAAGCCAAATCGCCCGATCGTGCAGCCCCCGCTCGGCTTCTTCGATCCCACGCAGCAAGTGGACGGCCGAAAGGTGCTACGCCAACATCAGCTCCTGGAAGAGCAGATCGGCTTCGTGTTGGGCCATGAGCTTGCCCACCACTACCTCGGCCACCTGCCCTGCACTTCCGCGGGACAGCTACCGATCGCGGAGCTCGGGCAAGTTCTGTCTGGCAGCGTCCCCCTCTTCAATCAACCGAACGAGATCGCCGCGGACGGCTCCGGCACGAACACCCTGCTGACGATGGGCTTTCGGCGCTCCGGTTACCACCTGACCGAGGGCGGCGCCCTCATCACCATGCAATTCTTCGCCGGCCTCGAGCAATTCAGCGCAGGATCGCTGATCTTCGGGTTCCAAAACAGCCATCCGCCGGCCGTTATCCGCTCGCCGATCATTCAACAAACCGCAGCGGCCTGGCGGCTCACCGGCGGCCGCGGCCTGCCGTATTTGATCTAAACGGTCCAAAGCCGGAAACTCGCGCCGCAGCCGACCGATGAGGCTCGAAACGCGCGATGAGTGACAAGACCGAACAAGCTACCCCCAAACGGCTCGCGAAAGCGCGCCGCGAGGGCGATAGCCCGATCTCGGCGGTATTGTCACAAAGCCTTGGCTTCATGGCAGCGCTGTCGGTCGTCAGCGGCGCGATCGCGCTAGCCACCGAGCAGACCGGGGCCTTGTTGTCACTCGCGCTGCGCCACCCTACCGAACCCGCGTCGCCCACCACGATCGCGCGCATCGTGCTCAGCATCAGCTTGCCCGTGGTGGCTGTTGCTGCAGCCGCCAGCGCGGCCGCCAGTTTTGTGCAGACCGGCGGCAACGTCAGCGCGGCAAAGCTGGTTCCGAGCCTCGACAAGCTGAATCCGCTCACGGGTTTGAAGAACCTGTTTTCGTGGCAGCGCGTGGTGGGCATCGCGCGTGCGCTGTTTGCCGCGTCACTGGTCAGCTACTTTGCGTTGCGCCAACTGAAGTCGCACGCGGCTGATTTCGCATCGTCGATCGGCAACGCGGGCGCGGCTGCACTGCTCGCCTCGAGCGTCGCGGGTAAAGTCGCGTGGTTTGCCGCAGCGATCGGGGTGTCGCTTGGCCTGGTGGATTTGATGCTCACGCGACGCGCCTGGTTTCAGCGCCACCGCATGAGCAAGGACGAGGTCAGACGCGAACACCGCGAGTCGGAGGGCGACCCGGCGTTGAAGGCGGCTCGCCGGCGCGCGCATCAAGAAGCCCTCACCGGCGCCACTCTCGGCGCCCTGAAAACTGCCAGCGTGGTGATCGTGAACCCAACCCATTTAGCTACTGCTCTCAAATACAGCGAAGAAGAGGAGCTCGCCCCATCGGTCGTCGCGCAAGGCCAGGGTGAGATGGCAAAGCTCATCATCGAAGCCGCCCGCGCCTACGGCGTACCCATCGTGAGGGACGTCCCCGTCGCGCGCGCCCTCAACGAGCTCGAAGTGGGCGACGAAATCCCCGAGGTCCTTTACGAGGCGGTCGCGGAAATCTTGCGTGAAATTTGGCAGGCTGAATCGAACCGCACGCCCTGACCAGTGGATTGTACGGGCTCATCTGCGTAAGTCCGCTATAGTCCGCGCATGGGTGGCTTGCGCGCCAGTTTGCTTAAAGGTTTGGGAGCGTCCCTCTTCATACTCGCGGGTTGTGGTGGTCGAACCTCCGCGCTCGATCCCGAGGCAGTCTACGTCGAGCCGAGTCAACCGAGCGGGACCGCAGGGGCCGGCAACAGCGGCTCCAAGCCGAGCCCGAGCGCGGGCAGCGCCGGCGCGATAAACACCCCACCCATAGGGAAAGGCGGAACCCCGGCTGGCAATCCTGGCACTCCGGCGGGCAGCACCGGAGGCAGCACCAGCACCCCGAGCAACAACCCCAACATGCCTCCCTCTACGGGCGCCAGTGCGGGAGCAATCGGCGAAGGCGGAGCTTCAGCGCTCGATCCCTGGGTGATCGCCAAGTGCAACGACTTCTGCAACTCGGACACGCAGGCGCCCTGTCCCACCAGCCCTTCGAGCGCGGATTGTACCGACACTTGTCAGAGGGAGTTGCTCGCGACTGGCAGTCAAGTCTGCCAGAAGTACGGCGGCGCGGTCCTCGAGTGCATGACCACGGTGTACAAGAACAGCAGCAATTGTAATGACGTCGATCGCCTGTCGACCGCCAAGTGCTCGTCTCAATTCGAGAGCTACCAGAGCTGCGCGGTTGACGCGCCGCCCGGCACGTCAACGTGTTCGACGAGTAGTATCGTTAGCGACACCACGTGCTACCTGGACCTGGAGTGCGGCAGCCGGGGACACTTCAGCGTCTATTGCAGTGAAGGGGCCCGCCCCGACCAATCCAACTGCAACTGCTACGGCAGGTTCCTTGACGGGTCCGGATTCACCTCGAACGTAGGTCTCAGCGATAGCGTGTCGTTTGCTTGCGTGGACGTCCTCGGATTGTGCGGGATCCCTCAAGCCGGCCTCAAATAGCGGCCCCCGCGTCCGCATCTGGACACTCCGCGGAAACGCCCGCGTGAACCTTCCGCCCTAGCCTGCTCCGAGTTGCTCGGTGCGCCCGAGCACTGCAGAGCGGTGCGATGGCAAAGGAGCGTTCACGATGGCATGGCGTCAGCGCGTAGTCGTAGTGGGTGCCGGGTTCGGTGGAATCGCCGTCGCGCGCGCGCTGCGCAAAGAGCGCCTCGATGTACTGCTCATCGATCGCAACAATCACCACGTCTTTCAGCCGCTGCTTTACCAAGTCGCGACTTGTGCGCTGTCGCCGTCGGAGATCGCCTTTCCGGTTCGCTCGATCTTCGCTGCGCAGAAAAACGTCGAGGTCCTGTTCTCCGAGGTGCAAAGCATCAACCTCAAAGGTCGACGCATCGAAACATCCACCGGCCCCATCGACTATCACTTTCTGGTCTTGGCTGCCGGCGCTCGCAACAACCACTTCGGACACGATGACTGGGTGGAGATCGCGGTTGGTTTGAAATCACTCGACGATGCGCTCGAGATCCGCCGACGCGTGCTGGTCGCGCTCGAGATCGCCGAACAAGAAACCGCCGATCTGCGCCGGCGCGAGCTGCTCACCTTCTGCGTCATCGGCGGCGGCCCTACCGGCGTCGAAATGGCCGGCGCGCTGAGCGAACTGTCCCGTACCTTGGTCGGCCGTGATTTTCGGCACATCCGCCCCGAAGAAATCACGGTCATGCTGCTCGAAGGCGGCCCATCGATCTTGAGTACCTTCAGCGAAGTGTCGCGCAGCCGCGCAGTGCGCCAACTGAAAAAGCTGGGCGTCGAGGTGCAGACCAACGCTCGAGTGACCGCCATCGACCAAAACTCGGTCACCATCCAGCGCGCGGATGGCGATCCGCAAATCATCCCCGCAGCCAACGTGATCTGGGGCGCCGGTGTGCGCGCCGCCGCCCTGACGGCGACCCTCGGCGTGCCGCTCGACCGCGGAGGCCGCGTCATCGTCGACCACTCGCTCAACGTAGCCGGCTACGACGAAGTATTCGCGATCGGCGACTGCGCCGCGTGCACCAATCCCGACGGTACAGCCGTGCCGGGCGTCGCTCCCGCAGCCTCACAGGCAGGCCGCTTCGTGGCCGAGCAAATCGTGCGTCGCATCCGCGGCTTGCCCACCACCCCGTTCCGCTACGTCAACAAGGGCAACCTGGCCACCATCGGCCGCTCCGCCGCGGTCGCTGAATTGGGCGGAGCCAAACTCTCCGGCTTCATCGCCTGGGCGCTCTGGCTCGCGGTGCACATCTGCTTCCTGATCGGCTTCCGCAATCGCTACATCGTGCTCTTCCAATGGCTCTGGCACTACTTCACCAACCAAGGCGGCGCGCGCCTCATCACCGGCACCCAAAGCCCCCGCTCCGGCTGGCCCTCTCAGCCTCGCCGCCTAGCCAAAACCCTCAGCGGCCGCACCCCCGCCCTCGACACCTAAACGAACCGCACAAAACACCGCGCCCAAGAAATTTGGGGGCGCCCCGGACCCAGCATCGCACCTCACAAGCAAGCGTGGTTCCCGACGCGAGAACGGCTCCCTGACTTTGAACCGCCGAGCCGCAGAGGCCGCAGAGATCAGAAAGAGATTTTGGGGGGCTCGTACACCGCCACTCTTCGTCGTACCACGGCGTCACCCGTCGAACTGCGGCAACCCGAATCCCCCTCTCTGATCTCTGTGGTCTCTGCGGCTCTGCGGCTCTGCGGTTAATCTCTTCTTCGTCCGCGATCGTCCTCGAAGTTTACGAATCCGCAAACACCGCTCAGGGCGAACCCCAAATCTCCCTCTGATCTCTGCGGCTCGGCGGTTAATCCCCCTCCCTCGTCGCGATCGTCCTCGAAGTTTACAAATCCGCAAACACCGTTCAGGGCGAACCCCAAATCCCCTCTGATCTCTGCGGCCTCTGCGGCTCGGCGGTTTATCCTCAGGGAGCGCTCCTGGGTGACCTGCGGTTCGACGCGACGGCGTGTGGGCGACAACGCGGGAACGCACAGCGTCGAGAACAGGGGCGTGCTTTGAGGTGCGCTGCTGGACCGAGGGCGCCCACCCAATCGAATTGCGTTTGAACGCTATTCAGGTGCCGATGCGGATGCGTTTTTTTAGGGCGGAGAGTTCGTCGTCGACTTCGGATTTTGCGGGCTTGGTGGGGTCGGCGCTGGTGCCGCTTTCGAGGGCGCGGAATTTGGCTTCGACTTCGGCGGGGGACATGCCCGTCGGGCTCGCTGGGGCGAGCGCGGCGTCGACTTCGCTTTGGGCGAGGATGGTGTGCTCGGCAGTTTCGATCTTGTCTTCCATGCGCCGGAATTCGTCGAAGGCGCTCGAACCGCCGCCGACTTTGCCCAGACCTTCGACTCCGCCGCCGGCTTTGGCTTGCTGTGCGCGCGCGGCGATCGTGCCTTTGCGGAGTTCGAACTCTTTGACTTTGCGCTCCATGTTTTCGAGCGCATCTTTCATCTCGAGCGCTGCGGCGCGTTGCTCGCCGCGCTGAGCCTCGGCGCGATCGCGCTCACCGACGGCACGTCGCTTCTGGAGCAGTGCTTCGCGCGCGAGCGCGTCATCGTTGTTGCGCACGGCGAGCTCGGCGCGGCCGTTCCACTTCTCGACTTCTTGATCGAGCTCTTCGACCTTTTTCCGGAGTTGCTTCTCGGAAGCGACGCTCGAAACCACTTCGCGGCGTGCGGCCAAGATTTGCTCGCGCATCTCGAGCAAGGTCTGATCGAGGCTCTTGCGCGGATCATCCGCCTTGTCGAGCAAGGCGTTGAAGTTGGCGGACATGACTTGAGAGACGCGGGCGAAAATCCCCATCCGCCAAAGATGCCACGCCTAGGCGGGCGCGCGCAAAAGCGCCGGGCGCGCCTGCGACATCCGCCACGGCGCGCCCGCTTTTCCCGAGATTTTCAGCGATTGACGATGTGAATCGCGTGGCCGAGCGAAGCCGCGGCCGCTTCCATCAGCGCTTCACCCAAGGTCGGGTGCGGGTGGATGCTGAGCGCCATGTCTTCCGCCGTAGCCACGGTCTCGATCGCCAGCACCGCCTCGCTGATCAAGTCGCTCGCCGACGGGCCGACGATGTGGATGCCAAGGATGCGACCAGACTTGGTGTCCGTCACGACCTTCACGAAGCCGTCGGTCTCACCGATGCTCACAGCGCGGCCGAGCGCCGCGAACGGGAACTTGCCGGCCTTGATCGTGTAGCCCTGCTCCTTCGCTTGCGCCTCGGTCAGACCGGCGGTGGCAATCTCGGGATCGGTGAAGATGATGCCGGGGACGGTGACCCAATCCTTCGCCGCGTGGTGGCCTGCAATCACCTCTGCCGCAACCTCACCCTCTTTCGAGGCTTTGTGCGCGAGCATCGGCTGACCGCTGACGTCGCCGATGGCGTACACGCCCTTGACGTTCGTTTCGCAGAACTCGTTGGTCTTGACGAAGCCGCGCTGATCGATTTCGACGCCGATCTCTTCCAAGCCGACGCCGCGGGAACGCGGCTTCATGCCCACCGCGACGAGCACCACGTCCGCTTCGATGCGCTGCTCTTTGCCTTCGTTCGAAACGATCACTGTCACGCCGCTGCTGGTCTTTTCCAGCCGTTCCGCGCGGGTGTTCTTGAGCACCTTGCCGCCGCGTTTCTCGATCTTCTTCTCGACGATCTTCACGCAGTCCGGATCGACTCCGGGCAGCAAGCTAGGCGTCAACTCGACGACCGTCAGTTCAGCGCCGAAGGACTGATAGACCATGCCGAGCTCCAGGCCGATCACGCCGCCGCCGATCACGACCAAGCGCTTCGGGATTTGGCGCAAGCTGACGGCTTCACGCGCGCCGATCACTTGCTTACCGTCGAACTCGAAGCCAGGCACCTGAATCGTGGCCGAGCCGGTCGCCACGACCAAGCCCTTGCTGGCCGACACGCGGCGCTTCTCGCCAGACTTCAGCGTGACTTCGACCGTCTTCGCGTCGACGACCTTGCCACGGCCTTCGATCATTTCGCCGCCGTTGGCTTTGAGCAGAGAGCGCACGCCGCTCGTCATCTTCTTGACGACGCCGCCCTTCCAATCCTGCATCTTGTCGACGTCCACCTTCACGTCGCTGACGGTGATGCCGGAGTCCGAGATGTGCCGGGCCTTCTCCACGAAGTGAGCGTTGGCGATCAGCGCCTTGGACGGAATGCAGCCCCAATTGAGGCACACCCCGCCGTACTCTTCTTCTTCGATACAGGCGACCTTCAGCCCGAGCTGGCCGAGTCGAATGGCACACACATAACCGCCGGGGCCGCCGCCCAGCACGATGGCGTCGAATTGATCCATTTCGCCGCGTGATGTAACGCTTGTTTTGTTAGTTCACAAGGGTTTGTCGGGGTCGCCGGCTCCAAAGGAATGCGCAAATCGTTTCGCGGATGTGAACAGCTCCTTGCGCTGTTCGAGCAAATGCCCCGGAAGTTCCGCATAGACGTCATCGAACAGCGAAGCACGCGCTGGCGGCGGGGCGGCTTCGGCGAGCGCGAGCGCGGCGTCGAGTTCCGCAGCCAGTTCAACGTCCAAAGCCCGACGCTGGGCGTCATCCAGCGCGCCGAGTGATTCGAGCGAACGCGCCAAACGCGCGATTGGATCGCGCGCACGCCACTCGTTCACTTCGGCTTCGCTTCGATACAAGCTGGGGTCGTCACTGGTCGAGTGCGGGCCCACGCGATACGTCACACACTCGATGAAGGTGGGGCCTAGCCCCGCCCGCGCGCGCTCCGCAGCGCCCTGAAAGGCCAGGTACAACTCGCACACGTCGTTGCCATCGAGGCGCTCTGCGGGCATGGCGTACGCGCTGGCGCGCTCTGCGAACGTCGCGGTGTTGGTCTGACGCGCGGCCGGCGTGCTGATTGCCCATTGGTTGTTTTGGCAGACGAACACGCACGGCACTCGAAACACCTGCGCGAAGTTCAGCGCCGAGTGGAAGTCCGCCGAGCTCGTCGCGCCGTCACCCAAGCACGCGATGCTGACCGTGCTCTCGCCACGCAACTTTGCCGCCCAGGCCGCACCCACAGCGTGAGTCAGCTGGGTGCCGATGCAGCTCGACCACGACACCACGTTCGCCGAGCGCCCGCTCATGTGACTCGGCATTTGTCGGCCTTTGAGCACATCGCGCTCACTCCCGAACACTTGCGCCAAGTAGCTGACCAAAGGAAAGCCGCGCACGAGCAAAATCGAGCTTTCACGCAGCGCGGGAAACACCCAATCGCTTTGCTCCAGCGCGAAACCGAGCGCGACGGGCACGGCTTCTTGCCCCGTGCACGTGCCGTAGAAACCAATTCGCCCCTGGCGCTGCAAGGCTTGCATGCGCTCGTCCAAGCCGCGAATGCGCCGCAGCGCGCGATAGAACTCTAGCTGCAAGGGCAGCGGGATCGTGGTCATGGTGCGGTTTCGAGCGCGGCCAACGCCTCGGCAACGGTTTCTGGGTCGGCTTGCGCGGCGGTCATTCGGCGCAGGATCGGGCGCGCCTCGAGCAAGCGTGCGCGGCCCGCCGCAGCGACGGCGATCGTGCGCGCGTCACGCGTGAAGGCGCCAAGGCCACGCAGGATCGCGGCTTTGGCCTGCGGATCCCCGAGGCGCGCGAGCGCCACGCGCGCGTGCCAGGCCAAGGGATCGCGAAAGAGCCCGAAAAAACCGAACGCCCGTCGCATCAGCGCGGGCCGCGCGTCGCTGATCGAAAGCTCGCCGCACAACTCGATCGCCGCTTGCTCGTCTTCCAACGAAGCCACGCGATCCTTACGTTCGACGACGTCGCGGATCACGTCCGCGCCGCACGCGTCACCGACGCGCGCCAGCAAAATGGCCGCAGCCAAGCGCACGCTCGCCGCGTCGTCGCGGAGTGAGGCGCGCGCCCGCTGGCGCAGCGCTTCGGGCAGCGCGACGCCATCGGCCAGCACTTGCTCTTCGGCCAAGCGGAACGAGATCTGACGGACCTCGGCGTCTAAGTCACGGCTCGCGTCCACCAAGCGCAGCAAAAGGGCCGCGCGCGCGACGCGATTGAGCGCAATCAATGCCTGAAAGCGCAACTCCGGGGCGACGTCCACGCGAGCCGCCTCCAGCAAAGCCAAGATCTCCGGCTCGATGCCATCACCAATTTCAGCAATTTCGCCGAGCGCGGCGATCGCCATCTCGCGCACCTGAATCGGCGCATCCCGAGCAGCGTCCAACAACGCCTGGCGCGACTCTTTGGCGTTCGCGTCGCCCAATGCCAACGCCGCCGCGGCGCGCACGTGCAGATCGGCGTCACTGCCGAGCACTTCACACAGGGCGTGCAGGGCCCGCGGGCGCGCGTCGGTCTCGGTCAAGCGCGTGAGATCGCGGATGGCCGAGATGCGCGTCTCGTTCTTCGCGTGACCGAGGTCGCGCAGGGCCGCTTCGAGCGTTCGCGGCAAAGAGCGAATGCCGAACATCGCGGAGGAGCTTAGCAGCAAAGAGCGGAGCGGCCGCTCGGCTCAGCCGCCAGTGCCGCCATCGCCCGACGCGCCGCCGTCAGTCGCAGAACCGTCACCGGCAGCCGCGCCGGACGTGCCGCCCGAACCGCCGCTAGACGACGAACCGCCCGAGCCGCCACTCGATGACGAACCGCCCGAAGCGGGTCCGGCATCAGAACCAGTACAAACCTCGGTAGCGTTCATACTGTCCGGAGCCGCATCCGGTCCCGCGTCGTAATAGGCGTCGATGGTCTCCTTGGTCAGTGGCACCGCGCAGACCCTTTGCCCCGAGGAATGCTCGGCCAAGACCGCACCGAAGTCATTCGCCAGGAGGCACGCATAGCCCTCGCGGCAATCATTGTCCTTACTGCAATTGGCCATGCAGAACGAGCGCTTGTAGGGGGAATTGGCCTGGCTGGACGCGCATCCCTCGAGCGGTGACAGGCGGGTGCCGAAGTTCACGCACACAGAATCTTCCGGACAGCTGCCAGGCTCGCAATTGAACTTCGTGCAGTAACCCCCAGGTTGCGTGACGTCACACAAGCGATCGCCCGTCGTCGAGCAGTTGGTCGAAACGGTGCACTTGTCACCAATCTGGGGCGTGCAGCCGAGGGCGAGCGCGGCCGTCAGCAGACCCAGGCCGAGCCATGCCAGCCGGGTCAACGGCGAACCACTCGAAAACGCGCTATGTTCGGTGCAAGGCATCGGGCCGGCGGGACTCTACTCGAAGTTGACACGCCCGCCAGGCCATTCGTAACTTCGGTTCACCGAGGCCCCCGAGCGGCCCTTCCCCTCTAAATCCAGCGCAAAAACAGGGCAATGTCGACCTTCATCACCGACGACTGTATCAACTGCGGAGCGTGCGAGCCGGAATGCCCGAACGACGCCATCTCCGAGGGCGACGAAATCTACATCATCGATCCTGACCTGTGCACCGAGTGCGTCGGCTTCGACGATCACGAGGCTTGCCAGGCGGTATGCCCGGTCGAGTGCTGCCTCCCCGACCCGAAGCACGTCGAGACCGAGAAGGTGTTGATCGAGCGCGCCGTTTCCCTGCATGGCGATGACGAGGAACTGAAGCAGCGCGCGGCCAGCAACACCTTCCCTTCACGGTTCCGGAAGTAGACTCGGAAAACGCGTGAGCCTGCGCAGAAGCAATCGCTCGCTCGCGACACTGGCTGGGCTCAGTGCTGCGGCCGCCATCGGCTTGCTGACAGGTTGTGGCGGAGGTGTTCCGCTGCTGCATCCCGCGCACGTGCTGCCCGCGGGTCATACGGCATTCGCCGTCGGGGTCAGCGATCGTTTTCTACTTGGCGACTCCAAGCATGCCTTCGAAGCCGCCATGCAGCCGCCACCGGGGATGCCGCCCGAAAAGGATCCACGCAGCGCGCGCGGCGCTTTGGTGACCTTGGCCGAAGGCCCCAGCGTGGCGGCGTTTGCGGCGGCGCGCGTCGGCATTCCGGGCAGCAACGAGGGCGGGCTCAGTTACAGCGGGCAAGCCGTGCGCGGTGATCTGCGGCACGCTTTCGACTGGGGCACCTATGCGCTCTCGGCAGGCCTCGGCTTTACGGGGCGCTTTGGTCACACCTCTGCCGACCTGCCGCCCAATACCGACTTGAGTGGAGCCCACGGGCTCGGGGTCGATTTACCGGTCTTGCTCGGATACCGCAGCGACGCGGATCTGATCTCGGTCTGGGGCGGTGTGCGTGGCAGCTTCGACCACTGGTCGGGCTCGGTAACCCTCGATCCGAATCCGGCTTTCGACCTGGACGCGCGCCGCTGGTCGCTCGGGCCGATCTTCGGAATGTCCGTCGGGCTTCCGCCGTTCTGGGTCTCAGCTGAGATTGAGCTCGACTACGCCAACGTCAGCGGGTCGCTCGACCGCCCTGCCACCCACTACGACATGAAGATCGACGGCTGGTCGGCTCGGCCGGCCGGCGCGCTGACGGCAAGATTTTAACAGTGTATTGAAGAGCTTACGCAAACGTCACCCGACGGTGGCGGAGCGCACTGTTGAATTCCCCCGAGCGATGCTAGCCTCCTCAAGTGGTGCAGGTTCTCTGGCAGTTGCTCGGTTGCGGTGGGCGCGTAGCGCTGGCCAAGGCGCGTCTCGCCCCCACGGCGGCATTCGGCATAGTGGCGGCGCTTGCCTCTGCTTGTTCCGTCGCGCCCGTCGACTACAGCGCCGAAGCCGACGCGGGTAGCAGCACTCACGCGCTGATCACTGTCGAGCGCAGCGCGGTGCTGAACTCAACGGAAGCCCCGCGCGCCGCGGCGTTCGCCGGTTTCGTCCGCACCCCGCCGGACGTGGACGCGAACGCCATGTTGCGCTTGGCTGGCTTCGGGCTCGACTTGCCCGCGGTTGGACAATGCGCCGAGCCGAATCCCGGACGCAGCACCAGCGTTCCGCTGACCGGTCGAGTGGATTTCCTCGACGCGGGCGACGTGACGCTGCGAACCAGCGCGAGCAACGCGCTGCTCGCAACCCGCGCGCTTCCCGCAGTGACGGATTTGATTGCCGGCGTCGTTTACACCACGCGCGATCGCGCTGCTGAGCCGCTGCCAGCCGCGACGACTTATACGTTTTCTGCTTCCGGAGGCCTACTGCGCGCGTTCAACGTGAACGCGAGCGCGCCCGCTCAGCTGAGCTCGGTGAACATCGGCGGAATTCCGCTGCCTGAGCTCGCCAGCGTGGCCGTGCACGGCCCCATCGCCCTCAGCTGGAGCCCTGGCTCGAGCCGAGACTTCGTGTACGTCGAGTTCACCACGCAAGACGGCAGCGCCACCACTCGCTGCACGTTCCGTGACGACACCGGGAGCGGCACAGTGCCCGCCTCCGCCTTTGCTGGCACGGGGCTCGGTGAGCTCTCGCTCCATCGCTTGCATAGCGAGCCGTTCGCGTCGGGCAGCGTCGACGCCGGTGAAGTGCGCTTCGACTTCGAGCAGAGCGCGAACGTCGAATTCACGAACTAGTGTTGTTCGTCCGTGAGCGCCGTACACCGTGTGTATTTCGTGCCGGGAATGTTCGGCTTCGCGCAACTCGCGGGCTACGACTATTTCAAGCACCTGCGCGCTGGCCTCGAAGAGCGATTCGCGCGAGCCGGAATCCAAGCGGTGTTCGAGGACGTGCCCGCGCCGCCCACGTCGTCGCTCCGTTATCGCTCGCGCATTTTAGCAGCCACGGTCGCCAAGAGCGCGGCCGCGGATAACGGGCCCATTCATCTGATTGGGCACTCCACGGGCGGCCTGGATGTGCGCTTGGTTTTGTCGCCCAAGGTGAACCTGGGCGTGACCGCCGAGCAGCTCGCCTGGCGCGAGCGAGTGGTGAGCGCCGTGACGATCAACACGCCGCACTACGGCACGCCGCTCGCGACGTACTTCGCGACCGTGTCGGGCACGCGCGTGTTGTACGTCCTCAGCCTGCTCACGGTGGTGTCGCTCACCATCGGTGAGCCGTCGCTGGCGATCTTTTCACGCTTGGTCGCGGGCGTGGGCGGCATCGACTCGCTATTCGGCGGCGACATGAAGGTGTTCAGCCGCGTGACGGATAGCGTGCTGCGCTTCGTCGATCGCGACGGCCGCGGCGAGATCGCGGACTTTCTGAGCAAAGTGCGCATCGATCAAGGCGCGATCATCCAGATCATGCCGGAAGCCATGGACCTGTTCAACGCAGCCACGGTGATCGACCCGCGCGTGCGCTACGGCTGCGTGGTCTCCGCCGCCGCGCCCCCACGCGCGATGCGCTTCGCGCGCCGCATTTGGTCGCCGTACGCCGCGTTCACGGCCGCCATCTACGCGACGCTCTATCAATTCGCGAGCCAAGAGTCACAAGTCTACCCCTACGCGCGCCCCTCACAGCGCGAAGCAGAGTTCCTACGCGTCGGCATCGACCACGAAGTAAACGGCGAATCGAACGACGGCATCGTCCCCACGTTGAGCATGCTCTGGGGCGAACTCCTGTGGGCCGGCGAAGCCGATCACTTGGACGTTCTCGGCCACTTCCACGACGATCAAAAACCCAAACTCCACATGGACTGGGTAACTAGCGGCTCGCGCTTCACGCGTCAGCGCTTCGGTGCCGTACTGGACGAGATCGTGAAGTTTGCGCTTCGGGACAACAAGAGTTGAAGGACGCGCGGCGCCTGCGGCGCGCGTCTTGAGACTTTCGTTTGCGCACGCTCGGACGGTGACGCTGGGCCGCCCGCGCTCGCGCCCACGGAAAGCACGCGCCTGTTCGGTCAGCTCTTTGTAGGTCTCCATCTCATTCGTTGATCGCGATCTGATCGTGCCAAAGTCGGCTGACCTCGACGTATTTCCGGGCATGCGGCTGTGCCCCTTCGCGCGCGCTTAGGCGCGAAGCGTGCTGCGCCTTCGGCGCGCACCAGAGTTTGTGGGCAGCGTCGTGTTACTCCGCTCGGTCTCCTTCGCGGATTGCGATCTGTCCGCCAGGACTTGGGCGTGGCTCTGTTTTCCCTGCATGCACGCTGAGGTGTTGGGCGCGCGTGCGCGCTTCGCTTGCACCAGAGTTTGTGAGCGGCGTCGCATTGCTCCGCCACTTTGCAGCCGCGCTCGCGCGTCAGCGCTGAGCGGAGTAAAGCGACGCTGCTCACAAACTCGGGTGCACGCCGAAGGCGTCGCACGCTCGCGCCGGGCGCGCGGGAGGCATCAACAGCCGAATGCCCGGAACTAAAACGAGCGTGAAGTCTTGGAAGACCAGATCACGATCTGCCAATGAGATGGAGACCTACAAAGAGCTGACCGAACAGGCGCGTGCTTTCCGTGGGCGCAAGCGCGGGCGGCCAAGCGCCACCGTCCGAGCGTGCGCAAAACGAGAGTCTCCCATTGCGCGCCGAAGGCGCCGCGCGTCCTTCTCCCACGCTTCAGCACGCGCGGCGGCTCAGTTCTTCGCGATGATCTTGTACTCCAGAAACCGGCTCTGGCCATCGCGCTGGAACGCGACGCGCAACGCGTCTGACTGCTTCAATGACTCAAAAGCGTCGAAGGCCTCTGTCTCGCGTTCGATGGGCAGGTCGTTCACACGCGTCACGATGTCACCGGGTTTGAGATCGACGCCGCTCCAGAACTCGCTCGGGTTCAATTGCACGATGCTCCAACCGCGGAATTGGCCATCGACCAGGCGCGGCTCGACGTCGATGTGCTGCAGGAACTCGGGGAAGCCGCGGGCGATCAGCGCGTTCACGTCTTCACGATAGAGGGCGCCTTGTGGGGGGCGTTGGGCGACGGGCTGTGCGGGCGCTTTTGCGACGGGTTTTGGCGCGACCGGCGGCGATTCGGGCGCCGCGCCGCAGCCGACCAATAATCCGAGCAAAACCAGACTCGCGCCTCGCATGGTGCCCGGAATATGGCGCAGACCGCGCTGGGAGGCCAAAAAGTCAGGCCTTGGCCGGCGCGAGTAGGGCCGGGAAGAAGGGCGAACCTGCCGAAATCACGGCCTCGAACACGCGCGCCGCGACTGCGCTCATTTCCCCCACCCCAGGCACGTGCAGGACGCGGTCATTGGGGACGAGCTCCTCGGCGCGGGCGTACACGGTTGCCAGCCGAGCTTGCAGTTCGCGCGCCTCGAACATCTCTTCCACGCCGCCGCGCGCGCGACGGCGCTCTTCCGCCACCTCCGCGGGGACGTCGATCACGAGCGTCAGGTCCGGGCGCAGGGCTTGCGCATTGAGGTGCCGAATCCACGGCACCGGATCGCCGCCGCCGCGAGCGGTCACCGACTGATAGGCCAAGCTGGACAAGTCGTAGCGGTCGCTGATCACGACCGAGCCAGCGCGCAGCGCGGGGACGACGGTAGAGTCCAAGTGATCCGTGCGATCGGCCGCGAACAGCAGCGCCATCGTCGTCCAATCGAGCCTGTGCGGGGTCGCTCCGTCTGCGTCGAACAAGCGGTGCTGCAGCGCTTGTCGAATCAAGGCGCCGATCGGTCCAGAGCTCGGCTCGCACGTGAGCTCGACTTCGACGCCGCGACCGCGGATCGCTTCGGCCAAGAGCTTGGCGTGCGTGGTGCTGCCGCAGCCGTCGATGCCCTCCATGACGATGAATAAACCCGGGTAGGGGCGCTGTACGATGGAGCTGCGTGGGGTCGGCGGTGCGGAACTCTGCGTCACAGCCACGAGCCTTGGTCGAACTTTTTCTAGGATGCAATCGGCGACGGATCTTCACCCAGCACGATGTTGTCGATCAGGCGCGTCTTGCCCATGAAACCAGCTACGGCGAACAGCAGCCGATCGCCGCTGATGGCGTCGTCCGCGAGCGGCGCGAGTTCGTCCGCGTCGGCGAAGGTGGCGTAATCGAGGCGTAGTCCGCCCGCAACGAGCGCGGGTTCCGCGCTTTGGCGAAGTGCGGAAATGCGGCGTTCACCGGCCGCGAACACTTTGCATGCGGCGCTGAGCGCGCGCGGGATCGCGAGGGCGCGCGTGCGCTCTTCGGGCGTCAGGGAGGCGTTGCGCGAGCTGAGCGCCAAGCCGTCCGTGTCGCGCAACGTCGGGAAACCGACGATCTCGACCGGGAGCAAGAGATCGCGCGTCATGCGTTCGATCACTTTGAGCTGTTGGTAATCTTTGCGACCGAACACGGCCACGCATTCGCCGGCGACCGCGAATAGCTTGCTCACGATCGTAGTCACACCGTCGAAGTGACCCGGGCGATGCGGACCGCACAACGCCGCGGTAAGACCGCTCACTTGGACGCGCGTGCGCTCACCCTTCGGGTACATCTCGCTGGCCTCGGGCGCAAACACGTGCGTGACGCCCGCCTCACGACACAGTTCGAGATCGCGTTCGAGCGTGCGCGGGTAGCGCGCGAAGTCTTCGTTCGGGCCAAACTGGGTGGGATTGACGAAGATCGTGAGCGCCACTTCCGCGGCGCGCGAGCGCGCTTCGGTCACGAGCGAGAGGTGCCCTGCGTGAAGCGCGCCCATCGTGGGCACTAAGCCGAGGCGTTTACCGGCGTTGCGTACGCCCTGCGTGGCCTGGCGAAACTCCGCCACGGTTCGATGCAAAGTGAGTGTCATGGTTCCTCGCTGGCGGGACCGTAGCTCGGTGCGGGTGGGCCAAGCACCGGTTCTGCACCGGTGTCGAGCGGCGGATCTTTCTTCGGTTGTGCGCCGAAGCTGTGCGCGGCACTCGGAAAGCTACCCGCGCGTACCTCTTCGACATAATTCTGTGTAGCGGTCACGATCTGCGCGCCGAGCTCCGCAAAGTGCTTCACGAATTTGGGCTTGAGGCTCGGATACATGCCGAGAAAGTCGTAACAGACCAACACTTGGCCGTCGCAACCGGGCCCCGCGCCAATGCCGATGGTCGGAATCGAAATCGCTTCGGTGATGCGCTGCCCGAGTTCACTCGGGATCCCCTCGAGCACGATCGAGTACGCGCCGGCTTCAGCGATCGCGCGCGCGTCTGCGAGCACGCGCTCCGCGTCGGGCTCCGCCTTACCTTGCACGCGGAAGCCGCCCATGGCGTGCACCGATTGCGGCAACAGCCCCACATGCCCCATCACTGGGATGCCGGCCGAGACGATCGCCCGCACGTGCGCGGCGAACGCGACGCCGCCTTCCAATTTGACGGCTTCGAAGCCGCCCGTCTTGAGCATTTGCCCCGCGCTCGAAAGCGCGCGCTCGACCGACGCTTGGTAACTCATGAACGGCATGTCGCCGACCACGTGGGCACGGCGCGCCGCGCGGGCAACGGCGCGGCCGTGGTAACAAATCTCTTCCACCGTCACGGGCAGCGTGTTGGGTAGGCCCTGCACGACCATCCCGAGCGAGTCGCCCACGAGCAGCACGTCCGCGCCGCCTTCGTCGAGCAAACGAGCCATGGTGGCGTCGTACGCGGTGAGCATCGCGATTTTCGGGCCGCGCTTCTTTCTCGCGAGTAGCGCGGGCGCGGTAATTTTTGCGTCGTTCATCCGGGTAGGCGAGGGAGCGTACCACCTGGCCGAAAGAGTGAAAGAACGCTAAACTCTTAGCCTTGGTGGCAGAGCCGGCACAGAGCGACTTTCGCAGGGCGTTCCAGGGCCTGGCCAAGCGCGTGCATCGCCGTCACGCGGGGAGGCTCGCGCTCACCGGAGCGAGTCTCGGTCTTTCGCTCGGTGCGCTGGGCACGCTCGGCATGTGGGCGCTACGCCTCGGCGAGTGGCGGCCCGCAGCGGCGGGGCTCGGTGTCGTCGGCGCCATCGCCGGCGCGCTGCTCGCGAATCGTCGGCGTTGGTCGGAGCGCGACGTCGCGCTGTACCTAGACGCGCGGCTCGCTAGCCACGAAACGGTGACCACTGCACTCGACGCGCGAAGCTCATCCGAGCCAGCGTTGGCCCATGTGCTCGAGCGCGCAAGCAGCGTGCTCGGCAGCGCCGATCCCAAGCGCGTGAAGCCGAGGCTGTGGTCGCGCATTCACGCTTTGCTGCCGGCCGCGCTGCTTGGCATCGGCGTGGTCAGCCTGCTTCCGCTGCCCCCTGCCCCGCCGCCCACGCCCCACGCTCCGGGCGCCGAGCGCGTGCAGATCGAGAACTTGAAGGGGCTCGAACGAATCGAAGCGCTCGCGCGTCTGCAGGGCCAAAATCCCGAACAAGACGAGCGATTGAAGAAGCTGGCCGAACAAGCCAAAAAGCTGCGAGAAAGCCTGGCCAAGGGCTTGGAAAAGCGCGAAGCGCTGTCCGAGATCGCGAAACTGCGCGATGGCATTGCCGCGGAACAGTTGAAGCTCGGCGATCGTCAAAATCGGCCAGGCCTCGACGCCGCGCTGCGCGCGTTCAGCAATCACCCCGCGCTGCGCGACGCACAGAAGGCGCTCGGCAATGGCGACTTGACGGCCTTCGACGACGAAATGCAAAAGCTCGCCAATCGCGCCGAGAGCAGCGATCGGCAGGCCGCGAAGGATGCCCTGGAGGAAGCCGCGAAAGAGGCGCGCGCCAAAGGAGCCAAAGGCCTCGCGGATGCGCTCGACGCACAAAAACGCCTGTTCGAACGCCGCGAGTCACACGCGGACGCGCTGCGCGAGCTCGCCCAGGGCATGAAAGGCAAGCTCTCACCAGAGGAGCTCGAAGACCTCAAAGAGTTTGGCAGCTCGGGCAATCCCGAGGCGGAAAAGCGCTTGGCGGATGCCCTCGAGCACGCGCTCGAAGGCCTGACCCCGGAAGAACGCAAGCGCTTGGCCGAGCGTATGCAGCGACAGCTCGAGAGCGAGCATGGCAACGCCTCGCCCATGACCAAGCGGCAGCTGGAAGAAATGGCGAAGCAGCTCGCCCGTAAAGAGGGCCTCGAGCAGCTCGAGAAACAGCTGAAAGAACTCGCCAAACCCGAGCCGAGTGACGACGCCAAGCGCGAGCAAGGCCTTGGTGATGCCGAACGCGGTGGCTCGGAAGCCCAACGCGGGCTCGGTGCAGTACCGATCCCCATGGACGGGGACGGCGCACCCAACGGCAGTCCGGGTGGCAAGCCCGGCTCGCCCGGCAACCCCGGGCAAGGAGACAAGGGCAGCACTGCAGGTCCAGGCAGCAAACACGACACCGGCATCGGCGATCACCAAGGCTCGACACCGGAAATTGCGGCCAAAGAGCTGCGTTCCAAAGCCGAAGCGCGACTTCAGGCCGGTGCGCCGATGCACGGCGCAACCCTCGGCCGCGCCCCGGCTCGCGCAGGTGAAACCGCCAATCAACTCGGTACCGGAAGCTTGGGCGACGCGCAAAAAACCGAAGTCGGCGCGGTCGATCACGCGGACATCCCCGAGGAATACCGAGAGCAGGTCGGGCGCTACTTCGAACCGTGATTGGGAGTATGCTGGCCTGAGTCCGTGATGACCGATCCGCCAGCGCCCTCGTTCGAAGCACGCCTCGCTCAAGCCCGTGACGTCAGCGCCCGCCTGAAACGCGCGCTCGCTACCATCATCGTCGGCCAAGACGCAGTGGTGGAGCAAGTGCTGTGGGGCTTGATTGCGGGCGGGCATGTGCTGCTCGAGGGCAATCCGGGTCTCGGCAAGACCCTGCTCGTGCGCACGCTAGCGTCGTGCTTGGATCTGCGTTTCTCGCGCATCCAATTCACTCCCGATCTGATGCCGAGCGACGTCACTGGCACCAACGTGTTGGTGATGGACGGCAGCAGCCAGGGCAGTAGAGGTCGCTTCGAATTGCACCGCGGTCCAATCTTCGGACAAGTGGTGTTGGCGGACGAAATCAACCGCGCCACGCCGAAGACACAGAGCGCGCTGCTCGAGGCGATGCAAGAACACGCGGTCACGATCGCCGGCACGCGCCACGCTTTGGATGAGCCGTTTTTCGTCCTGGCCACCGAAAACCCGATCGAAATGGAGGGCACCTACCCGCTGCCCGAAGCTCAGCTCGATCGCTTCTTGCTGAAGATCTCGGTGCCCGCTCCCAGTGAGGACGAGCTAACCGAGATCCTGACGCGCACCACGGGTAAGCCAGCGGGGGAGCCGGAACGAGTGCTCACTCGCCAAGACGTGCGCGAGCTGCAGGCGCTGTGTCGTGAAGTGGCCGTTGCAGAACCGGTGCTGCGCTATGCCGCCCGTTTGGTCAACGCCAGCGCGCCGGATGCGAACGATGCACCGGAGCTGGTGCGCCGCTCGGTGCGCTACGGCGCGGGCGTACGCGGCGCACAATCACTAGTACTCGCCGCCAAGGCGGTGGCGTTGCTCGAAGGCCGCGCGCACGTGTCCTTTGCCGATTTGCAGCGCACCGCGGCGCCCGTATTGCGCCATCGGATCTTACTCAGCTTCGAGGGTGAAGCCGATGGGGTCTCGTGTGATCAGATCGTGCGTGAGCTCATCGCGAGCGTGCAGACAAGGCCCGCAGCGGTCGAACGTGCGGTGCAAGGGGTATAGTCGGTGCGCAAGTCCACCGCGTTTGCCTGGCTAATCGCTGCGCTGCTGTCGTTGTTGCTCTCCGCGCGCTCCGCCAAAGCTGACCCTTCGTTGAAGGTCGAAGCCGTGCCGGCCTTGGGCGCGAACAGCCCCTCGCTCGACGGCTGGGGTGAAGTCTACGTCCGTTTGGAAAATAGCGGCAGCGCGCAACTCAGCGGCTACCTCGAGCTGCGCTCCACGCCGGGTGGCCGCGCCGCCTCGCGCACGCTGTCGCGCGCCCCCTTTTCGATCGCTCCCAAAGGCCGCGTCAACCTGCTGCTACCCAGCCACAACTTGCTGCGGGTCAGCGACTCCAAGGTCGTAGCGGTCGACGCGCATGGCGAGGAGTTGAGCGAGACCGCACTGCCTCCGCTGCGAACCATCGATCCCTTGCTTTTCGACTTGCATACCCCGAGCCGACTTGCGCCGGTCCTCAACTCACAGCCGGTGCCGACCGTGCGCAGGCACAGCGGCAGCTACGGCTACGGTGCCTCGACGCTATCGGTCACCAGCCCGCAACTCAACACGACCACCGGTGAGCTGGTCTTGCCGGATTTGGCTGCAGGCTACGCGAGCGCGACCTTGGTGTTGGCTTCGGGACGGACCATTTCGAGCTTGTCCCAACCCACGCTCGACGCCTTGTTTTCCTGGGTGCTCGCTGGCGGAGCGCTGGCGCTGGTCGTGGATCGCCCCGAGGATGTACACAGCGCGTGGCTCGAGGCGTTGCTCGGCGGTCACGTACAGAGCTGCGCGGCGGCGCGAAAGCTCGCGCAAATGACGCAGTTTGCGGTGCCTGTCGACAACACGGGCCGCGGCTCGTTCGGCAATGCACCGCGAGTCACTCTCGATACTGCGAGGCCCTCCGCCGAGCTCGCCGCCACTTTCTTCGGGCTGACCGGCGCCAACTTGCGGGTGAGTCCCTGGGGCGAAAGCGCCAGCTACGGCCTAGGTGAAGTGCACTTGCTCGCGTTCAACCCGAACACTGAGCTCGCAGCGGGTGACCCCTGGCTGCGGCTCGAGATGATCGACCTGGTGCGGCACGCCTGGGAACGCGCCAACGCCGTGGCCCTACCTCACGGCCAAGCCTCGCTCGACGAACCGCGAGCGGAGAACGTGCGGCGGGTGCTCGACCCAAACGAGGGCACGCGCTGGACGGTCGTCGTTTCTACGCTGCTGCTCCTGATCTACGCGGCGCTCGCTGGTCCCTTGAATTTCTACTTGGCGCAGCGCGCGGGCCGCCCGTTGCGAGCGCTCTTGCATCTACCGGTGTGGGCCGGCCTCGCGCTCGCCGGCATCGTCTTGCTCGGGATTTTGGGCAAGGGCGTGACCGGGCGGGCGCGACATTTGACGTTGATCGAGGCCGGCGCAGGCATGGCGCGCGCGTCGATCACGCGCTTTCGCGGTCTGTACGGCGCTCGCGCGGACGACCTGACCGTGCGCGCGGCGCGCGGCAGCGTGCTGGACGTGATGGGTGAAGCCGACGAGGTTTCCCGTGAATTGCTCGTCGATCGCGACGGCCTGCGCCTGGAACGCCTGCGAGAAAAGCCTTGGCAAGTGCAGGTCGTGCGCGAGGACGGCTTTACCAACCTCGGGGCCGGCGTGAGCCTGCTGCAGGCCGCAAACGGCGAGGTAACGATCAAAAATCGCTGCGCGCGTGATCTCCTGGGCGTCATTGTCAACGCTCCCGGGCAAGGGCTGAGCTATTTCCCCAAACTGAGCGACGGCGAAACAGTGAGCATCCGACAAGGCCGCTCGCTCGGTCCGGCTCCCACGCGCTCGTCATTCGGGACACACGCGCTTCAAGTAATGAGCTTTCACGACCAGGTGGAAGAGCGCGCCAAGGGCGCGGGTGCCGCTTGGGAAGCGCTGGAGACATTGACCGGCGTCGACGCGGATTGGTGGCCGGAAGACGTCCCGGTGTTGATCGCCGAGCTGGACGGCGGCGAAGGGCGCACCCAGGATTCCGGACTGCGCCTGGATCTCGACCGCGTGTTCGTGCGCGTGGTCGGCTATGGAGGGGTGCCATGAGCGCACAAGTACCGGCCATTCGCGTGCGCCATTTGTGGCACCGTTTCGGCAACTTCGACGTCCTGCGCGACGTCAGTTTCGAGGTCGCCCAGGGCGAAATCTTCGGCTTCATCGGCCCCAACGGCGCTGGCAAGACGACCACGATTCGCGTCATGGCCACGTTGCTCGAACCCCTTTCCGGTCGCGTCGAGGTGGACGGCATCGACGTCGCGCTCGAACCGGAGCGAGTTCGGCGCGTGATCGGCTACATGCCCGACCACGCAGGGGTCTACGAGCGGATCACGATCCGGGAATTTCTGGAATTTTTTGCGGATGCCTACGCGGTTCCAGACCGCTCGGTGGTCGCCACGGTGATCGAGCTGACCGAGCTGGGCAAGCTGCAAGACCGCTTGGTTGCCGATCTGAGCAAGGGCATGAAGCAGCGCCTACAGATCGCGCGCATCTTGCTGCACGACCCCAAGGTGCTGGTGCTCGACGAGCCCGCCTCCGACCTCGACCCTCGGGCGCGTATCGAGGTCCGCGACCTGCTCTTGGAGCTGCGCGACCTAGGCAAGACAATCTTTCTTTCTAGCCACATCCTCACGGAGCTGAGCGACGTCTGCACCTCGATTGGCATCTTGGAGCGCGGTTCGCTAGTCGTCGCAGGTCCGATCGGCGAGATCGCGGAACGCCTCGCCGCCCGCAACGCGCCCGTCGGTGACGACGGTCAGCGCCTGGTTTTGCCGCCGCAGGTGCCGTTTCAGCCCGCCGCCCCGAGCGATCCTTCAGTCATCGATGCCAACACCGCCAGTCCGCAATTGGTCGAGACCGCAGGCGGCGTGGCTGTGCCGCAGAGTGCGCGCCGTCGCCTTCGCCTGCGTGTCATCGGCGATTCACGCCCGGTCGTACCGTTGCTTGCGGGAGGCGGCGGAGTGCTCGGGGTCGAGCCCGGCCCGGGTGGACAGCTAACCGTCCACTATACCGGCGACGAACGCTTCGTGGCGGAGGTGGTCCGGCATTTGGTTTCGCGTGGAGTCGGCATCGTGGGCGTCGAGCCGGAGCGCAATGAGCTCGAGCGCATCTTCCTAGAAGTGACCAAAGGGGATCTGCAGTGACGATCGACGCGAGCCCCCCCAGCCTTCCGCCCGCGCCGTCGCGCTCATTCCCTCCAACGCCGGTCAAAACGCTCTGGACCCGCGTGCTTGGCGAACCCAATCCGGTTTGGATGCGCGAGCTGAAGCAAGCCGCGCGACTGCAGCGAACGCCCATCATCCTGTCGGTAGTCACTGGCATGATGACGCTGTTGATCTGCTCGGTCGGTGGCGTTGCCAGCACGACGGCGGAGCCCGCCAAAGTCGGTGTGGGGATCTTCCACACCTTCTTTTCGCTGGCCTATGCAGTGGTGACCTGGCTCGGTCCGGCAGTTGCCGCCAACACGATCGCCGGCGAGCGCAGCGGCCGCACCTGGGAGGCCTTACAGCTCACCGGGCTTGGGCCGCGGCGCATCGCACGCGGCAAATTCTTGGCCGCATACACCTATATTTGCCTGTATATCGTGATGCTCGTGCCGGTGGGCGCGCTGCCGTTCTTGTTCGGCGGAGTCACGGCCAGCGAGGTGCTGCTCGCGTTCCTGATCCTGTTTTTGCTGGCGGCGCTGGCAGTTGCCTTTGGTCTCTCGGTCAGCGCCAAGTTTCAGAGTCCTGCAGCCGCGATCATCGTCACGCTGCTGGTCGCCCTCCCTGTATCGCTCGCGGTCTATGGCGGTGCGGGGGTCGGTTTTTCGTACGCCGCTCACGAACAGTGGCCCGGAGTGCCTGGTGGACCACCGGTGTGGCTACCAACCGCATATGTGCGGGCTGACTTCGGCCTGCCCTATTGTGTGTTCTTGCTGCTGCTTCCTGCGCTGACCGCGGTCACTCCAGCCTGGTTGTTCTACGAATCAGCCGTGGCCAATATGGGCTCGCCCAGCGACGACCGTTCGACTCGGCTCCGCGTCTGGTTCCTGACCACGATGCCCGCGCTGACCGTCTGCGTGGAGCTCGTCACGTGGTTGTCGCGCGACCTGGCTTGGGTCTATTCGGGCGCGGGAGTGCTGTGGTCGTTTGGTTGCTTCGGGGCATTTTTGTTCTCGAGCGAGCCGCTCGCCCCCTCGCAGCGCGTGCAGGCAGACTGGCAACGACGCGGCACTCCGTCGATCACGCGCAGCCTCGGCCCCGGTGTATTGCGCGCTTGCGTGCTGCTCTTGCTGCTGACCTCGGCCAGCCTCGTGGCCAACGCTGGTCTCGGCGTACTCAAGGCAAAAACCAATGCCGATCGCGACGGCGTGCTGGCGTTTCACGGCTATGCGATAGCCTTCTTTGGCTTCGTCGTGGGCTTTACGGCGTGGGCGCGTGCGCGAGCAGCAAGCGCCGGGACCCCGCGCTTGCTGCTCGCGACGGCGCTGTTTTTCGCGTTCGTCGGTCCGTGGATCGCCATGGCGGTCGCCGGTCTAATCACCAATCAACACGATCGCGCAATGCTCATGGCGAGTCCCTCACCGAGCTTCGCGGTCTCGATGGTCCAAGCGGCCTCGACGTCCTCCCCGGACGCAGGGCTGATTCTCGCGACTGGCGCGGCCTGCGCCGCCGCCTGGGCACTGATCGGCGTGGGTCTGCTCGCCGTGGCCGGCGTGCGCATCCGGGCGCGACTATCGGCCGAGGAAAGCGCGCGGTCCGCCCTACAACACGCCTTCGCAGAAGAAGAGGCGGCGCTTCATACGGCTGCGCCGGAAGCCATCAACGAGGCGTGAAGCGTGTCGGATCCGCGCACTCTGCTCGACCCTGCCTTCGTGCGTGAACTCGAAGCGCTGCGTCGCCGGCTATCAGTGACGGTGCAAAGCGGTGGCGCGGGTGAGCGCGCCTCCCGCCGCCGCGGGGGCTCGGCTGAGTTTCAGGATCACCGTCCGTACGCACCGGGTGACGACCTGCGGCGCGTCGATTGGGCAGCGTTCGCGCGCACGGGCGAGCCGGTCTTGAAGCTATTTCGCGCCGAAGAAGACAGCGTGCTCCGGCTCGTTCTGGACGCCTCGGCCTCGCTCTCGTTTGGCTCGCCCCAGAAATTCGACGTCGCTCGGCGCGTGGCCGCGGCGATTGGGTATCTCGCGCTGGCCAACGGCCAACGCGCACAGGTCTTAACCGCACGTCAGTCGGTCCCCTCGAGCCCTCGCGGGCTCGAGCGCGTTGCTACCCCCCGCCGTGGTCGGGACGCCTTGGCGGCGCTACTGCGCGACCTGAGTGAGCCCAAGCCGGGCGGCCACGCGAACCTGACCTACGCCATCGAGCAGACACTTCAACAGGCCGCGCGCCCCGGGGTGCTGGTCGTGGTGAGTGACTTCTTGGACCCCGGAATGGTCACGAAGGCACTCGGGCACGCGTGCGCACTCGGGCATCAAGTCGCCCTGATTCAGGTGCTATCCCGCGAGGAAGTCGAACCCAACTACGATGGCGACTTCGCCTTCGTGGACGCCGAAACCGAGGCTCAGGTGGAGCTCAGCATGGACGCTGCCGCCGTGGATGCCTACGTTGTGCGCATGGCAGGTCTAATCGACGAACTTCGCGTCTGGTCGCGCAAACACCGTGCGAGCTATGTGCGGATGACCAATGACGAAGCCCTGGAAGGCGCCGTGCGCCGCTTCGTCTCCCGTGCAGTCGACTGAGAAATCGGCGTATTTAGGACCGATTCGACTATCAGCGACCGCGAATCCCACGAACCGAGAAGACCGAGCGAGCCACGAGCGCCACCGACTCCGCTGATGCGAGGGCGGTGGCGCTCGTGTTCACTCGGAACAAGATCACGCCTTTTTGGCGCGCTTCTTCTTGGCCTTCTTGGCAGGCTTGGCCATCGGCGCGGCTTCGGGAGCAGCAGCCTTGGAGGCCTTCTTCTTGCCGGCCTTCTTCTTGGCTTTCTTCTTCGCCTTCTTGGCGGGCGCGGCTACAGCCGGTGCGGGTGCAGCTTTCTTCGCGCTCTTCTTCTTCTTTTTGGCGGCCATTGATCCGTCCTCTTATTTTTTAGATTGCGCAGCAACTGTGAGCGCAATGACCAACACTTTGCAATCCATGTGCATGCGCCGTCAAGAAGCTCGTTGACGATCGCGATTGATTGTTTGTCGTCTCACACGTTTCCTCTCACGCTCGCCGCTCGCTCTCGTGTCATTCGGGACACGCTTCGCGACTCCGAGCGATCGCTGTCGTGAAGGGCCTCGAGGCCCTGTACACTCGAAAATCGATGCCTGACACGAGCTCCGGAGGACACGAACGCGCACTCCGCAACGAAGCACTACGGGTCTACCGAAGGTACATGTTGGAGGTCGTCGAGGGCTTCACACTGTGCCCTTGGGCGGCCGCCGCGCGCCGTGACGGGCATGTCGTAGAAGCCGTGATTTTGGCTGAAAACCAGGCTGATCCGCGACAATCGTTAACGCTTTTGGACAGCCTGAAGAACGAGCTCGAGACCGATATCGCACTCTTCATCTATCCCGATCTCGAGCTCGACCGATTGGGCTTCGAGAGCTTCGTCCGGACCGTTCGCGAGCGGGACGCAGCACGCCACGAAGTGGGGACGATCCCGTTCGCGATGGCCGCCTTCCACCCTGATGCCCGTCCCGATCCGAGCGAACCAGAACGGCTGATCCCATTCTTGCGCCGGACCCCCGATCCGACGATCCAGGTCGTGCGCTGCACGGCACTCGATCGCGTCCGCGGCAGCAGTCAGGAGGGCACCTCCTTCTTCGACCTGTCGAACCTCGGGAGCCTGCCATTGCCGCAAAAGGAGCCTGTTTCCCTACGTCAGCGCATCGCTCAGGCCAACCTCGATACCGCTCTCGAAGTGGGTATCGACACCCTGGAGGCACTCTTCCAGGACATCCGTCGCGACCGAGAAGAGAGCTACGCGCGCATCCGCCGCGAGCCCACCGGCTGAGCCGACCCAATGCAGGGCGCCCGCATAAACCACGGCGCCCCTCTCGCTAGCTAGTCGGCGCGTGTCCCCCTATGCTGTCGCGAGTGCCCCTCGAGCTCAAAGCACCCGACGGACTGTGGCTGCTTGGCTTGCTCGCGCCGCTGGTGCTCCTGTACGTGCTCAAGATTCGACGCCAGCGCGTGGTCGTTTCATCGACCTGGCTGTGGGCTGCAGCGGCCCGTGATCTGGCGGCAAAAAGCCCATTCAAGCGCCTGATCGCTCAGGTTCCCCTGCTGCTCGAATTGCTCGCGCTGTGCTTGCTCGCGCTATCGCTCGCGCGGCCGGCGTCGCGCGGCGGGCACATCGCGGGCGAGCACATCGCCATCGTGCTCGACACCAGCGCGTCGATGGGCACGATCGAGCCCGACGGCCGTTCTCGCCTGGCGCACGCCCGCGAAGCCGCCTCGGCGGTGCTCGCCGCCCTCTCGCCGGGCGCGCAGGCGGTGATCGTCGAGGCGGGCCGCGACGCCCACGTGGTCTCCCCCATGGACAGCGACCGGAGACGTCTGGAAGCGTCTTTGGCGAAGCTCGAGGTGTCGGACGCCGAGGGTCGCATGACTCAAGCGATTGCCACCGCCAGCAGCCAATTGCGGCCGTTCGAGCACAATGCCCGGCTGGTCGTCGTCAGTGACGGCGCACTCGCCGATCGAGACGCTTTTGCGTCCAGCAATCTCCCGCTCGAACTGGTACGCATCGGCAACCCAGTCGACAACGCGGGCATCGTGCGCCTCGATATCGCGAGCAGCGACGACCCGACCAGCCACCGCGAACAAGTGCAGGCGTTCGCCGTGGTGCAGAACTTCGGGCTGACGCCGCGCAGCCTGTACGTCACGCTCAGCATGCGCAACGTCGTGCAACCGCTTGCGTCACGGCGTATCGACCTCGGCCCGGGCGAGCGTGCCCCGGTCGTGCTCGGGTTCGAGCCCGCCCGCGGGGACGTCGGGGCCGGCTTGATTGTCGAACTTTCGCCGCACGATGCGCTGGTCAGCGATGACCGCGCCTATGGTCGCGTCCCGAGCGGCGCCAAGCTCACTGTGGTGATGGCCCCCCCCCAGAGCAGCCCCTGGGTGGCACGCGCTCTGGCCTCCGACCCCAACGTCGAGCTGCTCGGCAGCTCGCTTGCCGGGCTACCCAACGCCGGAGTGCCGCGCGACGCACTAGTCGTGCTAAGCGGCGCGTGCCCAAGCAGCGTCCCCGGCGGAGATCTGCTGATCCTCGATCCTCCTCCGGGCCCATGCGGCACGGCGCTGGTCGGCGCCAAGCTTTCAGCACCTGTGCTCACCTCCTGGGCAGAAGTCGACCCGCGGCTGCGCTTTCTGTCGCTCGATGGCGTCGATCTGCGCGCTGCCCACCGACTGGAAACCGACACGCCGCAGGCCGCGCTGGTACAGAGCCGGGACGGCACGCTGATCGCGGACGCCTCGAACCCAGGCCGCAGTGTCACCGTGGTCGGCTTCGAGGTCGGTGAAAGCAATTGGCCGCTGAAGGCCTCGTTCGTTCTCTTCATGCGCAACGTGGTCGAGCTGGCGCGAAGCCACCGCATGCGGGGCGCGGAGGCCCCAGGTCGAGTCGGCGAGGCCTATAGCTTGCGAGTCCCAACCGATGTAGGCGAAGTCGAATTGGAGAGCCCCAGCGGGAGTCGTCAAAAGCTCTCGGCGCGCGACGGACTGTGCGTCGTGCCCAACCTGACTCGCGCCGGCTTCTACTTCGCGAGCTATGGTGGAAAAAGCCCGGGCAGCGCGCTGTTCGCGGCGAACCTGACGAGTGAGCGCGAGAGTGATTTGCGGCCGCGCGAGCTGCCAGCGCGGCAAGGTCAACCACTGCCTGCGCGCACCGCGACCGAGCTCACCAGCGCCGTGACTGACTGGTCCTGGCTGCTGGCTGCTCTCTCGCTGCTATTGATCGCGCTGGATGTGTGGTGGGTCACCCGCAAACCTCGGCTGCCCGCGCTCGCGCCGACGTTCCCCCTCCCTCCGGACCGGGTCGCTGAACGCGCCAGCGGGGCGTCGCGGTGACAGTTCTACGTCACACGCTGCGCGTTTTTGCCGCGCTGCCGTTCGCGCTCATCGCCTTGGGCCGCCTGCCCTCGTTTTATCTGCCGTACGTCCGTTTCGAGCGTCCGCTCTTGGCGTTGCCTGCGGCGGCCGTGGTTTGGTTCATTCTGGCGCGCTTGGCACGCTTGTCGGTACGCCAACACCGGGTGCGGCGTGCACTGCAGACCGTGCTGCTCGGCGGTGCTGCGCTGTGTGCCGCGTACGCGCTGATCGGCGTCGAGCTCGGCCGGCCTCTGGATCGGATGGCGGTGATCGTGGCCATCGATCGCAGCCGCAGCATCGATCTCGTGCCCGGCGCCGACGCGCGCATCGGGAGTGAGCTGCGCGTCGCGGAGATCGGCATGCGCGAGCACGACCGAATCGGCACGATTGCGTTCGGCGCCAGCGCCGCGGTGGAAGATCCGCTGCGCGAGCACTCGATTTTGCCGGCGCCACAACGGGCCGAAATCGGCCGCGACGGCACCGACATCGGTGCCGCGTTGCGACGCGCGCTCGGTGAAGTGCCCGTAGATGCGGCCGCGCGAATCGTGATTCTGAGCGATGGCGTCGCCACCCGGGGTGATACGCTGAGCGCGGCCGCGGCAGCCGTCGCGGCGGGCGTAGCCGTCGATGTCGTACCGCTCGACCAAGCCAAGGTACCAGACGTGCGCATTTCGTCCGTGCGCACGGCACCGCGGGCGAACGCCGGTGAAGCGCTCGACCTGCGCGTCGTCACGGAATCCACCTCTGCCGCGGACGTCGAACTTCGAGTGTTCCGCGACGGTCAGCTGATCCGCAAAGGCCAAGCCAAGATCGCCGCAGGCGAAGACGTACTGCATTTACGCGAAGTCGCGGGGGATCCTGGATTTCATCGCTATGACGTGGAGATCAGCGCGCTCGATGCCCAACTCGATCAAGCCCACGAAGACAATTCCGGCTCAGCGTTCGTTCGCGTGCGCGGTGAAGCCATCGCGTTGATTTTGGAGCGCGATCCACCGCTCGCCAAAGGCCTCCAGCATTCGCTCGAAGGCGCAGCGTTCAAGGTCCAGGTGGCGGGCCTGAGCGGCATCCCAGCAGATCTCGGCGAGCTGGCGGCCTACGACTTGATCGTGCTCAGCGACATCTCGGCCAGCGAGCTCTCTGCCTCTCAGCTCGCCGCGTTCGCCTCGTACGTACGCGATCTGGGCGGCGGCCTGCTGCTGATGGGCGGCGATCATTCACTCGGTCCGGGCGGTTTCGGCAAAACTCCGGTGGAAGACGTGAGCCCAGTCTCGTTCGATCTGAAGCAGGAACGCCGCCGAGCAAGCCTCGCCGAGGTGATCGCGGTCGACTACTCCGGCTCGATGGCGCTCAGCGCCGGCTCGAACACCAAATTGGAGCTGGCCAATGAGGCCGCCGTGCGCAGCGCCGAGCTGCTCGGCGCGGGCGACCGCTTGGGCGTGATGCACGTCGACACCGCCGTGAAGTGGACCGTGCCACTCGGACCTGTGCTCGATAAACCCAAGATCGCCAGCGCAATCCGCGGCGTGGGCCCGGGCGGCGGCGGGATCTATGTGGACTTGGCGCTCGAAACCGGCTTCAAAGCGCTCGCCAAAGAGCACGTGCAACTCAAGCACCTGTTGCTTTTCTCGGATGGCAATGACGCCGAAGAGCGAAGCAATGCCTTTGCCTTGGTCAGCTCCGGGAAGGCGCGCGGTATCACGACCAGCGTGGTCGCTCTGGGCAAGGGCTCGGACGTCTCTGCGCTCGAGCACATGAGCAAGCTCGGTGACGGCCGCTTCTACCTGATCGAAGACGCGAGTCGCCTGCCCGCGGTGTTCGCCCAAGAGACAATCCTGGCCGCGCGCAGCTCGATCAACGAACTCAGTTTCCGACCACAATTGGCAAACCCGGGACCAGCTACGCGCGGCATCGACTTCACGAGTGCCCCGGCGCTCAAGGGCTACGTCGTCACGCTACCCAAGGGACGCGCCCAGGTTCACCTGAGCGGCCCCGAGGGAGATCCGATCCTCGCCACTTGGTCCGCAGGCATCGGTCGCTCGGCGGTGTTCAGCAGTGACTACAAGGATCGCTGGGGCGTTGCCTGGACGGGCTGGGATGGCGCCGATCGCCTATTTGGGCAATTGGGCCGAGATCTCTCGAGGCGCGCAGACAATCCGCGCGTGCGGGTCGAAGCCGACACATTGGGCGGCGAACTCCGACTGCGTGCAAGCGTGCTCGACGACCACGGACACGCCGAGAATTTCCGACGCATCGAAGTACGCGTCGCCGGCCCGGATGGATTTTCGGCCACGGTGCCGCTGGAGGCGGCCGGCGCGGGTTCATACGCGGGCAGCTTGCCGTTGTCTCGCCCTGGCGCGTACGTAGCGACCGCGATCGACGAGCTGAGTAACGAAGCGCTAGGAACCACCGCCGCCGCGCTCTCCGCCGGCGAAGAGCTCCGGCCCTCGGGCAGCGATCGCGGCCTGCTCCGTCAGATCACCCGCGTCACCGGTGGCAAGGTGCGCGATACTTTGGCTGGGATTTTTTCGGATCGCGACGCCCTGCGCTTCGCGTATCAAAATCTGAGCAGATGGTTGGTCGTGCTGTGCGCCGGTTGTTTGCTGCTGGGCGTCGCGAGTCGACGCTTGGCGGTGCCCGATTTCGTGTTCCACGCATCGAGCGCGGTGGTCGGCTGGTTGTCCGCAGCGCGAACGCGAAAGCGCACGCCCACGCGCCCGGCCAAAGGCGCCTCACAGCCGAGTCTGGACGCACTTCGCCAAGCCAAAGCGCGCAACGAAGTCACCCGCCCAGCGCCGACGGTACCGCCGGCGGACGTGCCGCATTTTGCGCGTCCCTCGCAACCCCCTCCCCAACCCGGCGCCCCTCGAATCAGCAGCCCGCCCAGCGCTCCCCGCTCGAATCGTCCCCCGGGGCGCACCGCGACCGCGGCCGAAATCCTGCTCTCGCGCCGGCGCGGGAGAAAATCATGAGCACGCGGCCCCTGCTCGCGCTCATTGCCTTGGTGGTGGGCGTCGCATCCGGTTCGAGCAGTTGCGCTCGCCCCAATCGCGACTCGAACGCAGCGCTTGCCCAGTTGCGGCTCGTAAGCACGCCAATCCGCATAGCGTTCGTATCGAGCGATCGGCAAGCAACCGGCGTGAGCGGTGAAATCCGCTTCGGTGGCCCACTGGGGCGAAGCGCGCTCTACCTGAAGTTCTCGAACGACTGGCGCACCCACGGCGTCCCTCGGCAGGCGTTCCTCACCCTGTCCGCGCGTGAAGGGAGCGCCAGCAGCGACTCGCCAGTGATCGTCGAAGCCTGGCGCATCAGCGCGGATTGGCAGCCGCCCACGCTGCGATCCTGGTCCGACAAACCGAACCTCGCCCCTCCCTATGCTCGCGCGCGAGTCACTGCGTCGCCGCCGCGCGAACTGCGCCTCGACGTCAGTGAGCTCGTGCGCTTCGCCGCTGAAAATCCGGAACGTGACTTCGGCATGGCCGTCATCGCCAGCGGCAGTGACGGACCCGGCGCCACCTTCAGCACCGGCCTCGCCGAAGGACAAGCTCCGCGGCTCGAACTGTACCTGCGCTAGCCACAGCGCTGTTGCGCTCAACTTTGAACCCAACTTCCGCCCGGGCAGGCCTCGGTGGGTCAAAAGTGACCTCACCCCGGGTGCGGTCACTTTTGACCTGCACCCCGGGTGCGGGATCGCGCATTGGCGAGTTACGATCGCCGCGGGTTTGGGCGTGCTTCCGTTTCGTGTCAGGCATTCGTTTTGGTTGGTCCGCGTTGCGCTCTTGCGCGGCCTAGGGGTGATCTACGCGTCGGCGTTCTTGATCTTGGTGCGTCAGGGACCCGCGCTGATCGGCGCGCATGGGATCTTACCGGCGACCGAATATCTCGATCGCGTGAGCACGGTGTTGCATTCGCGATCCGCTGGCTTCTGGCAGCTGCCGAGCCTGTTCTGGTTGTCCACGAGTGACGCTTGGCTGCAGGGCTGCGCCTGGTTGGGCTTGCTCGGCGGACTCGCGATGCTCGCGGGCTGGTCGAATGCGCCGCTCTTGGCCGTGCTCTGGGCCCTGTACCTCTCGTTCTCGCACGTCGGGCAAATCTTCTACGGCTACGGCTGGGATTCGCTTTTGTGCGAAACCGGATTCTTGGCCATCTTTCTCGCGCCCGCGCTGCGGCCGCGCGAGCTGGACGCGAAGTCGCCACCGTCGGCGATCGTGGTGGTGCTATTTCGCTGGTTGTCGTTTCGAATCATGTTCGGCGCGGGTTTGATCAAACTGCGCGGCGACGAGTGTTGGACGAACTTGACGTGTCTGGCCTACCACTACGAAACCCAACCCAACCCGGGTCCGCTCAGCCACCTGTTTCACGCAGCGCCGCTCTGGTTTCACAAGCTCGGCACGCTGTTCAATCACTTGGTCGAAGTGATTGCGCCGTTCGGCGTGTTCGGTCCACGGCCCGCGCGACTGCTCGCCGGCGGCCTGATCATCGCGTTTCAGACGATCCTGATCCTGAGCGGCAATCTGTCGTTCTTGAATTGGCTGACATTGGTCATTGCCTTCGCCTGCTTCGACGACCACGCGCTGCTGCGCCTCGTGCCGGCCAAGCGGCACGAGAGCGTGCGGCAGCGCGTTGCGTCGCTATCCGAGGTAACCCGATCGCGCGCGCGTCGTGTCGTGAGCATCGCGCTCGCGCTCGTGATCGGCACGTTGAGCCTCAACCCGATCATGAATTTGTTGTCACCCCGCCAAGCGATGAACGCCTCGTTCGACCCCTTCAACCTGGTGAACACGTACGGCGCGTTCGGCAGCGTGAGCCGCGAGCGCTACGAAGTGATCATCGAAGGCACGAACTCGACGACGCTCGACGCAAACAGCGTCTGGAAAGAATACCAACTCCCCTGTAAGCCGGGCCGCGTGGATCGCGCGCCCTGCTGGATCACGCCCTATCACTACCGGCTCGATTGGCAGCTCTGGTTCGTCCCGCTCTCGCCCGAGTACCAACGTCGCTGGTTCCTCTCGTTGACGCACAAACTGCTCCGGGGCGACGACGCAGTGCTGGCACTGTTCTCCGAAAATCCGTTCCCCACCCGTCCCCCGCATTTCATCCGCGCGGACTTCTACCGCTACGAATTTGCGCCGCTCGGCGGCCACGACACATGGCGACGATCGCACGCGGGTCAATACCTGGCGCCTGTTTCACTCGACGATCCCGAATTCCAAGAGGCGCTGCGCGCGTATGGCCTCGACTTTTGACGGGTCCAGGCGCAACGCGCAAAACCGTCGCGTCCGCGCCCCCCGGCTCTCACAAGACGCGATGCATGAAGCCGTGCGTGTCGGGCGCAGTGCCGTGCTGAATGGCAAGCAAAGCGTCGCGCAGACGTTGTGCGACGGGGCCGGTCTGGCCGTTGTTGACCTGCCAGCTGCCGCCGTCGAACTTCACTTCACCCACGGGAGTGATGACGGCGGCGGTGCCGCACGCGAACACCTCGGTGAGCACACCGCTCTTCAAGTCACGATCCCAGTCATCGATGCTGATCGTGGCTTCTTCACCGATGTAGCCGAGATCGGCGGCGATCGTGAGCAAGCTGTCGCGGGTAATACCAGGGAGGAGCGTGCCGGTGAGCTTGGGCGTCACCAGACGCGACGTGTCGCCGTCCTTGTACACGAAGAACAGGTTCATTCCCCCCATTTCTTCGACGAAGCGTTTGTGAACCGAGTCGAGCCAGACCACTTGTTGGCAACCGGCGTCGAGCGCTTGTTGTTGCGCGACCAAGCTCGCGGCGTAGTTGCCAGCGCACTTCGCCTCGCCCGTTCCGCCGGGGGCGGCGCGCACGTACTCTTTGCTCAGCCAGACGGTGAGCGGTTTCACGCCCTGCGGGAAGTACGCGCCCGACGGCGAACCGAAGAGCAAGAACAGGTACTCCTTGGCTGGACGGACACCGAGCGCGGCTTCGGTGGCGATCATCAACGGGCGCAGATACAAGCTCTCGCCCGCGTTCGGCGGCACCCAATCGCGCTCCTGGCGAATCAGCAAATCTGCAGCTTCGACGAAGCGCTCCACGGGCAGCGCCGGCATCGCCAGGCGTGCGGCGGAATTGTTGAAACGCTGTCCGTTGGCAGCGGGGCGAAACGTTGCAATGCCTCCGTCTGGCTGACGGTAGGCCTTGAAACCTTCGAAAATCGCCTGGCCGTAGTGAAGGACCGACGCGGCTGGATCGAGCGAAATCGGCGCGTACGGGGAGAGTAGGCCTTTGCCCCAACCCTCCGGTGCCCGATACGGAATGGTCACCATGTGCTCGGTGAACACGCGGCCAAAGCCGAGATCTTTCATCAGCTTTGCACGCTCGGCGGCCGGCAGAGGGGTGGACGTCGGCTTGACCTCGAAGCCTGGATCGGACGACATGGGAGCTTTCTTTGGGATACCACAGAAGCTACCCTGCGACAGCAGATGACACGCGCCATTCGTTTCACTCGAACCGGCGGTCCAGAAGTCCTCGAGCTCTCGGAGATCACGATCCCGGAGCTGAAAGCCGGGGACGCCCTGGTTCGTCACCGCGCAATCGGCGTGAACTTCATCGATACCTATCACCGGAGTGGACTGTATCCGCTGCCTTTGCCTTCAGGCCTGGGTTCCGAGGCCGCTGGCGTGGTCGAGCAAGTAGGCCCCGGTGTGACGTGCATTCGCGTCGGTGAACGTGTGGCCTACGCCGGAGCCGGCGCGCCGGCCAGCTACTCGGAAGCGCGCGTGGTGCCTGCGGATCGCTTGGTGCCCCTACCCGACGATGTTTCCGATGATGTCGCGGCGGCCGCGCTACTCAAGGGCATGACGGCGGAGTTTTTGATCCACCGCACCTTTCCCGTGGTCCAGGGTCAAACCGTGCTGTTCCATGCGGCTGCGGGCGGAGTCGGCCTGATCGCGTGTCAGTGGCTGAACAAGCTCGGCGCGCGCGTGATTGGCACCGTTGGCTCCGACGCCAAGCGCGAACTGGCACTCGCGCACGGCTGCAGCGACGTGATCGTGCTCGACGGCGAGAATTTCTCGACGCGCGTGCGTGAGCTCACGAACGGGCAAGGTGTGCCCGTGGTGTTCGACTCGATCGGCAAGAGCACGTTCCTCAACTCGCTCGATTGCCTCGAACCGCGCGGCATGATGGTCAGCTTCGGCAACGCTTCGGGCAAACCAGAGCCGTTCGATCTGGCCCTGCTCGCGCAAAAGGGCTCGCTGTACGTGACGCGCCCGACGCTGTTCAGCTACGTAGCGACGCGCGAGGCCCTGCTGTCCAGCGCAAGCTCGCTTTTCCAAGCCATTCGTGACGGCCTCGCGATCGAAATCGGTCAGCGGTTTCCCTTGGCGGATGCCCAAGCCGCGCATCGCGCGCTCGAGAGCCGCAAGACCACGGGCAGCACGCTACTCGAGCTGTAGGCCATGCGCACCAAGCCCTACGCGACGGCGATCGCGCTCTTCGACGAAGTCGAACTGCTCGATGTGAGCGGTCCTGTCAGCGTGCTCTCCGGCGCAGGCCGGCAATGGAATTTTCAGCCGTTCAAGATCGATCTGGTGGCCAAGAGCCCAGGCCGCGTGGCGACTCGCAGCGCGCTCTCGCTCGAGGCCACACACGGCGCATCCGAACATGTCGGCGCTGAGTGCTTAATCATCCCTGGGGGTTACGGCGCGCGCCACGCCGCGGAAGATGCCGAGTTCTTGGGGTGGCTGTCGCGAGCGGCGCACGGCGCACAGTTCGTGGGTGCGCTCGGCAACGGGGTTTGGCTGTTGGCGCAGGCCGGCCTACTCACCGAGGAAGAGGTCGCCGTGAGTCCCGAACTCGCCAGCCAGATGGCCTCGGCCTATCCCAAACTGCGGCTCAACTCGCGCGACGGACTGTGCGTCTCCGGCAAGGTCTTTACGGCGAGCAAGAGCGCGCTCGGGCTCGACTTGAGCTGTGAAATCGTGGCTCGCTGCTTCGGACACAAGCTGGCATCGACGCTCTCGGCACAGCTCGGCATCGACTGGCGCGGCGAACTCGGCGCGCTCGATATCGTGCCAGGGCCGTTGCTCGTCAAATGAGCAAGTTCACTCGTCGCAGGTCAGCAGGCTGAGCTCCGCCGCGGTGCCTTTGGAGCGCGCCACGAGCAGCTTACCTTCGCGCGCCGCGATCAGGTCGCCACCGCGCACTACGCTATCCGCCGATAGCGCGCTCTTGTCGCGCACGCGGCCGAAAATCGTGCCGCCATTCTCACCCGCGGCGCTGAGCCAAAGTCCGCCCGGCACGCTCGCGTCGCTCAAGAGTGAGGGGGTGCCCGCGCCGTTCGTCTCGCCGCTGAGCTCGAGCTTCTCGAAACTGCCGTCGAGCTTGACGTGCACCAGCTGTAGCGCGCCGCCCGACGCGCCGGGCGTCGAATCATCGCCGCGAAAACCGATGTACGCGCTACCGTCGGCGACCGAGGCGAGCTCGAAGCTCATCGGGCGCGCGCCCGGCGCGGTCACGACCAATGCCGATGAAACGGCTTTACCCTGCGCGTCGAGCTTGGTCACCTCGATGCGGCGCGTGCCGATGTCGAGCAATGACTCCTCTTCCACCACCGCAGCGCCTGCGTCGGCAGCGGGTTTGGCCTTGGTCTTCGGCGCATCGAGCGAGCGCGCCACCGCCAACCAGTAGCCGCCGTTGCGCACCGCGAGGCGCGGCGAGTCGACGTCGGCCCCCGCTGCGCTGAGCGGCTCGGGGCTGAGCTTTTGTTTTGGGTTGCTCGGATCGAGCAGCACGCCGAAGACTCGAATCTTGCCGGCCGCCTCGGCGGCGTAGGCGAGCAGGGCGTGTTCGCCCGACGCTTCCAACGCAAGCGTCGAATCGCGCCGCACGCCCGTGATTTCCGGTCCCCAGGTCACTTGGGCGCTACCGCGCGGCTCGTGAATCACGCCCACTCGCAGCATGCCGCCGCCGGCGTCCGTGTCCGGGGTGACGAGCCACAAATCTTTCTTCCCAGCGACGAAAAGCGGCGGATCGGGATCGCCATGGACGACGCCCAGATCGATCAACTTGCCCGAAGCGGCGTCTGGGGCGACCACCGCAATCAGGGCGTGCGTTTGTCGTTTGATGGACCGCAGTGCGCTCAGCGTGAAGCCGTCTTGATCGGCTCGAGCCGGTCCGAGCTCCACGGCGTACGGGTCGGGAACCTCGTCGTCGTCGTCGGGACCGCCATCTTCTGGACTGTCCGCGCGCGGCGCCACGAGCTCTCCAATGCGAAATGGGGCTGCTTGCGGCAATTCGTGGCAGCGCGCCGGGATTGCTGCTGTTCCCGGCCCTGGAGACGGAGGCAACGGAGCGGCACTCTCGCTGATTTCCGGGCTGTCTTGCCGCGAATCCGGCTGGGCAGCGGGGGCCGACGCAGGTGGCGGAGGGGGCTTCTTCTTGCAGCCCACGAGTCCTAAGCTGCAGAGTGCCCCAGCGGCAATCACCGTGACCGAGCCCACACGAACCGATACGCAGTGCGCCATGAACCGGGAGCGAGCATTGGCCATGTCAGGCAGCAGCCAAGCCGGGGCCAGGGCCAGGGCCACGCGAGAGAACCGTCGCTCGATCATGAAGACCGCCATCGACTACTCGCGCCGCTAGCGCCGAGCAAGTATATGATCGTCCATACCTCTCCCCGAGCCCACTTTCGCAAGCGCCAGTGTCGATGACGAAACGTGAACTGACCCGCCCGTACGAGCCAAACCCGGCACTGCGCGCGGTTTACCGCCAGTTCTTCGAGCAGATTCAAGTCGACGAAGCCTGGGTGCGCTCGGTGAAGGAGCTGGCCGCCGAAGGCTCGATTGTCTACGTTCTGCGCAACCTCAACTTCATCGACTTCCTGGCCCTGGACTACCTGACCAAGCGCCATCGCTTGCCGCAGATCCGCTTCGTCAACGATCTCGGGTTGTGGATCTTGAACCCCATGGGCAAGGGTTGGCTGAACGCGATCCTGCCGCCCAAAAACATCTCGCGCTCCGTCGAGCTGGAGGACGCGCTGGAGCGCGGCGGCTCTGCCGCGCTCTTCCTCAAGCGTCCTCCGGGCATGCTGGATGTTGCGGCGGGTGCCAGTGGTGGCCGCGGCCTGCAAGAGGGGGATGGTCTGGTGCGCACGCTGTTCCAACTGCAGCGCAAGCGCGAACGGCCCATTTTGCTCGTGCCGCAGGTGTTCGTGTGGACCAAATTCCCCGACTCGCGCGGAACAGAGCCCTTTGATTTCATTTTGGGACCGCGCGAATGGCCGAGCCCGCTGCGCACGGTTGCCCAGTTTTTGTACAACTACAAACACGTCGAGCTGAAACTGGGCGAGCCCATCGAGCTCGCGTCGTTCTTGGCTGACAATCCCGGCAGCCCCGACCCGGTGCTGGTTCGGCGATTGACGTACGCGGTCTTGGGGCGCCTCGAGCGCGAACGGCGCAGCGTGACCGGCCCCGCCGAAAAGCCGCCCGAGCGCGTGCGCCAAGAGATCATCCGCAGCCCCAAGATGCGCGCCGTGATCGACGACTTGGCCGACGAGCGCACGGACAAATACATGCTCCGTCAGCGCGCGCTCGAGATGCTGCGCGAACTGCAAGCCACGCCCGATCGCACCACGATCAAGGCGCTGGAGGTGATCTTCGAGCGGGTCTTCACGCGCATCTACGCCGGCATCGAGTACAACAAGAGCGACATCGAGCGCCTGCGCAACGCCGCCAAGGCTGGCGTGCTCGTGTTGCTGCCGAGCCACAAGAGCCACATCGATTATCTGATTCTGAGTTACATCTTCAATCAGCATAATTTGCCGCTGCCGGTCATCGCCGCCGGCGACAATTTGAACTTCTTCCCCATGGGCGCCGTGTTCCGACGCGGCGGCGCGTTCTTCATTCGCCGCTCGTTCCGCGGCGATCGCCTGTACGCCGCGGTGGTCGATGCGTACGTGCGCCGGCTCTTGCGCAGCGGCTATCCCGTCGAGCTCTTCCTAGAAGGCGGCCGCAGCCGCACCGGCAAGCTGCTCGCACCCAAATTCGGCTTGCTGAACATGGTCGCGGATGCCGCATTGGCCATCCCCGATCAGGAGTGCTTCTTCGTCCCGATCAGCATCGGCTACGAACGGGTGATTGAAGCGCAAGGTTACGAGCGAGAGCTGCGCGGCGCCGAAAAGACCAAGGAAGACGCAGCTGGCCTACTCAAGAGCAGCGAACTTTTGCGGCACCGCTACGGCACGATCAACATGCAGGTCGGGCAAATCCTCACCTTCGCGGAGCTGCGCAAAGAGCTGCAGCTACCCGCTGACGGCACGCTGACGCCGGCCAAGCGTCGCACCTTGGTCACGCGCCTCGGCAATCGCGTGATGGATGAGATCAACCGCGTGACCGCCGTCACTCCCGGCGCGCTGACCGCGCTCAGCTTGCTCTCGCACGAGCAGCGCGGCATCGGTCACGCCGAGCTCGTCGATTATTGCAGCAAATTGCTGTCGGTCGCCGAGGGCCTGGGTGCGCGCGCGAGCCAACTCTTGCGCACGCCCTCCGGCGCGCTACGCCCCGAAGCGCTGCGCGAAGCCTGTCAGATGTTCATCGACGCCGACCTCGTGGAAATCCAATTCCTGGAGGACCCAACGGCGTCCGGCAAACAAACGGGCCCCGGCGCGACTTACAGCGTGCTACGCAACAAGCGGCTCTCGCTCGACACGTCCAAGAACATCATCGTCCACTTCTTCGTGGAGCGCGCATTGGTCGCCATGGCGCTGCTCACCGCGCCTCAGGAATCCGCGAATCCGCACCCTGCGCAGGCGTCTGCGAGCTGGGTGCGCGATCGCGTACAAGCGCTGTCCAAGCTGTTCAAGTTCGAGTTCCGTTTCCGCGCTGACGCCCCGTTCGAAGCCATTTTCGAAGACACCGTGCGCGCCATGGCGGACGCGGGTGAAGTGATTCAAAACGGTGAACAGCTCGCGCAAGGTCCCGGTCACGACGGCTGGGACGGCCACACCTGGCTGCGCGCGTACGCTTCGATCTTGCAGAATTTCATCGAGGGCTACTACGTGGCCGCGCGCGCCTTGGAATTGCTCGAAAAGTCGCCCATGGCTGAAAAAGAGCTAACCAAGAAGGCGCTCTCGCTGGGACATCGGCTGTTCTTGGAAGGCGCGATCGAACGCGCGGAAGCCGTAAGCAAAACCATCCTGCAAAACGCATTTCAAGCCTTCATCGACCACGGCTATCTGACCGTGCGCGACACCAAGCTCGACTTGGCTGATGGGCTAGCTTCACATCAAGCCTTCAGCGCCATCGCTGAAGGAATTCGGGCATGGATCCCCGAGCGTACCGCGTGAGAGCGCTGAGCTTCCTCTTTGCCGTTGCGCTGACCGGCTGCTTCAACACGCCGACGCCGCTCGCCCCCGGCTTGCATGGCACGGTCGGCGTGCCCAATCGCGGCGTGCTCACCGAGTCCACAGAGTTGCCCGTGCGCGGTCCCGGCTTCGTGCGCTTTCGGCCGCAAAGCTCGCACTATTTCGGCAGCCCACGGTTGGTGCGCGCGCTCGAGAACGCCGCTCTGGACGTCGCCAAGCGCGCACCGGGCGGAGCGCCCCTCTCGATTGGCGATTTGTCGGCAAAAACCGGCGGACGCATTCCGGGTCACGACTCACACCGCAGCGGTCGCGACGTCGATCTGCTGTTCTTGGTCACCACTCCCGCGGGTGTCTCGGTGCAAAGCCCCGGCTTCGTGCGTTTCGAAGGCGACGGCCTCGCGCGCGTCGATGGCAGCACCGATTACGTCCGCATCGACGTCGACCGCGAATGGCTCTTGCTGCGCTCACTGCTCACCTCGCCTGAAATCGGCGTGCAGTTCATGTTCGTGTGCCACGAAATCGAGGCGTTGCTGATCGACCACGCGCGCGCCCTCGGCGAGCCGGACTCACTGATTTGGCAGGCCGAAACCGTGATGCTCGAACCGAGCGACAGCTTGCGCCACGACGATCACGTGCACCTGCGCATCGCTTGCGCGCCGGACGAAGGCGTCGCAGGTTGCAGCGGTGGCGGCCCACGCTGGCAGTGGCTCCCACCGAACTCACCCGTGCGACCGCTCGAAGCGCGAGACTGGGACGAGATCGGCAAAGACGACCCCTTCGAGCTGAACGAGCGCTTGAGCGCTGAACTGACGGAACCCAAGCGTGGCTTCTAGCGTCCGCGTCGGACGCGGCCAATTGCTTCGCGGCGACTGCTTGATACAGCTCGCTGAACTCGATCGCAAACTGCACGGCCACGTCGATCTGGCGTACATGGATCCGCCGTTCAACGCGGGCGGTGAGCGCGGAGCCCGCCAAAAGAAGGGCGAACGCGTCTCCGGCGAACTCGCGTACAAAGACGCCTGGGGCGGACTCGATGCTTTCTTGGCCATGCTCGAACCGCGCTTGGTCGCGGTGCGCGACGCGCTGAGCCCAAACGGCAGCTTGTGGCTGCACCTCGATCACCGCGCCGTGCACGACGCAAAAGTGCTGAGCGATCGCGTGTTCGGACGCAGCGCCTTTCAAGGCGAAGTGATCTGGGTCCCCGGCAACGGCGGCAAACGCCGCTCAGGCCCGAGCGTCACCCATCAAACCATCCTGATCTACGCGCGCGGCCGCGAAATGATTTGGAACGGCGACGATCCCGCACTCCGCGAACGCCACGCCGAAACCAGCCTGCGGATGCACTTCAAAAACGTCGACGCTGACGGCCGCCAATATCGAGACCGCGTCGTCTCCGGCAAAACCTACCGCTACTACGCCGACCTCGGTCGCCGCATCGGCAGCGTCTGGACCGATTGCCCCTCGATGCGCGCCAACACGCCGCTGATCAAAGAAGCCACCGGCTACCCCACCCAAAAACCCGAATCCCTCCTAGAGCGAATCATCCGTGCATCGACGCACGAAACCAGCCTCGTTCTCGACCCCATGCACGGCTCCGGCACCACGCTCGCCGCCGCCGAACGCCTCTCCCGCCCCTGGCTCGGCATCGACCAAAGCCCCCTCGCCCACCGCATCGCGAAGGCCCGCCTAACCAAACTCTGCTCCCAATCCCAATCCCAAACGTAAACGTGCCCGTGCCCGTGCCCGTGCCCGTCTCTTCATTAGGGGGGCGCTCGCAACCCAGCATCGCAACCCACGGCCCGCGCGGTTCCACGCAATGAACGGCTCCCTGAGGTTTGAACCGCCAAGCCGCCAAGCCGCCAAGGGAGAGCGCCAAGAGGATTGGGGGGTCGCTAAGTACAATCCCGTCAGTCGTAGATCATGACCAATGGGACGTGTTCAGCGAACCCCAATTGCAGTTTGTAGATCACGACGCAATGCGACGTGTTCAGCGGACCCCAATTTCATCGTGAGCACCGGTGGATGCCGCGGGCTCCGGGACGTGAAGCGGACTTGGCGGCTTGGCGGTCTCTCCTCTGGGAGCCGTTCTTGAGCCGGGAACATGGGCGCAGCTCGAGGTGCGCTGCTGGATCGCGAGCGCCCATTCACCCTCAAGTGTTACGCAGTTGGTTTGCGAGGGCGGCGAAGTCGTCTAGGGCGGCGGGGTTGGCGAGGGTATCGCGGCTGGCGACGGTTTCGGGGGCGGCGCCGAGGAGGAGGCGTTTGATGGGGATTTCCATTTTCTTGCCGTTCAGCGTGCGCGGTACGGCGGGCACGCTGAGGATTCGATCTGGGACGTGGCGCGGGGAGAGTTCGCGGCGGACTTCGCTTTCGATGCGGCGGCGTAGTGTGGTGTCGAGCGTGGCGCCGGGCGCGAGGACGATGAAGAGATAGAGCGTGCCGTTTGCGTCCGCGAGTGAGCCGGTGTCGACGACCAAGCTGTCGGAAACTTCGGGGATTTGTTCGACGACGCGATAGAATTCGCTCGTGCCCATGCGCACGCCGCCGCGGTTGAGCGTGGAATCGGAGCGGCCGTAGATCACCGCGGAGCCACTGGGCGTGAGTTTGAGCCAGTCGCCGTGACGCCAGACGCCCGGATAAGTCGAGAAATAGCTATCTTTGAAGCGAGCGCCGTTCGCGTCGCCCCAGAAACACACGGGCATCGCCGGGAACGGCGCGGTCAGCACCAGTTCGCCAACTTCACCGGTCACACTCTGGCCGGCCGCGTCGAAGGCTTCGACCTTCGCACCAAGACCACGACATTGGATCTCTCCGGCGCGTACCGGCAAGAGTGGGCATGAGAGCAAGAACGCCGTGCACACGTCACTGCCGCCGCTGACTGAGCCGAGCAAGAGTTGTTGCGAGACGTGCTCGTAAACCCAACCGAAGCCTGCCGCGGGCAGCGGCGCGCCCGTCGAACCCAAGCCGCGAATGGCGCTCAAATCGTGGTGGTTGCCGGGTTCAATGCCAGCCTTTTGACACGCGAGTAGATAGGGCGCGCTGGTTCCGAAGTAGCTGATGCGCTCTTCTTCGGCCAGCTTCCACAGAGCGTACATGCCGGGATGGGCCGGACTGCCGTCGTAGAGGACGGTCGTGGCGCCGACGAGCAGCCCAGAGACGAGCATGTTCCACATCATCCAGCCCGTGGTGGAGAACCAAAAGAAGACGTCTTTTTCCCCGAGATCCATGTGGAGTGCGAGCGCCTTCAGGTGCTCGAGCAACATGCCGCCGTGACCGTGAACGATGGCCTTGGGCGCGCCCGTCGTGCCCGACGAATACAAGATCCAGATCGGGTGTTCGAACGGCACGGGCTCGAACGAGAGCGGTTCGTAGTCGGCAAGCAAGGACTCGAACGAGAGCGCTTGCGGCAGCTCATTCGCATCAGCCCCAACCACGACTGTCGCGCACAAGCTCGGCAGTTCAGCGACGATCTTTTGCACCTCCGCCAAGCGCTCGAACTGTTTGCCGCCGTAGCGGTAACCCGTCACGGTAAAGAGCACTTTCGGTTCGATTTGGCGAAAGCGATCGAGCACGCTGCTGACGCCGAACTCAGGCGCGCAGCTCGACCAGATCGCGCCTAGGCTGACCGTCGCCAAGAACGCGATCACCGCTTCGCCCCCATTCGGCAAAAGGCCGACAACGCGGTCGCCCGCAGCCACGCCCAGCCGACGCAAGCCAGCGCGGGCGCGCGCGACGTCATCAGCCAGCTGCGCGCGCGTCCAAATCTTGCGTTCGCCGCTCTCGTTGCGCGAAACGAGCGCGATCTGCTCGTCGCGCACGGCAAGCGCATGCTCCGCGTAGTTGATCGTCGCACCTTCGAACCAGTGTGCCCCGGGCAGCGCGCCGGTCGGGCCCGGTGTGGCGCTGGAGCGAAACCGCACGCTGAAATACTCGGCAATAGACGCCCAAAAGTCACCGAGCTCCGCGGTGGACCAGTTATACAACTGCGCATAGTCCGCGAAATCGAGCCCTCGCGTACGCTTCAGGAAACGTAAATAGTCCGCCATGCGGCTGTGTTTTTGCTGAGCCGCGCTGGGCTGCCACAAGAGCGTTCCTTCACTCACCGCATCGGTCATCGCTGCCTCCGAAGCATGAAAGAATAGTGCTAAATTGCGGAGGCCGATGCAAAACCCGCTCCTCGACCTGACCTTTCCCGTTCCTTTCGACGCCATCCGTGAAGAGCACATCGAGCCAGCGGTGCGGACGCGACTTGCCGAAGCGCACGCCGCGGTCGACGCAATTGCCGGGAGCGCGGGACCATTCAGCTACGAATCGACGCTCGGCGCGCTCGAACGCGCCTCGGAACAGCTGGAGCTGGTGATGTCGCTGGTCGAACACCTGGAGAGTGTCAGCACGACGACCGCGCTACGCGACGCCTACAACGCGGTGCTGCCGGACGTGAGCGCATTTGGTTCGAGCATTCCGCTCAATGCCGGTTTGTGGCGCGTACTGAACGAGTTCTCGAAGACGCCCGAAGCCGCTGCGCTGGATCCGGTGAGGCGTCGGCTCTTGGACAATACCTTGGCTGATTTTCGACGCAGCGGCGCGCAGCTGGACGACGAAAAGAAAGCTCGGCTCAAGGCCATCGACAGCGAGCTGAGCCTGATCACTACGCGCTTCTCGCAGAACGTGCTGGATTCGACCAACGAGTTCGAAATCGTGATCGAAGACGAGGCCGCGCTCGCGGGCCTCCCGGAGACCGCTCGCGCCGCCGCACGGGACAGCGCGCAGCAAAAGGGCAAGTCCGGCTATCGCTTCACGTTGCAAGCACCGAGCTTGATGGCTGTGCTCACGTACGCGGCGGATGCCGCGCTGCGCGAGCGCATTTGGCGCGCACAAAGCACGCTGGCCACCAGCGACAAGCACGACAATCGCCCAATCATTGCCCGCATTTTGGAGCTGCGGAAAGAGAAGGCAACGCTGCTGGGCTTCCGTGACTTTGCCGACTTCCAGCTCGATGATCGCATGGCCAAGAAGGGTGCCGACGCCCAGCGCTTCGTGCACGAACTGCGCGAGCGCACCGAAGCCGCCTTCGAACGCGAAACTCGCGAACTGCTGGCGTTCCGCCGCGAGCTCGAGGGCGCTGATGCGCCCGCGCTTCAGCCTTGGGACGTGACGTACTACGCGGAGAAGCTGCGCAAGGCGCGCTTCTCTTTGGATGAGGAAGAGCTACGCGAATATTTTCCGGCAGAACTCGCGCTGCAGGGCGCGTTCACCGTCGCCGAGCGCTTGTACGGGGTGCGCATCGAACGCCTTGAGGGCGTCCCCGCGTGGGACAACGCGGTGCGCGCCTACCGCATCATCGACGAAGCCAACCTGGAGCTCGGTACGTTTTACGTGGATCTGTACCCGCGCGAGAACAAGCGCGGCGGCGCTTGGATGCACGGCTTGATTGCGAGCGTGCCTCCACAGCCGAATTTGGCTGTATTTTGTCTCAATGCCAGCCCGCCCTCGGGCGGCAAACCCTCGTTGCTGCTGCACCGAGACGTCGAGACGCTGTTTCACGAATTCGGTCATTTGCTGCATCACTGCTTGAGCCGCGTGCCCGTGCGCAGCTTGGCCGGCACGCGAGTGGCGCAAGACTTCGTCGAGCTGCCCTCGCAGATCATGGAGAATTGGTGTTCGGAGCGCGATGCGCTCGATCTATTCGCGCGTCACTACGAAAGTGGCGCGTCGCTCCCCGCGGTCCTGCTCGAACGCATGAACGCCGCGCGCACCTTTCGCGCGGCGAGCATGCAGATGCGTCAGCTCGGGTTCGCGGCCGTCGATCTAGCCCTACACATCGACTACGAGCCGGAGAAGGACGGCGACGTACTGCGCTACGCGCGCGCGATCATGAGCCAGTACGCGGTCGCGCCCTTCCCGGACAATTACGCGATGCTCGCGAGCTTTTCGCACTTGTTCGGTCACCCCGTCGGCTACGCGGCAGGCTACTACTCCTACAAGTGGGCTGAGGTGCTGGATGCGGACGCTTTTGGTCGCTTCAAGACCGAAGGGCTGCTCTCCCGCACGGTCGGTCAGGAGTTCAAAGATCGCCTGCTTTCCCAGGGAAACAGCCGCGACCCGATGGATTTGTTCGTGGCCTTCCGCGGCCGCAAGCCGACCGTCGACGCATTGCTCGAACGCCAAGGGCTGAGCTGATGGGCGCGCGCGTCGCAACCTGGCTGGCCATCGCAGTCGGAGGAACTGCCGGGACCCTGGCAGCGATCGGGAGTTCGGGCCGCGCACCCGCCACAGCACCCTTACCCTCGGCCGAAATGCCGCTGCGACCGGTAGCGTCGATCGCCGCGCGGACCCCGAGCGCGACCGTTGCAGCTGCCGCGCCATCCCCCTCAGCCAACGCAGCGGCAGCGGTGCCCGCGAGCAGCAGCGAGTCAGTCCCCACCGTCCCCGCCGCCAGCGCTTCCACGCCCGCATCGCCCACGGCAACTGCTTCCGCGCGTCCTCCCGCGCCGCCCCCAGCAGCCGATCTCCTGCCGCTGCCGACCACCAAGGAAAAGTTGCTGCGCGACGAGATGCATTGCGACCAGCGCAAAGCCGAAGCCTGCATCGTGGCTGCGCGGAGCTACGAGACCGGCAGCGCGGGCGTGACCGATGCCGATAAGGCCTCGAAGTATCGACGGATCGCGCTCACGGTTTGGATCAGCCAGTGCGATCACAATTCGTCTCTGGCGTGCGCGACGCTCGCCACCATGTATCGCGCCGGTAGCGGGGTGCCGCAGAGCGATCGCAATGCGGACGCGCTATTCGCGCGCGCACGTGAGCTCTGCCGCTTCAACGACGCGCCCGTGTGTCACGAATTGCCGGCTCCGTGAGCCGCGCTCAGAAAACGAACGGCAGCAAGGCGCGGCGTCCCGCGGGATACAGTTCTCGGCCATCGACGCCGTCGAATTCTTTGCGATACGCGACGTGCCGGGTGTGAGCCCATGAACCCAGGATGCCCGCGCCAACGAGCATGAACGCGAGCCCGGCCCAAGTTTGCGTCACCAGATTGAAGCCAGCCCAAGACAAGATCTCGAACAAGTAGTGCGGGCACGACACGGTCTCGAACAGAAACCCGCGCGGAATTGGCTTTTCACGGCCTCCCGGAGTGCGTAGCGCCCGCAACATCAAGTGAGCACGCGCGTTGCCGGCTTCGGCTAAGACAAACCAGGCGAGCCCCAACACTTGCAACGACAAGAGCGGCGGACGCTCGGTCGGTGCCGTCACCGACCACGCGATCCACGCGCCGAATCCCCAATAATAAGCGTACTCCGTCAGGTAGTCGGCGGCAGCAATGCTCGGCTTGGAGTAGCGATGGATGAACGCTGACTCGAGGCCGCGCCGCACGAAGTGCGCGCTCCACAGCGCTACAGCCAAGCCCGCGCTGAACGACACCCCACCCGCTCGTGCGCGCCAGCCGAACACGGCCCAAAACACGAGCAACGCGCCCGAATAACTCACGACATTGTGCACGCGCGGCCGCATCTACGTACTCGCGCTATCAGCCGCAAACGTAACACCCAACGCGCGACGCCAACGATCCAGAGTGAGCGCGTTGCCCAACGAATCCGCCCAACTCATCTCGACGGCTTGGCGTTGCTCGAGCTGCGCGCGCACCGCGTCGATCTCGTAGCTGTAGAGCGTGCCCGGCGCGGCGATACGGATGACCTCGACTTCTTGCTTGGGACGCTCGATGACGATCTCGCTGAAGTCCGACTCGTGTGCGGGGTGCCAGGGCGTACGCAGGTGCATTCGGCCCTCGGAGCCGAAGATGCGCACGCTGTTGTCCTGCCAGAGCTGCACCCCGGTGGACAAAGAGGCCATGATTTCGCCGGGGAATTTGAGGACGGCCGAGGTGTACTCATCCACCTGCGAGGCCTCCCCCACGTGACCGACGGCATGCAACTCGAGGGGCTCGGCGAACGATTCACCACACGCGGCGCCCGCCACCAAGCGCGCCATCGATACTGGATAGCAGCCGACATCGAGCAAGCCGCCACCGCCGAGCTCTCGGTTCAACACGCGATGACTGGGCGAGTACGCGCCGTCGATGCCGAACGAGGCGTAGATCCCCTTGACCCGACCGAGCGCTCCTGAGCGCAGCAGGCGCAACACTTCTCGAGTCTGCGGCTGGCAACGGTACATGAACGCTTCCATCAAGAACACGTCGTTCTCGCGCGCCGCCTGCACGATCGCGCTGACCTCGGCGTGGTTCATGCCGAGCGGCTTTTCGCACAGCACGTGTTTCTTGGCGCGCGCCGCCGCGATCGACCAATGGGCGTGCCACGGATGCGGAGTCGCGATGTACACGACTTCCACCTCCGGATCGGCGAGCAGCGCTTCATAGCTGCCGTGAGCGCGCGTGATACCGAACTCGGCCGCGAAAGACGCGGCCGCGCCCGGGGTGCGGCTTGCTACCGCCGTCAGCTCACCGCTGTCCGACACAGCCAAAGATCGCGCAAAGGTGTGTGCGATCTTACCGGTGCTGAGGATGCCCCAGCGCAACTTGTGTACCGTCATGTCCGAACCTCGGACGGGAACTTAAGCGACTTTGCGCGCTTGGGCCAGCAGCCGCTCGGCTTCGCCGATCACGCGAGAATATGGATCGAAACGCTCATCCGTGGGGGACTCTTTGGAACCGGGCGCATGCGACGAAACGCGCAGGTTGCGCGAGCCGCCTCCTTGAAGCGCCGACACCACGCTCGAGGCGCGCACACCGCGGTCGACACGAATGCCTGCGCTCTCCGCCAGGACGTCCACCAATCGATCCAAATCCGACGCAGGGCTCTCGCCCGGAAGTCCGAGCCCAGAAAAATCGAAGTGACGAGCATCCAGCCGCGCCACCCACAGCACGGTCGCGAAGTGCAGATCGGCAGCCGCATAGGCGTTGAAATTGCCGGCCGAGACCGACTCGCGAAACAGTTGCATGTCACCGGTGCTCGGTGCAACCGCGCGAAAGGTCGCGCTGCTGGGCGTGACCGTACGGCTCGGCACCTGCCCCGTGTGCACCTCGCCGCGCACGATGCACGTCAGCGCGCCGAACGGAATCGGCATCTCGCGCTCGCGCAGATGTAGCACCAGGCGGTCACCGCCAAGCTCGATCGCGCGGATGGTCACGATTCGGCGATTGGGATCGTGCGCGACCTCGGACGGCACGCTCAACGCGGGCAGTCCCTCCGCCAATAGTCTTTGTAGCAGCGCTTGCGCTTGGTCAGCATCAGCCAACGCTCGCACTACCCCCCACACTCCGGCCTTGAGCCGCGACTTCAAGTCGTAGGCGAGCATGCCCGTGGCCCTCACGAGACGCGCATACGCATCGTTCGAACCATCGAAGCTTGGGGCCAGCATCACGAGCATTGAGACCTCGAAACCTGATCCACGAGTCTAGCCGATAATCCCCGCCTGGGCCGCCAGTACCAACGGCTGGGCCAACTTCGATAAGTATCTTTGATGCGTCTTCATGAAACATCCAGGTGATGTTTCTCGCGTTTTCCTCGGGAAGGCCCTCGGCGTTAGTTACAACCGCCGCCCTTGGTCGGGCCGAGATCCGCCCATTGGATGGCTCCATCCGGGACGCCCCAGCGCGCGTCGGTGAAGCTCTCGATATCGATCAACTCGTCCTTATTCCCCTTGTTTTGGGTACAGCAGCCGTTGCAATCGTCATCGCCACACGTGTCGTAAACCGTCACGATGATCGTCTTGTTTCCTGACTTCAGGCACAAGTCGTGAAGCTCGAGCGAATTCAAGTCCGGAAACGCTGCCACGATATTGTGCGACTTGACCCACTCGAGGGAGCGCTTCTGGTCGCAGGCAGCAAACAGCCCTTCATACATACAGCCGCTGAATTTTACGCACTCGTCACTGCCGGGTTCGGGGTACGAGGTGTAGTTGGTCTTGTTGGCGCTCTTCCAAACCAGACCGGGCTGATCGCAGCCGTCGGTCGTAGCCGAGCCGGCGCTACCACCAACCGCATTCCCGCTCGTGCCCGCGCTCGTCCCGCCACTTCCAGTCCCCCCCTGGCGCCCCGCATTCCCGCCGTTCGAGCCGCCGGTATTCGTAGACACCGTGCCGCCGACGCTCGCGCTTTGCCCCGCCACGGAAGCTTCGCCGGCGTGGCCTTCGCCCGCGCTACCCGTGCCACCTCGTGCCACCTCGGTGCCACCGCGCGAGACCGACGCCGAAGTGCCGCAACCGATGCCAGCGAGAGTGAGGCAGAGCGAGTAAACAATCGCACCCGAGGGTTTGCACATCATCGATCTCATGATGACCGGACCCGTTCCCGCCTGCTGGAATAAAATCACACGTTCGAGAAAAGCCCCGAGAAATACCAGTCCCGCGAGCGAACGCGCAGCGCATACCCGCCGAGCTTTGGCACACACTAGGAGCGTGGTAGTTGTGCCGGCGATGCGCACGTCAGTTCCGCTCTTTTGCTTCGCACTGTTAGGGTGTCTCGGGTTTTCCGCGCCGGTTCGCGCCGCCGCGCCCAAGCTGTTTGGTCAGTTGGGGCAATCGGCACGCGGGGTGAACACGGACCCAGGCAAGGTGAAGCGCAACGTTCCGGTGCAGTTCACCCCGCAGAAGCCCGGCCCGCCGCCGGTGAAAGTGGCAGCTCCGCCGACGACCGACCCGGCCGTGCTCTCGCTCGAGCGCTTCGGCGCGTCGATTCAGCGCACGGTTTTGGATAATGGGTTGAAGGTCGTGCTGAACCCGGACCACTCCGCGCCCACAGTAGCGGTTTCGGTGACCTACAAGGTCGGCTCGTTCAACGAGGTCGAGGGACGCACCGGCTTTGCTCACCTCTTCGAACACATGATGTTCCAAGGCAGTAAGCACGCGAAGAAGGGCGAGCACTTCACGCTCATTTCCGATCGCGGCGGCAGCCTCAATGGCACGACCAACAGCGATCGCACCAACTACTACGAAGTGCTACCGGCGAACGAACTCGAACTCGCGCTGTGGCTCGAGGCCGACCGCATGCGTTGGCTCTCCGTGACTCCCGAGAATTTCGAAAACCAGCGCGCCGTGGTGCAGGAAGAGTACCGAATGCGCATCCAAAACCAGGCCTATGTTCCTGGCACGATTCGGCTGGGTGAGCTCGTCTTCCAAGATTATCCGCCCTACGCCCACGCCACGATTGGCTCGATGGCAGATCTGGACGCCGCCAAGTTCGAGTGGGTGAAGGAGTTTCACGACAAGTACTACGCGCCGGACAACGCCGTGCTCACGATCGCCGGTGATTTCGAGCCAGATCAAGCCATAGCGCTCGTGCAGAAGTACTTCGCGCCCGCCAAGAGCCAGACCACCCCGGGCCGCATGTTGGATCGCTTGCCCGATGCTCCCAAGACTGGTCGGGCCACGGTCGAGGACACGAACGCGCGCACCCCGGGCTTCATGTTCGGCTTCATGATCCCGCCTTCACGCACCCCGGAGCACTACGCGCTCGAGATGGCGACCTTGATCTTGACCCAAGGCGAGAGCTCGCGGCTGTACAAAAAGCTCGTCCACGATCGCGCGGTCGTCGAGCGCATCTCCGCGTGGACGGACGATCATCGCGGCCCCGATCAGTTCACCGTGATGGGCGTGCTCACCGACAAGGGCAAGTTGTCCGACGTAGAAGCGGCCGTCGACGCCGAGCTCGCGCAACTGCAGAAGACACCGCCGAGCGCCGCAGAGCTCGAGAAAGCCAAGCGCCAACTGCGCTCGAGCTTCGTGTTCGGGCTACAAACCAACAACGGCCGAGCGATTCAGCTCGGTGAATTCGAAGCGAGCTACAGCGACGCGCGTCTGCTCGCGCGCGAACTCTCGCAATACCTGGCCGTCACTCCCGAGGCCGTGCAGCAAGCCGCCGCGCGCTACCTCACTCAGGAGCGCCGCTCACTCGTGGAAGTCCTCCCCGCAGCCAAGGCGGAAAAAAAGTGACTCGCTTCGAGATACCCGAAGGGGTAAACCCCTCGCTCGATTCAGCACGCACCATGACTCGTTTCATTGCCCTCACGACACTGACTCTCGCTGCCATCGGCTGCGCTTCGACCCAACCTGCAGCTGCGCCGCCCGCGGTGACCACGCCAGCGCCCGCACCTCCGCCGCCCGCGCCGCCCGTCGACCCGCTCGCCTCGCCTCCGCCTGCCGGGATCGCGGCGGACATGAAATTCCCGACCATCAGCCACAGCCGGCTCGACAATGGGCTCGAGCTGCGAGTGGTCACGCGCAAGACCTATCCCATCATCGAGCTGCGCCTGGTGTTGGGCTCGGGCATCGCCAGCGATGGCTCCGAGCCTGGCGTCGCCGCAGTTGCCGGCGAGTTGCTCAAAGCCGGCGGTGCCGGCAAATGGAACACCGCACAGCTCGCCGAGCGCGCGGAATCGCTCGGCGCCAGTTTAGACGTCGTGACCGACCGCGACTCCACGCGCATCACGATGGCGGTCACGACCGCCGACTTGGATGCGGCCTTGGAGCTGATTGGAGCTGTGGCTCAGCAACCACGCTTTGCCCCGATCGAGTTCGACAAATTGAAGCAGCGCGAGCTCGAGCGAGTGCGCAACGCCGCCAAGGCCAGCGCCGGCTGGGCGGCATCGATGGTGCTCTATCGAGAACTGTTCGATCTGCCGACCGCGGTGCATCCTTACTCTCACTATGACGCCAAGCCGTCCGAGCTGAACAAGCTGACGCTCGAGAGTTGCCGGCGCTGGTACAAGACCAACGTCACGCCCGGCAACGCCACGCTAGTGATCGCGGGCGATGTCGACACGCAAACTGCGGAGGCCGCGACCAAGCGCGTCTTCGCCACTTGGAAAGGCGACAAGCCCAACACGCTCACCTATCACGCGCCGGTTCCAGCCGAGACGCGCACGGTTTGGCTCGTCGATCGCCCACACAGCGCGCAGAGCCAAATTTACGTGGCGGGGCTCGGTCCCGAGCGCAACACGCCCGCCTGGCCCGCGCTCGCGGCCACCAACCAAGTTTTGGGCGGCGGCGTCGCCGGGCGCTTGTTCCTCGACGTGCGTGAGAAGCGCTCGCTCGCCTACGGAACCAGCTCCAGCCTAGAAGAGCCCGCGCATAGCCCCGTGCCAATCGTGCTCTCTGCAGGCACGCAGACGGCAAAGACTGGTCTTGCGATGCAAGCGCTGCTCGAGAACTTGGACAAGATCTCGAGCGCTCCGCCGAGCGACGCCGAGGTGGGCATGGCGTCGCGCTACCTCTCGGACAGCTTCTTGTTCCGCACCGAAACGCTCGGCGCAGTCGCGGACTTGACGGTCAAGCTCTCGTTGTTGGGGTTGCCAGACGACTACTTCGATACGTATCGCGCGGAGGTCCGCAAACTCGACAAGAACGCTGTCTTCGTCGCGGCCCAAAAGTATTTCAAGATCCCGAATCCAGTTCTGGTCGTCGCTGGCGACGCCGCCGTCATTGCCAAACCGCTCTCGCATTTCGCCAAGGTCGTGGTGATCGACCCCGAGCACGACTTCCAACCGGGTCGCACGCTGCCGTTCGACGCGACGCAGCCGCTCGAAGTTGCTCCGGGAGCTGCTGCGCCAGCGCCGTCCGCTCCTCCAACGGCGCCCGCGCCGACAACTGCACCAAAGCCAACGGCACCCGCGGCACCCCCGCCAGCGAAGTAGCTCGTCGGCTGAGCGGACCGAGACTCCGAACTCCACAGCCTGTGCACAAAGCTGTGGATCCGCGGTTGACAACCCGTTCAGTCCCTCTGTGTACCCTGCCGGCTGCCTGGGCGTTACCTGTTCAGCCCTCGCCTGTTCAGTGAAAAAACCCGAATTACGTCAGGCAGTTAGGCTTGTGGACGATGACGCAAGGCGTCCATGTAGGTCCGAGCGCCCAATATCTAGTGGCTTTTTGCTTGCTCGACCCCAAAGGCTTGGGGTAGACAAGGTGTCCACCCCAAGGCGCCCCTCTGCTCGGGTCATCAGTAAGCTTCGGTCGTTACATACGCAGATGAGCAGAGCGCCTGAACGGGTTTTCACGTAGCAAGTCTTCAGGTCCGGTGGCCGATTCCTCAACATGAGGCACGGCAAACGCAAGGGGACAACGGGCTGACCCGGGCATTCGTGACCGGCAGCATTGCTGGTGGTGCGCTTTGCATTTGAGCGCGCTGCCGTGGCGTTTTTGAGGAGGATTCCAAGCATGGCGCAGTCGACGATCGTGGGTCAGGAAAATAGCCGAGTGAAGAGCCAGACGGAGCCCCAGGGAGAATCGGCGCAGCCGGGTGCCGCGGGCAAACGCGGCACCTCGAAGAAAAGCCGTGGCCTGACCTTTGAACGTCGATTCACCAGCGTTAGCGGCGACCCGCTGGGCGACATGACCTGGGAGGGACGCACCAGCGTGATCACGAACCCGGACGGGTCGGTCGTGTTCAAGATGGAGGGCGCCGAGATCCCCGCGGGTTGGTCGCAGCTTGCGACCGACATTGTGGTCTCCAAGTATTTTCGCAAGGCCGGCATCCGCGGCGACAAGAACGTCGGTGAGACCAGCGTGCGTCAAGTCGTCCATCGGATCGCGCACACGATTCGCAACGCGGGCGAACAGGCCGGCGGCTACTTCGCGACCAAGAAGGACGCTGACACGTTCGAGGCTGAACTGGTGTGGATGCTCGCCAACCAGTACGGCGCGTTCAACTCGCCGGTTTGGTTCAACTGCGGCCTGTACCACGAGTACGGCATCGAAGGCTCGGGCGGCAATTGGGCTTGGAGCGAGACCGCGAACGCGTGCGAAGAGACGCCCAACGCCTACGCGCGTCCGCAATGCTCGGCCTGCTTCATCCAATCCGTCGAAGACGACCTGATGGCCATCTACGACTTGGCTAAGAACGAAGCGCGTCTGTTCAAGTACGGCTCGGGCACCGGCTCGAACTTCAGTCACATTCGTGGCAAGCAGGAAAAGCTCTCGGGCGGCGGCACCTCCAGCGGCTTGATGAGCTTCTTGGAAGTGCTCGATCGCGCCGCTGGTGCGACCAAGAGCGGCGGCACCACGCGTCGCGCCGCGAAGATGGTCTGCCTCGATATGGATCACCCGGAAATCGAGAGCTTCATCACCTGGAAGGTGCGTGAAGAAAAGAAGGCCAAGGCGCTGATCGCCGCGGGTTACGAGAGCGATTTCAACGGCGAGGCGTACCACACCGTCAGCGGTCAGAATTCGAACAACTCGATCCGCGTGACGGATGACTTCATGAAGTCCGCGCTCGCCGGTGGCAAATGGCAAACGCGCGCCCGCACCTCTGGCGCCGTGATCGACACGCTCGACGCCGCTGACTTGTGGAACACGGTCGCCGAAGCCGCGTGGTCATGCGCTGACCCGGGTGTGCAATACGACAGCACGATCAACAAGTGGCACACCTGCTCGAACACGGGGAAGATCAACGCCTCCAACCCGTGCTCCGAGTACATGTTCTTGGACGACACGGCCTGCAATCTGTCGTCGCTCAACTTGACCAAGTTCCTCGACGAGCAGGGCAACTTCGACATCGCTGGTTACCGACACGCGATCGACGTGTTCTTCTTGGCGCAGGAGATCTTGGTCGATCTGTCTAGCTACCCGACTGAGCGCATCGCCCGGAACTCGCATGATTTCCGCCCTCTCGGATTGGGCTACGCGAACTTGGGCACTGTGTTGATGTTGCTGGGCATTCCGTACGATTCGGAAAAGGGTCGCAGCATTGCCGGCGCGCTCACCGCCATCTTGTGCGGTCACGCCTTCGCTTGCAGCGCTGAGATCGCTGCGGCCAAGGGCGCTTTCGCGGGCTACGCCAAGAATCGCGAGCCGATGCTGCGCGTGATGCGCATGCACCAAGACGCAGCCTACGCGCTCAACCGCGATCAGTGCCCGGATTCACTGTGGCGCGCCGCGACGGAAGACTGGGACAACGTCGTTCGCTTGGGCGAGCAGCACGGCTACCGCAACGCACAGGCCACTGTGCTCGCGCCGACTGGCACCATCGGACTCTTGATGGACTGCGACACCACCGGCATCGAGCCGGACTTCGCACTGGTGAAGTTCAAGAAGCTCGCCGGCGGTGGCTACTTCAAGATCGTGAACCAGTCGGTGCCTGAGGCACTCAAGCGCTTGCGTTACACGGAAGCGCAGATCCAAGAGATCGTTGCCTACGTTTCAGGCACGAACACGCTTCTCGGAGCTCCGCATGTCAGTCGAGCTTCGCTGAAAGCGCGCGGCCTCACGGACGAAGAGCTGACACGAATCGAAGCCGCCCTCCCGGGCGTGTTCGATCTGAGCTTGGCTTTCGCGCCGTGGGTCGTTGGCCGTGAAACCTATGATCGCTTGGGTGTCACCGCCGAGCGTATGAGCCAGCCCGGCTTCAACCTGCTGAGGTACCTCGGCTTCAACGACAAAGAGATCGAGGAAGCCAACGAGACCATCATCGGTCGCATGACGATCGAGGGCGCGCCGTTCCTGCGTGAAGAGCACTATGCCGTGTTCGATTGCGCCAATCGCTGCGGCAAGATCGGGCAGCGCTTCCTCGCGCCGATGGCGCACGTGAAGATGATGGCCGCTGCTCAGCCGTTCTTGTCGGGCGCGATCAGCAAGACCGTGAATCTGCCCAACGACGCGACCGTCGCCGACGTGCGCGAGATCTACGAAGAAGGCTGGAAGCTCGGACTGAAAGCCGTTGCGCTCTATCGCGACGGTTGCAAGGCCTCGCAGCCGCTCAATTCCAGCGCGGACAAGACGGAGAAGGCAGAAGCCGCATCCGCGAATGACAGCCTCGCCCCAGTTGCGGTCGCGACGCCAGTAGTGGCGCGTGCCATCCGCCCCGAAGGCATGCGCGTGCGCTTGCCCAAGAAGCGCCGCGGCTTCACGCAAGAGGCGCATGTCGGTGGTCACAAGGTGTTCCTCCGCACCGGCGAGTACGAAGACGGCACGCTGGGTGAGATCTTCATCGACATGCACAAGGAAGGCGCGGCCTTCCGCTCGTTGATGAACTGCTTCGCCATGGCGGTGTCCGTCGGTCTGCAGTACGGCGTGCCGCTCTCGACGTACGTCGAACAATTCACGTTCACGCGCTTCGAACCCCACGGCGTGGTCACGGGACACGAGAACATCAAGTTCTCGACGTCCATCGTCGACTACATCTTCCGCGTGATCGGCGTCGAATACCTGAAGCGCTACGACTTCGCGCAAGTGAAGCCCGCTGAGGATGCCGTCGCGATCGAAGATCCCACCTTGCCGAAGCACGTGCCGGTCGAACCGCCAACGGCGAGCCTGTTGCCTCCGCCCAGCGCGGACGCGGCCAGCGCCCACGGCGCGCTCGACGCGCAATTGGAAGAAATGATGGGCGACGCCCCGGTTTGCGACGGCTGCGGTCACATCACCGTCCGCAACGGCGCTTGCTACAAGTGCCTGAACTGCGGCAACTCCATGGGCTGCTCCTGAAGAATGTTTTGGGGCTGGAGCCCCAAAACTGAGGGTGGGGCCCCGCTGAATTCACTTCAGCGGGGCAGGAGCGAAGCTCCCGACGACTGAGGCGCGTTAGCAGCGCGCCCGCCCCCAAAAACTGCCTCGACCCGCTTGCGCCGTGCGCGCCCGCGGGTCGAGCTATTTTTGGCGTGCTTGCTGCCGGTAAAGGCCAATGATATCAAGGCACAGGGCTCAATCTGGCAGCCTCGTCCAAGGCCAACTCGCGGTGTAAGTATTCGGCTTCGGGCGCGTTCTTCGAGTAGAAGAGACACGGCTAGATTTACCCGGTAAACAGCTTCAGCGGAGGAAACGGAAATGTCGCAAGCGTCTAAGGTAGCCTCATCGGTGTTGGGCCCAGTCCTGCTCGGACTTCTGGTGTCGTCTTTGGCGACCGGTTACCTGGGCTGCAAGAAGGACGAACCGCCGCCGCCCCTGCCCTCAGCGGCTCCTGCAGCGGTGCCGACGCCAACGGCGCCGGTCGAGCTCGTGCCAGAACCCGTGCCCGAGGCCTCCGCCTCGGCTTCGGTGAAGAAGCCGACGGGCACCGGCGCTCCGGCGCAGAGCTTCGCCAAATGCTGCGCTGCGTTGACCCAAAACGCCGCCAGTGCGCCCGAGCCGACCAAGACCTCCCTCACCCAAGCTGCTGGCATGTGCAACAGCCTGGTCGCGGCTGGTAAGAGTGGCCCGGGCGTGGTGAGCGCCATTCAGGGCTTGCTGCGCGGCGTCGGCATGCCCTCAGCCTGTCTCTGATTCCGATCGTTAATCGATGACGCCCTGGTGCGCGGAAGCGCATCAGGGCGTTGCTCATTTTGTCTCGCTGAATTCCATCCGAGTAGCGTCCCGAGCGGTTGTGAAAATTGCGTTGACTAGCGGCACGATCTGGCGGTCGCGTCTGCTCCCGATCCTTTGTTTGGAGACGCCGCGGACAGCGTTCGTGCGTCCTCGTCAGTGCGTTGCAGCGTTTGTCGCACATCGTGTGACCGACACAATCGTATGCAACACAGCGCATGACAAAGATAGATAACTAACCCAATACGAGACTGCACAACTGATCGAGTCGAGCAACGGCCTGCAACATCTCGAAAAATGCCCGGAATTTCAGCGTAGGTTGGCGTGCGTGCGTATTTTTCCAGCGCCGAGGGTCTGACAATCGAGTCGTGGTCGACACGCTCGCTTTCGCAATTTCTGTGCTGGACTGGAACCGTTTCCACATTCAATGTACATGCAGATCATGGTGCTTAGGACGCAGCGTTACACCGGGCGTGTCGCCCAAGGCCTCCCTTCATCTGCAGCGCGGCTCGCTGCTTCATCGCTAAAGCCAGTGTTCCGAACCCTGCTGATCCCAGCGGTCGCCATCGCGCCGTTCGCACTCACCGTCGCTTGCGGCGGCGGAGACAAGCCCGGCCTCGACAACAATCACGACCGCCTCGCGGATGACCTCGGCGTGTTCATCGATGTCGATGGCGTCAAAGGCGGCGACTCGATCGACATCAACCATGACGGCAAGCCAGACGGCCCCGCCGTGGACATCAACGGTGATGGCAAGGCCGACGGACTCGCCCTCGACACGAACTGCGACGGCCTCTACGACTCGGTTGACCTCAACGGAGACGGCCTGCCCGATCTGCAAACCAGCCGTGAGAACGTAGTCGTCAAGAAGGACTGCGACTTCGTCAATCCAGTGACTGGCGTGCACAGCATTCCCGGTGCGGGCGGCTCTACCGGCGCAGGCGGCAGTCCAGGCACCGGCGGCACTCCAGGCACAGGTGCGGGCGGCTCGAGCGCGCATGGCGGCAGCCCCGGCACCGCGGGCACGCCGGGCACCGCGGGTTCTAGCAGCACCGGCAGCCAGCTCGGCAAGGGCACCTACTCGGGCGCCGGCATGATCAGCGGCTCCGGCAAAGACGTGCAGTATCGCGAGGCTGACGTGTACCGCAATAACGTCGGCTACAAGTTCATCGCCAATGGTTGGGGCGCGAACTGGCAGGACCACGCCATCACCTGGTTCGGCACTTCCTTCACGGTCAACTCCTTGAACGGCAGCCAGGGCACTAACTATTCACCCGCAGGTTACCCGACCATGTTCTGCGGGCTGTACTCGATGAAGCAGTCGGATGATTGCGGTCTGCCGGTGACCATCACTGCAGCCAAGTCGATCAAGACGGGCTGGCGTTGGGCCTCCAACGGGAGCGGCGGTCAGTACAACGCTGCCTGGGATATCTGGCTCGGCAACAATGGCACACTCTCTTCGTACCTGATGGTTTGGTTGCGCGATCCTCCGGGCCAGCAGCCCGCGGGTTCTGCCTCATTGGCGGGTGTCACGATTCCGAATGTGCCGGGCACCTGGAACATCTGGAAGGGCTCCGTCAACGGCCTGCCGATCGTGAACTATGTGCAACCCGAAGGGAAAGACCTGAGCGAGCTCGAGTTCGACGTGCTGGACCTGTACAAGGACTCGATGACCCGTAACTTCAACTTGCCCGGGTCACAAATCTTGGCTGTTGCGGTGGGTTACGAGATCTGGAACGGGCCCGTCGCCAACCTTGCCACGGCTGATTTTTACGTTGACGTGAAATGATGCAGCGTGAGCGCCCGCGCGCTCGCGCTCGGCGTTAACACGTAGTAACAACTCGACACGCGTCGACGCGAACTCGAATTCGCGTAAACGCGTCGTTGCGCGTTGCGCTGCAAAAGTGCGGTGGCCTAACGTGGCACCGATGCGGAACCGGTACCAGGTTGGTTGTCGGATCTTACGATGGTTCAGCTTGATTTTCGTCTCCTCATCGCTTGAACTGCCTTGGGCTCTCGGCTAGAGTCGAGATCATGAGTTCGGCAGTTGTTAAAGTAATCCTAGGCGTCTCGGTTTTGGCGATGGCCGCGGGCTTCTCCGCCTGTGACAACGGTAGTGAGGGCACCCCGCCGGTAACGCTGACCGGAGGCACCGGTAGCGGCACTGGCGGCTCGAGCACCGGCACCGGTGGTTCGGCATCTCCTGGTACCGGCGGCACGGCGACGGGTACGGGTGGTTCTACGCCAGGCGACGCTTCTGGCGTACCGCTGAACCCGATGGACGGCTGGATCGCCGACACCAACGACGCGCGCATTCAAGGCGCCGTCTTCGCCTTCGGCGACGACACCTCCAAGATGGGCTGGATGCCGAACATCGCCGGAGACAAAGTGTGCCTCGCCGCCACCGCCGCCAAGGTCGACATGAACTGTACGCCGGTCGCTCCGGCTACCGATTGCTACGGAACGTTCTGGGGCGTCGCGATTGGCATGAACCTGAATCAGCCGATCGACATGACCCTCGTCCCGCCTGCAGGCGGCAAGGAAATGCCGTACGACGCGACCAAGCTCAAAGGCTTCTCCTTCGAAATCTCGGGCAACATGATTCCCGGCCCGAACGATTTCCGCTTCAAGGTCGAGGACGGCACGACCGAGTACTGCACGCCGAAGATGAAGAAGGTCGTGAGCGGCCCCAACACCGTTCTGTTCAGCGATCTGATGGCTGCCTGCTGGAAGGTCGAAACTGACGGCTCCAATAAGAAAGTTACGCCGGACGTTCAGGCTCACCTGATCAAGGCCTCATGGCAGGTCGTCACCAACACCACCGGCACGGTCCCGTTCGACTTCTGCGTCACCAACATCCGCGCTCTCGTTGCTGATGGCGTGACGTTGCCGCCGAACCCGGGCACGGGCAGCGGCACCGGCGGCTCTGGCCCCGCGGCCACGGGCGGCTCTGGTCCCGCGGCCACAGGCGGTTCTGGTCCCGCAGCCACGGGCGGCTCTGGTCCGGCGGCTGGTGGTTCGAGCAGCGGCGGCACGAGCAGCGGCGGTTCGAGCAGCGGCGGCAGCGCCAGCGCGGGCAAGGCCGGCGGCTGAGTCGAGCGCCTTGATACGGTGGATCTCTAGCACTCGCTAGTTGATCGACACCGAGCGGTCGTGGGTCATTGACGCAAGTCAGTGGCCCACGCTGCATTTTGTGGTCCCGCTGCCCGCTCCGCAACTTCACCCTCAGGAGTGAACGTCGCGCGTTTCATGTCACACGCTCGGACGTCCGCAGCGCGCGCCGCTTCGCATCCTTGGGAGCACAAACGAGAAACGGCGGCCAGGCATCAGCCGGGCCGCCGCTCTTCGCAACGCTAACTAAGAGAACTCAGCCGCCGGCGTGGCCGCCAGAGCCAGCTTTGCCGCCGCTGCTCGAACCGCCGCTGCTCGTACCACCGGCGCTCGAACCGCCGCTGCTCGAGCCACCCGAGCTCGAACCGCCGCTGCTCGAACCACCAGCGCCAGAGCCGCCGGTGCCCGCCGGGCAGACAGCGGGCGTGGCCGGACCGCCGATGAACTTCACATCGTCGATGGTGATATCTGCGTCGTACGGACCCGGCGCGGTCGCTCCCGTACCTCCAGCACCGGTGCCGCCAGTCGCACTGCCGCCGGCACCTGAACCCGCCTTGCCGCCGCTTCCGCCGGAAGCTGCACCGCCAGCAGCCGAACCACCGGCAGCTGCACCGCCGGCAGCCGAACCACCGGCTCCAGAACCGCCGGCACCGGCAGCCCACTTGGGATCCCAGGCGAGGGCCCACTCGATGCCGACGACGTCTGCGCCGCTGACGCCGGCCGTCGGGACGCCGCCGGTGAGATCGGCGAAGTTGACGGTGATTACTGTCGGCGTGCTGGTCACCGGGACCGGTTTTTCGGCTGCGTGGCAATCAGGATAGGTGTCCGTCGGATTGCTAGCGACACACGTACCCTTCTTATTCGTCGCGTCAATCGCGGTGTTGCTGTTCGTCTGCACGCGGAAGCCGACCATGCCCGTCGGTCCGGCGCTACCCTTGATGCTGAATGAAACGCCGGTGTAGCCGAGCGTCTTCACGTCGTAGCAGGTGTTGAAGAAAATGCCGAAGCCGTCGTACGTCTTGACGTTACCCTTGACGTTGAGCGCGCTGCTTCCCACCGAATCAAGCTTGAGCGCGTTTGCCGCATAGGTGTAGGTACCGCCCTCGACAGCGCCGCTCAACTTGAAGTCTCCGGCCCTGCTGGCGTCCGAGACGAGGTTCGCGCCGTCAGTGATGGAGGCGCAGGCCGGCATGGTGTTCGTGCACGCGAAACCCGCGCTGCCACCAGCACTGGTGCCTGCCGTCGTCGCGCTGCCGCCGGTGCTCGTACCACCAACGTTGCTTCCACCGGTGCCGGGAGCACCGCCAGTGCCAGGCCCGGTACCGCCAGAGTGCGTTCCCGCCGTCGGACCACTGCCACCACCACCCCCCGGGTTGCTGTTGTCGCTGCTGCACGCTGCGACCGCACCAATCATCAGCACCGCGAGGCCAAGACCCGAGTAACGCAATTTCCGTTTAGTCATTCTGAATCCTCCAAGCCCGGACGGGCTGAACTAAGGGCGACACAATGTGCGCGACGGACTTCGTTCTGTCCAGAGACGCGATGCGGATTATGGAACCGGTCCCGTACTCCGGGCTGCGAGTGGCGCTTTTCCGCGATGAGCCCAGTTAAAGCCCCGCCCAAACTGAGATTTTGGGGCGATTTGGGGCGGTGCGTTCCGGCGGAATCCGATCTGGACGGAGGGCCGGCTTTGGCGGCGTAGCATTTTGACGGTGCTTCGGACTGCGAATACAAGAAAATACACAACCGGCTTCCAGACGCGGTCGATAGGGGCGGCATGAGAGCAAAGATTTCGAATTCAGGGGTTTGTCTATTCCTCATTGTCGTTGGCGTAGCCGTTGCGCAAAGCACAGCCTGCTCGTCGCCATTTCACTCTTGCAAGGAAACATACACCTGCGCTCCTAAAACCGAAGACGACGCCGGCGCAGCGGGCGAGGATTCTGGCGGCGGCGTTGGGGGCGGGCACCGATCGAGCGGAGGAGCATCCGGCGCGGCTGGGCCAGGCCGAACATTCTCAGATTCGGGTGCTGACTCCGGCGGCATGAGTGGTGAAGGCGGAGTCGGTGGTGGGAACGGGGACGCCGGCACGAACGGAGAAGCTGGGCTCGGCGGTGAGAGCGGCGCTGCTGGGACGAGCTGCGGCGAGGCTTGCGCGTGCGACGGTCATGCCTGCGCCTGCAAGGTCGGCGAGCTACGTTCCTGCGCCGGCGCCGGCTTGCTGGGCAGTTGCGCCGCTGGAACGCAAACCTGCGGCACGGATCGCCATTGGAGCGCCTGCAGCGTGCAGGCGAAAAGCAAAGACACCTGCGCGGCCAATAACGACGACAACTGCAACGGCGTCGTAAACGAGGGTTGTCCTTGTATTCAAGGGCAGCAACGACCGTGCTCGGACGGCGGGTTGGTCGGTAAGTGCGCCGCGGGTAAGCAAACCTGCGGTGCTGACGCAACCTGGGGAACCTGCAGCATTGTCCCGGCTGCTTCCGATACCTGCCAACCCAGCAATAACGACAACTGCAGCGGGCCGGCGAACGAAGGTTGCCTGTGCATTGAAGGTGTCACGACCCGACCTTGTGGGGTGTGCCAGGACGGCATTCAGACGTGTACCGACGGACGCAATGGGCAATTTGGCGCGTGCATTGGCGGTACCAACATGACGACGTACTACCTGGATGCGGATGGCGACGGTCACGCGGTGAATATCTCGACGACGATCTGCGGCGCGCCGCCTGCCAAGTACATCACAGGGCCGGTCGATGATTGTTATGACTCGAACGCGGACGTTTTTCCGGGTCAAACCAACTGGTTCCAATTCAATCGCGGTGACGGAAGCTTTGACTACAACTGTGTAAATGGCGAGGAGCCGCAGGTCGTAAAAGGCGGCGCAATAGGGTGCCTCTCGTGCAATGCGCAATGCGGGTGCGCGACGCTAGACTTTGCGAGTTCTACTCCCCCCTGCGGAAGCGCCGTTAACTCACACAATTGTTGGAACGGCCAGGCTGGCTGTGAGTTCCATAACCTTGGCTTAAATCAGCTCTGTCGCTGAATGCGTCATATGGCAGGGGAACTTCGCGCGTCGTCGAGTTCCGACTTGCCGTTACTCCCATGCTCGAACCCCCGCCCTGCGCGTCGCCGTTGTCCGCTCTTAAGCAGCCACACTCCCCGCCCCTTCCGCACGCTGCCAATCACGCGCGCCCCGTCTGGACGCGCGCGTTTCGGCCCAATCGCCAAGAGCGCATAGTCCTCTCCACCGTACAACGCGAGGTCGACTGCTGAAACTCCGAGGCCCGGCGCCAACACGTGCAATGCCGGGCCGAGCGCCGCACTAAGCGCGTCGAGATCGATTTGCACCTCGACGTCACTCGCGTGCGCAATATGGCCCGCATCGCCCGCTAACCCGTCGGAAGTGTCGATCGCCGCGTGTGCAACGCGCGCCAACGCTTGACCCGCCGCGAGTTGCGCTTTGGGTCGTCGGAACGCTCGGAGCGCTCTGCGCTCTGCGGCATCGGCGCCGCGCCGCACCCCCGCTTGTAACAGTTTCAATCCTGCAGCAGCCAAGCCGAGCTCCCCACACAACCACAATTCGTCTCCGACGCGCGCGCCACTGCGCAGCAATGGCCGACGCGCGACGCTGCCGAGCACGGTGGTAGTGATGCTCAGTTCGGCGCCGCACGCCAAGTTGCCGCCGATGACGGCGCAGCCCAACTCGCGCGCCGCGGCGCGTTGGCCGCGCGCGAGTTCCGCAAGGTCGGTTTGCGAAAACTTAGCCGGAAATATCACGCTGGACAGCGCGGCAGTCGGCGTTCCGCCCATCGCACACACATCACTCGCAGCGGCCTGAAAGCTGCGATACCCGATGTCCGCAAGCGTCAACCAGGCTCGCTCGAAGTGCACGTGTTCGACTGCTGAGTCCACGGTCCACACGGTGCGTCCGCTCGGCGCGAGCACGGCTGCGTCATCGCCGATGCCGAGCTCGACCTTGGGGTGCGCTTGGCGGAATAGCGCCTCGAGCCGTGGGATTGCCGAAAATTCCGCGAGCGTTCGCGAGCGCGCCGACATCCGCGGCACGGTACACGAGTCAGCCGATGGTTGCGCGTTTGACGGGTATGGTGACCACGAACACGGTGCCCTTGGGCGTGTTGTCGGTGATGCGCACCGTGCCGTCGTGACCATCGACCAGGCGACGCACGATCGAAAGGCCTAGACCGGTGCCCCCTGCCTCACGCGTGGAGCTCGAGTCCACCTGGTAGAAGGCGTCGAAGACGCGACTGCGCTCGAGCTCGGGAATGCCAATTCCCGTGTCGGCCACGCGAAATTCGATTGCCGTGCGGCGGGCGCTCAGGATCACGACGCCGCCGGCGTCCTCGGGGCGCGCCGCTTCGATCGCCGTCATGCGCGCCGAAAGGGTGACCGTGCCTTGCGCGGGGGTGAATTTGATCGCGTTTTCGGTCAGGTTCAAAAACACCTGCCGTAGACGCTCGGCATCGGCCCAAATCAACGGCAGGCCCTTCTCGACGTCGACCACCAGCTCGACGTCTTTTTTGCGTGCGGTCGGGGTCATGGTTTGCGCCACGTCGCGCAGGATGCCGAGCGCATCGGTTTGCGTCTTGCGCAGGCTCATCGTGCCGCTCTCGAGCTTGGACAGATCCAAGAGACCCTTGATCAGCTGCAAGAGCTGTTCACCCTTGTCGCGAATGGTCTGGACGAAGTCGCGCTGTTCGCTGGTCATTTCGCCCGCGAGTCCCTCGACCAACATTTCGCTGTAACCGATGATCGAGGTCAGCGGTGTACGCAGCTCGTGCGAAACGGTCGCCAAGAAATTGCTCTTCAGCCGATCCAGCTCCTTCAAGCGATCGAACGCGGTTTGCAGCTTGTCGTTCTTGTCCTCCAGCTCACGAAAGCTCTCGCGCACCGAAGCGAGGTGCATATTGCTGGTCAGGAGCGCGCGGTGACCGCTGAACATCAAGAGGTCGAGCGTGCGGCCGAGGTGGCGCGCGAGCTTGACCACCGAGTCGTCCTCGGCGCGCGGCATGGCCCGGAATAGCTCCGCGAGCCGCGCTTGGTCGAGCTCCGGGTCGAGCGCGAGCAACGCCGCGGGTGGCTCGACTTGGGCCGGCGTCACGAATGGTCCGAGGATCATGCGGCCGATGCGCTTGCCGTCGTATTGGATCGCAGCAACGCGATAGTGCTCTCCGGTGGCGCACAGGTAGCTCGCCATGCCGTCTTCGCCGAGCGCGAGGTTCTTCACCTTGCCCGCGACTTCGGCCATCGCAGCGCGACCTGCCTTCACCGTGTTCAGGAACGTGTAAAGCGGGTTCTGTTCCGCGGCATCCCCGAGCAGCTTGCCTTCGTCGCTGAAGATGCGTAGCGGCACGCCGAACAAGTCGTAGAAGCTCTTGACCATTTCGCCCAGGGCGTCGCGGTCGATCAAGTCCTCCAAACTGACGCCGTGCCCGAGCGTCAGTTCATCGAAGGTTTTTGCAGCAGCGGGCGGGATCATCAGCCGGCCTCCGGCCGAAGCACATCCAGTGCGCCGCCCACGCACGCCTGCAAAATCTCGGGAACCGGCTTCGGGTTGCCCAGCTTTTGCGCGACTTGAGCCAAAAATGTTTTGGGATCGAAGCCGAATTTCTTGTTCAAATCATGCTCGGCGTCGAGCGCACTCCAAGTCAAATGGAGCAGGCCAATCATGCTCTCGACTACGCCCACACCACGTGTCGCGACCGCCAAGTAGACGGGCTCGCGACCCTTCGATGCCAAGTCCGCGATCTCCGCGTCGCTGCGCACGTCGGGCATGTCGCGCTTGTTGAACTGGATGATCAGCGGCATCTGCCTCAAGGTCAGCCCGTGCTGCTTGAGGTTCTCACGCAGATCCATGAACGACTCGGTGTTGTGTTGAGTCTCCGCCGTGCGTGAATCCGCGATGAATGCGATGCCGTCGGCGCCTTGCACCACGAGCCGCCGGGTGGAGGCGTGAATCACCTGTCCCGGCACCGTGAATACTTTGAGCCTCACCGCCAGGCTGCCCTGATTGCGGAAAGTGAGCGGCAATAGATCGAAAAACAGCGTTCGATCGTCCTTGGTCTCGAGCGTCATCAACCGACCACTCGCTCCGGGCGCCGCGGCTTTATGCAGCGCTTGGAGGTTGGTGGTCTTGCCGCTCAAAGCTGGACCGTAGTAAACGAGTTTGATCGTGAGCTCGCGGTTCACGAAATCAAGCTGCACAGGACCCTCGGTATTTCCGCGCCGTACGGCGCATGCTCCGCTTCACAAGTTGCGGCAAAAACGAGAAAGCTAGCCTACCATGGCGCATCCATGAGCCAAACGGCCGTTCTCGTCTGGCTTTCAGCCACTTCGCTCTTACCTACATTTCGTGCGGATCTGGATGCGTTCGCACACAGCCGACTACTGCGGCTCGAAGCGCCACGCGAAAACGCAGCACCGTTTCACGCTTCGGCCTACGCGCCGGACGCCGTGGCGCAGATCGAGAGCTTCCTGGAAGAAGCGCGCAACGCCGCGGCTTCGCTCGAGCCAAGCCGAGCGCTCAACGCGCTCGAGCGTGCGGAGCGCGTGCTGCGCGAGCATCCAGAATTGCCACAGTCCGCCTGGATGATGGCCGAAATCCTGGAACAGTCGGCCGAACTCGCGAGCATGGCGCCGGACGGCGCCGAGGCCGCGAGCGCTCTGCGCAAGCGAGCCGCGGCCCTCGAGGGTCCGCGCGCGGCGCCCTTTGCCGATCGCGCGCCCGAGCGTGATCCCGAGCGCGGTCTGACTCAGCGACTCACCATCGAGGGCTTGGAGCCAGGTGACGGACTCGAGTGGGACGGAGCAGCGACCGACGACTCCACGCTAGTGACTGCAGCGGGTGCGCATCACGTTCGCGTCGCGCGCAACGGGCGCTTGATGTGGGCAGGTTGGCTGGAGATCGCCGAGGGTAAGCCAAGCGTTCGGCTGCCAGTGCCCGAGACAGTCGCCTGCAGCACCGACGACATTGGCCGCGGCCACTTCAGTGGCGGCCGCGCCATCGCCGCTGCGCACGCACGCTGCGACAGTTACGTGCTCGCACGCGCTCGCTCGGGAGGTGGCGTCGAGGCAGCCTCGTGCGAACGCGACCGCTGCGGCAAAGTCGTGATCTGGGAGAGCGCGACCGAACGCGCCGAGCTCACACCCACCAAGAAAAAGACCATCTGGCCCTACGCCGTGGCCGCGTCAGTCGGCGCGCTCGCCGTCACCAGCATTGCCTTGTGGCGTGCCGGCGTGTTCGATCGCGCCGAGCCAACCAGCCGCGAAGTCTGGATCTGGAACGGCCAGAAACAGATGGCGCTCGGATTCTAGTCGCGAGTGGGCCAGCGCGAGCGGGCCTCTTGGATTGCGCTCTGCACGCGCGCCTTGGCGGGGCCGCCGACGAGCGAGCGGCGCTCCACCGCGGCCTCGGGATCGAGGGCCAACGCAAGCTCCGGCCCCGTCAGCGACGGGTGCGCGGCGACCAACACGCTCGGCGGAAGCTCGCCGATTTGTACGCCTCGCTCCTCGGCCTCACGCACGATCGCACCGACCACGTGATGCGCTTCACGGAAGGGTAGCCCGCGCTGCACCAGAAAGTCTGCCAAGTCCGTGGCGCACAAATGGCCAGTTGCGAGGGCGGCTTTCATGCGTGGACCGTGGAACGTCGCGGTGGCGATGGCGCCCGTGAGCGCGCGCGCAGCGGTCAACGCGCACTCGAACGCATCGAAAATCGGACGCTTGTCCTCTTGCAGATCGCGCCCATAGCCGAACGCTAGGCTCTTTTCCAAGACGAGCAGAGTGGTCACGCAGCCAACCAGCCGCGCGCACTTGCCGCGTACCAGCTCGGCGACGTCCGGGTTCTTCTTTTGGGGCATCATCGACGAGCTGGTCGAGAATGCGTCGCTGAGGGTCATGAATCCGAACTCTTGCGTCGACCAGAGCACGATTTCTTCGCCGATGCGCGATAGGTGCACACCGAAAATCGCGAGCGCAGACGCGACCTCCATCAAGAAATCACGACTTCCGGTCGCGTCGATCGAATTCTGCATCGGGCGCGAGAAGCCGAGCGCGCGAGCCACGCCTTCACGATCCAGCGGAAAACCGCTGCCCGCCACCGCACCGGCGCCGAGCGGGGATTCGTTCAGGCGCTCCATGGCGTCCACTAGGCGACCGCGATCGCGGAGCAACAGCTCCTGCCAGGCCAAGAGGTGGTGGGAGAGTCGGCTCGGTTGCGCGCGTTGCAGATGCGTGTACGCCGGCATCAACAGCTCGAGCTCGGACGTTGCGCGATCGAGCACGGCAGAGGCAAGCTCGTCGATCGCCAAGATCGCTTCTTCACAGCGACGGCGCGTCCACAGCCTTAGATCGGTCGCCACCTGATCGTTGCGCGAGCGTCCGGTGTGCAGCTTGCCGCCGACGGGCCCCGCGATGTCGCGCAGGCGCGACTCGATGTTCATGTGGACGTCTTCTTTTTTGCGATCCCAAACGAACTCACCGCGTTCGATCTCGCCCTTGATTTGCTGCAGCCCGGTGACGATCGACAGCGCTTCCGCGTTCGTGAGCACGCCCGCCCTCGAGAGCCCCTCCGCGTGCGCGATCGAGCCCGCGATGTCCTCGCGCCACAGCTCCCAGTCGATGTCCACGCTGGTGTTCAGCCGCTCCATCGCAGCGTCGATTTCGTCCGGCAACCTGCCGCCTCGAGCAACCGTCATGACCTTCGTTCCTCGTCGATTTCCGTGGGTTGGGTGGGACCCTTAGCACGAAAATAACAGCCTAGGCTGGGGCGAATTGGCGGTTTTCTAGCGACTGTAGCGGTCGATCACGCGCTCGAGTTCGACACCCAACCGCGCGATGGCCTGGTCCAAGGCGACCATCGCGGATTCCGCGGCGCGCTGGCGGAGCGCCCGATCGCCGCGTTCGCGCCCAAAGGCAGCCAGCGTGGGCGCGACGAGTAGAAACAATCCGCCCACCGCGGCATTGGCAAATAGAGTGCCCACACCCAACGCCAATGCCGCAACCACGCTCGCATCCAGAGCGAAAGTGCTGACTTCGAAGCTCGGCCGCATCAGCCGTGAATCCGGCCCGTTGAGCGCTTCCGCATCCGGGTTGGAGTCATCGTTGAGTACAGCGTCGGGCCGAGCCAACGCGGCTAGCGCCTGTTGCACCTCTCGGTTCTCGCGTTCGGCCCAGTCGCGAAAGGTGTGTTCCAAGAACGGACCCAAATGCTGACGGATCTCGGAAGCACTCACCGACTCGAGCGCGGCCGGCAAACGAAAACCCACTTCGCGGCGAAAATCGGCCAGGTCGAGCGCGACCTTGGCTTTGAGCGCTTTGAACTCGGGTGGCAGCGAGGCGATGCCCTGCGTGCTGGACATCAACCGATGACCTTGATGTAGCCGTGGACACGCTCGTCGACCTGGGCCATGTCGAGCCCACCCGGACCGAGCCCCGCGTGGCGCCGAAACAGCGCACTCTCGGCGAATGCTTGCAGCGCCAAAACGCGCTTGGGCAACCACGGGTGACTGGAAAAGACCTCGCCGAAACGACCGAGGCTTTGCTTGGCCTCGGTGTGCTGCTCCAGAAAAGCGTCGATATTCAGCTCTTCGTAGAGCTTTTGCGAGCCCAGCGCGAGCTTGGTCAGCGCGCGCAGCGCGGGGTCGAGCTGACCCGCGCACAGAGCACCCGCGCGGTCACAAGTGACCTCCGCGCGACGCGACCAGGCACGCAGCGACAACAGCGCGGGGACGGCCAGATTTCGCAGCACGATCCCGGCGACGTTGGTCAGGTAATGCATCGCGGTCAGATAGACCACGTGGTTGTTGTGAATGTGCCCACACTCGTGGCCGATCACGCTCAGCAACTCCTCATCACTGAAGTGATCCATCAGCGCGGAGTTGACCAGAATGAACGCGTCCTCGTTGGTGCCGTACGTGGCGGCGTTCAAATGCGGGTTCGAGACAACGTACACCGTGGGCACGGGAATGCCCAAGGTCTCGGCGCATCGCTCGGCTAGCGCGTACACCCGCGGGAACTGCCGCGGGCCGATCTTCACCGCATGCCCGAGCAGCTCCGCCTTACCGACGTTCTTGAACGTGCGCACGGCCGCAGCGACCGCCAGTTCGACGGGCTTCAACCGTTGAAAGGTGGCTCGAGTGTTGCGATCCGAAACGTAGGCGTAGCCGTGATCGTTGCCGAGCACACTCCCTGGACGGCGACTCGCACGCTCGCGAACGAAAGCCGGGAAATCGAAATCGCCGAGGCCTGCCACGAGCTCACGCTAGCATTCCCGCCCGAGCGCGGCATCGCATCGGCGCGCAGCGCGCGGAAAAACCGCTCTCGCCGCAGCGCGCAACAGTTACGATTCCGTGAAGTTGACGCGGGCGCCCGCTCGACGACACTCGCCCGCGATGAGCGCCTCGCTATCCGTGCCCGGGCCAACCTCCCTACCCGTGCTCGGGCCAATCGCCGAACTCTTGCGCTTCGTACTGGATCCGCTCGCCCACGTTGGCGTGCTGTTCGAAAAGTACGGCCCGATCGTGCAGCTCGTGGTGGGGAGCCCCACGCACATCGTATCCACCGAGCGCAACGTCCCGGGCACGGTGTTTCTGTACGGCCCTGAATACAACCGCGCGCTTTTGACGAATCACGCGGACTATCACAAGTGCGCATTGAGCGGGCCACTGTATCCAGAGGAACCACTCAGCGCTCGCACGCGGCCCTTGACGCGAATGTTGACCGGATTGTTCCACGCCAACGAAGGCGATCATCGCGTGCAGCGTCGCTTGCTCATGCCCGCCTTTCATCGCAGTCGTATCGAGAGCTATCGCGACGAGATGGTAGCGGTGACCGAAGCGCTCCTGGCCGAGTATCGGCCGGGGACGACCCGCGACATACGCCCGGACATGACGCACGTCACGCTGCGCATCGCGACCTCGACCTTGTTTGGCGAAGACCTCGGTGAGCTCGGCCTGCAAATCGGGCACGATATCGAGGGCTGGAACGCGACGATGCGCGCCGCCAACATCGTGCCGTTCGATCTGCCCCTGACGCCCTATCGACGTTGGCTCGATCTCTCGAGCAGCATCGATCGTCGCATGTTGGAGGTGGTCCGACGGAAGCGCGAAAATCGCGGCGCGGGTCGTGACATGCTGTCGATGTTGATTGAAGCCCGAGACGAGGGCGGCGCGCAATTGAGCGAGGACGAGCTGATCGGTCACGCGGGCGTGATCTTCGCCGCTGGCCACGAGACCAGCTCGAACGCGCTCAGCTGGACCCTACTCATGCTCGCGCAGCACCCGCGGATCTTGGCCGACCTGTGCGACGAGCTGTCCGGGAAATTGCGCGGCGACGCGCCGAAGTTCGAAGATCTCGCCGAGCTCCCGTTGCTCGACCGCGTGGTGAAGGAGAGCCTGCGCCTGTTCCCGCCCGCACCGCTCAATCATCGCATCACGGCGCGCGATTCGGCGCTCGGCGATTACGCAATCCCCGCGGGGACGGAAGTCCTGAGCAGCATCTATCACACGCACCGTATGCCGGACCTATATCCGGATCCGCTGCGCTTTCGCCCGGAGCGCTGGGAAACCAGCGATCCCGGACCGTACGGCTACAACCCGTTCAGCGCCGGACCGCGGATGTGCATCGGCGCCACCTTCGCGTGGTTCGAAATCAAGATTGTACTCGCCCTGATGCTGCAGCGCTTTCGGCTCGAGTTGGTGCCGAACCAGCGCATCGATCGCTACTTCGGCATTACGCTGTGCCCTTCCCCGCGCATCCTGATGCGCGTTCAGCGCACGGATCGCTCGTTCGCGCGGGCCGCGCCAATCCACGGCCAAGTCCACGACATGGTGGACTTGAGCTGAGCGCGGGCCCTCAGTCGAGGTCTTCGCGGAGGCTGTCGACGGTGGCTGCGCTGAGCACCACCTCGGCGCGGTAGGCGTCATGTTCGACGCCCAGCGAGAGTTCGACGTCGTCCAGACGGAGCGCGCTCAGGGCGGCATCGCTGAGCGGAAACTTGACGTATTGCACGGCCATCGTGCGGCTCGCATCCGTACCGCGCAGGTCCGGTGTCACGGGTAAGCGCTCGCCGGCAATGCGCACGTAAAAGGCGCTTTCCACGCCCGCCAGAGCAACCAACATGCGTTCACGCAATTCCCGCTCGGGATATTCGATGAAGATCGTCGCGGACAGCTCGCGACCGCGCGGGACCAACTCGTTGTACGTTTCGAGCTCGTGCAGCACGGCTTTTTCCGCGGTAATTCGCTCAGTCCGCAGCATTTCCTGAATTTGGAACAAGGCCGTGTCGTGGTTCTCGAACAGCACGGTCATGTTCGTACCGAGCGCCACGCGGCGCACTTGTTTGAGCGCCACGATCCGCCGTCGAAACGGTTCTCGGACCTGTTCGTATTCGGCGAGGTTCAAGAGTTCGCCGCGGGTGACCAGGCTCATGACGTGCCTCCTTCAGGGAAACCATAGGCCGCCGCCAACGCGACGACTGGGTGACGAGCAGCGCGGCCGTTTTCCTTCAGCACGCGCAACGCGGCCAGGCTGCAATCAGTGACCACCGACAGCTCGCCTTCCTCGGGAGCCTCGTCCTCGATCGCCGTTGCCAGGCGTTTGGCGTAGCGCACGCCCTCCTCGTAATACTTGGCCTTCATGCCCCAAGTGCCGTCCACTGCCGAACAGCGCTCGATGATGCGCACGTCGGTGTCGGGCAAGAGCGAGAGCACGCGCGCGCCCGGGATGGCGATCTTCTGTGCGCGAAGATGGCAAGCCGCGTGATACGCGACCCGACCGAGGCCGTGCTTGAAGTCTTTGACCAGCTTTTTCTCGCGCCGCAGGCCATCGAGGAATTCCATCAAGTCGAAGGTCTTTGCCGCAACCGCTGCTGCCTCCGGCGTGCCGAGGTACACCGGCCACTCTTTCTTCATCGTGTAGCCGCAGGTCGGGCCGGGCACGACGACGCGCAGGCCGCGTTCCACGTACGGGCGGATCAACTCGACGTTCTGGCGCATTTTCGCGCGCGCCGCGTCGAGATCGCCACCGTCCAGATTGGGCATGCCACAGCAAGTGAGCTGCTCGGGCACGATCACCTGAAAGCCGTTCTTTTCCAGCACCTGCACCGCGGCGCGCGGCACTTCCGGGAAATTGTATTCGCCGTAGCAAGTCGGGAAGAGCACGACTTGCCCGTTCTTGCCGGCATCCTCGCTGGGTCGGTGCGAGCGATTCCAAGTCGTGAAGGCTTCGCTCGCGATCGGCGGCAGCGGAAACTCAGCCGAGATCCCAGTGACCTTTTCGATCGCTTTGCGCACCAAGCGCTTGCTGTTCACGAGGTTCGCGACTTTTGCTTGCGGGCCTACCGAAAGCGCGCCGATGCGCTGCGGCTCACCGAGCACTTGGTCGACGATCGGCACGCCATTGCGGCGCGCTCGCTGCGCCTTCTCACGCGCCATCAGGCGCGGAAAATCCAAGAGCTCGTGAGCGCCTTCATCCGGCGTGTACGGGCATTTGATGTAGCAGAGCTTGCACTGCCAGCAGTGATCGGTGACGGCATGCACCGTCTCGGCGTCGACTCGCTCCGAGCCTTCCGCCCGCCCCGCGTCGATCTCGCGATCGATGTTCTTGAACAAGATCGGGAAAGAGCCGCAGTACGTCACGCACATGCGGCACTCGTGGCACACCTGGAAGGTGCGCAAGAGTTCCTGTTCGAGATCGCGGGGATCCCAATAACGTTCGTCGTTCGGGTCGTACACCGGCGCGATCGTCGGTGTTCGGGCGGGGTGCTTGCTCATGCTCGGAATCAGCCGAGTTCTTTGGAGGCCTTGTCGAAGCGACCGGCGTGCGATTTCTCGGCCTTGGCCAAGGTCTCGAACCACTCCGCGATGTCGGCGAAGCCTTCGTCGCGCGCGGTCTTGGCGAAGCCCGGGTACATCGTTTGGTACTCGTAGGTTTCGCCCGCGACTGCCGAAAGCAGATTCTTCGCGGTGTTGCCGATCGGCTTGCCCGTCGCCGGATCACCGACCTGCTTCAAGAAATCCAAGTGGCCGTGCGCGTGGCCGGTCTCACCGTCGGCGGTGTCCTTGAACAACCCTGCCACGTCCGGATACCCCTCTACGTCCGCGACCTTCGCGAAATACAAGTAACGGCGGTTTGCTTGCGATTCTCCAGCAAACGCCTCTTTCAGGTTTTCATGAGTCTTGGTGCCTTCGAGTTTCGCCATGTGTCTCTCCTCCAGGCCTCAACGGGCCAAACAGTGACGCTGCGAGCGAACACCTTAGAACTTTGGAGTGCGCGGTCAACCTCGATGCTGAGGGCGCGAACGGCCGCGCTATTTCGTTCCGGCCGTGTTTCGGTTCAGGGCGTCTCGGCACTGTTGCTCGAACAGCATTGGGTTTTCCCATCGCTCGAGCTCCCTTTGCCGCAACGTGAGCATCCACTCATAGGGCGACCAGCCGATTCCGTCCGGAATGACCATTTGGTTCGGCTGCGCCAACATCACCCCGGGCTTCGACTCGTCGTTCGCGGTGATCTGCTTCGAGTCCCGATCTTGGCGTTTCTCGGGAGGGATCAGCTCGATGCTCCACGGAACCAGCACGGGCTCGTGGTTCAACGTGGCCCACTGCAGTAAGAACGGGCGATGGTCAGGCACGCGCTTGATCAGCTCGAGATTGTGACTGCGGTAGTCGGCGGCCCAAAGGATGCGATCACCGAGATCGGCGTGAGCGATCGGTGGCCAGACCGCCCAACTCGTAAAACGCGGTTCCTTGTACGGCTGCATCGCGCGGTGAAAGACGATGATCGGCCCGTCCTTGGCAGCGGCCTCGGCCACGCGAAACGGGGCGGCGATGAGATCGGAAACGCGCCAAAGGTATGCGAGCTGAGGCAGCCAAAATGTGAGGGTCGCGACGATGCTCAGTGCAGCGAGCGCGCGCAGCGGCACCGCCGAAGCGGTTTCGCCCAAAGCACGCAACGTATCGCGCAGGCCGAGGATCGCGCGCGCGCTCAACAGCGCCACCAACGGCGCAAGCGGCAGCTGGTAGTACGTGCCAAACGTGTGCACGGATGGCGCCGCATAAAAGAAGTAGCCGACGCAATGTGCCGCCGCGCCGACGAGCAACCAACCCGCGGCCTGATCGCGCTTGAGGCCGAGGAGAACGATCACGACGAGCAGCGACGCGAATGGCCAGCCGAAAACCCAGGTGTCGAAGCGCGCCCAAACCACGAGAGACTTCGAGAACGCGAGTGGCAGCGTGTGGTCGACCCCGAACGCGCTCGGGCCAAAGCCGAACGCATGCGCGCCCTGCCAATGCTCCATGAAGCGCGCATAGGGCGCAAGCAACGCCTTACCCGTCACTGCGCGCTGCCAGACCAGTAGCAGCGCGGCGAACGGCGCCGCAGCGACTGCGCCCGAAACGACATCGAGCGCCCTCGACGACCATGCGGCACCTTCTCTTCGCACGAGCCGCGACACGATCAGCAGCACCGTCGGTACGGCCAGCAACACGGCGTCGAACGGGCGGCAAACGAGCGCTGCGCCAGTCGCGCAGCCCACGAAAATGAGATCGCGTCGCTGCCCCGAAGCCTGATAACGGAACGCGTGGCGCAGCGCCGTGAGCGCGAAGAACATCGTCGGCACTGCGTTGTGCAGCGTTGCCCCGATCAGCACGACGAGCGGCGAGCTCGCCACGAGCGCGCCGGTCAGCGCGGCGGATTCGCCACCCCACAGCTCGTCCGCAAGCCGGCAAGCTGACCAGATCGTCAACCCCACCAGCACGAGCTGCGGCAGGTGGGGCGCGTGCATCAACATCCCGAGTGCGATCAGCGCTGGCTGCCCGGGTGGGTAAATGGATGCCCAACGACCACCAGGCTCCGGCAGCATGAACAGGAACAAGCGATGAAAGAACTCCGAAGGCTCGGGTCTCGCCGCGGTGAAGCTACCGTGTAGGAGATTCTGCGCCTCCCATAGGTAGATCCGCTCGTCGTCCGTGAATTGCACGTGACTGAAGAGCCGCGCACAGCACTCCGAAAGGACCACGCCGATCACGGCACAAACAGCGGCCGTGACCCGCGGACGCGCTGAAATACGCTGAAATAGCGATCCTGCCGTCGGTGCCCACAGGCGTAAACTCGCATCGACGAGTAACAGCGTGGCCGGGAATGCCGTCAGGGCTGTGACGAGAAAGTAGCGCGCTTCACCGGCATTGAGCACGAACGCGTAGTTCTCCGCGAAGTTGAGCAACTGGTCGAACAGGCGATGCTCGACGAAGAAGCTCCAATGTGCGGCAACGAGCAGCGCCGCGAGGGCGATCTCCGCGAGGGCAATCAGCCGGTGCGGGGAAATCAGTGATGCAGCGGGTCGCGTCATCGTGGCCGGCATAGTATCGAGAAACCACTCCGTGCCGCGGCGATTCCTGTTAGCCTGCCGCTATTTGCAGGTAGCGAGGTGATGTTTGATGAAGCCTAGTGGACCAGGCTCGAAGCCGACGACCGGCATCCTAGGCGGAGGCGTCTCGGGGGTTTGTCTGGCCGCTCACCTCGATGCGCCCTTTCGCTTGTTCGAGAAGGCGCCGCGCCTCGGCGGTCTTTGCGCTTCTGTCATCGAACGCGGGTTCACGTTCGACGCTGCGGGTCCGCACATTTTGTTCTCGAAGAACAAGGACGTGCTTCAGCAGATGGTCGCCGTGCTCGGCGACAACGTGCAGCAGCGTCGGCGGGAGAACAAGATTTGGTTCAAGGGTCACTTCGTGAAGTACCCGTTCGAAAACGGGCTTTCGGACCTGCCCAAAGAGGATTGCTTCGAATGCATCCTCGGCTACCTCAAGAACCCTTGGACCAAGCCTCCGGAGAATCTCGAAGAGTGGTCGTACGCAACGTTCGGCGCGGGGATCTCGGACAAATACTTTCTCCCTTACAACCGCAAGATCTGGAACGTCGAACCTTCGAGCATCACGCTCGATTGGGTGTCACGGATCCCGAAGCCACCGCTCGAAGACGTATTGAAGAGCGCGATCGGCATCTCGACCGAGGGTTACCTGCATCAGCTCTACTTCTACTATCCGAAGCGAGGTGGATACGAGTCGATCGTGCACGCTTACGCGGCCCAGGCGACGGGCGGCGAGCTGCTCACCGAGTGTCCAGTCACGCGGATCGAGGGTGGCCCGGGTGCGTGGCTGGTCGAGGTGGGCGGCGATGCCCATCGCTTCGACACGCTGATCTCGACGTTGCCCATCCACGAACTTGCCAGGGTTTGGCCCGGATTCCCGGCGCAGGCGCGTTCAGCGCTGAGCAAACTCCGCTACAACAGCCTGATTTGCGTGCTCGTCGGCCTTAACGAGGACCGGGGTTATCCGTATACCGCCTTGTACGTGCCCGACCCGCAGATCCCATTCCACCGGCTCTCGTTTCCGAAGAACTTCAGCCCGGAGTGCGCTCCGGCCGGCGCTTCGGCCATGATGGCCGAGATTACCTGCGCGTACGACGACGAGGTCTGGAGTCGCACCGACGACGACCTCGTGGGTGACACGATCGCAAAGCTCGTCGACATGGGACTCGCCTCGGCCGAGACCGTCTCATACACGCGCGTGATGCGTTTCCGTTACGGCTACCCGATCTACGACCACGCATACTTCCAGCAAACTCGGCAGCTGCGGGAAGCGGTCGCCCAAACTGGGCTCGAGCTGCTCGGCCGGTTCGCCGAGTTCGAATACATCAACTCCGATCAATGCGTCGAGCGCGCGCTGTCGCTCGCGAACAAGTTGAACGGCGCGAAGAAGGCGAGTGAGTGACCGTGAATCTTACCGTGGCCATGATCACCATGAACGAAGAAGGCGCCATCCGAAAGGTCGTGGCGGACATTCGCCGCGTCGTCCCGGATGCCGAAATCTTGGTCATTGATTCGAGCAAGGATCAGACGCCTGAAATCGCGGCGTCGCTCGGTTGCCGCGTGGTGCGCCAGTTTCCGCCGCGAGGCTACGGGCCGGCCATGGATCGTGCTCTCCGCGAAGGCAGTGGCGACGTCGTAGTCACCCTCGACTGTGACGATACCTATCCGGTCGACGCAATTCCGGCTCTCGTGAGACGTATCGAGAGCGGCGTGGATCTGGTGAACGCCAATCGCGTGACAACGCGGCCCGCGGCCATGCCGTTCGCGAACTTTTTGGCCAATCGCGTGTTTGCCGCGGTCGCGCGCGTACTGTGCGGGCTCGACACGACCGATCTCCATTCGGGAATGCGCGCATACCGCATGTCGATGGTGCGCGACCTGGACTGGGATCCGAACGGCCCTGCTCTGCCCGTCGAGCTCCTACTGCTGCCATTTCGCCGAGGATATCGAGTCGAGGACGTCGCGATCGAATATCGCGAGCGGATCGGACAGACAACGTTGCACCGCTGGGAAAGCACCAAGTGGACGTTCAAGCGCATCTGGAACATGGCCCGCATGCCGCGTGTCGAGCGCGCGACGCTTGCTGCCAGCATCGCTCCGCCAGCGCTCAGCGCGCGCGGGTGAGCCAGTCGTCGAGTTCTTCGTTGCTGAACGCGCCGTAGTGCCGCGAAACTTCGCGGCCATATTTGTCGAGGATGATCAGCGTCGGCACGCTGTGCACCTCGCCGAGCGTCGAATTCCTACCGAGCAACTCCAAGTCGGCAATTGCCACGGGATAAGACAGCTGCAGCGAACTCTTGAACACATCCGCAAGCGGCGCGTATTTCGGCGCTTCGAGCACGACGGCGGCCACGTTGATTCGCGGGACATGCGTGTGCAGCGCCTTGTTCATTTGTTTGGCTGCGAGCTGTGAGGCGAGGTCGAAAGTAGTCACGAAGATCAACGCCGTGACGCGACCGCGCATGCCTTCGGCGCTGACCTCTTCGCCGTCGGTCGTGCCGAGGACGTAGCGCTGAACCTGACCGCTGGTCGAAGGCTCGCTCTCGTCCTGGGCGGGCGGCTCTGCGACCCGATGACAGGCGGCCACCAGTAGCAACAAACCGAGAGCGGCCGACCGAGTCACGTTGCCGAGGGCGGGCTCGAACCACTCAGGTTCGGACCGAACAGATCCGCAAACACCCGCAACGCTTCCGGCAGATCCCGACCACTGCGTTTATGCGCGAGTACGGCGTGCGCCAGGTCGTCGACCAGGCTCTTCAGCGGCGTGCGTTCGACCAACGCGCCGTCGATGCGTTCACCGTGACGCGGCGCGTGCTTGCGGTCGACGATTGGGTCATGGCGCACCCAACCGAAACCGCGCTCGACACGAAAGGAGCACGCCAAAACCTGCACGAAATCCAGATACAGCGGAGTAATCAGCACCGCCAGGTGGGAGCCATCCGGTAGCCTTCCGCACAGCCCCTGAGCGGCGGAGCGCGGGGTGGCGGCCGCGTCCATCGGGCCGATCGCGTCGGTGATGCGGGTGCGGCGCTCCGGGTCCGACTCCACCGCCAGGAGCGGTGCGTAGACCGCGATCCGCGGCACGTTGAGACGCAACGAGTCTTGCTCGAGCACGGTCAGCCAGCGATCGCGCGCGCCGGCATCGAGCTCGCGGTACGCAATTGCAGCAGCGAGCGCAGCTTCAGCGTCGGTCGCCAACGCGCCGAGCCACTCACACCACGCGTCGAGCACGCGAGGATCGGTGCGCCCCTCGAGCGGGAGCGGCAACGGCGTGCGCTCCGCCGGAGACGGCAGAGCGGCGATCTGGGACGGCGCGAACGGCTCCGGCATGAAGGGCGGAAGCTAAAGCATCGCGACCGGGCTCGCAACGCCAAGCAACCGCATCGCGCGCATTCGTCGATTAGAAAAAAATTCGGGCCTTCACTCGGGGGCTTTAGCACCCACTGGCAGCGTGCGCCTCACGCAAGTTATCTCATTGCGAGTCGCCAGAAGCATCGATCACGCCGTCGAGCTCGAGCGCAAGATCGCGCAAAAGCACGTCCAACTCTAGCGAACGCGAAATCGGCGCGAGGATGGTCAGGTCCCCGCCGCGCTCTGCAAACATGGCACACAAGCCCTCGCTCGCCTCGAAGATCCCCTTGACGAACACGACGTCCTCGTTCTTGACCGAGAGGCGCCGCACAATCAGGCCGTCATCGAGGAGTTCTGCCAGCTGCAAGCGGGCGCGAGTGTATCACGAAAGCTGCTATTCTGATCGGCGATGGGTCACGCAAGGTTGCGCATGGTCATTTTCTCCGCAGTGCCCGCCTCGGCCGACGACGAGGAGAGCTACCTCGATCAACCGATCGAGCTCGATCAGTTCGAGGACGGCGGGAACGACGACCGAGAAGCGACCGACCTGGTCATCGGCGAGGAAATCGACGTGCTCGGCGAACCCGCGGGGGACAATGAGCCCATCGAGCTCGATCTGGGCACGATCGTCGGCATTGACGACGCGCAAAGCGAGATCGACGACGACGCCGACTCGAGTTTCGAAGTGGATCCCGCAGTAGGGCTAACCGTACCCGAAGCGCTGACCCCCGACGACGGCAGCGAAGGACTCGAGGATGGCTCGATCACCGTCGACGAAAGTAAGTTCCCCGCGCTGGAAATGGACGACGGCTCGGAGGGCATCGCCGCCGAGCGCGAGATCTCGCTCGGTGCAGCCAGCGACGAAGCGCGCGTACCGATGGCCGCGCTGGTTTGGCGAGCTCCGCATCCGGTGACGCCGCTCGAGGCTTGCACGGCACTCGCCGTGAGCCCGGACGCAGTAGTCGCCGGCAGTTCGGACCTGCTTTGGTTCCGCGGTGAAACGAGCAAGCCGCTGCGAGTCGCGGTCGACGGCAGCGCTCTGTCCGATCTGACGCTCGTGGGCGCGGATCAAGACATTGCGCTGGCCACGACTCGTAGTGGCCAGCTGTTCCGACGTGCGCGCTTCGCATCTCAGGCCGAGCAACTGTCGCGCTTTCGCGAACAACTGCGAACCGCGCAGAATTCGCGCCCTCAGCTGTCCTTCGGTGGCGAGTTGAGCACGCGTCAGGGGCGTGTCCTGCTCTGGCTTCACGATGGCACCCTGCTCGAGGTGCTCGACGCGGGCGATCGTTTCGAGCGCCTCGAACTCGACGGCAAGGTCCTGGCTGTGGCGCGTGAGAGCGCGACCATTCTGCTCGGTCGCGAGCGCACGTGTACCCTCGTGACCCTCGGTCGTACTTCAGATGGCGGGGTGCCACTGCACGGGTCGGCGCTGTCGATCGCGCAGAGCGCCGCGCCATTGCTCGCGACTGCCGGCAGTGCGCTAGCCCTCGCCGAACGCGGACGCGCCCTGTTGGTCTCGGCCGATGACGGGAAAACATTCGTGCGCGTTGCCGGCAGTAGCAACACGACCGCTATCGCTGGCGCGATGATAGACGGCAGCGCCCGGTTCTTCGCCGCCGTCTATCGCGAGACCAGCGATCAGAGTGACATTCTCTCGATCGATCCGGTACGTGCCGAAGCCGAGTGCATCGCGCATTTGGACGTCGCGAGTGAGCACACCCCATCCGACGCGATAGAGCGCGGCGAATGGGCCAAAGTTTCGGCGCTGAGCTGGCACGCTCCGAGTGGTCGCTTGTGGGCAACCGGCGGCTTCGGAGTGCTCAGCTTCGGGCCAACGTCGGGCTGATTCGGCCGAGTTTTTGGCCCCAATCGTCGCAGGGTGATAGCCATCACCGTAGCGTGACCATCGTCGTTCAAAAGTACGGCGGATCGTCGGTTGCCGATCCGGAGAAGATCCAGCAGGTCGCGCGTCACGTCGCCGCCACGCGGGACTCCGGCAGACAGGTAGTGGTGGTGGTCAGCGCGATGGGCAAGACCACCGAAAACCTGCTGTCTCTGGCGCGAACGCTCGCCGCGGAGCCGCCACGCCGAGAACTCGACATGCTGGTGAGCACCGGTGAACGAGTGACGATGGCGCTGCTGTCGATGGCGCTCACCACGCTCGGTGTCGACGCGGTGAGCTTCACCGGATCGCAATCCGGGATCATCACCAACGATCGTCACTTCGACGCGGAAATCATCGAGGTACGCCCGCAGCGGATCTGGGACGAACTGGCGCGCGATCGAGTCGTGATCGTCGCTGGCTACCAAGGCATGAGCCTGGGACGCGAGATCACGACCTTGGGTCGCGGAGGCTCCGACACCACTGCGGTCGCGCTAACGGCCGCGATCGGTGCGGAACATTGCGAGATCTACAGCGACGTCGACGGTATCTACAGCGCCGATCCCCGCTCGGTCAGCGAAGCACGCCATTTGCCGACCATCGACTATGAAACGATGCAAGAGATGGCGGAGTCCGGCGCAAAAGTTCTGAACGCGCGCGCGGTCGCCTGGGCCAAGCGCCACGGCATCGTGATTCACGCGCGCAGGACCACGGATTTTGCCGAGCTTGGCACGGGTCGCGAGACGCGCGTCGAAGCAAGGTCGGCCGAGCGGGCCGCGATCGTGGTCGACAGCAAGCTGGCTTGGCTCAGCGCGCCCGAGGCCGCGCGCGCCCAATTGCTCTCGATCGTCACGGCTGCGGGCATTCCGGTGCGCGACGCCTGGCTCGACCAACGCATGAACCTACTGCTGTCGCTAACCAGTGTGCCCGAGTTTGCCGTCACTGCAGCCCTGCTGCGCAGTGCGGGCGCAAGCCTGGTGCGCACCGACGTCGCTGCGGTGAGTGCAGTCGCGGTTGGCGTTGGCAGGCTGCCCGATGTGCTTTCGCGCGCACTCGAATGCATCCCGCCATCGGCGCTCGGCACGTCTCTCTCGCCGCTGCGCCTGTGCGCCGTGGTTCCTGCGCAAGACGCGGCCGAGCTCGAACGCGCGTGGCACGCGCTGTTCGGCTAACTATCTCGAGCGCGAGCCCGGACCGCAATCGCAGCTTCGGCAGCGACTTCGCGATAACGCTCGGCAATCCGCGCGTCGCGTGGAGCCACACGCAGTGCCACCGCCAAATGCCGCTCCGCCGCCAGTACGTCGCGTTCGACGTCTTGCTCGAACGCGGCCGCTTCGACCAAGAATTGCGCGGCGAACGCCGGCGGCTCCGGACTCAATTCGATCGCCTCACGCATCCGGCCAAAACACAAGGAGGCGCCCGCAATGTCGCCCAAGTCGGCCCGAAAGCGCGCTTCCAGACGACGCGCCTCGACGTACCGCGGGGACGCCGCAGAGACTTGGCGAGTGCGCGCGATCGCCTGCGGCAGATCCTTGAGATCCGAAGCCAACACCATGGCTAAGTCGATTAGCGCGTCGGCGTCGGGCTGTCCGTTGCGCTCGGACAACGAAACAGCGCGCGCCAAAAGGGTCGTCGCGCGCTCGCGTTGTCCGCTCTCGAGCAACGCCCGGGCAAGGCCAGCCGTGGCGCGCGCGTCGTCCGGAGCGTAGCGCAGCGCGCGTTCGAAACAGCGACGCGCTTCGCGCACGAAACCAGCCGCAAAGAACGCGCGCGCTGCGTGCAAATTGCTGTCGTGCTTGCCGCGGGCGCCGGCGGTCATGGCTTCCAAATGTTCGGCGTCCGCCAGCGCGCCCGCGCTGTCCCCATGTCCCAAGCGGGCCGCGAAGCGTCGCGCGCGCGGCAACTCCAAACCCGGCGAAAGCGAGACCGCGCGGTCCAGCGCATTGCGTCGCTCTAGAGCCGAAGTGTCGCGTTCGGCGCAGCGGCACCACAGCAGCGCCGCCAGCGGCGCGTATTGTTCGAGCGCTGCGGCTTCACTCAAAGCCTGTCGCGCGCCATCGAAGTCGCCAACGCGCCAGAGCAATTCGGCCCCAGTGAGCCCGGCGCGGATCGAAGGCATGCTCTCGATCACCATGCCGAGCGCTGCCTCCGCGCGTTCGGGCACTTGCAGATCGATATCCGCGATCAAGCGAACGAGTTCCGGGTGACGCGGAGCTTGCTCGAGCGCGAGCAAATAGCCGGCGCGGGCGTCATCCGTAGCCCCGCGCGAGAGCGCGTCGTCCGCCGCGGTGACCAGGCGGGCGAGTTCGAGCGCGCGAGTGCCGTGCGCGGTGAGCTCACCAGGCACGAACGTCGCGTCGAGCTCGACCTGCAGGTCGTCGCCGTCAGTGCTCAGCGCGCCAAAGCGAACACGCCGAGCAGAGGGCGCGCGCGCGCCGACCGCGGGAAGTAGCACGCGCGCCAAGCTGGCTCCCGCGTCGGCGATGGATATCACTCGGCCACGCCGCACACCCAGACCGCCGAGCACACGGTCGAGCGCGCGCAACGCGAAGCCGAGCGCAGCCCCCGAAAGCCCAACACCTCGTGCGTCACTGACGACCAGGCGCGCATGTCGTTCGTCTGGCACCCACAACAAGTCGAAGGCCAAAGCCCGTCCCTGCCCGACCAGCCCCACGCCAATGCCCTGCGGGCGAGCAAAAACCGCCACTGGGCGAACCAACGTCCCGAGCACGTCTCCCAAGCGCGTCTCGAAGTAGCGAGCGAGGCGCGTCAGTGAAGTCTTCAGCACCGCGCGTTCCAGCTCACCTCGGCGGTGGCGAAATTGCGGCACGCCGCCGCTCAGGTCGAGCGGGAACTTCAGGTTCGGCAGCGTGATGGATAGGCGCGTGACATCGAACGGGCCGAACTCGATCGGCTGGTACAACTCCATGCCCAACACGCCACGTGTGACCGTCAAGCGCAGCGGGACGCGCTGATCGTCACCGAGCACGAACGGCGTTGCTTGGATGGGCTCCGCACCCGGCGGCGCTGACGGCGGCGACGCAAGCGCCAACGGAGGGGCGCTAGACGAATTCCGAGACGGACCCAAGGTCCCGCGATCGTACCAGTGACACGCCCCGGACGGGCAATTTCACGCCGGAAAAAGCAGCTCGGGCGCCAAGATGGCGCCCGAAAAGCCAGAAACCGTGGTTCGCTGACGTTCCAGCGCGGTTCTCAAACGTCTCCGCTCTTGTCACCTTTGTCGCGCTTGGCCTTCATTCGCTTCAATAACTCGTCGAAACCCTTCTTATCGATCACTTTGCGGAATTGGTTTCGGTAGTTGCGAGCCAGGCTCGAGCCCTCGGTCACGATGTCGGAAATCAGCCATTTTCCGTCGACTTGGTGGACGACGTAGTCAATGCTGACCGGCTCCTCGCGTGCGTTCTTCTTGTTGTGCGCAACGGTGCGCACGATCTTGCCGGCCTCGCCGTCCTGCTCACCCTTGTAGTCGACGTCGTAGCCGAGGGTGTTCTTGATGTTGCGGCGGTAGGCGTTGCGCACGAGGTCTTTGAGCAGCAGGGTGAACTCGACGCGCTCAGCAGGTGTGCGTTGCTCCCAAGAATCCTTCAAGGTGGCCTTGGCGAGGCCGTCGTAGTCGAACACGGCGTCGAACGCCGCATCGAGCTTCTTCTGGTCGTCCGCAGACTTGGCCTTGGTGACGAGCTCGGTGAGTTCGCTGTGCTTGCCCTTCACGAAGTTCTCGGCTTCAGCGCCGAAGGCCGGCAGTGACAGCGACAGGGCCAGCGCCAAGGTGGCAAGGACGGGAACTTTGCGTCGGATGTTGGTCATGGTTCGGCTCTCGAGTTTCGGTACCCTATCTGTGTTCTCTGCGGGTTATACGCAAGTGGGGTGCCAAAGCTTCTTCCTGCCCGACACCGTTCGGACATAATCACGTAAGAATTTATAATTATTGAGTAATTTGCAAAAACGCCAAGCGGGACTCAAGGCGACACCGTTGCCCGGCGGCTCGCTGTGGCAAGCGCAACCCGTGATCCGCAGTTCACGGGGGCGGGTCAATCCGTGGGCGGCAGCAGTGAAGCGCGGTTCTGCCCCAAATTGACGCGGAACGTCGCGCCGCGACCGCGGCTGCTGTCCACCACAATCGAAAACGAGTGCTCGTCGGCGATGCGCTTCACTACCGCGAGTCCCATCCCAGTGCCCTGGGAACGGGTCGTAAAAAACGCATCGAACAGACGTTCGCGGGCGGCGTCATCAATACCGACGCCGCGATCCGAGACGCGCAGCCAGGTGTTCTTGTCGACGACTTCCACCGCGACATCGACGCTGTCGCCGGGGCTACTGGCTTGTACGGCGTTGCGCACCAAATTCCAGATCATTTGCCGCAGCTGAGCGCCATCGGCCCAGATTGGAGCACTCTCAGGGCCCGTGTACGAGACTTCTACGTCGGACACCGCACGGCCGCTGCGCGCCGCCAGCGCCACGACCTCGCGGGCGACACGGCTGGCGTCGACGCTCGCGAAGATCGGCTTCTTGGGCTTCGACAAGTCGACCATGTCGGTAACGAGATCGTTCAAGCGACCCGTTTCACGCTGAATGATGTCGCACAAACGCTGGTCTTCTTCGGATAAGCCGGCCGCCGTGCGTAGCAGTTGGATTGAACCTGCGATCGACCCGAGCGGGTTGCGAATTTCGTGCGCGAGCCCGGCCGCGAGGCGACCGAGACCTGCCATGCGTTCGGCTTGGTCGGCGCGCTCCGTCGCCAACTTGAGCTCGCCACCGGTCCAACGCAGACGATCCGCGAGCGTGCCGGCGAGCAACGCCACGACAACCAAGACCAACAGGTTCACCGCCAAGTAAAAGGCGAGCTCGTCCGACGAAAGCCGGTACAGCGAGGCGGGCTGATCGCGCGGAGCCGACAACAGTCCACGCTCCAGCGCGAACACCAAACCGCCGTAGGACAACGCGCCCGAGAGCGCGGCAAGCACGGCACCCCGCAGCCCGAGCAAGCTCGCGCCGACCAGACAAGACAAACCGTAAAACGACGTTGCCCCGCTGGCCGCGCCGCCCGTCAGGTAAGCAACGACCGTCCAGGTGAGTTGATCGAGTACCAACTGGGCCTCGGCCAAGCGCTCGAGGTGCTGCCCTTTTCTGAGCAACGCCGAGTAGACCCCAGTGAGCGCGAAGGACAACCCGAAGGTCTCCAAGGCGACGCGCAGAGTGAAGGAATCGAAGCCGAATCTGCCGCGGAGATAGAACGTGCCCACCAAGGCCAACGACAACGACAACAGCAGCAAACGCGCCGCCGTGAGTCCAGCCAAGCGCCGAGCCAGCGGCGCGGCACTCAGGATTTCGGGGATGCCGAGTTGAAGACGCATGGCTCACCGCGCGCGTGGGCGGCCAGGGCTCAATCCGCGTGGATGTTGCCCGCGAGTGAGAACACCGGCAGGTACATGGCGATCAGCACCACGCCGACCATGCCGCCGACGCCGACCATCATGATTGGCTCCAGCGCACTGGTCAGCGCAGCCACAGCGACGTCTGTCTCTTCCTCGTAAAAGTCGGCGATCTTGTTGAGCATCTGATCCAAGGCGCCGGTTTGCTCACCGACCGCGATCATCTGCACCACCATGTCCGGAAACACTTTGGTCTCGGTCAGCGGCTCGGCCATGTTCTTGCCTTCGCTGATGCTCTGACGCACGTGCATCACCGCGGCCTCAATCACCACGTTGCCCGCGGTCACCGCGCAAATCTCGAGCGCGTCCAAGATTGGCACGCCGGACTGGAGCAAGGTGCCGAGCGTGCGCGTGAAGCGCGCCACGGCAATCTTACGCAGCACGGGGCCCATGACCGGCATTTTCAGGACCGTGCGATGCACGAACGCCTTGCCGCCCGGAGTTCGATTCATATAGCCGAAGCCCACGATGAGCAGCACCACGGCCACGGCGATGAACGGGAAGTAGCTCACGAAGTTGTGCGAGATCCCGACCATCACCTGCGTCAACCACGGCAGTTGCGCCTTCCCACCGCCGAAGTCTTTGAACATGCCTTCGAACGCAGGGATCACGAAAATGAGCAGAATGGTCATCACGGCCGCCGCGATCACGACCACGACCGACGGATAGACCAGCGCACCGCGCACCTGCCGGATGAGCTTCTGCCGCTTCTCCAGATAGACGGAGAGACGGCTCATGATGCCGTCCAAAATGCCGCCGACTTCGCCGGCGTGAACCAAATTGGTAAATAGCTCGTCGAACACTTTGGGATGGCGCTTGAGCGCCTCGCTGAACGTTGCGCCCTGCTCGACCGCGCCGCGCACGTCCTTCAAAATACCGCCGAACGCCGCGTTGGTCTGCTGGGAACCGAGGATCTCCAAGCACTGCACGAGCGGCAAGCCGGCGTCGATCATCGTGGCGAACAGGCGCGTGAAGGTCACCAAATCCTTGGTGTTGACCTTCGGGCTGCCGAACTTGATCTCGCTCAGACGGCTCTTCTTCTTGACTCGAACCGGCGCGAGTTGCTGTTGACGAAGGCGGTTGTTCACCGCTTCTTCGTTCTCAGCTTCCATGACCCCTTTGCGGACCTCACCGGTCCGACCACGGGCTTCCCAAGTAAACTCGGCCATCGCTTCTCGCCTTCCAATCCGTCTACGGCAGCTTCACAATACCGGTGCAGCACCCAGATGCCAAAATGCTTAGATTTTCGAGGCGTCCCTCTCTGACATGATCCCTGACATGCTCCCACATCCGGACCTCGCCGAAATTGTGCGAAAGTTCGTGATCGGACCTGGGGTCGCGCCCGCTGCGGTGGTCGCCACCGGCTTTCCAAGCCCGAACGGTTTTGCGTTCGCCGAGGGCGCAGCTTTCAAGGCGCAGCGCCTCGATCTAGACGCGCGCGTGTTCTTCGACCTGGCCTCGATCACGAAGTCATTGGTGGCCGTAACCTTGGCCCGCCTCGTTCAACGGGGTCGACTCGAGTTCGACACGCCACTTCATGATCTACTTCCGGAAGCGCGCGGCACTGTCACAGGCTCGGCAAGCGTCTTGCTCTTGCTCGCGCATCGGGCGGGTCTCGAGGCGCATCGCACCTTGTTCGCCCCCTTGCTCGGCGGCCTCCCCGTCGATCGGCGCGCTTCCGTGCGCGAAGTGCTGAATGGCCGCCGGCCCGAATGCGCTGCGGCCGCGCCGGCTTCGGGACATCCACCCGTTTACAGCGATCTTGGCTTTGCTTTGGTGGGTCTAGCCCTCCAACACCTCGAGCAACTACCGCTCGACGAAATCGTCGATCGCGAGGTGTGCGGACCGCTCGGCCTGGAGGTGGGCTCCGCGCGGCAGCTTCGCGCCCGTCACTGCGATTTCGCTGCGCGCTGTATGCCGACCGAGACTGTGCCGTTTCGCGGCGGAGAGGTGTCTGGCGTCGTCCATGACGAAAATGCCTGGGCGCTCTCCGGCCACGGGTTGTCCGGACATGCCGGGTTGTTCGGAACCGCCGAGAGCGTCGCGCGATTTGGGGCAGCGTTGCTCGACGCCCGGGCTGGACGCTCCGCTTGGCTCGAGTCGATCTGCTTCGCACCCCTGCTCGAAGAACGCCCGGGGGGAACGCTGCGGGCCGGGTTCGACGGAAAATCGGCCGACCAGTCCTCTGCTGGGAGCTTGGCGAGTGTGCGCAGTTTCGGCCACCTGGGGTTCACTGGAACTAGCTTTTGGTGCGATCCAGACGCCGACCGGGTGCTGGTCCTGCTCACGAACAGGGTCTGTCCCACCCGAAACAACCCTAAAATTCGAGCCGCCCGGCCCGCGGTAAATGACGCTCTGTACGCCTTTCTTCCGTGAAATGGTTCCGGGCATGCACGACGGCTATTTAAACCCGTAGAGAACCATGACAAATTTGAAGACGGCCTCCCGTACGTAGAGCCGCTCTTGAACACGAAACCACTGCGACGAGGCATGTAGGCGCACCGATGTGGAAGCTGACGATCGAGGACGACCAGGCGAGCAAGACCGTCGTCCACCTCGTTCGCGACGAATATACGATCGGGCGCGCGGAGGAGAACACAGTCCGCCTGACCGAGCGCAATATCTCGCGCCGTCACGCGCGGCTGACGAAGCCCGGCGAACGCTGGCAGCTGCTCGATCTCACCAGCTACAACGGCTGCTACGTGAACGGGCAGCGCGTGAGCGAAAAGCACGAGATCGTCCACGGGGATTTGGTGCAGCTCGGTGACTACCGACTGCAGATCCTGGACGATTCGATCCTCGATCCGGTGTCGTTCGACAAAGCGGTCACGATGCCGGCGGCGCCGCGCAGCCAAGCATTGCTTGGCCAACCCGATCGCTTGGTGATGGTGGTGGGCCCGACGGTGGGCGCCGAGTTCCCGCTCACGCAAGACCGACCGCTCGTGGTGGGTCGCGGTGAGGAGTGCGACGTTTCGATCAATCACCCCTCCGTGAGCCGGGTGCACGCTGAAATTCAACCGCTCGGCGACGGTCGCTACGAGATCGTCGATCGCGAAAGCGCCAACGGCGTCCGCGTCAACGGCGTCGAGCTGCCGCGCACCTTGCTGGATGCGCGCGACGTGATCGAACTCGGTGACGTGATCCTCAAGTTCATCCCAGCGGGTGACATCTACGTGCCGGGCGCCGACGAGAGTCAGCAAGCAAGCGCGCTCACGCTGGGCAGCTCTGGACTTTCGCAACCCGCGGGCAGCGTGGGCGGCGGATTGTCGCAGGGCGTGAAGCTCGCCGCCATTGGCGGTGTTGCTGCGATCGTCGTGGCGTTGGGCTTGGTCGTCGCGACGCGAAGCAGTACGCCCGAACCAGAGATTGCCAGCGCGGATGGCGTCGACTCGGCGATGCACAGCCTGCAGGAAGCCAAGGCACTGCTCGACAAAGGCGAGATCGACGCGGCCATGCGCAAAGCAGCAGAGATCCCGGACACCAGCAACGCCCGCAAAACGGCGGACTACCGGCAGATCCAAAGCGCCTGGGCGGACGCGCTGTTTGCGCAAGCTTCAGCCAGTCAAGATCCCACGCAAAAACGCGCGCTTTTGGACCAAATCGCACGAGCCACGACGGTCGATGCGGCGCGCCGCAAGCGGGCCGCCAACGATCTAACCGCACTCGACGCCGAGTCGGTAGACGTGAGCGACTTGCCCAGCGCCCCCAAGAAGCAGGCTGCGCGCCCCGCCGCCCCCACGTCGACAGAAGAAGCGACGGCGGAAGATCCGAAGGCGGTCCCCACACTCGTGCGCAAGAATCCGTTCGACGATGAGCCCGCGGCGAACGCCGCGCCGGACAGCGACCGCAGCAAACTGCTCTCGGCGAAGGCCACGCTTCAACAAAAGGTGCGCAGCGGCCAGGCATCCGATCGCGATCTGAAGATGCTGCACGCGGTTTGCAAACAGCTCGGTGATGCCTCCTGTAGCAACTGAGTCCGAGCGTCGCTCGAGCCACTGGTTTAGCCCCGAGCCATTCACGTCACGCGCCTGCGTCGCCGTATTCACGGTGCTCACGTTGGGGCTCGTGATCGAACGCGTCCCTCTGCTCGCTCCGCTCCGCATCTTGCATGCGCCACCAAGCACGGAAGCACCCGCGCGCATGCACTTGGATGAGCCAGCAACCGTTGGCGAAGCGAAAATCATCAGCGCCACCGAGACGCGCGCGGAGCTTTCGCAGCCCGATTCCGCTGCGCTGAAGGCCGCGCAAGGGGCGCTCGCTGCAAAACGTGAAGCGGGAGACGTCGCACTGCCGACGATCGATGCGGCGGAGCCGCCACTGCCCTTGGCCGATCCCGGCGGGCATGCGCTCGACGGCTTCAACCGAGCGCTCGCGCGAACGGCGCACAAACAGGCGCATGCCGTAACGCGAATCGCGCATTTCGGCGATTCGATCGTCGTGAGCGACTTGGTTTCGGGCACGCTGCGCCGCAAGCTGCAAGCCGAGTTCGGTGATGCCGGGCACGGCTTCATGCTGATCGCCAATGCTTGGCCAGCGTATTTCCACAACGATATCTCGCGTTTCGCAACGGCAGGCTGGAGTGTCAGCCGCATCGTCGGCCCCTACGCAGCCGATGGCCTGTACGGTCTGGGCGGCGTCTCGTTCAAAGCCGAGCGCAACACCGTGGCGCGCTTCGGTACCGCCAAGAGCGGGCAATACGGCAAAAACGTTTCACGCTTCGTGCTCGACTATTTGGAAGATCCGAGCGGCGGTACGCTGCAAGTCAGTATCGACGGCACGCCGAAGGCCACGCTCGACACCCGCGGCGCGCTCAAGAAACCAGCCTACTTCTCGGTGGACGTACCGGACGGTGAGCACGAATTCGAGATCTACACCAAGACAGGAGTGACTCGCGCCTTCGGCGTAGTTCTGGAACGTGACACACCGGGCGTGGTCGTGGATGCCCTCGGCGTGCAAGGGGCGCGCATTCGCTTCTTGGACAAGCAAGACGACGATCACTGGGCGGAGCAGCTCGGCTGGCGTAAGCCCGATCTCTTGATCTACGAGTTCGGTGCCAACGAGAGCGGCGACGGCTTCCTCTACCCAATGGTCGACTATCACCGCACGATGAAAGAAGTGATCGCGCAAGGCCAGCGCGCGCTCCCCGAATCGAGTTGTCTGGTGATCGGCGCGATGGATCGCGCCGCCAAGGTCGGTGACGAAATCGTCAGCATGCGCGTCATTCCGTCGATCGTAGAAGAGCAACGCAAAGCAGCCGCGGAGCTCGGTTGCGCCTTCTTCGATACGTACACTGCGATGGGTGGTGCCCACTCGATGCCGACCTGGGTTCGCCGCGGACTAGGCCAAGCCGATCTCACACATCCGACCGCGATCGGATCCGAGGTCATCGGGAATTGGGTGTACCGGGCGCTGATGAAGTCCTACAACGCACACCTCGCACCCGCTCTTCCCTAACTGGCGGCTTTCGCCATGGGAAACATTTCAACACGCATCTATTTTCGCAACTGTCCGTTTCCATCCCGGAGCGCGTGCCCAATTCCCCGGTAACATCAAGGTTTGCGAGTAGAACTGGTTCGATTCCGATGCTTTCGAAGCGCTTCTGGGGATCGCTCGGCGCAGCGTTGACGCTTGCCGCGCTGGCCTCCTGCGCAGAGCCAGCGAAGCATCGGGTGACCGTCACCACGAGCCAGCACCAGGCCGGTACTGGCGGCGGAGCGGGTGCAAGCCCGAGCGATGACGGAGGCGCAGGCGACGAGCTCGGCATCCAGCTGACCGGCGCTCCGCAGTACTACCGTGTCGTACGTCTGACCAACGCGCAGTGGGCGCAGAGTGTTCAGGACATTCTGCACCTGAGCGCGCCCTCTGGACTGGAAGGGACATTCCAGAGCCCTGTCGCCGGTACAACGGATTTCTCGAACAACGAGCTCTTGCTCGACGTCAATCAACGCTCCTGGGGGGATTTCCAGACGGCCGCGGAGACGCTCGCCGATCAGGTGACCGCCTCTTCGACGGCCCTCAACAAAGTTTACCGCGGTAGCGACGCTGCCGGGTTCATTCGCACCGTGGGCAGACGCGCTTACCGACGCCCGCTGACCTCGGCCGAAATCACTACGTACACCACGCTGTTCAACAGCGGCACCGCGCTATCCGGCAGCAGGAGCGATTTCGCCAAGGGCGCCTCGTTGGTCATCCGCGCGTTGCTGCAATCGCCGAACTTCTTGTATCGCACCGAGTTCACGCCCAGCGACGAGCCGCTCAGCGGCTACGAAATCGCGGCCAAGCTGTCGCTGTGGCTGCGCGGCACCACGCCCAGTGACGACCTGCTCGACGACGCGCCGAACCTGACGGACCCAGACGCAATAGCGGAACTCGCGAGCGTCATGCTGGACGAGCCGAGCGCAGCGACGGCGATGCGCCAGTTTCACGGCGAACTTTTGCACTTCGCGCGCTTCAAAACGATCAGCAAGGTCGGCGTCACGAACTACAAAGAGTCGCTGAACGCCGAGTACGAACAAAGCTCGTACTCGTTCTTCGACAAGATTTTCAGCGAGGGCTTGGGCGTGAAGGACATCCTGACCACGACCAGCGGTTTCATGGGGCCGGGCATGGCCAAGCTGTATGGCATCCGCCAAACCAGCAGCGACATCCTGGAGCAGGATTTGGGTCCGGAGCGCGTCGGCTTCTTCTCCCAGTTGCCGTTCCTCACCCTCAACGGGCTCAACGGCGATCCCGATCCGATCCACCGCGGTGCCAGCATCAACTTCGACATGCTCTGCGCAACGCTCGGCCCGCCTGCGGCGATGCTACCGCCCATCCCACCGCTCGAAGCGAACCAGACCAACCGCGAACGGATCACGACACTGACCCAGAGTTGCGGCGGGGTCTGCCACAATCAGCTGATCAACCCCGTCGGTTTCGCGTTCGAGCACTTCGACGGCATGGGCCAGTATCAGGATACCGAAAATGATGGGCTGACCATCGACACCACTGGCAGCTACACATTCAGCGATGGCGCAAAGCCGTTCGCCGACGCGGGCGAACTAATGCAGGCAATGGCCGACAGCGACCAAGCCCACCTTTGCTACGCCAAGAAACTAGCCAGTTTCAGCTTACAACGCGACATCGTACCCGGCGACGCCGCACTCGTCAGAGCGCTGGCCAAGGTCAGCCGGAGCGATCACGGATCGGTCAAAGACGTGCTGACCGAACTGGTGAAGACCGACGCTTTCCGCATTCACGCTCCAGGTGCTCAGTGACGAACAAAACCTCCACTCCGCTCGGTAACGGACTTAGCTCGCTGCCCTTCAAACGCAGAGGGGTACTCAACCGACGCGCGTTCCTGCGCGCTGGGGCGGTAGCAGTCGGCTTGCCGTTTTTGGAGGGGTTGCCCGAGCGCTCCGCATGGGCGGCTGACGCGCCGCCGGTTTTCAGCTTGTACATCGTCGCGGCCTGCGGCGTGGTGGGCAAGAAGTTCTTCCCCGACAGTCTCGGCGCGTTCACGGCCGATTCACTGGGCGCGCAGACGGACAAAGCGACCAGCGTGCTTTCGCCTCACGCTGATCGCCTCTTGTTCGTCAAAGGCGTCAACTTTCCGATGGCTGTCCCCACCAACTGCGGACATTCGCAAGGGTTGTGTCAGTCACTGACCGCCTCGCCTGCGGGCGGGGGCGGCGGCACCGCGTACTCCACGGGGATCTCGGCCGACATGGTGGTCGCGAATGCCGTGAACGACGGCGGCACCGATCCGCTCACGCTCTACGCGGGAAATCGCGCCAACGGCTACATCGCCGAACGCATTTCTTTCAAGGGTGCCGGAGCGGGCCAGGTGCGCTCCGCGGACGACAACCCGTTCACCTTGTACTCGAAGCTGATCGGGCTCACACGAACGGCCAACAGCAACGCGACCGCTGCTGCAGACGCGGCGGCGGATCTGATCGCCAGTCGCAAGAGCGTGAACGATCTGGTTCGTAGCGAGTTGAAGCACATGATGGGGCTGTCGGCGTTGAGCTCCGCCGACAAGCTGCGCTTGCAACAGCACTTCGATTCCATCCGCGACACCGAAGTCAAGATGGGCGGGATGAGTCTCGCTTGCACGCAAGACGGGCTAGCGATCGATCAGTTGCAAGCGCTCCAGACCGGCTTCGCGTTCAAGATGGACGGCATGATCGAAGACATCGCCAAGCTGCACCTGGAGTTGGTCGCGCTGGCGTTTGCCTGCAATTACAACCGCGTCGCGACCTTGCAACACGGAGACGGGACGGACGCGACCAAGTACGCCGTGCCGTCGAATGCCGAGCTCAATTGGCCGTTTCACCACATCAGTCACCGCGTGCCATCCGACTCATCGGTGGGCAGCAATCAAACGGCTGAGGATGCCCACGCGGAGATCGACGTGGTGCGAATGCATACGCTGCTGCACGGACTGGATCAGTTCAGCGATCGCGGGCTGCTCGACAAGTCCGTGATCCTGTGGACGAACCACATCGCCGATGGACCGAGCCACAGCTTCAGGAACGTACCCACGATCATCGCCGGCGACGGTGGTGGCTATCTGAAGCAGGGTGCCTACGTCGACGCTGGGGGTGTCACCAACAACCGCTTGTTCAACACGCTGATCACGGCCGCGGTCCGCGACAAGACGGACTGGAAGTCGAATTTCGGCGACGGCGACGGATCCGGCGGCATCGACGAACTGCTGGCCTGAGCTGGCATTGCTCGCGCGAAGCGCCGCGGTCAGTGGGCGCGATTGTCGTACTTCGCAAGCAGCTCGTCTGCGATGGCGTTGGCCATGGTCTCGTAGCCTTTGGCCGACAAATGCAGGCGATCACCGCGTGCCAGCGGCGGAGTCTGGCGAGCCCAGCGTGAGAAGCCGCCTGCGCCGCCCATGATCTGCAACTGGCTCACGAAGCCGCAGCCGAGCTCGGTCGCCACGGAGCGCTGCAGCACGTCGATCTCGGTGACGCGCGGCTCCGATCCGCCGCCCACCGCAACGGCATCCGGCGGTCCGACGATCAGACAATCCGCGTTGGGCGCAGCGATTCGCACGCGGGCCAGCGCATCACGATAGTGGCTGCGATATTTCTCGATCTTGTCGGCGTCGAACGCTTCGTTGGTGCCGAACGCCAAGGCAACCAGAGACGGCGTTCGCGTACGCAGGGCGGCCTCGAACGAGGTCTCGCTCCACGCCAAAGCCGTCGCCAGACGCGCGCCGTCGATCCCCACTGCATCGAGCACGACGCCTGGCTCGCTGCCCTCCACGGTCAACCCGTAGAAACGCGGGCTACCCCCGAGGGTGAGTAACTCGAGCTTGTCGGTCGCAGCGCTCTCGAGCGCAAGGCTCGCGAAGCCCGCGCCGGGCAACTCCGGCACCTGGCTCGCCTGCGTGATCACCTGCGACACGGAAGCCACGGTGAGGCGAAAGCTCGAGCCCTCTTTGAGCGAGAACCACAGCTGCCAATGCAATTGTCCGCGCGCCGAACCCGGGCTCAACTCGAAGGAGGCCTGCGCTGGCGCGCCATCTGGAGCTGCGCGCATCCCACCGAGCCCAAACACGCCGTCGTCGAACAGGGTTCGCCGCGGTGGTGGCACAGGCTCGATCTTCCAGGGTCCATCACACGCCCAGCGAATCTGCGAGTGTCGATACGGCTTGAGTCCGATGCGCGCGAACCCTGGTCCTCCGACGCCGAACCGTTTCTCCAACCGACTGCGCAAGGCGCCGGTCAAATAGTCCGCTGCGGTGTGCGAATCCCCCAACCAAAAAATCCGAACCATCTCCCGTCGCGTGCCCGCTTCCAGACCGGCCAAGTCCCGAAAGAACCGACCCAGCACGTTCCCACTGCCGACGCCTGCCTCGGCGCTCGAGTGCGCGGTCTCTGCCGCGGTAGCCACGCCCAGAGGTGCGACCGCTCCCGAGGACGGCGCGCCTCCCCCACCCACGCTTCCCCCACCCGCGCCAGCCGCACTCAGCACCAGCGGCGCGATCGGACCGTGTTCCAACGTGCCGCGGCTGCCGCAAGTGATCGCGATGAGCGCTGCAGTCGCCGAAAGCGCGACGCCCAGCGCGCGCTCGAGCTGCGCTCGCACGGGCTCACCCCGTCGGGTGTCACGAAGCGTGTCACTCATCGGCTTCCGCCGTCGCCGTGGCCGCCTCCAGCGGCTCAACCTCGTGCGCTGCCGCGCCTGCACGCGCACGCTCGATCAGCGAATTCAAGTAACTAGCTACGGGTGGGCAGCTGATACCCCCGCCCTCGAGCGCATGCTGCGCGTTTCTGGCGTCGAACGAAGGGCTGCCCACGAACAGATCGAAAAGACCTCGCGCACCTTGCGTCAACATTCGAAGGCCAGGCTTCGCCGCGAGACCGCGCGTGAACGCGCTGGCATTGAAGTTCTCCGCCAAGTGCTTGCCGCAAGCTTCGGCTGCGAGCTGTAAGAATTCCTTCAGTGTCGGCGGCTGCGGGTCCACCAAATGGTAGCGCTTGCCGTAGGCTTCGGGACGAGTGCCGAGAAAATGCGCGGCTCGAACCACGAAATCGATCGGTACGATTTGCACTGGAGCATCGGGGCGATGCGGCACCGGCACCACGAGCTCGCTCGGCCCACGGTCCACGAACGCCAGCCACGGATACGGGAAACCCGGGCTATCGATCTCACCCGTTTGCGAATCACCCACGATTCGAGCCGGGCGAAGCACGATTTGCGGCAGCTCCCCTCGCCGCTCGAACATGGCTTCGACCGTCGCCAGCGACTCATCCAGCCGACGACGAAAGGTCTGCCCGCTGCGCAGCTCGTCTTCGAGAATCAGCCCCGTGCGCGCGCCGCACACGGTCACGCTGGAGAGCAGGATCAAACCGCGTAGCTCCGATGTTACCTGCGCGAACTCGAGGATCTCGCGCGCACAAGCAACGTTGTACACAGCAGCCTCGGTGCGTCGCTTCGCCTCGAGTACGGATGCAAAGTGATAGATGCGCTGCACGGAGCGAGCGAGCGCCAGGTACTCAGCGCCGCTCAATCCGAAGTCGAGCGCCGCGGGGTCGGCAATGACCTCACGCACACGTGCTCGCTGCGTCGGTTCGAGCCGCGCGAGGCACTCGGCACTGCGCTCCCTGTCGCTCACTCGACAGAGCACGACGAGCCTCACCTCCGGCTCGGCCGCGAGCAAATGCAGCACCAACGTTCGCGCATGAAAACCGGGAAATCCGGTTACGAGCAGGGTTTCGCCAGCGAACTTCACGTCAATGTCCGAACGCGCCGCGCAGCGCTAGGTCGAGGGCAGGTTTCGTGAGCTCGGCGCGAACCGCCGCGCCTTGCTCACGCTTGCCAAGTGAAGCCAGAAGCGGCGCCGGGAACGCCGCTTGCTCGCCGCTCGCGGGAAAAACCACGCGCGCGTCGACGTAAGCGAACACGGCGGCTCGCGAACCCACGCGCTCCACCGAATCAGCGAACCCAGGTCTTCGGCTCAGAGTGTCGTGCTCGCCGCGAGCGCTCTCGAGCACGGTTTTCAACGTACCCTCGCCATTCTTGCCGACGGCGGCAAACGCGCGTTGCTCGTTCACCGACCACGCGAACGACAGCACGGGCAGCGGACTCTTGCCTGCTGGAGCCGCAAAGGTCAGACGTTTGCGTGAGACGTTCGGCAAAGCGTCGCTCGGCGCAGGCGGCTCGGACACGCTTGGTCGCCCCAAGAACTCCACCAGCGGCGCGCGCACCCCGGGCAAGCCGAGCAAGCCGAAAAACCCAGCTCCGACGCGCTCGAGTCGTGCGGCGTCCGCGACGCTGGCGCTCAGAAACGCGCCCGGCTCAGTGCCACCGAGAAAGCCGTAACAAGTTTCGCTACCGCGACCGAGCTCCCAATCCGCAATCACCCTTCGCAGTTGTTGCGCATCATGCTCAGCGAGCCGGGCGCCGAGTAGACGCAGCAAATCCTCGCCCGCAGCCTTGCCCGCGGCCTCACGCTCTTCGTTGCTGCGCGAGAGTCCGAGCGCGAATTGCGTTTCGACCGGGAGCGTCAGCAACGTTCGGGCGTCGACCTCAGCCAAGGTGGCAAGCTTGGTGCGAACCTCGGACGTCGCTTCTGGGTCGAGCTGCAACGTGACGTCCAAGCGATCGGCAAAGGGTTCGAGATCGAGCTCCAGCGTGGCCGCCCCATCGAGTAAGCCGAGCAGCGATTCGACCAGCGCGTCCGCGCCGAGGATCACCTGGGCGGGATCGGCGAAATCTGGCGCTCTTCCGCCGTGCGCCGTGCGATCACTCAGATCCTGATGCGCGAGTCGCGTGCGGTACGAGGCCCACAGCCCACGTAGCGCAGGCACGAGCGTGCCGGTCAGGGCGACGTGCGAAAAGCGCAGCGCCATGGCCGCTTTTGGCGCGGGTCGCTTGGGCAGCATCCGCGCAGCATAGGGCCCAGCCGCGGGCAACGACTCGGCCCGCTCCGCGATCAGCAAGTAATTGTCGAACACGGCCAAGGCCGCCGCAGGCTTTGCCTCCTTGCCGGCGCGCGGGTTTGGCTGCAGCAATTTCAAGCCCGCGACGGAGCTTGCCTGCGCAAGAAACGGCGCGCGATCGCCCGTACACAATTTGGCGATCAGCTCTGGACCGGACACGCTATGCACCGCTAGCAGCCAGGTCGGGGTGCTGGCTCCACTTTGGAGCAGCAAGCCCACGACCGGTAGCGCCGGATCGAACGAATCCGCGGTCAGCGGCGGTAGCCCGAGCAAGCTCGCGGTCAACATTGGAAAGCCTGCAGGCAAGATCGCCGACAGGGGCCGACCGAGCTCGCGTACCGTGCGAAAGGTGTCATCGGGGCGAGCCACGCTCAGGTCGGCCAAGATCCCCGCGGGCTCGGGCAAATCCGGCAACGTTGCGAGCGCGCCCGAACTACCGCCTGCGGTGCTGCGCGGCTTCTTCGCGCAACCTTGGCAAAGCCCGAGCGCGGCCGCCGTCGCGGCGATCGCGACCAACGTGTGCGCTCGGGTCAGCTGCAGCGAAGCCCACATCCGCTCAGAACGGGATATCGTCGTCGCCGCCGCCGCCGTAGTCGTGGTCGTCATATCCGCCGCCGCCGGAGGGAGCACCACCGCCGCCGCCGGAATGGCCACCGCCACCGCGGCCACCGCCGCCACCGCCGCCCGAAGGCCCGCCAAAATCGTCGCCGTAGTCACCGCCGCCCCCGCCGCCACCACCGCCGCCGCCACCACCGCGGCCACCGCCGCCGGAGAGGATGATGTTGCTCGCCACGATCTCGGTGCGGTAACGCTTGTTGCCGTCTTTGTCGTCGTAGCTAGAGGTGCGCAGGCCGCCCTCGATGAACAGGCGCGAGCCTTTGGTCAGGAACTTTCCGAGCGCTTCCGCCCGCTTGCCCCAGACCACGACGCTATGCCATTCCGTCCGCTCTTGGCGCACCTTGTTGCGATCGAGGTAGGTCTCCGAGGTGGCGAGGCGCAGCTTGAGCACGGCCTGCCCGCCGCTCGTCATTTTGAGCTCGGGATCAGCACCGAGATTTCCGAGCAACATGACGCGATTCAAACCTTCTGCCATCGGGACTCCTCCAAAAGAAACGTGAACGGGCATGTGAACGCGCGTGACCGGCGCGTCAAGCCAAGGCGGGAAAGAATACGTCCGAGCGGCGCGCGATCAACAATCGCTAGCAACGACGCCCGACGACACTCCGGGCCGTGGCGCGAACCGAGTAGCCCTCAGCCGGCAGTGGCACCGTGCGAACGACTCGACACTTCCAGCCCGGAATTCTCGAGTTCGGCCAATAGCGCCACGATATCACGCCGGATTTCACCGAGCGCCGCGCGCAGTTGGGCGCCCGGGCGCTTGACCTCCGGCGCGGCCGTCGCGGCAGGCGCAGTTTGCTCCGGCTCCGCGCCGCCTTCGCGCAAGCGCTTGCGCGCGCCGGCGATGGTAAAGCCGTGCGAATACAGGAGCTCTTTGACCTTCAACAGCTTGTCGACGTCGCGACGCGAGTAGATGCGCTGGCCTTTGCGCGACTTCTGCGGTCGGATGGAGCGAAATTCGGTCTCCCAGTAGCGGAGCACGTGCGGTTCGACCCCGACGATCTCCGATACTTCGCCGATGCGATAGTAGAGTTTGACCGGTAGTGGTTGGTCAGCTTCGGGCACGATCAAACCTTGGCGGGTTGCAGCGCCGCGCCTTCGGCCGACGGCTCGGAGGTGCCCACACCGTCGTTGAGCGCTTCTTTCAACAACTGGCTGGCTTTGAAGTTCAACACTCGACGCTCGGTGATGGTGATGGGTTCGCCGGTCTGAGGGTTGCGGCCCTGCCTCTGACGTTTGTCGCGCAACACGAAGTTTCCGAAGCCGGAGATTTTGATTTTCTCTCCGCGGCCAAGGGTCTCTTTCATCGTCTCGAAGACGAGATCGACCAGGTCCGCGGATTCCTTCTTCGAAAACCCTCCCAGACGGGAGTAGACGGCTTGAACGATTTCAGCCTTGGTCATGGGCGCCCTACTCGGCGGCCCTCGAGGAACATCGAGGGGCAACCTAGCCAGATATTACCGGGGCGCTTCCGGAAGTCCATAAGGAAGCCGCGGCACGCTGTCCCGTGGCAGCGCTTGCGTGGGGACGTTTGGGCTGGGCGGCCTGGCCGGACTCAGCCCACGGGGGCCATGCCGGAGGCTTCGGCAGCGCTGCGGCTGCTTTCTGGCGATGCTTCCACGATTGCGAGGCCGGCCACCGCGGCGTCGGCAGCGCGACCGAAGCCGAACTGCTCCTGGATAACCAGGGCGGCTACATAACTATAGCCAGACATGAACAATGCCGCGAACGGTGTGGCGAAGTAGTGCCCAGTCGCAATTGATGCGACGACGCTACCCGCACACACTGTGGCCAGCGCGAGCTCGGTCATGGGCAGCTTGGCGTATTGGCGATAGCGCCCGCGCTGCTCACCGCGCTTCGGCGTGCGCACGAATTCGCCGGCCATCGACCGCATGCCGTCGAACACGGCGCCGCTGAGGTGCGGAGCAAGGCCCGCGCCGAGCGCGATCAGCGCAGGCAAGCGCTTGATTGCGCCCCACGCCGAACGGCCCTGCGCCGACTCGGCCATCGCATAGAACGTCGCCAACGAGCCGGTCGCGCCAATGCACAAGGGCAGATCGATCAAGAGCAGCGTGCGCACATCGCTCGCGGGCATGAGCAGCAAAGCCGGGAGCAACAGTAGCGTGAGCAGCACCATCATCGGGTAAGCCATGTGCGGCAGCATGTGAAAGCAGGCCTCGATGCGCTGCGCCAGCGTGAGCTCCGACTTGGCGACCCGCACCAACAGCTTGCGCGCGGTTTGCACGGTGCCCTTCGCCCAGCGGTATTGCTGCGCGCGGAAGGACGACATGTCCTCGGGAAGCTCTGCTGGCGTGAGCACGTCACCGCGGTACACGAAGCGCCAACCTGCGAGCTGAGCGCGGTACGAAAGATCCAAATCCTCGGTCAGCGTGTCATGCTCCCAACCACCCGCGTCTTGGATGGCTTGGCGACGCCACATGCCGCCCGTGCCAGAGAAATTGAACATGTTGCCGGCGCCGAAGCGCGCACGGTTTTCCACCATGTGGTGACCGTCCAACATCAAGGCTTGGATGCTGGTAAGCAAGCTGTGATCTCGGTTCATGTGCTCCCAACGGGTCTGCACCATGCCGATGCGCGGATCACAGAAGTGGCCCACGATCTCCTTCAGGAACGACGCCTGCGGTACGAAGTCCGCATCGAAGATGGCGATCAACTCGCCGGAAGCTCGCGTCAGCCCGAAGTCGAGCGCGCCTGCCTTGTAACCATGGCGATCCGGGCGGCGGACGTACACCGCGTTGATCCCACGATCACGCAGCTCCTCGACGGCGGCTTGCGCGATGCCCTGCGTTTCGTCCGTCGAGTCGTCGAGCACTTGCAGTTCGAGGCGATCGCTCGGGTAGTCGAGCGCGCCAGCGGCATCCAGCAAGCGGCGCACAACGGTGGCCTCGTTGTACAAGGGCAGCTGCACCGTCACGGTCGGCAGCTCGCTCTCCGGAACGCTCACTGCGCGCGATGCGCGTTCGATGCGGCGCTTGTAGCGCAGGCACTGAAAAACCAGCGATGCTCGGTGTGCACCGTAGGTACAGAGGACGAGCAGGACAGTGCAGTACAGCGCAAGGAGGACGATTTGCATGCTTCGTCTCCCGCAGTACCAAACACTGAACACCTGATTGTCATCGAAATGTAATACATTGCACGATGATGTAGCATGCCGTAAAATGACGTAATTTTAGCTACTTAGCCAAAAGCGCGCCATTCGCGTCCGTCCGCGAGCGCACTCAAAACCCGATGTCGTTGCTCGGCTTTGGCGTCGGCTTCGGGACGGGTCTTTGCGCGGGGCGGTTGCCCGCGGGGCGCACGACGGGCTTCACGGAAGCGGAGGGCTTGGTCGTGAGCGTAGCACTTGGTGCGGCCGCCGGCTCCGCGGTCGAATCCGCACTCGCGATCGCAGGCGGCGTAGGCGCAGCCGTTTTTGGAGCGAGGGGTGAGCTCACGGGAGCCATCGCTGAGGGCGGACCCGACGCGGCAACGACGAGTGGCGCAGGCGAGCCGGTGAACGAGCGCATCGCGACGACTCCCAGTCCGCCGAGGACTAACAGCGCTCCTGCCCCCAGCGCCGCGCGAGTACCCGAAGCGCCGCGCTTGGCAGTCGTCGCCGCCTGCGTGGTGGGTGCGCCGGTCAGCAAGCTCTCGGCCAGCGCGTTCGGTGCGGTCGCCGCAGAAATGCCCGTCGTGAACGTCGCGCCGGTGACCGCGGCGTTGAATGAGCCACTGCCGATAGCGGAGTACGGACCGCTGCCACCATCCTGCCCGCGGAAATTCAGACCACACACCGCGGCAAGCGATTCACTGAGCTGCGCAGCAGTCTGAAAGCGCTCTGCCGGCTCGCGCGTGAGCGCCTTCTTGAACCAAGCATCGAAGCTCGGCGGCACATCGGGCGCGATCTCGGACGGCACCGGGATCGGCGCCGTACACAGTTTGACCAACAGATCCCCGACGGCTTCACCTTCGAATGGCAAGGTACCCACGATGCACCGATAAGCGATCACCGCCACGGACCACAAATCGGAGCGCGAGTCGACGCTACGCAGACCACGCGCTTGCTCCGGACTCATGTAGTACGGCGTACCGAGCACCGAACCCGTGCGCGTCGCGGAGGAGCTACTCAGAGACGCGTCGTTGAACTTGGCGATACCGAAATCGACGACCTTGACCAGGTCGGTGCCTTCGTCGTCGTCCCAGACCAAGAACACGTTTTCTGGCTTCAGATCGCGATGCACGATGTTCGCGGCGTGGGCCTTGGCCAGCGCGCGGCTTATCTGTAAAACGATCTGCGCGGTTTCTTTGGCGGGCAAGCGCCCCACGCGATCCAAGCGCTTATCGAGCGGCTCGCCCTGCAAGAACTCCATCACGATGAATGGGCAGCCGTCGTCGGAAACGCCGTGGTCGTAGACCTCCACCACGTGCTTGCTGCGCAGCCGAGCGGCGGCGCGCGCCTCGTTCTCGAAGCGACTGCGAGCCTCGGGGCTCTCTGCATACTCGGCGTCGATGAACTTCACCGCGACGCGCGTGCCGAGCGACAAGTGCGTGCCCTCCCAGACCGCGCCCATGCCTCCGCGACCGAGCAAACGCGTGAGTCGATACTTGCCCGCGACCACACCCTGCGGAACTGGAGGATCAGAGTTCGCCACGAACTGTACAGATTAGCCACATTTGCTGCTCAAAGCCAGAACAGCGCGACGGAAACCGCCACGCGCAGCACCGACTCACAGCACTCCGGTGGGTGAAGGTGATGTGGGCGGTGGGTTTCCCTGTGTGCGCGTTCACACACAGGGCGCCTTGGTCGCTACTCGACTGCTCGTCGTCGTCCTGCGCGACCGGCCTCGAGGCCGCCGCAAGATCCACTGCGGTTTTCATCTCGCGGGCGGCGTTCGCGGAGTCGGGTTAAGACCGCGCCATGACGCAGCTCTTTCCAGCGGCAGCACCCGACGTGTTGTACATCGTCGATCTCAGTAGTTACGTGCTGCGCGCCTATCATGCGATCGCGCCGCTCTCGAGTCCGACGGGCGAGCCAACGCACGCCGTACACGGCACCGTCAGCATGCTGGAGCGGCTCGTGCGCCAGTGTCGACCAGCGCTGCTCGCGATCGCGATGGACTCCGGGCGCGTCACATTTCGCAAAGAGATCTACGACCAGTACAAGGCGAACCGCCCACCGGCGCCGACGGACCTGAAGCAGCAAATGCAACGCTGTGAGCAGATCGTGCGCGCGTTCAACATTCCGATCTTCAAGCAAGACGGCGTCGAAGCAGATGACTTGATCGCGAGCGCAGTGAAGCGCGCCGCCGAGCACGATCTGCGCGTGGTGATCGTGGCGGCCGACAAGGATTTGATGCCGCTCGTGAGCGAGCGCACGATCATGTGGGACACGATGCGCGATCGCGTGTTCGGCATCCCGGAAGTGGAAGAGCGTTTCGGCGTACGCATCGATCAGGTTCAGGATCTGCTAGCGCTGACCGGCGACACGTCGGACAACATCCCCGGCGTGCCCTCGGTAGGCCCCAAGACGGCCAAGGACTTGCTGGTCGAATTTGGCACCCTGGAGGGGATTTATCAGCGCATCGACGAGATCAAGAAGAAGGGCCTGAAGGACAAGCTGGTCGAGAACAAAGACAAGGCCTTCCTCAGCCAACAATTGGTCAGACTCAAGGACGATTGCCCGATCGCGATCGACCGCGCTCACCTCGCCTATGGCGGACGCGACGTGGCCGCGCTGAAAGTGCTGTATGCCGAGCTCGGCTTTCAGCGCCAACTGCAAGCGTTGGCGAACGAGCCTGACTCGGGGAGTAGCGCGGTCGACCCGCAATCGGGCGTTGCAGCGGGCGCGACGCCGAGTCGGCCCCCCGCTGCAACCAAGGTCCTTCCCGTGGCACCCGTGGGTGCGCCCGAGATCTCGCTAATCCTGAACAAGGAACAGCTGAGCGCGTTCGCAACCGCTTTGCGCGAGGCGAAAACTTTCTCGATCGCGGTCGAAACCAGCAAGCCCAGCACGCTGCGCTCGGCGCTGGTTGGGGTGGCGCTCGCTTGGCAGCCAGGCAAGGCGGTGTATCTGCCGGTCGGGCATCGCTACATGGGTTGTCCCAAACAGCTCACCTTGGCCGACGTCAAAGAGACCCTCGGGCCGTTGTTCGCCGACTCGAACATCGCCAAATCCGCGCTGGATCTGAAGCGCGTGGATGTGATCTTGACGCGCGCGGGCTTGCCTTTCACGGGCTACGCATTCGACGCGACGTTGGCCGCGTACTTGCTCGATCCCGAGTCGCGCAATGATCGCGAGCCCTTGGTGCAACGCGAACTCGGCGTGGTTGCCTCGAGCTACGACTCATTGACCAAGAAAAAGCGCGGGCAAACGCTGGACTTCGACGAGCTCACGATCGAAGAAGCGAGCCAGTTCGTCGGCGCGAGCGCGGTCTTCAGTTACCACCTGCAAGAGCGACTCGAAACGCGTTTGGCCGACGATGGCTTGGACAAGCTCTTGCGCGAGGTCGAGCTACCATTGGCCGCGCTCTTGGCGCGCATGGAAGAGCGGGGGGTGCTGGTCGACACCGAGCACCTGGCCGCGCTCGGACGAGAATGCGAGCGCGAGATCCAACGACTCGAAGGCGAAGCCCACACCATCGCTGGCAAGCCCTTCAACGTGAACTCGCCACGGCAGCTCGAGACCTTGCTCTTCGACGAGATCGGGTTGAAACCGCTGCGGCGCACGAAAACCTCGCGTTCGACCGACGCAGATACCTTGGAGGCCTTGGCCGAGCTGCATGCGCTGCCCAAGGTGATCCTCGAGATCCGCCAGCTGAGCAAGTTGAAGGGCACGTACATCGACGCGCTGCCGCAACTGTTGAACCCGAGCACGGGTCGCATTCACACGTCGTGGGAGCAAGCAGTGGCCGCGACTGGACGGTTGTCCTCGACCGATCCCAATCTGCAGAATATTCCGATTCGCACCGAGCTCGGCCGCAAGATTCGCCAGGCTTTCGTACCTCCCAAGGGATACGTCTTGGTGAGCGCGGACTACTCGCAGATCGAGCTGCGCGTGCTGGCGCATCTGTCGCAAGATCCGGTGCTGCTGGACGCGTTTCGCACGGGGCAAGACATCCACACGCGCACCGCGCTCGAGATCTTCGAGCTGCGCGAAGAGGAGCTCACTCGCGAACACCGCACGCGCGCCAAGGCCGTGAACTTCGGTGTGATCTACGGCCAGGGCGACAGCGGTCTCAGCAAATCGCTGGGCATTCCTCGGGCCGAGGCGTCGAGCTTCATTGCCGCGTATTTCCGGCGCTACGAAGGCGTCCGGCGCTTCATGAACGAGACCCTGGAACGCGCGCGTGCTGGCGAGGCCGTGCGCAGCTTGCTCGGTCGCCGACGCTTGCTGCCCACGATTCGCAGCGCAAACCGCGCCGAGCGCCTGGCCGCTGAACGCATCGCCATGAACATGCCGATTCAGGGCACCGCCGCCGATCTGCTGAAACTCGCGATGCTTTCGCTCAAGGACCCGCCCACGCCGGGCGCGCGCATGACGCTCAGCGTGCACGACGAACTCGTGTTCGAAGTCCCCGAGGCCGAAGCCGCCGAAGCCGAAGCCAAGATCAAGACCGCCATGGAACACGTCTACGAGCTTGCGGTCCCGCTGATCGTCGAGGTCGGGCACGGCAGCAACTGGAACGATGCGCACTGAGGCGCGACGCCGCGGGGATTTCTCGGCATGAGCTCGCTAACATCATCCAAGCCTGGCCCGATCGCGATTTTGGGTGCTGGGCTCACCGGCATGAGTGCTGCGATCGAACTCGGCCGTCGCGGTATCGAGTATCGGATTTTCGAGAAGCTCGCGGAACCTGGTGGTCACGCCGTGACCATCGAGGACAGCGGCTTTCGCTTCGATCGCACGGGGCACTTGTTGCACCTGAAGAGTGACGCTCTACGCGCGGAAGTGCTCGATTGGATCGGACCGGATCACCTGCAAATTCAGCGCCGCAGCGTGATCTGGTCGAACGGCGTGTACACGCGCTACCCATTCCAAGCCAACACCTTCGGACTGCCACCGCGGGTCGCTTATGAGTGCGTGCAGGGCTTTTTGGCCGCGCACTTCGCCAAGGACAAGCCGAAGCCGACGAACTTCGAAGAGTTCTGCCTCCATCACTTCGGTGAGGGCATCAGCCGACATTTCATGATCCCCTACAACTCGCGGTTGTGGGGCGTTCATCCGCGGGAGATCACCAGCGACTGGTGCCAACGCTTCGTTCCTCTGCCGCGTTTGGAGGATGTGGTCGCCGGAGCCGTGGGCTTGAATGATCGCGAGCTCGGTTACAACTCGAATTTCATCTACCCGCGCCTCGGCATCGGTCGGCTGGCGCAGGGTATGGCGTCTCGCTTGCCAGCGCTCGAGCTCGGTAAGAGCCCGCTGCGGATCGAGCTTGGGTCCCGTCGCTTGCTGTTCGCGGACGAGCAGGTGCCGTTCGACGTCTTGCTCAGCAGCATTCCTCTGCCGCGCTTGATCGACTTGCTCGATGACGTACCGGTACCCGTGCGTCAGGCGGCCGCCAAGCTCCGTTGCTCGCACTTGCATTACCTGGACGTCGCGCTACGCCGCAGCTCGGGCAAAGACTTTCATTGGGCCTACGTTCCCGAAGAAAAGTACCCATTTTATCGAGTAGGCTGCTATTCGCACTTCTCCCCCGCGCTCGCGCCACCCGGAAAATCCTCGTTGTACGTCGAACTCGCCGATCGCTCGCCCCCCGAACTCGAACAGCTCTTGCCCCAAGTCGCCCTCGGCTTGATCGAAATGGGCATCATCGACACGCCGAACGACATCGAGTTCGCGCGCGCGCGGCGCATCGACTACGCTTACGTGATCTTCGATCACGAGTATTTTGCCGCGCTAGACGTGATTCGCCCCTTTCTCGAGCACTCGCGGATCGTCTCCAGCGGCCGCTACGGCGACTGGAACTACTCCGCAATGGAGGATGCGATCGCGTTCGGCAAAGCCGCGGCACAACGCGCGGTCGAGCTTCAGCGGAGCCCGGGATGAGCGCACCCGAGATTTCGATCGTCATCCCGGTCTACAACGAAGAAGGCATTCTACATTCGGCGGTCGTCGACCTGAGGGAACGGCTCGCGCCGTTCGGCTGGAACTACGAAATCATTCTGGCCGAAAACGGCTCGCGCGATCGAACTGTCACCATCGCCGAATCGTTGGAAGCGAAGTATCCGGAGGTCCGCCATATCTCGGTGGGCGAGCCCAACTACGGCAAGGCCCTGCGCCTCGGCATCTTGGCTGCACGGGGCGAGCTCGTCCTGGCCGACGAAATCGATCTGTGTGACACTGATTTTCATCAACGCGCGATCAGCCTGCTGCGCGCAGGCAACGCCGACTTGGTCGTCGGCTCGAAGCTGATCGGCGGCGCCGAAGACGAACGCCCCTTCTTCCGCCATGCGGCGAGCCTGCTCTATACCGGGATGTTGCGGCTATTGCTGGGCTTCCGCGGCACCGATACACACGGGCTGAAGGGCTTCCGTCGTGACCTGCTGCTGCCCGTTGCCGAGGCCTGCCTCGTCGAAAAAGACGTCTTCGCCAGTGAGTTCGTGATTCGCGCTTACCGCGACGCGCTGCGGGTCGTGGAGATCCCAACTCGAGTGATGGAAAAGCGCCCGCCGACAATCAACTTGATGAAGCGTGTGCCGAATGTGCTGCGCAGTATTGCGAAGTTGACTTGGGCGATTCGGGTGCGGGGGTAGGAGGCGGATAACTGCGCTTACCAGTTCTGAATCTGCCAGCCTCGCGCTCTCGCGGCGCGCTGCAGTCTTCGGTCAGGGTTGACGGCGATCGGCACGTTGACCCTCGAAAGCAGCGGCAAATCGGTGATGCTGTCGCTGAAGAAAGTGACGTGATCGAAGCCAATGCCGAACTTGTCCAGCAATTCGCCCGCGCGAGTGATCTTACCTTCACCGTAGCAGAGCGGCTCGATGGGTTGACCGGTGAAGCGACCGTCGACGATCTCGAGCTCCGAACACACGACGTGATCGATGCCGAGTTCGCGCGCCACGGGCCAAGCCACATATGACGTTGCCGCAGTGACGATCGCCACCAAATCTCCAGCTTCGCGATGATTCTTCACCAATTCACGCCCGCGCGCTTGAATCTCGGGCAGCACGTATTGCGGAAACCACTCGTCACAGCTTTTGATCAGCCAGCTCTCTTCCTTGCCGGCAAAATCTTGGAGCGCCTTTCGCGCCACGCGCGGCGCGTCAATCAACCCCGCCGTGTATTGCAGCACCCACCAAGCAACCTGCAGTGAGTCGCGCCAGCTCGCCTCGCCTTTCGCGCGTCGATAGCGCGTGTACAGCCGGGGCGTGTCGACTCGGACCAAGGTTCGGTCGAGATCGAAAAAAGCGGCGCGGCGCTCGGACATCGGCGCCAGCATAGCCCAGAAGAGACCGCTGAAAACCCTCAAGCCAAGGCGCAATCGCATCGCCGACTCGGGCCGGCGTACCGGCGAATCGCGCCAATTCAGCTCCTCAGGCTCGCCGACCGCAAGCCGAGAATGCTAAGCAAGCCCCCCGCATGCAGGCCCTGCCGATCGACGACATTTTGCCCGAACTGGAGCGGGTATTCCGCTCGGCTCGCGCGGTCGTGCTGGAGGCGCCGCCGGGCGCGGGTAAAACCACACGCGTGCCCTGGGCGATGCAACACGCGCTCGGAGATGCCGAGGTGTTGGTCGCGGAGCCACGGCGTCTGGCGGCGCGCATGGCGGCCAAGCGCGTCGCGGACGAGCACGGTGAGGCGCTGGGCGAGCGGGTCGGCTACAGCGTGCGCTTCGAAGAGGTCGGCAGCGCGCGGACGCGGATTCGGTACGCCACCGAGGGCCTCGTGCTGCGGCGCTTGCTCGCCGATCCCCTGTTGCGCGGCGTGGGCGCCGTGATCTTGGACGAATTTCACGAGCGTCACTTGGCGACGGATCTGCTGCTCGTCTTGCTCGACCGATTGAGTCGTGGCGCGCGACCTGACTTGAAGCTCTTGGTCATGAGCGCGACGCTCGACGCTGAGCCGATTGCGCAATTTTTGGGCGATTGTCCGCGTCTGCGCAGCGAAGGGCGGATGTTTCCGGTGAGCATCGAGTTCTTGCCGAAGGTCGATGAGCGCCCGCTGGAAAAACAGATCGTGAGCGCGGTGCGGCAAGCCGTAACCAGTGAGCCGACCGGTGACGTCCTGGTCTTTTTGCCGGGCGCGGGCGAGATCCGCAAAGCCAAGACAGCACTCGAACCATTGGCGAACGAAGCCGAGCTCTTGGTTTTGCCGTTGCACGGTGATCTGCCAATCGCCGAACAAGCGCGCGCGGTGGAGCCAGCTAATCAGCGCAAAATCGTGCTCGCGACCAACGTGGCTGAGTCATCGGTCACGGTCGACGGCGTAACAGTGGTCGTGGACTCGGGGCTCGCGCGCGTCGCCGGGCACTCACCGTGGAGCGGACTGCCGACGCTGGCACTCGAGCCGATCAGCCGCGCGTCGAGCACGCAGCGTGCGGGCCGCGCAGGTCGCACCAAACCCGGCCGCGTCCAGCGTTTGTACACCAAGGGCGATTTCGAGAGTCGGCGCGCGCACGATGCGCCGGAGATTGCGCGCAGCGATCTCGCCGAGGCGCTGTTGATTTTGCACGGAGCCGGCGTGTCCGAGCCGGAGAAGCTGCACTTTCTCGACGAGCCACCGCAGGCGCGCATGGACAATGCGCGCGAGCTCCTGACGCTGCTCGGCGCGTTTGCGAGGCCGGGTGAGCTGTCCGAGCTCGGCCGTCGTCTGCTGCGTTTTCCGGTTTCGCCACGCCTCGGCCGGCTGTTGATCGAAGGTGAGCGGCGCGGCGTCTCGAAAGAGGCCGCGCTGTGCGCCTCACTCTTGGCCGAGCGCGACATCGTGCAGAACACGCGCGCGGGCTTCGGCGAACGTGCGGCCAACTTCGGTGCACGCGGACCGAGCGACGTGCTCGAACGCGTGGAGCGCTACCGTGAAGCCGAAGACGCACGTTTCGAAGCGCATCGCTTGCGCAGCTTCGGGCTCGACGTGCGCTCGGTGGAAAGCGTGCGCCGCGCCGAGCGCCAACTCGCGCGTCCGCTGCGAGACGAAGTGCAGGGTCCCGACCGCATGGAAGGCGTGGAACGCGAGCTCTTGCGTTGCTTGCTGGCCGCCTTTCCGGATCGCGTTGCTCGACGCCGCCGGCGCGGTGAGCGCGATTTGGTGCTCGCTTCGGGCGGAGTGGCCCGCCTCTCCGAACAGAGCGTGGTCGTCGATGCCGAGTTCTTGCTCGCGCTCGACGTCGAAGAACAACGCGGCAATAGCGCGAGCCAAACGATCGTGCGGCTCGCCAGCGCAATCGAACCTGATTGGCTATTGGAGGACTTCGCGAGCAAGGTGCTGCTGAGCGACGAACTCGAGTGGAACGCGAGCGCTGAGCGGGTCGATCGAGTCGAGAAGATGGCGTTCGGCGCGGTCGTATTCGACGAAGCGCGCACGGCGGCTCCGCCGTCTGCGGCGGCGAGTGCGGTGCTCGCGTCTGCGGCTCGTCGCGGCTCCTCGCTCTCGTTCGCCAAGAGCGACACGGTGTCTTCGCTGACCTTACGGCTACGCCTATTGCGCGAACACTTTCCCGAGCTCGGATTTCCGGAGCTCGATGACAGCTCCGTCGATGCAACCTTGGAGCTGATCTGCGTCGGATTGACGAGCTTTGCCGAGCTCGCCGCCGTCGATGTGCCGAACGCGCTGCTGTCCGGCTTGAACCCCGCACAGCGACGCGCACTCGAAAGCGAGACCCCGGAGCGTGTTCGTTTGCCCGGCGGCCACACCGTGCAAGTCCACTATGAACCGGACCGACCGCCCTGGATCGAGTCACGCTTGCAGGACTTTTTTGGGATGCCCGAAGGTCCGCGCCTGTGCCGCGGCAAGATCCCCCTCACCGTGCATTTGCTGGCGCCGAACCAGCGAGCCATGCAGGTCACGACCGATCTGTCCGGCTTCTGGGAGCGGCACTACCCCAGCATTCGCAAAGAATTGATGCGTCGCTACCCGCGACATCCCTGGCCAGAAGACGGACGCACGGCAACACCTCCGGAGCCACGACCACCGCGCCGGCGTTAGCCCTTGAGCGCCGCCAGATACGCCGCGGCCCGCTCGACGATCGCGTCTGGGCTGAGCTCAGCGGACACCGTGAGCGCCTCACGGGGCGGTTCGAGATCTCGGTATTGACCGTCGAGCACGCGCGCAAAATCACGCACGATCGCGTGCGTTCCGCGCCGCTGCTCGAGGCGTCGCTCTGCCGCCGCGCGACTCAAGTCGAGGTACACGATACGCGGAGCGAGCACTCGCCGGAGCAAGAGCTCGCGATAAGCTTGCTTGAGCGCCGAGCAAGCCAAGACCGCTCCGGCAGCCTCCCAGGTCCCCGCGAGCTCACCCAGCCGCGTCAGCCAGGGCCAGCGGTCGGCGTCGTCGAGCGCAATATCAGCCGCCATTTTGGCGCGATTTTCCGGCGGATGATAGTCGTCAGCATCGTGGAAGGCGAAGCCGAGCCGTGCGGCGAGCAGCTTGCCCGTCGTCGATTTGCCCGAGCCGGTGACTCCCATGACGAGCACGAACATGTTGCCTCCGAGCGATGACCGCCTACAGCTTCTGCTTGAGCCGCGCCAGGAACTGTAATGCTTCCAGCCCAGTGACGCGATCGAGATCCAAAGCGCGCAGGGTCTCGAGCACCTCCGAGTGGCCGCGACTCTCCGCCGAGCGCGCACCGAAGAGCGAGAGTTGGTCGGTATTTGCCCGAGCCTTGCTGCGTGGCTTGGGCGCTTCCAGCGCCACGCTGCCACCTTCCAAGGTCGAAAGCAGCGCGCGCGCTCGCGCCAACACCGTTTCCGGCAAACCCGCGAGTTTGGCCACGGCGATGCCATAGCTACGACTCGCGGCCCCCGCGACCAAGCGATGCAAGAACACGACGTCACCGTTTTGCTCGCGCGCGGTCACGCTGTAGTTCGCCGCGTGACGGCTGCCCTCACCCAGCGCAGTCAGCTCGTGATAGTGCGTCGCGAACAACGCGCGACAGCAGATCGCCTCATCCAGATACTCGGCCACGGCCCAGGCAATCGAGAGCCCGTCGAACGTGCTCGTGCCGCGGCCGATTTCGTCCAAGATCACGAGCGAACGGCGCGTGGCGTTCTGCAGAATTTCGGCAGTCTCGCGCATCTCGACCATGAACGTGCTCTCGCCGCCGGCCAAATTGTCACTGGCACCCACCCGCGACAGCACGCGATCCACCACGCCGATGCGCGCCGCACGCGCGGGCACGAAGCTGCCCATTTGCGCCAAAATCACGACTAAAGCCACTTGGCGCAGCAGCGTGCTCTTGCCTGCCATGTTCGGGCCGGTGATGAGCCAAAGCCGCTCGCGCTCCAAATCGAGATCGACGTCGTTGGGGACGAAGCGGCCCTGCGCGGCCAATCGCTCGACCACCGGGTGCCGACCATCACGAATCATGATCTGGTCGGAGGCGTCGACCGCCGGTCGCGTGTAATCGTAGCGATGCGCGGTGTGTGCCATGCTGGCCGCGACATCCCAGCGCGCGAGCTCGCGAGCCAAGGCCTTGACGCGCTCACTCTCGCGCGCAGCCTGAGCGCCCAACTCGTTCAAGAGCGACAGCTCTCGCTCGCGGTGTAACTCCTCGGCGTGAGCGATGCGATCGGCTAGCTCGTCGAGCTCGGTGGTCGAATAGCGTTCGCCCGTGGCAACGGTTTGTTTGCGTCGGTACGACTCCGGCACCCGGCTGCTCTGACCGCGGCTGACCTCGATGTACCAGCCGAAAACGCGGGTAAATCGTACCTTGAGCGTGGCGATGCCGGTCTCTTGCTTGAGCCGCCCCTCGAGCTTCACCATGCGCTCGGTGCCGCTCTTGCGCAGCTCGCTGAGCTCCGCCAGCTCAGCGTCGAACTCAGGCTTGAAGATCTCGCCGTCCTTGGCCTGCACGGGTGGTCGCGCCACGAGCGCGCGTTCCAGCAGCTCAGCGAGCTCGGGCACGGTGTCGAGGCCCTCGGCGGTGACACCGAGCGTCTCGCGCAACCCAGGGTCGGTCACACTCGAAAGCACGTTCGCCGTCGCACGTGCGGCGAGCAAGCCATCACGCAACGCGCCCAGATCGCGCGGCGTCGCTGCACGCAATGAGCTACGCACCGCCAGACGCTCGATGTCCCCTACCTGGCCGAGCTCACGCGTCAGCTCTTCGCGCAAGCGCGCGTGGACCACGAGCGACTCGACCAGATCCAGCCGACGGCGAATGCGCTCGACGTCGGTCAGCGGGGCCAATAGCCGGCGCCGCAGCAAGCGCGCGCCCATGGGCGTGCTCGTGGCATCGAGAATGCCCAGCAAGGTCGCTTCCCGCCGACCCGAGACCGACTCGACCAACTCCAAATGGCTCTGCGCAACGCGGTCGATCGCGAGCAGGGTTGCCGGCTCCCAGCGCGCTATGCGGCGGGCGGGCAATTCGACTCCCGGATTGCACGCGCGGGCAAAACGCAGGGCGCGCGCCACCGCGAGCCGCGCACTCACCGGGAGCTTCGAGGCGTCCGGGCCGAGGTCTCCGAGCGCCTGCGTCGCTTCGGACTCGACGAGCGCTGCGTCTTCCCTGACCGCCGCGCGGCCGAGCGTGGTGATTGCCTCGAGCACGCCGTCGCGTAGCGCGTCCGAGGCAAAGCCGACCAAGATCTCGCGCGGGCGCGCGCGACTCAACTCCGCGAGCGCCGAGGGGACGTCGGGCAACTCCGCGGAGAGCAGCTCCCCCGTCGAAAAGTCGAACAGCGAAACACCCACAGCGCTCGACGTCACCTCGAGAGCGGCCAAGAAATTGTTGGCAGTCGCTTCCAGGTGCTCGCGCTCGGTGACGAGCCCGGGAGTGATGACGCGCACCACTTGTCGCGGCACGATGCCTTTGCATTTGGCGGGGTCCGCCATCTGCTCGCAAATCGCCACCTTGTGGCCGAGTGAAAGCAGCCGTGCGATGTATCCCGCGGCGGCGTGGTGCGGAATGCCGGCGAGCGGGATCTCGTCCGCTTTGCCCTTATTTCTGCTGGTTAGGGTGAGCTCGAGCAACGGCGCGGCCACCACCGCGTCGTCGCCGAACATCTCGTAGAAATCACCCAGGCGAAAGAAGACGATAGCATCCGGGTGGGCGCGTTTGGCGTCCGCATGCTGCTGCATTACCGGCGTGAGGCGCGCCGACATGGCTCAGAAGTAGGGCGAGGGCGAAACCACGGCGAGCGAGTTCAAATCGAACAACGCGAGTCCGACGGTCGATGCATCGACCACTGCGAGCCAGCCTTGCTCGGGCAGATAGCCCAGAGACTGCGGACTCACCGAGCTCGACAGCGAAAGCAGCGACATCGTTTGCGGCACGAAGCCACCCGTCGTCTGCCAGCTGAACGCCATGTTGGGAACGTTGGGCTGCGCCCCATGGTAGACGACGAAGCGCGAGGTCAGGTTCTCGAAGATGCACTCGCTGCCTGGGCCGCCCGGCAAGACCGGGATCACTGGTTTCGTCGGCTCTCCAGCCACGCAACCGACTTTAGGATCTGTCTTTGCGCAGGTAAAATCCGTCACTTCGTGCTGCTTTCCGTCAGCGCCTATCTCGGTGTGCTTCTCGGGATTGCGTGATGGATCGCACACCTCGAACACGCGTTGACCGAACAGCTCCTTTCGCCGATCGCAGCTGGCCGTGTGTACGCAGCGACCACCTGCACCGGCGGCCATATCGTGCAAGGCGACGCCGCCGACACCGGTGACGAGCCATTGATTGGCAGCGCGTACGGTGTAGGCGGTACCCGAGGGAAAGCAGCACTCGAGCTGCGCTGCAAGATCGGCACAGCTGTCGCCCTTACAGCCCTGAGGTGTGACCTTGAGCTGGCCCGTGGAGGCTTCGAGGATCGACAGATTCCGCTTGGTGTTGAGGATTGCCGGATTGTCGACGTTGCCGAACTGGTTCAGGCAGGCGTCGCGACCGGCAACGCCTGCCTTCATCGGGTTGATCAGGCCGGCGCAACTCTGCCCGCGTCCCAAGCTCCAGTACTGATCGTCACTTGCCGGGACATCACCGATGATTTGCACGTAATCGGCGTGGGCGTTGGACCAAGCATCCAGGCTGGAGTCGGGGATCTTGAGGCCAACGCCGCGAGCTCGAATGGTGTCGCTGTCCTCGACGCCCGCGCCGCAGAAGCTCGCGTCCCGATCAATCAACACTCCTTCCGAGGCGCCAACTTCGAACTGCAGATATCCGCTCGTGCGAGCCGGAAACAGCGGTCCTTCGAAGACCAGCAGCGGCGACTGGTCGGCCGCGTAGGAGCGAGGCTCCACCAACGGCAACGTCAGCGAATTTTGAGCAGTCGGGTCCTTCGGATCGATGGCTAGCGGTTTGAAGCTGCTGTCGACGTCGCACGGCGGCGGGTTACCCGGGCCTGTCTTGTCGCAGTGCGCGTACAGCTGCGAACTGACGTTGACCTGGGCCGGAAGCGTCTTTTGCGACGATGTGTCATCCGGATTGTCGAGGTCCGTCGCCATCATGCGCGGCTGATCGGTGACCTGCACGGTCGAGCCCGGCGTCGAGAATTGCGGAAACGTGCGTAGCGACGGCGCGCGCAAGCCGTTCGTCGAACTCGAGATCGAGAGCGAGGCGGAGCGCGGGCGATGCTGCTCCACGACGTTGCAGCTCGATTCGCCGGTCACCGTCGGGCCTTCCTTCGTTTTGTAGGGGCCCGAGATTGGGTCGTTTTTGCAACCGTGAATGTCTTCGACAGCGCCCGGGTTCGAGGTCACGGGACGTCGACAAGGCGCGTCGAAGTCGTCGGCGTCGATGATGGCGACCTGTCCGTTGGACAGCATTGCGAAACCGAACATGCCGCGCAGGTTGATCGGCCGCGCGCCGTCGCTGTAGTCCGAGTTCGGGCGATACAGCGTGGCGGGGTCGCTCAGCGGAACACCAGGATCGGGTTCACACGTCAACCCGAATTGGCCCGCACCGGTCGTCCCATCGGGCTTCGGGAAGTCGCGCAACACGAAGCTGACGTCTTTCGCAGGCGCATTGAAGCGCAGGCGATCGACCGGGAGGTACGGCTGCCGCGGCGCGCCAGGAAAGATGAGCGGGGTACGCGTGCTGTCATCCTTTGGGTCAATCACGGTCAGGTCGAAGACCATGACGCTCGCGGCCTGCGGATCGTTTTGATCGATCGCGTACAGGAACTGCTGGCCACCGGGATTCTTGGAGGTGATGGACAACGGGCTGACCGCCACGCGCGACGTGGTGACAGCACGCCACGGTTGCTCGAACGAAACCGGCAGCAGTGGCGGCAGTTCCTTGTCCGTGCACGGATCGGAGACGTCCAGCCTGTGCACGACTGATCGAGTGTTGTCCGCAACGTAAACGTGATCACCGAGAACCGCCAAGCCGCCCGGAGTCGGTAGCGCGCTCATGTTGGTGGTGGCGTACGTCGGCGGCGCTGCACATGCCGCTGGGTCGAGCGGCTTCAAGTCGTCCGGCAATCTTTGCGAGATCGACGCCGGAATGTCGCCGTCTAGCGCGAAGCTCGCTTCCGGTTGGCACTCTGGAAAGGCGCCGGGCGCCTGATTGAGCAAGCGCTGTGCGTCCAAAAGGATCAGCTTGTGCTCGCTCGGCAATGCGACCAGCAACTTACGCCGACCGACGATGGGACCGCTCTCCTCGAGCGTGTTTGCCCTGCACGCCGCGGGTAAGTCGTCGGAAACGGTTGGAGCAGGCGCATTCGGACAGGTGAGGCGCGGCTTCCCACCCTCCATGACCGGATCGATGACCACGGCGATGTCGCCCGGTTCGGAACTCAGGTGGCACGCCGGCCAGGTCGTCAAATCACGCGCAGGCTCGTCGTCCTTTGGCGGCAGGATGCAGGTCGTCGGCAACGCGAAAATCCCGTTTTTTTCGAGGCCGCTGACGCCGACGAACGTGGCCGAGCCGCCCGGGGTCGTGACGATCGCGCCTGGCCTACCGCCGACGCGCAAGAACGAGTAACCCGGCGTCGTGCGATCGATGTCGAGGATGGTACCGGCAGCCAGATCCACCACGGCCACTTCTTCGGTCGTGGTCTGCGTGACCAAGGCGATCGTGTGGCGCGTGCCCGCTTCGTAGTCAGGGCACTCATCGAGCTTGTGCCCTTTTTCGGAATTATCCGCACCACGGCAGACGAAGCTCACTCTGCTGCTCGCCTGCATGGCGTGCAGGTTGACCGTCACCGGGTTCTGCGAGCAGGACAGGAGCGCCCCTGCGGCGACGCTCAAGCCGAACACCACCCATTTGTGCGGATCGAAGGAAGAAGGCAGAAGCCGAGAGAATATTTTCACTTGGAGGACCGAGGGGCCTTGGGAGCACCAATGCTCGCGATAATCGCCGCGTAGGTTTGGGGGAAGCGCTGATCCAAACTGATCACGCCAAGATACGAGTCAGTGAAGTGAGCGAGGTACGCGAGGCCGCGCTCGCCATCCACCGCCAAAGCGTGCGGGCCGCGCCCGGTGCTCACGATCGCCTCGATCAGATGCTTTTTCGGGTCGTACACGAAGATGCGTCGTGAATCGAAGCACACGATGAAGACGCGGCTCTCGAGGTCGTAGTCGCCGTCGTCGTGGTATTTCGTCCCCTGCACCCGCACCATGCCCGTGATGACACGTGAGGGACCAAAGCTCAGCGGAAGAGAATCCATAAATCCGGGCAGCTCACTGGTGCCCGAGGCGTAGTTCAGGTCCGTATTGAGCGCTCCCACCAACATACTCGCGGGCGCGCGGCTGGCCGCAAACACCGCGGGTTGGCGCACGGTCCTGAGGCAGTACTTGTACTCATCCGCGCAATTGGCCGAGGTGCATTGAGCGGCTTGCTCGTCGCACGTCTTGTAGTCGGCGAGCCGCTGCGAATCGTCGATTGCGATGCCACGCTGATCGAAGTTCAGCGAGTTGGCGTTGACCGGCACAGAGCCCGCGCGCTGCAGCACGTATCGGCGGACCAGGTCAGCGTCTGGCCTCATCGGGTCGTACGGCTCGTCCGCGTGCACGCGCAACAGATCGACCTGCGCGGCATTCCGATACGTGACGAGAAAGGCTGGCTCATACGTGGATGGCACGCTCGTGTCGGCGAAGCGCGGTTCGGGGATGGCGGCAACGCCGACCGGTGCGATGGGCAACCCTCCGGCAAGGGCCTTGAGCTCTGGACCGAAACCCGGTCTCCAATCGTTCACGTACAGCGAAACCGTTCCCGAGGTCTGATTCGTCACAACGACGTATTGGCCATCGGCCGTAGCGTCTATCGCGAACGGCTCGGAAGGCTGCGTCGGAATGCCGACTTGCCCTTCTGGATTGTCGCCGGCCCGGTGCTGGTCGTCGCAGCCATCTTCGCCGTCGTCGTTGTGTCCGCAATACAACTCGACACCCGGTTGCCCGTCGACCTTCGGTCGCACGTCGACCCAGTGCAAGGTCGAGTCGCCGCGCACTGGGATGAACAACCGCGAAGGGTCCTCACAGTTCCCCTCGGTTGACTTGATCGCGCAGTTACCACGCCAGACCACGTCCGCCGCAAACGCGCCAATGCCGACTGAGCCGACTTTCAGACTGGTCGATCCGTCTTGTGGATTGACCGGGTCGATCCAATTGCAGCGCCCGGGATAGAGCACGAGATCTGCTTCGTCGCGCTCGCCGAGCGCACCGCACACCTTCAACTTCCCAGCGCTGTCGAACTCCTTGTTGACGCAGTAGTAAGTCGGGTTTCGCTCGGCAGGTAGCCCAGCGGTACCCGGTGCGTCGCAAACCTTGTCGTCCCGGCAGTCTGCCGTTGTGTTGCAGCTTTGGGGGATGACCTTGCTCAGCAAATCCAAGTCGTAAGAAATCACCGACGAGGAGCGGTACTGCAGATCGAAGTCGCTGTTTGCAACGTACAGGTACTGGGATTTCGTCGTGTTGTCGTTGGCATCCAACTTCCACGACCCATCGAGGGCAACGCCCGTCGGAAAATAGATCTCATCGAGCGGCGGGGCTTTGCCGTCGCCGGGCGGATAACAAGCGTTCAAGAGCAGCGCCGAAAGGGCTGCGAGACGTGACAGGGGTCGCATGCGCGGGCGGAGCCTAGTGGCGAGCGCCACAAGTCGCAATCATTGCGTCCACCTCCGCGCAGACGCATTCGGTCACGTTGCGCACGGCGTTTCGCATGCTCGCGCGCCTCGGACGCACTCTGCGCGTTTGCTGTCGTTACTCGTCGTTTAAGAAAGTCAGCCCAGATCGAGGATGATCACGCCGCGTTCGACGTCATCTTCAGTGGGCTTGGGTTCCGGCGCAGGGTGGTACACGTCAACCGGTAGCTCGAGGCGGGGGCGATCGAGTTCTTGCCGACGCTGCACATCCTCTTCCCGCCGCCGGATCTGATCGATAATGAACGGAGGAAGCATCTCGAGTCCTCGCTTTCTTTCAGGGCTTGCGCCGGGAATACTCTAGAACTTTAGCCACCTCTACGCCTCGGTCAAGCCTCACGCACGAATCCAAGTTCATGTGAAAGTTGAGCTTTTCGTGGGTGCTCGGGGCAGGTCACCTGACGTCCTGCGTTAGGCTGGGTTAGGCTGCGTCAGGCTGGGTGCAAGGCGGCTTTCACAGGTAAGGTACGGCCAGATGGTGACTTCGTTAGGACCCGGGCTGCGTAATCGGCCAAGGGGCGGATTGGGCGCGCAGCGGCGTTGGCTCCCAATTTCGGCTGGAGCTGCACTCGTGGCGGCATTTCTAGCCCTAACTGGCTCAGCTTGGGGCAAAGCCTTCGAGATCGCTGACAGCGGCTGGGAGGGAACGAGCGAGCTCTACGCGCTCGCGCAACAGGAGCTTGGCAAGGACAAGGTCCAGGTCCTCGCCACGGTCGACTACGAGCACCTCGGCAAAGACGATGCCTTGCTGCTCCTGCATCCCGAGCGGGAGCTCGATTACAACGAGCTCTCCGCGTTCCTGCGCGGCGGCGGGCGCATGGCCGTGCTCGACGACCGCGGCGAAGCGGCGCATTTCCTGGCGCGCTTTCAAATCCACCGCGTCGAAGCACCACGCACCCCCGCTCAATCCCTGCGAGACAACCCGAGCCTCGCGATCGCCGTGCCCGCGGTCGAACAGGTCGCGGGTCAAGAACAGAACCGGCACCCCGTGGTGAGCGGCGTGGATCGCGTGGTCACCAATCACCCGACCGCGCTGGTTCACCCAAATCTCACCCAGGTGCTGAAGATTCCCGCAACGGGTGAGCCGGATGCAACGCTTGCCGTGACCGGTATCATCGCCAAAAGTGGCCGCTTGTTCGCCATGGGCGATCCGTCCGTCGTGATCAACGAGATGCTGCGCTATCCCGGCAACCGCGCGTTCGCCACTGGCCTCCTCAAATACTTGGCGGAGAACGACGCGGGCGTCAGCCGCGGCGGCAAGCTGTACATCTTGGCCAACGACTTCAGCCAAAAGGGCCACTACGGCGGTTCCCACGGCGCGTTCTCCGAATTGTCGAACCTGTCCGAGACGATCGCGGAGTTCGCGAGCGAGCTCGAAAAAAATGGCTTCCCCGGCACGCTCTCGCTCGCGCTCGCGGCATTGGCCGGGACAGGTGCGCTGGCTTGGGCGATCAACTACAGCTCGCGTCGCTATCGACGTTCGGTGCCGCGCTATGCGCACGCGCCACCCTTGTTGGCGCAGGGTGGGCTCGCCGGCCGCGCGGCCGTCCTTTCTGCGCCGACCACTGATCCTGCGCTCGTGCTGCTCGAGCTGCGCTCGGCATTGGGTGAAGCGCTGGCTCAACGCCTAGGTCTGTCGCGCCTCGCGTCGCCCGAACAAATCGTTGCAGAATTGGCTAAAAAGCCGCTGTTCGACGCCGGGCGCGTGCGCGAAATCGCCGACCTCTTTCGGGCGTTGGCCGCGGGTCAAGCACCGATCCTTACGCGCAAACGTTTGAAAATGGATAACGATCGCTTGGCGGGCCTGTCACGAAAGGTGATGGAGATTCTCGACGAAATCGAGCAACGTTCCCGGATCTGAGCATGCAGGCGTTGAACGTCAGTGAGATCGAAGCCGCGCGAGAGCGGCTGGCCGAGGTCAGGCGACAAGTAGGCCGCGTGTACATCGGTGACACGAACTCGGTCGATCTGATGATCGTCGCGCTGCTGTCACGCGGACACGTGCTGCTCGAAGGCGTACCCGGCATCGCCAAGACCACCTTGGTCAAAGCCTTCGCCATCACGCTCGGCTGCACGATTCGCCGCGTGCAGTTCACGCCCGATCTGTTGCCTGCCGACATCACCGGCACGTACGTGCTCAATCCCAAGGACGGCACGTTTTCGCTGCGCGCAGGGCCAATCTTCGCCAACGTGCTCTTGGCCGACGAGATCAACCGCGCGCCCGCCAAGACGCAGTCCGCGTTGCTCGAAGCAATGCAAGAGCGGCAAGTGACGATCGAGGGCGACCGCTTCGAGCTGCCCGACCCGTTCTTCGTGCTCGCAACGCAGAATCCAGTCGATCTCGAGGGCACCTATCCCCTGCCCGAGGCTCAAATCGATCGCTTCCTGGTGCGCGTGCCGATGGGCTACCCGAGCGAGCGCGACGAGGTGAACATGCTTCGTTCGCACGGCATCATCGCCCCCGAACCCTTCGTGGTGCTCTCCGCGGCAGATGTGTTGCAACTTCAATCGATCGCCGCGCGCGTACACGTCGAAGAAGATTTGTTCGAGTACGCAGTAGCGCTCTCCCACTACACGCGCAGTCATCCGCGCGTCGTGCTCGGCGCATCCCCGCGCGCCTCCCTCGGCTTGCTCCGCGCCGCCAAGTCGCACGCCGTCCTCAGCGGCCGCCCCTTCGTCACCCCCGACGACGTGCGCGTAGTCGCCTCCCCCGTGCTCGCCCACCGCCTCATCCTCGCCCCCGAACTAGAAGGCGACGCCCGCGCCCGCACCGCCCTAGTCGAAGAAGCCCTCACAAAAGTCAGCTACCGCCGCGCAGTCCGTCCTGTTTGACGCGCACTGCCCTCACTCCCGTAAACGTGCCCGTGCCCGTGCCCGTGCCCGAAAAATCGTGACGCGAGACCGATCGCCGTCACGCACCCGATGCACGCGAGCTGCTGCAAGGCTCCCCATCTAGGAATAGAAGAGGGGCGCTCGCAATCCAGCGACGCACCTCACAGCCCGCACTTTTCCCGCTCATCACGCTGCCCGCGCGGTAGCTCAATCGACCGCGCATTAACGCCAACGGCGCCCTTGTACGGCTCCCAGAGGATTGAACCGCCAAGCCGCCAAGCCGCCAAGAAGAGATTCGGGTTCACTCAGCCGCACGCACTCGGTCGAAGTCACGACTCAGCGCGCCGTTCTTTGCGAACCATAAAAATTTCATCGTGAGCTTCCGGTGGACGCAGCGGGCTCTGGGGGGCGAGAGGATTTGGCGGCTTGGCGGCTTGGCGGTCTCTCCCTCTCCCTCTCACTCGTCCGCGACGCCGAAGGCTTTGACGGTTGCGCTGTGTTGCGTGACCATCAATAAAAATCTCTAAGGCGCGTGTGGGAAGAGATTAGGCGGCGGCGACTTCGAGGCCGCGGAGGCCGCGGCGGTAGGCGCCGGGGGCGGAGCCGACGGCGCGCTTGAAGGCTTTGCTGAAGGCGGCTTCGGAGTCGTAGCCGACCTGGGCGGCGACTTCGGCCAGGGTTTGTTTGCCTTCGCGCAGCATTCCGGCGGCTTTTTGCATGCGCCAGCGCGTCACGTAAGAGAGCGGTGGTTCACCGACGAGGCGCATGAAGCGCGAGGCGAAGGCCGAGCGCGACATGGCGACTTTGGAAGCCAAAGACTGCACGGTCCAGTCTTGTTCCGGGTTTTGGTGGATGTGGCCGAGGGCCGCGCCGATTTGCGCGTCCGCGAGTGCACCGAGCCAGCCGCTACCGTTGGCGGGCAAGCTCGCCAAGTGACCGCGCACGATTTGAATGAACAGCACGTCTGCCAAGCGCGCGATCACGGTTTGCGATCCGGGGCGGCCAGAGGCAGCTTCACAGGCGATGAACTTGAGCGTGGGCTCGAGCCAGCGCACCGATTTGCCCATCTCACCCTTGAGAGTGATTACGGGCGGCAACACGGACAGCAGCGGATTGTTCTTGCGATCTTCGAAGCGGAAGCGGCCGCTCACGATGGTCGCCGCTTCCCCACCGCCACCGACGCGGAAGGTGTTACCGTCGCCGCGCGCGCGACACACGAGCAACTCCTCGAGCGGTTCGGCGGCCATCGCTTTCGGGTCGTCGATCAACGTGTGCGCATGGCCATGCGGCAAGGCGATGATGTCGCCGGCGTTCAGTTCGATCGGCTCTTCAGCGCCGTCGAGCAGCAAGCGCGCTCGCCCTTCGAGCACGACGTGAAACTTGGCGTCCTCGCCGGCGCGAATGCGGATCCCCCAAGGGGCCGTCGCTTCCATGCGGCCGTAACAGGCGGCCACCACGCGAACGGTATCCAGAACATCAGTAAGTACATCCATGATTGCCTCGCCAGAGAACGCTTGGACAAGCCAGGTGCGGCAAACCGCGCTGACCGTCCAGTCAGACGAATACACATGCCATTAAGGCAGAACACGCCTGATCGTCCAGTCACATTCACTCGCACGACAATTATCAGCAATTACCAGATGTTCCGGCGCGAGTTTCCGGACTGGCCCGGTGACCGACAGATGTAGGGGCACGTGCGCGGGCAGATCAGGCGGCTAACGATGCCAAGTAGCGCAGCCCCGAAGCGATCGGTTCGCGTCGCGCGAACTTGAGCTCGAGCGCCTGCAGCTCGCGTTCGAGCTCGGCTCCAAACGCCCCGGTCTCGCCCCATTTGCACAAGCACTCGAGCAAGTTCCAGCGCAGCAGCCATTCATCCGGGAAGGTCGCTCGCAGCTCAGCGTGAATGGTTTGAAACACCGCCAGCGCGCCGCTGCCTGCTTGGTTTCTGAACGCTTCGATCGCGCGCTCGTACAGTGAAAGCAGTGCGCGCTCGCGCACGGCCAGCTGCCTCGGCTTGGGCACGGTGCAGCCAGTGGGCTCGGTCGCTGGGTGGTAGGTCGGATCGAGCGCGCCAGCGTGGGCGGTGGAAAGCTCAGCGGCGATTGGCAGCACATACTCCGCGCCGCGCTCGTTGATCCCAAAACGGGGTGCCACGAGCTGGTAGTCCGAGAAGCGAGCGGAGTGGATGCGTCCGCGAGCATCACGAGTGGTGCTCACGAGTTCACCTTCGAGCTCCACCCCAGAAACGAAGCGCAGACGCAGGCGTCGACCGATGGCGCTGAGCGCCGCGTCGTCCGCGAGCGGCCCGAACGGTAAATGATAGCCGCGCTCGCTCACGTCGAGGACTTGCGCGAGTTTGGCACATTCGCCGAAGCCAACCCGCCCTTGGAAGGTCAAGAGTCCGCCACTTGCGTCGCCGTGGACCGCGCTCAACGTACCAGTGACGAAGCGCTGATCGCGAAAATGCAGCGTGGACAAGTCCGCGCTGCGCAGCGCGGCCGCGAGTGCAGCGTCACCTCCTTGGTGATGCACCAGCGTCGAGTCCACCTCGCTCAGCACGGAAAATAGCTGCTCGAAATCGCGCGCGACGAACAGCTGCGGTTGGGTGCGGGTGATGTCGTAGCTTTGCTCCACGCACTCTGCGCTCAACGGCAATTTGCGAACGGATGGGTCGTGGCAAGCGTGGCTCTCCCAAAGCGACGACAAGAGGCCAGCGCCGTACAAGCGATAGTCGCGCGGCGTGCCAACCAAGCCGTACTCTGCCGTCCACCAATACAGCCGCGAGATGCGACTGGCTTCGCTGACGTACGTGACGCCCTCGAGCGCGCGCTCGAGGCGTTGTTCGGCGTGCTCGACCAACTCGGGTGTTACGCCGGGCGTTTCTTTGATCTCCGAGAGTTGGAAGATTGCCGCGTACACGCGAGCGTCTTCCGGCGACGAAAAGGCATTCTTGCCCACCTCGCCGATCGCGCGCAAGTAGGCGGCGTAGCGCGCATCGGGCAAGATCGGCGCATGTCCTGCGGCTTCGTGAATGATGTCCGGCGCGGGCGTGTACGTCAGGTGATCGATCGAGCGCATGTCCGCGGCGATCGGCAGGATACTAGCCGCTTGAAACTCTTGGAACGCGCGCGGAGGAATGAAGCCGTCGACACACACTGCGCTCCAACCGAAGCGCGCTAGGCACTCGCTCATTTCCGAAATGCGCGGGATGCGCGCGACGGAGATTCCGGTGCGAGCGAGCCCGTCACGATACGCCGGGTGCGCGGTGTGCTGGAGCCGCTGATAGGTCTGCAGCAAGACGAAGCGCCACACCGCTTGGTCGACCTCGTTGTACTGCGCGTAGTCCTGTTCGACGACGTAACGCCGAAGCTCGGGTGGCACGCGCGAGAGATCGTTCATGACGACCCTAAACCTTAGCACGCGGTTAGAATGTCTCGGTCAGGACGCTGGGGACGGGCACCGACGGCATGTTGAATGCCTGGCCAAAAGACAGGAAAAACGCGCCAGGAAACGTGTTGTAACCCGGGCTCAGGGGAAAGCCCCAGTCAGCCCGCATCACGATCCGGTCGAACTCGGGGAACAGCACGCGCACACCGATCCCCACACTCTGTTTCAGCCGGAGATTCTCGAGATGATTCTTCGCGTCGCCCACGTCATAGAAAGCCGCGCCGCCCACTTGCGCCGAAAGGATGTCGATCGACGTCGTGCGCAGCTCGGTGTTCACCGCGACCAACTTCGAGCCGGGGAAAGCGCCCGGCGCGTAGCCGCGCAAGCGATTGTCGCCACCGAGCACGTAGTGACGATTCAAGTAATTGTAGTAGCGATCGAAGAACTCGGCGTCGATCATCAACCGCGCGAAGCCGACGTGCGGCGACACGATGCGCATGGCGGCTTGGAAAAGTGCATCATTGCGATTGAGGGTCGCCCATTCGATGGTAGAGCTGACGACGGGTCGAATGAAGCCGTCTGCCACGGGCTGCGTGTAAGCGAGCGACGCTTGTGAGCCCAACAAATCCCGGGTGGAGCCGAGGGCACCTATGCCACCGTACATGCGTAGCAGCAAGTCGTGCCCGCGCCGGTAGTCTTCCTGCAGACCTAGCGTTTCGACTTCCAAAAGGGCGCGGTAGTCCGTGCGATGAGCGTGCAGTTGCGCGAAGGGACCGATGCGTTGATCGGAGAGCGGCAATTCTTCGGCGATGAATCGCTTCACCTGGGCCGGCGAATAGCCCGAGAGGTCGCGCGGGCTGTACTCGCGCCGATCGGCTTCGAAACCGACCGAGATGTCGTATTTGAAGCGACGACCAAAGGAGCGAATCAGCTGGTAGCCGCCATACAAACGATCACGGTTGTATTCGACGGGAATGCCAGCGGTGGTGTCCACGTTCACCCCGACGAAGCGACGCGCGATGTCGCTGCGCCACAAGATCGAGGTTCCCCACGACCACTTCGTGTCCAGCGAATACAGCGGCTGCCCGTAACGAAACTCGCCGAACGACCCCTCGGTCGCGCCGCTGTAGCGGTTTTTGATCACGTTCGCCGCCATCGTTATTTGCTGATGCGAGCCCAATAAGCGACGATGTCCGAGCGAAAATCCCAGCGAGTACGTCGCGGGATCCATGATGAACATGCCGCCGATCACGGCATGCGTTCCGAATAGATTCTCTTCACTCGGGTTGAGCACGAGTGACGTGATGTGAGAGTTCGACAATTCCAGCGCCCAGTTGAGGCGCAAGCTCCACACGTCTTTGGTGATCACCACCATGCGCACGCGATCGGGCCTCGTACCCTTCGCGGGAACGATCAGCACAATCGACAGCTGCTGCAGGCCGCGCAGGTTGCGCGCGGTCTCGTGAACGAAGGACGCGCGATACGGCTCGCCTTCGCGGAACAAGAGCTCACGTCGGATCACCGGCTCGTCGGTGGTGGCGTGCAGCACGTTCACGAAATCCGGCATTGGATCGCGCTCGTCGAAGACGTCGAGCGTGACGATCTGAATGTCTTCGATGACCTTGCCATCGGGCGCCGGGTCAACGGTGAGCCCGCGTTCGGAGAGCTTTTGCTGGATAACGCTCTTCTCGAGGTCGGAGTAACCGTCGCGTTCCGAGCGCTGGGCGAACTGAGCGGGCTCGGACGCGGGTGCTGGGCCAGCTGCCTGGGCGTGCGCCACCCCGGCGACCGCGCTCGAGCTCACCCCAAAACAGACCCCAAAAGAAAGCCCGAGCCAGCGGTTCAAGTCTACCTGGACCTAGGATAGTCTCTCCTCTGTGCAGGTCCACCCGACTCGCACCAGCATCGACCTCGCGGGGGCAGCCCTGGTTGCGGTCGCCGCTGGGCTACTGATGCAGAGCGGCCCCGTCGTCGCTTGGGCGGGCGCGTTGCTCGTGGGTCTCGCGCTGGCGCGCGCGGTCACCGAGTTCAGCGTGAACCGCATCCGCAACGCCGGCTTCGAAATGCTGTGGCGCGGTGAAGCGCGCAGCGCGCGCACCAGCCGCGGTGAGCTGCTGGAAATCGAAGCCGAAGTGCGCAATCGCGACTCGCGCGCCGCCCGTTTCTTGGGTCTGCGCGCCGTTTTCGCTCCCGAGCTCTCAATCGACATCGTCCCGTCGCAAGGCGAGGTGCCCGCGGGCGGACGCTTGCGCGTGGTGCTGCGGGTGGTGGGCCGACGCGTCGGCCGCTTCGGCATCCACGGATTGTCGCTCGAGGTTCAGGGCAACCCCGGTCTATACGAGGTGCCGCTGACCTTCGCCAATCCGTTCGGGGTCGAGGTGATGCCGCGCGCCTACCAAGCCTTCGCCCACCAGGCGCGTGGCGGACGGAGTCACCGCGGTGCCGAGCGCGGTCGCCCAGGTCCGGCCGCCGGTGACGGCGAGCAGCTGCGCGAGTTGCGCGAGCATCGCGCCGGTGATGCGCTGCGCCGTGTGGCCTGGAAAGCCAGCGCCAAACGCGGCCGCCTGATGGTGCGTGAATACGAGCGCGAAGAGCGCGACGTGGTGTGGTTCGTGCTCGACGCATCGATCGAGCTCGGCGCGGGTAACCCCGGCTTCACGCCGCTCGACCGCGCGATCGATGAAGTGTCGGGCTATGTCACTCGCCACGCCGCGCGCGGCGATCGCATCGGGCTGTACGTGATCGCCGCGCGCACGCTGCATTTGCTCAAACCGGAACGCAGCACGACGCACACCGCGCGCATTCTGCACATCCTCAGCCAAACCGCGACCTTCGTCGATGCCGATCGTAGTGGGCTGGACGAAGCGGACGTGGCTGCGCGCGTGCTCGAGCACATGCGTCCGCTCGATCCCAACGCCGCCGAGCGTGTGCGGTCGAGCGAGCTCGAGCGCATCGCGCGGCGCGCGGACCGACTGCGCATGCGCGCGCCGTTCGAGGCCTACGAGGTGCTCTCGGGGTCGCGCCGCGAGCGGAGTTTGCGCCGCTACTTGCTGGCCTTCGGCTTGAGCTGCCCCGCGCGTTTGGAGCCGGATCGCCCGCGTACCGATCACGAGCTGATCCGTGTCTTGAACGAACTTGGCCGTAGCAAGCCGCGCCCGAGCCTGATCTACGTCTGGTCTCCCACGCCCGATCCGACCAGTCGCGGAGCGCTGGAGCGCGCGCTCGCGCACCACGGAAAGAGGCGCTACGAGCTGCGCTGGGTGCCGATGCGTTTCGATTTGGACCTAGGTCACGCGGCGCCGGGCTCGTCCGACGCAGTACTCACTGCGCTCATCGCGCAGGCTCGAGCCGCGCACGAACGCGGCGTGCACGCGCTCGCACGACTGGGCATCAAGGTGCTTCGTTCGCGATCAGTGACCCGCGTCGGCCTCACGCAATCGACGCTCGCGCGGATCGAAGACGAGCACGTCGCGCTCGATGACCGCGCGCCCGTCGACCTTCACCCGCACGTGCCAGGTGCCGAGGACCTGCCCTTGCCGAAGTAACACGGGTACGTCGAGCCGCCGTTCGCCGACCCGTGCTGCGGCCTCGCCGACTTCGGTCACTCGATCCACGCCCGCGTCGGTCTTGCTGGCCTTTTCGGTGAGCGGCCGCGCGATTTCCCAGGTGACCTTCGCCGAGTGCGTGAGCGGCTCGCGAAAGTCGATGCGGATGCCACAGCTCTGCTTGGTCGAATCGAGTTCGAACGGCAGCTCTTTGCGATCCTGAATTTGACCGCCGAAAAACACGCCGAACGCGGCGTGTTCGACCAGGGGATCGCGCTCCGGCTTCGCCTGGCAACCGAGCAAGCTCAGCGCAAGGACCAAGCCGAGCCACCTCAAGGTTCGAACTCCGCGGCGATGCGCGCAAACTCGAGCACGCTCAACGTTTCACCGCGAGCATCGAGATCGATCGCTGCGCGCTGAGCACGCGCGGCCAGCGTTTCACGATCGACGCCGCACACATTTTCCCAGGCGTTGCGCAGCTTCTTTCGGCGCTGTTGGAAGGCAGCGCGCACCAGCGCGCGGAACGCAGTCGTCTCCGGAATGCGCCAAGCCCGCGGCTTCAACAGCACCACGGCGGAGTCGATCTCCGGTTGCGGATAGAACGCGCCCCGACGAATCACCAGTGGGCGTTCGACATCGAAAGCCGCCTGTACGAACACGGATAGCGCGCCATAGTGCTCGCTGTTCGCCTTCGCCATCAGACGGTCGACGACCTCCAGCTGCAGCAAGAAAATCACCCGCGCGACGTCACCCGCCATATGCACCGCGGCCTCGAGCAGCGGCCCCGAGATCTGATACGGCAGATTGCCCGCGAGCACGAACGGCTGCGGCGCGTCTTTCAGCAACTCTTGGACGCTGATCGACTTGGCGTCGGCTTCTTCGACGCGCAGCTTGCCACTGGCGATTTCGGCCGCGAACAGCTCGCCGAGCGCCGGCACCAAATCGCGGTCGCGCTCGACTGCGACGAGCCGGCCTGCGCGCGTCAGCAGCGGCCGAGTCAGAGCGCCGAGACCGGCCCCCAACTCGACCACGCTGGCACCCTCGGGCACCAGGTCAGCGATTTTCTGCGCGAGCTGCTCGTCGGCGAGGAAATTCTGACCGAAGTGCTTTTTGGGACGGAGCCCGCGGCTTTGCAGCTGGGCCTTCGGGCTCCACTCACTCAATGGGCCGGCTTTTCCTCGGGCACGTCGGTCGCTTCGCTCTTGCCGAGCTCAGCGTAGTTCTCGCGGTGACCGAAGGAGAGCTCGTTCAGGATCTTCATCCGGGGAGGTGGCGGATCGCCGTACACCTCGAGCTCGGTGGCTGCCCAGAGCTCCTTGGCCAAGAGCTCGGTGTACTCGAAGCCCTGCAGATCGCCTTCGAACTTATCGAGCGCTTCGTCCGCGGCCTTCAAATCCAGACGGACGACGACCGGGTCGATATCCTCTTTCTTGATGAAGTTGAGGGTGAGCAGCGTCGCCTTGTCTGCCGAGACTTCCGCGTAGCCGCGGCTGATGGCCACGGTGTGCTTCTCGGAGCCGATCTGGTACGTGACCATGCCGGTGGCCAGCGCCGTGAGCAACGGCACATGGCCTGGCAAAACGCCGAATTCACCCTCTGCGCCCGGGGCCGTAAACTCGTTCACGTCGGCGGCCAGCTTCAGACCGTCCGGCGTCACGATCTCTAGATGGATCGTGTCTGCCATCACGCAGCCGCCTGCTTCAGCTGCGCAGCCTTGGCTTTGGCCTCTTCCACGTTGCCGACCAGGTAGAACGCCTGCTCGGGCAGATCATCGAGCGCGCCGGAGAGGATTTCCTGGAAGCCCGCGATCGTCTCTTTGAGCGGCACGAACTTACCGGTCAAGCCGGTGAATTGCGCGGCGACGAAGAACGGCTGCGAGAGGAAGCGCTGGATCTTGCGGGCGCGCGCGACGACGAGCTTGTCGTCTTCGCTGAGCTCGTCCATGCCCAAGATGGCGATGATGTCCTGCAGATCCTTGTAGCGCTGCAGGGTCTTCTGCACCTGGCGGGCAATGCCGTAGTGCGTGTCACCGACGATTTGCGGCGAGAGCATGGTGCTGGTCGAGTCCAGCGGATCGACGGCCGGGTAGATGCCCATTTCCGAGATGGCGCGCGAGAGCACCGTGGTCGCGTCCAAGTGCGCGAACGCCGTCGCCGGCGCGGGATCGGTGAGATCGTCTGCAGGCACGTAGATCGCCTGCACGCTGGTGATCGAGCCCTTCTTCGTGGAGGTGATGCGCTCTTGCAGACCACCCATTTCGGTGGACAGCGTGGGCTGGTAACCGACGGCGCTCGGCATACGACCGAGGAGCGCGGACACTTCGGAACCGGCCTGCGTGAAGCGGAAGATGTTGTCGACGAACAGGAGCACGTCCTGGCCTTCTTCGTCGCGGAAGTACTCGGCGGCGGTCAGCGCGGAGAGCGCGACGCGAGCACGAGCGCCCGGCGGCTCGTTCATCTGGCCGTACACGAGGGCGGTCTTGCTGAGCACGGTCTCGCCGGTCTCCAACTTGGATTCGTTCATTTCCAAGTACAAGTCGTTGCCTTCACGAGTGCGTTCACCGACGCCCGCGAAGCAGCTCACACCACCGTGCGCCTTGGCGACGTTATTGATGAGCTCCATGATGAGCACGGTCTTGCCGACGCCTGCACCGCCGAACAGACCGATTTTCCCGCCCTTACGATAAGGAGCGAGCAAGTCGATCACCTTGATGCCGGTCTCGAAAATCTCGACGTTCGTGCTCTGTTCCACGAAGGCCGGCGGCTCGCGGTGAATGCTGCGCGATTTCGTGGCGTTCACCGGACCCCCACCATCCACCGGCTTACCGACGACGTTGAGGATGCGGCCGAGCACTTCTTTGCCGACCGGCATTTGAATCGCTTCACCGGTGTCGGTCACTTCGGCGCCGCGCACCAAGCCTTCGGTCGCGTCCATGGCGATGGTGCGAACGACGCCCTCGCCGAGGTGCTGCGCAACCTCGAGCACCAGGTTGTTCTTCTCACCGTCGATCGACGGGTTGGTCAGCGTCAGCGCGTTGAGGATCCTCGGCAGCTTGCCCGCCGGAAATTCCACGTCCACCACGGGTCCGATGACCTGGGTGATTTTGCCTTTGGTGCCGGCCGTGCTCGCTGTCGTCGTCATGTTCGCTTAAGTCCTGCTAGGTCGGAGGTCGCGGGCGCTACTGCGCGCCTGTTGCTGGGTCGATGACCCGCGCCGCGTGTACCACGAGCCGTCGAGCCTGCCAACGCACTCGAGCAGGCTCCAAAAACTAGTGCGATCTAGGGTTGCATCGAGCCGAGTTTCGGTGCCCCCATTCCACTGTCAGCGGTTTATATTGCGCTCGGGCGCCCCATGCTCCTCCTTAAAGACCGTGCCGCCCGCCTTGCTCCTCTGGTGCTTCAGGGCCTGGCCCTAGCGGTGTTCCTCGGCTGCGCCTGGGCCTCGTTTCGGCGCCACGTGCACATCGACGAGCTTTCGGGACTGTACGCGATTCAGCTCGGAGCTGCGTTTGGCCATGCCGAGTACGGCACGATCGAGCTGAGCAGCGTGCTGTTCCGACCGCTCGCCTGGTGGTTCGCGTCGAGCGAGCGGTTGTTCATCGGCTTCCGTTGGGTCGAACTCGCGTTGTTGCTCGGGCTGTGCTGGAGCATCTCGCGCGTGCAGAGCGCGCTGCCGAGCGTGCTCGGTCGTGCCGCGGCATTTCTGGGAGCCGTCTCGTTCGGTCCCTTGTGGCGGCACGGGTTCGAAGTGCGCCACGACATTTTCGTGGCCTACCTGGTCGTGCTCTTGGCTTGGGCTGGCGAGCGCGCGCGCCGTGGACGACTCGATGTGTGGGCGGCCAGCGCGTGTGGCTTCGGCGTGATCATCGCGCAAGCAAACTCGTCGAAAGCGTTCACGATCGCGCTGCCGGCGATGGCGTTGTGCGCGCTCTTCGCCGCGCGCGGGCAACGCCCCTGGCCGAAGCGCGTGCTGCTCGCTGGGTTGCGCTTCGTGCCCGGCATTGTCGCGGGCTGCGCGGTCGTCGTGCTGGCCTTCGCCACGACCGGCATGCTCCGCGAATATGGCCAGCAGCTGCGGCACTTCACGAGCTTCTCGTCCAGCCCGCCCTATCGTTTGTCGGCGCTACCGCTACTCACCTTCAGCGTGGAGCGTGCGCCGGTGCACGCGGGATTCGCGCTCGTTGGCGTCCTGGCTGCGCTGAAGCGCGTCTTCACGCGATGTCCGCTCGACGAAGCGTGGGTTCCGCTCGTGGCCTGCGCGCTGTGCGGGTTCTCGATCTTGCTGAACCCGACTCCCTTTCCGTACAACCTCACCTGGCTCTCGCCTGCTTGGTTATTGTTAGCAGCGTTCGGGTTCGGTCAGGCACTGCGGTTCAGCGCGCGGATTCAGCGAGGCACGCTCGCGTTGGCCTGCGCCGCGGGTGCGCTGTCCTTGTTCTTCTTTTGGCGCTGTGAACAGGACCCGTACTACCGCAAGCAATGGGACGGGCAGCTGCGCGTGGTCTCGGCGGCGGAAGCGTTGACCGGCCCCGACGACCCGGTGCTGGACTTGTGCGGACTCGTGATCACGCGGCCGCCGGTGGCCAAAGACTGGATCGTTCACTCACTCTACATGCCCGCGTACCACGCGGGCGAGCGGGAGACCGTGCGCGGAATCATGCAACGAGTCTGGCCTCCCGTCGCCGTCACCGTCTACCGTTGGAGCTTCCTCGAGCGCAGTGATTGGCTGGCTTTCCGTCGCAACTACCTGCGATTTTCGGACGACGTTTGGGTGCTCGGTCGCGTGCTCGGCCCGAACAGCGGTAGCATCGAAATCCCCCGCGCAGGTCGCTACCGCGTAAACGGTGATGGCGACGATGACGGCGGAACCATCGACGGTCAGGCGCTCCACGACGGTGACGTGCTCTGGCTCGGCCGAGGCCCCCACGAAGTAGTCACCCAAACGGCTTACACCCTGACCTGGAACGGACCGGGAGATCCGGGAGTGCCCCCACCCGCGGCAAACCCACTATTCGAACCGGGCGAGCTGCCGAAACAGCGCGTGGATCGCTGACGCAGAGAGTTACGGCGCCGCGCCGTAAACGGGGACCGGACCACCACCGCCGGAATTGCCCGAGCCCGGGCCACCCGTATTGAAGCCCCCAGCGGCGGGCGCGCCATAAACGGGGACCGCGGAATCGCTGCCGCCAGCACTGGTGTTCGCGCCCGCGCTACCCGAAGCGCCTGCGGCGTTCTCGCCGCCACCAACGCCGGGGGCGCCGTAAAACGGAACAGGCGCGTCAGTCGTCCCGCTGCACGCGGCGAGCGCCGTAGCCGAAGCGAACGTGGCACCGAACGCGAGCGTTGCAGCACGCGAAAGGCGCTCACGCGGCAAAACCGGCTCGGGAGTGGCGGCGAGGTCGAGTGCAGTTTCACAGAACGGGCAGGCCGTTTCCGAAACGCGGACGTGACGATTGCACTCTGGACACGGAACAAGGTGTTTCATCCGCTCTGCTCCTCTTCGACGACCGCTGACGCGCCAACGTCAGGGTCGTCCTCGACCACGATTTCGAAGTGAGAATAGTCGAAGGGCACCCCGGAAGCCATCTGCGTTTGGACGAGGCGTTCGCGCTTGCCTTTGGCGCGCATTTCTAGGGCGCGGTGGTGGCAGTAAGGGTTGTTTCCGGGTCGACCGAAGAACACGTGGCTGGTCCAGGTACAGCCCGCCATGCACTCTTCGGCGTAATAACAGGTCCGGCAAAAGCCCCAAAGATCGTCCACGGTGCGGTCGCGAACGTAGCGGAGTGGAGTTGCGCGCTCCCAAATCTCGCGCAGCGAGTTGTCGCGAATGTTGCCGCCCGTCCAGGCTTCAGTGGGCAACGAGGGGCAGCCCTTGATCGCACCGTCCGCCTCGATGCCGAGGGTGCTACGGCCCGCACCACACGAGGCCATGTGACCGCGCGGCATTCCGCCCTTGAGCGCACTTTCGTACGGGCCAAAGTAACCGATGTTATTCCCCGGCCAGAGCCGCACGCCGAGCTCGTCGCATCGCGCTTTGAGCCGTGCCAAGAGCGGAAACAACTCGAGCATGTCCGTGGGGCGCAGGAGCACGTCCGGTTCGTCCGCGGCGCGACCCATGGGCACGGTGAGCGCGATCTGCCAACTGTGCGCTCCGAGTTCGGCAATGGTCTCCAAGATCTGCGGCAGCTCCGGCAGACTCAGACGATTGATTTGCGTGTTGCTCGCGACGCGCATGCCGGCCGCTCGCATCGCGCGCATCGCCTCGATCGCGGCTTGCCGTGAACCGGCGACGCCGCGCAAGCGGTCGTGGGTTGCTTCACTGCCGTCGATCGACACGCTGACGCTATCCATGCCTGCCGCCTTCGCCTGCTCGGCACGAGCAGCGCTCATGCCGCGCCCCCCGGTGGTCATGGTTGGGGAAATGCCGAAGCGCTTGAGTTCGCGCACGATCTCGAGCCAATCATCACGCAGATACGCTTCGCCGCCGATGAGCGTGGTTTCGCGCACGCCGAGCTCGGCCATCTGTCGCACCAAGTCCAGACACTCGGCGGTGCTCAGCTCGTCACTGCGTTCGTGTCCCGCGCGCGAACCGCAATGGCGGCAAGCCAAATCACACTTCAGGGTGATTTCCCAAACCGCATAGATCGGTCGCGCCGCCTCGTCGATGGGCCGCACGTCGGGTGCGAGCGGCAACTGACGACGCGCGCGCGGCGCGTGGGGCGCGATCGGTAGCTGGCGCGGTCGCGCGCGCAGCATTTGCGCAGCTCGCTCCTCCGCAGTCAGTGGGTCGCGCACGCTCATGAATCCAAGGCTACCAGCTCTGGCTCGATCGACCTAGGGGCGACGCTCGTTTTCTCGCTGATGCTGGGCTCGACATCCTTGCAAAGCTGCCCAAGGCAAGCACCCTATCGGCATTGCTCAACCGGCGCTTCCGATTGGCGATTGTCGCTGATTCGGCAACAATCGAGCATCGCCTGCACACACGGGGAAAGACTCCACCTTCATGACTTCGCAAAACTCGATTTCGGAAAAACGGCGCGACTTTCGGAAGTTGCACGAAGCGGGTTGCTTCATGTTGCCCAATCCCTGGGACGTGGGCAGCGCGCTCTACCTGGAGAGCCTCGGTTTCAAGGCACTCGCCAGCACGAGCGCCGGTTTCGCCTGGACTCGGGGCCGAGCCGACGGCGCGCTCAGCCGCGATCAAGTCTTGGCCCACTTGCGAGAGCTGGTGTCGGCCACTGCATTGCCGGTCAACGCGGACTTCGAGAATGGGTTCGGCAAAGATGCGGACGGAGTAGCCGAGAGCGTGACGCTGGCCGTCGAGACCGGCGTTGCTGGGCTCTCGATCGAAGACGCCAGCGGCGATCCCGAAAAGCCAATCTTCGATATCCACATGGCGGCACAGCGACTGCGCGCCGCTCGCGACGCGATCAATCGCAGCGGCGGAGAAACAGTGTTGGTCGGGCGCGCGGAGAATTTCCTCCACGGCAAGCCCGATTTGTCCGACACCATTTTGCGCCTCAAAGCTTACGCGGCTGCAGGCGCTGACTGCTTGTACGCGCCTGGCCTGCGAACGCGGGAACAGATCAGCGCAGTCGTCCAGGCAGTCGCGCCCAAGCCGCTCAACGTACTCGTCGGTTGGCCGAGCGAGCTCACCTTGGACGAGCTCACCGCGCTAGGAGTGCGGCGGGTCAGTGTCGGCGGCGCCCTCGCCCGCGCTGCGTGGGGCGGCTTGCAGCGCGCCGCCCGCTCACTCGCGGAAGGACGCTTCGACGAATTCGCGGCGGCAGCTACTCATCAAGAACTGAACGGACTGTTCCGCCAACCACGCTGATCACCGAAGCCGGACCGGCCGAGCTGCGCTCAGCAGCAGCTCGGGCCCGAGGCCTTGCCAAACCGCACCTCGCCGGGCAGGCTTTCGCGCACCCGTGTCCACGACCACACTGACCGCGAATAGCGCCGAAAGCCTCGACTTCTGGCGAACGCTCTGCCCCGATCTCAGTATCGAAACCAAGACCGAAGTGCGACGCGCCGAACTCGGCGACGTAAAAGAGCTGTTCTCGCGTCTGCGTCATGAAGGCTACATCAACGTGCCGGGCGTGCTCGAGCCGCGCACGGTCGAGCCACTGCGCGACTGCATTGCGCGCCTTCACGAGCAACAAATCCCGCTCGCATTCGCCTTCGTCTACGACCAATTCTGGCAGGTGTTCCAAAGTGTCGCGCGCTTCATGGAGACCGCGCTCGGCGATCACTACCGCGCGCTGCCGGATTTTTGGGTGTGGCACGTCCCCGCAACCGATCAGGCCCGTGGTTGGAGTCCGCACCGCGACCGCATTCAACCGACCCTCGACGCAGACAACTCTCCGCACACGCTGACCGTTTGGTTGCCGTTCACCGACGCGACGCCGTTGAATGGTTGCATCTACATGCTGCCCGCCCACTTGGACGAGCGCTTCGAGCAACGCCGCTGGGACGGCGAGGACAACAACCACGTCAAGGAGCCGCAAAATATCCGCGCCCTGCCCGCCACCGCAGGCAGCCTTTTGGCCTGGAACCAGGCTGTCCTGCACTGGGGCGGACGAGCCAGTCGGCTCGCGGCCGCACCACGAGCGAGCGCAGCCTTCGAATTCCAACGCGGCGATCGCCCCGCGTTCAACCAGCCCCTGCTCGATCCAAAGCGCACTCCCCCATTCCGCGAGCGGCTCGGCCTGATCGGCAAACAGGTCATTCAATACCAACACATGTATCCGCTCGCTCCCGACGTACAGCAGATCGCGGAACAGTTGCGCGACCAATACATGCCATTGAGCGCCCTCGGCGCGACCGCGCTACTCAACTCGAGCGACGGCGGCTGAGCTGAAACGCAATCGCCCGAATTTAGAGGATTCGTCACCGGTACGGTCATTGGTTTGGGTTAGCGGGCGCGCCCGGCCAATGCCGCCGCAAAGCCCGCTTCGGCGGTTCGCGCGAAACGCCTTCTACAGCACGCCATCAGCGTGCCAAGAAGGAGACGCAACACGACGCGAAGCGTGACCATCAATCATCTTCCTACCTCCCACGCACGGGCGTCGATGGGCACGGCACAGTACTCGCGAGGGGGGCGGTGCTCGCCGGGGCGGTGGTGCTCGCTGGGCACGGGCTCGCCGGGGCACGGCTCGTGGGGGAACGACTCGCGAGGGACGACTCGCGACAGGGTGCGCGTCGGGGCACGTCCACATTCGAAGGACGCCGCCGCGATTAGAACAAGCGCAGTTGCCCGCCTTTGTCCGTGGGGCGACGAAAGGTCGTGGGGGGGCGATCTTGCTCTTTGGTCATGTCCATCTCGCGCGTGCCTAGGCCGAGGCGACGGGCGGTTTGATCGAAGAGGAGGCGCACGGCTTGGATGTAGGGGCCGTCACCTTGCATGCGGTTGCCGAAGCGCGGGTCGTTCAGCTTGCCGCCGCGCATTTCACGCACTCGTGCGAGCACCTTTTCCGCGGTGAGCGGCAGGGCCTCGCGCAGGCGCTCGACGAACACGGGCTCGACACTGCCGGGTAGGCGCAGCGGGATCATTGCAGCGCTGACTGCGCCGGCTGCGTGCGCTGCCTCCAAGACGTGCACGATGTCCCGATCGCTCAGGCCAGGGATGAGGGGTGCGATGTTGACGGACACTGGAATGCCGCGTGCAGCGAGGCGGCGCACGGTCTCGATGCGGCGGGCGGGCGTGGGCACGAGAGGTTCGAGCGCGCGAGCGATGGCGGGATCCCAAAACGGAATCGTGAGCGTGACGGAGGCGCTGCCGTGGCTGGCGAGCTCCGCCAAGAGGTCCGCGTCACGCTCGACCAAGGTCGATTTGGTGATGACATGAAGCGGGTTGCGGTACTCCGCGCAGACCTCGAGGCAGCCGCGGGTCAGGCCGTAGCTCGACTCGAGCGGCTGGTAGCAATCCGTATTGCCGCTGAACAAGATGAGCTCACCCAGCCAGCTCGGCTTCTCGAAGGCCTCCCGCAGCAGCGCGGCCGCGTGCGGCTTGACCACGATTTTGCGCTCGAAATCAGCCCCAGCACCGAAGCCTAGATATTCGTGGGTGGGGCGCGCGTAGCAGTAGGCGCAGCCGTGCAAACAGCCACGGTATGGATTGATGCTGAACTTGAAACCCAAGTCCGGACTGTCGTTGTCGGATAGGATTTGTCGGGTTTGATCCTCGAAGACGGTGAGCTCGAGACGCGGCGCGTCCTCCTGGGAGCTCTCCTCATAGATGACGAGCTCCTTGCGCCAGCGATTCGGCGGGTTTCTGACGGGTAACGAGCGCATTGCCGGTTCTGAGTGTATACTGGACGCTCGTTCAGTCAATGCCAACACGGCCGAAATTTGCTCGGGAATAGCGTTACAAAAACGTAACGCCCTTGCGCGCGCGGCCTTTCCTCGTCCTCGATTTGGAGTATGTGAGTCTCGTGATCGGACAAGAGACCCTCGACCGCGTGCGGCGGGAGATTGGGATCGTAGAGCTGATCGGGCAGACCGTCAGGCTGCAGAAGCGCGGCCGCAGTCATGTCGGCGTGTGTCCGTTCCACAAGGAGAAGACACCCAGCTTCCACGTCAACGCCGAGCGCGGCTTCTATTACTGCTTCGGCTGCCACGAGTCTGGCGATGCCATCAAGTTCGTGCAGCGCATCGAGGGCCTCGAGTTCGCCGAGGCCGTGCGTGAACTCGCCGAGCGCGCCGGAATTCAAATCGTCGAGACGAGCTCCGAGCCGGAGCGCCGGCAACAGGCGGAAGCTCGCCGCCGGCAGCAAGAGCTCTATGACGTCGGCAACGCTGCCGCGCATTACTTCGAGTTGATGCTGCGCGAGCACCCGCTCGGCGGCCATGGTCTGGCAGAGCTCGATCGCCGAGGGCTTTCCGCGGACTCGCCAACTGGTGCGGTCGCTGATGCGCTGCAGTCGTTCCGCATCGGCTATGCGCCGTACGGTTGGGACGGCTTGGCGCGGCACTTGGCGTCTGCGGGGCTCAGCGCCAGCGCAGCCGAGAAGATCGGCGTCATCGTGCCGCGCAAGACGGGCGGCGGGTATTACGATCGCTTCCGGCACCGCTTGATGTTCGCGGTGCTGGATTTGCAGGGCCGCGTGGTCGCGTTCAGTGGTCGCGCGCTGGCAGAGCCGGAGTCGAGTGAGCTCGCCGAACTCGGCATCGAGTCGACCGCGCAACCCGGTGCCGAAGCGCCCGCCAAGTACGTCAACTCGCCCGAGTCGCCGATCTATAGGAAGCGCGAAACGGTGTTCGGCCTGTACCAAGCCCGTCAATCGCTGCGCGGTGGCGAGAGCTGCGTGGTGGTCGAAGGCAATTTCGACGTGATGAGTCTGCATGCGCGCGGCATCAAGCAAGTGGTCGCGCCGCTCGGTACCGCGTTCACCGAAGAGCAAGCGCGCGCGATCGGCCGCTTCACCAAGGACATCACGCTGCTCTTCGACGGAGACGCCGCGGGTCGACGCGCGGTGCAAGCTTCGCGTGAGCCGTGCCGCGTCGCCGGCATCACGCCGAAGGTCGGGCTACTGCCGGAGAAGATGGATCCGGACGAGCTGGTGCGCACCAAGGGCGCCGAGGGCGTCCTGCGCGTACTGAAAGCCGCACGGCCGATGCTCGAGCACTTGATCAGCGCCGCGCTCGACAAAGAATTTCAAAAAGCCGACGCCCACGAGCGGGCCAACCGCGTGCGCGAGGTGGTGCAGCTGATCCGGGAGGAGGACAACCCGTCCGTCCGCCTGATGGCGCAGATGTTCGCCGATCAGGTCGCCGGCGTGCTCCACGCCGAAAATTTCAAGCAGCTGCTGGACGCCAACGCCCGCGAGATCCAACGTGGAATCGGTCCCAGCAACGACGCGCCGGCCACCGAGTCGGCCGCGCCGGCCCGCGCCCGTTCGCGGGACCAAAGTAATGAAATTGGCCGAGAGATCCTGGGCATTATGCTGGATTTCCCGGAGCTCCTGAATTCGGATGAGGCTTTCGAAGCAGTCGCGCTGCTCGAGGGCGACCTAGCTTTGGCGCTTGCTGCAGTGCGTCAGTGCCGGGTTGGAAACAGCATCGAGCCAGAACAAGTGCTTGCGAAGCTGGCGCCATCGATCCATCCATTCGCCCTCGCTCGCCTGGCAGCGCCTCGGCACGAAAAGCAAGAGGCGGCTCGAACCGAGCTGTTAGGGAACATCGCGAAGTTGAAGAAACTCGAGCAAAAGCAAAAAACCTCCGTCGTACTCGGAGAGCTCGCGCAGGCTGACAGGCAAGGCAACATCGAGCAGCAGAACAATCTGTTGCTCGAGAAATTTGAGAACGCGCGCCGCAATCTACAACGCGGCCGTGCATAGAGAGAGGTTCTTGTGGGATCCAAAAAGTCGGAACTTTCCTCCAAGAAGGGCGCACCAGTTGCGGCCCCGTCGAAGCCGGTACCGGCCAAACAAAAGCCGAAGCCGGCTGCTGCCAAGGCAGCGAAGAACGGGTCTGCACCCGCAGCCAAAGGTTCCGAGGATGACGACGATGACGACGACGAAGATGACGAAGAGATCAGCTCGTCGTTTCCGCCGCCCCAAAAGGCCAACGGCAGCAAAGCCAAAGAGCAGCTGATCACCCTGGGCAAGACCAAGGGCTTCCTCACCTACGACGACGTGCACGAAGCGTTGCCGGGTGAAGACGTCGGTCCGGACCAGATGGATGACGTTTTGTCCGCGCTCGACGACGAGGAAATCGAAGTCGTCGACGACGCCAGCAACATCAAGATCGCGCCCCACCGCGGAGCGGAAGAAGACGGTCCGCCCAAGAACAAGGCCAAAGGTGGCGGCGGCGACAGTGAGGACGACGGCCCGGCGCCCGCCCCCACGTCTTCGTCCACGCCCGCCCGTACCGGCAGCGACGACGAGTACTACAAGAGCAACGACCCGGTCCGCATGTACCTGCGGAAGATGGGCAGCGTGGCGCTCCTCACCCGTGAAGGTGAAGTCGAGATCGCCAAGCGCATCGAAGAGGGTGAAAACGAAATCCTCTCGGCGATTCTGTCGAGCCCGGTCGCGGTGCGCGAGATCATCGATATCGGTGAGCGTCTGCGCAACCACAAGATCCGCGTGAAGGACATCGTCCGCGACGCCGAGGACGAAGAGCACGAGTTCGACGAAGAAGAGGCGGACCGCCGCATCATCCGTTTGATCGACAAGGTCAAGCGCTCTGACAAGAAGAACCAAGAGCTGCTCGAAGAGCGCAAGGGCGCCGCCGACGTGCGTCGCAAAGCGATCGACAAGGAGCTGTCCGAGAACAAGAAGGACTTGGTCAAGACGCTGCAGGAGATGCGCCTGAACAAGAAGACGATCGACAAGATCGTCTCCAAGTTGAAGGCGATGATCGACCGCGTGCACCGCGCCCAGGGCAAGGTGTTCGAGCTCGAGAAGATCACCGGCACGAGCAAGGCCGACTTGAAGCGGATGATCCGCGACGCCAAGGACGACCCGGCCGCCGAAGCCGAGCTGGCCAAGAAGCTCGGCGTCGAAGTGAGCGAGCTCGAGATCATGGATGAGGCCCTCAAAAACGCTCAGAAGGGCGTCAAGAAGGTCGAAGAAGAGCTCAAGATCGACGTCAACGAGATGCTGCGGACGTACACGTCGATCCGCATGGGCGAGCGCAAGGCCGAGAAGGCCAAGGCCGAACTCGTCGAAGCGAATCTGCGCCTCGTGGTCTCGATCGCCAAGAAGTACACGAACCGCGGTCTGCAGTTCTTGGATCTGATCCAAGAAGGCAACATCGGTTTGATGAAGGCCGTGGACAAGTTCGAGTACAAGCGCGGCTACAAGTTCAGCACCTACGCCACGTGGTGGATCCGCCAAGCGATCACCCGCGCCATCGCCGATCAGGCCCGCACCATCCGCATTCCGGTGCACATGATCGAGACGATCAACAAGCTCATCCGCACTTCGCGTTACCTCGTGCAAGAGTTCGGTCGCGAGCCGACTCCGGAAGAGATCGCGGAGAAGATGGAGCTGCCGCTCGACAAGGTGCGCAAGGTCCTCAAGATCGCCAAAGAGCCGATCAGCCTCGAGACTCCGATCGGCGAGGAAGAGGACAGCCACTTGGGCGACTTCATCGAAGACAAGAGCGTGGTGAGCCCGGCCGAAGCCGTGATCAACATGAACCTGAGCGAGCAAACGCGCCGCGTGCTCAAGACCCTCACTCCTCGCGAAGAGAAGGTCCTGCGCATGCGCTTCGGCATCGGCGAAAAGAGCGACCACACGCTGGAAGAGGTCGGGCAAGACTTCGAAGTGACGCGCGAACGCATTCGTCAGATCGAGGCCAAAGCGCTGCGCAAACTGCGCCACCCGAGTCGCTCTAAGCAGTTGAAGAGCTTTATCGACAGCTGAGCGTGACAGTGTGAAAGCGGTGACGCCCGGTCCGAGTCGTTCGACACCGGGCGTCGCGCGTTTTGTGGTCAGCTAATTCCGAGCTGCCACGTGTAATAGGGACGCGCGGCGCCTGCGGCGCGCGGTTGGAGACTCTCGTTTGCGCACACCCCTTCGGGTGTCACGAAGCGCGTCGCTCGGACGGTGGCGCTTGGCCGCCCGCGCTTGCGCCCACGGAAAGCACGCGTTCGGTCAGTTCTCGTAGGTCTCCATCTCGTTGGCTGATCGTGATCTGGTCTTCCAAGACTTCTCGCTCGTTTTAGTTCCGGGAATGCGGCCGAACTGCCTCGCGCGCGCTTAGGCGCGAGCGTTCGCGCTCCGCGCTCACCAAGTTTGTGAGCAGCGGTCGTGTTGCTCCGCTCCACGCTACGCGGGAGCGAGAGCCTCGATGCGATTCGCGGCGTCGGCGGCGCAATGCGCCGCGCTCACCAATTTGGTGCGCGCGAAGCAGGCGCACGCGCGCCAAACACTCCAGCATGCATGCAGGGAAGCGAAACGACATCGCAGTCTCGGCACACAGATCACGACTAGCGACAGAGACCGAGCGGAGTAACGCGACGCTGCTCACAAACTTTGGTGCGCGCCGAAGGCGCAGCACGCTTCGCGCCTAAGCGCGCGCGAAGGGGTTCAGCCGCATGCCCGGAAATACGTCGAGGTCAGCCGACTTTGGCAGGATCAGATCACGATCTGCGAATGAGATGGAGACCTACGAGAACTGACCGAACAGGCGCGTGCTTTCCACGGGCGCAAGCGCGGGCGGCCAAGCGCCACCGTCCGAGCGTGCGAAAGCGGGAGTCTCCCGCCGCGCGCGAAGCGCCGCGGGTCCTTATATACCCGGCCGTTCAGCCGAGATGTCCTCTCAAGACCACGCGCCCGCCCCACGCTTGACGGCCACCACTCAAGGGTGACTACAGTACCGCTCGCTAGTGGGCTTTCTCCTTTCACTGGTGGGTAACCAGGGGAGTCGACGATGAGGTTTGGCATGAGCAAGAAGTACATCTCACAGGTCATTCTGCTCTCCGGAGCGGTCATAGTTGCCGGCTGCGGAGGCACGGTGGCGTTTCAGGGTGCGCAAGCCCTGTCCGTTACTGGCACGCCGCCTCCCCCGCCGCCGCCGCCTCCCCCCCCGCCGCCGCCTCCCCCGCCACCAGAGCCGCCGCCACGCGTCGAGCTGCGTGACAACAAGATCGAGATTCACGAGAAGATCCAGTTCGAGGTCAACAAGGCCACGATCTTGGAAGCTTCTTTCGGTTTGCTCGACGAGATCGCGGGCGTGATCAAGAAGGCGACGCACGCCAAGAAGATCGCGATCGAAGGTCACGCCAGCGCCGAGGGCGACAAGAACCTGAACCTCAAGCTGTCTGACGCGCGCGCCAAGGCAGTGATGAAGTACCTGGTCGATCACGGCATCGAGAAGGAGCGCCTGACCGCCAAGGGCTACGGCTCCAGCAAGCCCATCGCCGAGAACGACACCGAAGAGGGTCGCGAGAAGAATCGCCGCGTCGAGTTCAACATCGTGGAACAAGACGTGACCTCGAAGAAGGTCGAAATCGATTCCAAGACCGGCAAGGAAAAGGTCCTGGAAGAGAAGACCGCCGAAGTGAAGAAGGAAGAGGCTCCTGCTCCGGCTGACGAGAAGAAGGCGGACGAAAAGAAGAAGCCCGCTCCGGCTCCGCTGAAGGCGCCCCCGCCCAAGGCAGCCGCTCCCGCCGCCCCCAAGGCACCCGCTCCTGCGGCTCCCAAGGCAGCTCCCAAGGCGCCGGCTAAGTGACCAGAACCCCTGCCTTAAGATTCGGAGAAACCCTGATGACGAAGTCCTTTGGTATGTTCCTGTTGCTCGGCCTCGTCGCCGGCTGCTCGTTCCACGCGCGCAGCCCGAACGAGTACCGCGACGCCACTCAAGCGCTCCTCGACACCAAGAGCGCGGAGATCAAGACCTGCTACGACGACGCGCTCAAGGGCAAGTCGGACTTGGCCGGCACGGTGACCGTGCACTTCACCGTCGAAGCCGAGACTGGCGCGCTGAGCAACGTCTCGGCCGACGCGGCCAAGACGCAGGCGCCCGAAGCGCTCACGCAATGCGTGGTGAAGTCGCTCTCGGGTCTCAAGCTCGATCCACCGGACGCAAACCCGGGTGACGGCACGTTCGAATACCAATTCGTCGTCGGCCCCACCCCGCCCGCGCCCGCGCCCGCTCCAGCCGCCAAGGGCTGAAACAAGGCAAATCGAGCCGGATGAAAGGCCGTCTGAGGCACCTCAGACGGCCTTCGTCTTTTTGTCTCCCCGTAAACGTGCCCGTGCCCGTGCCCGATCTCCCTCTCGGAAGCCGCCCCCGCGTTCGGAACGCCACGCCCCCCGAGGTGCGCCGCTGGATCGCGAGCGCCCCCTCTTCTCTTCCTAGATGGGGGCTGCCTCAGAGCGGCTCGCGTGCACCAGTGCGTGACGGCGCGCGGTTTCGCGGTGCGATTTTTCGGGCACGGTCACGGGCACGTTTACGGGGGAGACGCGGGTGGGCGTCAGTCGCCGGTCCAGGGATGGCCGAGCTTCTCCAAGGACGCTTTGGCTTCGACGCGGTACGGCGAGTCGCGCGGGCCGAGGCGTAGGAATTCTTCCCAGTGTTTGACGGCTTCGGGTTTGAGGCCGATGGCGCGAGCGAGCAGATTGTGCGCTTCCCACGACCAGCGCGGCGGTGGGTCTTCGCTGGCCGAGAGCTCGAGCGCGCGGGTCAGTTGCTCGCGCGAGGGTTCCGTTTGATGGTTCGCCGCGAGCAGTTTGCCGTAGCGGAAGTGCCAGGTGGCGTTGTCGGGTTGAGCTTGAATGGCGAGCAGCCACTCGCGCAACGCGAGCGGCTCTTTGCCCAGGTCGTAGTAGGCATCAGCGAGCGAAGCGTGGGCTTCGTAGCGACTCGGGCGGAGTTCGAGCGCGCGGGTCAGATCGAGGATGGCGTCGCGTGCGGCGCCTTGTCGTTGGCGTAGGACGCCGCGCTGCCAATAAGCGTCGGCCAAGCCTTGGTCGAGTCGCAGCGCTTCTGCGAGGTATTTCTCGGCCTTGGGCACGTTGCCGGCTTCGTTGGCGGCCCAGCCTGCGTACAGTTGATACTCGGCGCGATTGGCGTCGAGTTCGACGGCGCGCTCGAGCAAGCGCAGCGCTTCCGCGAGGCGCGTGCCTTCGAGCAGCAAAGCGCGACCGAGGCAGTGGTTGGTCTCCGAGGAGTTCGGACGCTCGGAGAGTACCTTGCGCAGCAGTTCTTCGGCTTGCTTGGCGCGGCCCGCGGCCACCTTTCCGCAGCCGACACGCAGCATCAGATCAGGGTCTTTGGGCGCTTTGGCGAGCGCGCCTTCGTACTCCTTCAGCGCTTCTTCGTTGCGCCCGGAGGTTTCGAACAGCAAACCGCGCTCGAGCGCGAGCCCTGGGTAGTCCTTGTCGACCGCGGCCACTTCGTCGAAGGTTTTGCCGGCTTCTTCGAACTTGCCGTCGCGGCGCAGCGCGACGCCCAAGCGGAAGCGTGCACCGAGATCTTCGCTGTCGAGCGCAAGTGCTTGACGGAACTCCGCGGTTGCTTGCGGGTACCGTCCTTGCGACAGGGCAACCTCGCCTAGCGCCTTGTGGATCCCGGGCACGTCCGGCAACTTCGCGCGCGCGTCGGCGAGCGTCTTCTGAGCTTCGTCGTTTCGCCCTTGCTGGCTCTGCAGCATGGCGAGCGCGATGTAGACGTCGACGGTTTGCGGGTCATTGCTCGGTGCCTTGAGCACGCCGCGGTACATGGTCTCTGCAGCCGCGCGGTTGCCCGCGGCTTCGAGCGCGCGGCCATACCAATAAGCGACTGGCACGGACGCTGGGTACGTCTCGCGCAGCTTCTTCAAGTTGGCGCTCGCGTCATCCACGCGTTCGAGCGCGAGCTTCGACTTGGCCACGCCAATTTTTGCCGAAACGTCGTCGGGATCGGCTTGGGTGCTGGCTTCGAAGCGCGCTTGTGCTTCGGAGAAACGGCCCGCGCGATACAAGGCATCCCCCAAGCCATTCAGCGCGCGCGCGGCCTTGGGATTGATCTTGAGCGCGTCGTTGTAGGCGGCCTCGGCCTGCGACATGCGCGAGCGCGCAAGGTGGATGTCGCCGAGCAGCGTTTGCGCGTTCACCAATTCGTCCGGGCTGGCTTGCGCGGGGTTCTTGGTGACTGCGCGGAGCAGGCCCAAGGCTTCGGCCTCGCCGCTGCGCGAGGCGCTGCTGATCCGCGCGAGCAAGATGCGCGCTCCGACGTGATTCGGGTTTTGGGCCAGCGCGTCACGAGCGGCAGTGGCAGCCGCAGTCGTGTCGCCGGCAGCGTAGCTGGCGCGCGCCAAACCGAAGGCGCTGCGCGGGCTCTTCTGCGCTTGCACGGCTTGTTGCCAAGCAGCCACGGCGGCCTTGGGGTCGTTCGCCCGCAGCGCAATTTCGCCATGTAAAAACGCTCGATCCGGATCTCCGGCTGCGGCCCCCGGCAAGCTATCGAAGAGTTGCTTGGCACGCGCGATTTGGCCTTCAGCGGCGGCGCGCGCACAGCGTGCGATCGGCACGTATTGGGTGTCGGGATGTTCGTTCAGCACGTCGAGCAGCACCGTGGCGGGGGCGTGGATTGCGCCGTCCGAACCGAAACGCAGCTCTTCGGCAAACGCGGTGAAGGCAGCATACGCGGGTAATTGGCGCACGCGCTTGGCCGACACCCGTGACGCCTCGACTGCCGCGATGGCTTGCTTGGCTTCGGGATAGGTGTCGTGCGCCATCGCGCTCTGCGCTTGCGCGACGGTGCTCTGCACGAGTTGCGCGTACTCGCCTGCTTTCACCTGGTCGATCACGAGGTACGCGCCGAACGGACCCACCGTAGGCAGCAACGACAGCGAAGCGCCGGCCACGACCACCACGAACAGTCCGCCATACAAGCGAAGATCGAGTTTGCGCTTGGGCTTCTGTGCATTGGTCTTGCTGCGACCTGCCGGGATCGCGCTAACAGCAGCGGCCGCGCCGACTGTGGCCACCGCGGCGGCCGCGCTCGGCGCGACGCGCGGCCGATCCTCTTGCGGGATCGCGCCGAACTCCATGTCCTCGTCGCGGCGCGGCGCTGGGCTGGCCTCGAGCGGGACTTCGGCTTCACTTCCCTCGTCGCCACCCAGGTTCACCTCGCCGTAAGCCGTGCCTCCGCCGGACTTGCGCACGATCGCTTCCGAGGGAGCGCGCGCAGCTGGGGCTTTTGCGGCAGGGATGCGCGGTGGCGCATCACCGAACAAGTCAGCTTCTTCAGCCTCGCCGGCGAATGCGGGCGCCGCGGGCGGCAAGCTTGGCGCACCTCCCAGCGGCAGCTCGAGCTCGCCGAATTCTGAACGCGAAGCGCGCACGTTCGTGGGCGGCGGGGGCACGGGATCCAAACCGAAATCGGGCGGCAAACTCGGCGCGCGCCCGACGTCGAGATCGAGCACGCCATATTCGGGCGGCGCGGAAGGCGGCGCAGCGTAGCCACCGACCGCCGGCAAACCGCTCGCGGAAGGACTTGGCAAACCGGAGGATTGGAACACCGGCAACGCCGCGCCAAGCGCAGGCAATCCGGCGTTACTCCGCTCCGGCAGCCCCACGCCGCTCAGCGAAGGCAGATTGGCGCCGACCAAGGGCAGGCCATCGTCGAGCTCGAACCCGGGACTCGAAGTGCGAGCGCGGCCCAGCGACGGCAACTCCACCGACCCGCGCCCCGGCGCACCACCGCGGCTCACCTCTGGCAATCCGGCAGAGACCGAGGGCAAACCGACTTCACCAAAGGCGCGCCCCGATGGCGCAGCGCTCGCGTCGCCAGGGCGCGCGGGTGACGGCAAATTGCCGGCTGGGTTCGGGGAGCGCGGGCTCACCGAGGGCAAGCCCACACCGGAAATACTGCGCGGGCTCACGGAGGGCAGATCCAAATCCAAACCTGGCGATGAAACGCGAGCGGCCGGCGCTTTCGGCGAAGCAGTCGCAGGCAAGTCGAGATCGAGATCGAACGATAGCGGTGCCGCCGCAGGACGAGCTGGCGCTGGCGCAGCAGGCAACGGCAGATCATCGAACGCCGAAGGCAGCGGCAAATCGGCAAACGCCGACGGCGCAGGAAGATCGGTGAACGGCGTGGGCGCCGAAGGCATCGGCAGATCGGCAAACGCCGACGGTGCTGCCGGTAGATCGGCAAGCGGCGCGCGTGCCGCGGGCACGGCGCCAACGGGCGTCGGCGCGATCGGCGCGGGCAAGTCGAGATCGCTCACCAACTCCGGGCGCGGCGGGGGCACGCGTGGTTTCGGTTCGGCTGCGGCAGGCAGATCCGAGTCGTCGAAGAACGCCTCTGGATCGAGGGCAGGCAGCGGCTTCGCCTCGGCGCCCTTGCGAGGTGGCATCGGCGGTGGTTTTCCGGCCGAGGCCGCCGGAGGCGCCGCAGCGGCTGGTGCGGCTGGACGGGCCGCGGGGGCAGCCGGAGGCGCTGCCGGTGCCGTCGCGGGCACCGCGGGCGCGAGTGGTGCGACGCCGAGCATCGTGCCCTTTAGATTCTGTGCTGGACGCGGCGGAGGGTTCTGCGGACGCGGTGGGCCTGCCGGCGCCCCACCGCCTGCAGCTGGCGCAACGCCGAGCATCGTCCCTTTGAGATTGGCGGGCACGGCGGGTCGCGCCGCAGCCGCAGCCGCAGGTGCAACGCCGAGCATGGTGCCACGCAGATCGACGGACGCGCGCGGCGCGGCTGACGGTGCGGCCAAAGCCGGCGGAGGCATCGACTCAGGCTCGGCGCCGAGACCGAGCGCTCCGCCCGTCACGCCACTCGATCCAACACCCCGACCATCAGCGGGCGGATCGACCTTGAACGACGTGCCGCATTTTGGGCAACGCATCTTCAACCCGCTTGCGGGGATGCGCCGCTCGTCGACTTGATACGGGGCCTTGCAGCCCGGGCACTCGACTTTGAACATACCGGTGAACTCTTATCAGCGTTGCCCGAAAGTTACGAAAAGCTCACAGCCATCGAGCTCGGGTAGCGCTCCCAAACTCGCGAGCGCGCCCAACCCGCAATCCTCATTGGCTTGGGCGCTCGGGCAACCGCCCAGCCGTTAAGTGTTAGCAGCAACCGCCGCCGCTTGTCCCGGCCCAACGCCCGCTCCAGATTCTGCACCGCACGCTGCTATCCGTGGTAGGGCGCGGCTCAGCATGCAGCGTTCGACCGCGGCTCTTTTGGGATTAGGCTTTTTGGCGGCCCTGACTGGGGTAATTATGGTTTCGCACGATGCGCCGAAACCTCGGCCCGTGAAGGCCAAACCCGTGGCGAGTATTGCCGCCTCGGCCAAGCCGGCCCCGAGCGCGAGTGCCAGCGCTGTTGCCAGCGCCGATGCAGGCCCGCCAGACGATGCCGGTCCGGCGCCCTTCACCGAGGGCTTCGAAACGTTCCCTGATGGCGGCAAGGTTCCGGAACTACCGAATTCCGCCCCTCAGCAGCTGAGCTTTGGCGTGATCCAGTTCACCTACCAGGGCGCACAGTTTGCGCCCAGTGATGCTCGCACCAAGGATGCCGCGCGGCAGAAGGCCGAAGCCGCGCTCGAGCTAGCGAAGACGGACTTTGCGGCCGCCGTCAGCAAAGGGGATCGCGGCTCCACCTCCGACGCCGGTCGGATCCCGCGCGGCGTGCTCGAGCCGCCAGTCGAATATGTTCTGTTCACGCTGGACAAGCGCACGGTTTGTTCGAATGTGATCGATACGCCGCGCGGCTATTGGATCGTGCGCCGAAACGACTAACCGCTCTCGGCTAGTTACCGGAGAAGTCGCGTGAGCGCGCGCGGGTGCCCGCGCACGTCCGCGTACACCGCGCCACACCTGCGCGTTGTCGAATCAATCATAATGATTTTGGCAGCGGCAGACCGAACGAGCGCGGGTCAGGGGGCCGGGACAAATGCAAGCTAGGCAGCCCTGGGTAGGTCTTCTAAAGTCGAGGCGATTTCGCCGGATTCCATGTCGAGTACCAGCCGGTTGCAAAGTTCTCAGGTCCAGTCGATTGCGCAGGACCTGACGGTCATCACGTCGGCGATCGCGCGCCTACGAGCCGAACACGATGGCGCGAGTGACAGCAAGACTCGCGCGATTTTGTTGCATGAAATCGGCGTACTGGAGGAGCGCGTCAACGACGAGACCGCCAGTGCGCGCGATCAGCTCGGCGCGGTCAATGCCGAGCCGGAGTTTCGTGAACCGCTGGAACGGCTGATCGCGATCATCGAACGCAGGCAGGCGTACAAGAAGCTCGGCAAGCTCTTGGAGCGCTTGGTCAATGTCGCCGATCGGCCCGAAGAGCGCACACGCGCGCTGCTCGACCAAGCCTTCTACTTGCTCGACCACGAGGACGACGCGCCGGGCGCGCGCGCGATCTTGGAGCAAGCGACCGAAGATGCGCCGCGCGACGCAAGCTTGTGGCTGGCTTTGGAGTTGGTCGCGGCAAAGCTCGGCGATGCGGAGCTGCGCGAGCGCGCATTGCAAGCCCGCGCGTCGCTCACCGAAGATCTGCACTGGAAGGCCCTCCTACTCCTGTCGCTGGCGGAGGAACGCAGCGCCGTCGGTGATCACGAGGCAGTCGAGCGCACCCTGGAAGAAGCGATTCAGCTCGCCAGCCCCGCAACCTTCGAGTGCCTGACCGCGCTGGTGGCGCATGCGCATCGAACCGCTGAGCACGCGATCGGAGTGCGCGCCCAGGTGCGCGTCGCCGAAACCATCGAAACGACTTTGCGCGATCCCACGAACGGCGATCGGCTCGGCGTGCCCGCGCATTTGCGCAATGCCGCAGGAGCCGCCGATGCGTGGCTGTGCGCCGCAGAGCTCGCTCGAGAAACCGGCGCAGCAGCGCAAGCGGCCGAGTACCTCGATCGCGCGCTCGCGGCCGCTCCGGGCGACCCGCTGCTACTCCGAGCACGCTTTCACCTCGCCGATCTGCTTGGCGATACGATGGGCGCCGCGCGACTCTCGGGCGCGGAGCTCGAGCGCGGAGCGACCGGCGCGCATGCTGCGTCTCTATGGCTGCGCGTGGCCGAAGCGCGCGCAGCGGACGGCGATGGCAGTGGCGCGCTCGCCGCCGTGAGCCAAGCGCTCACCCAGGATCCTGCGAGCATCGCCGCGCGGGCGTTGCACTTGGATCTGCTGGGCATGGGCGAGGATCCGCAGGCGTTCGCGTCGGCGCTGGAATCCGCCGCCGAGCACTTACCGACTGACACGGGCAAAGCACGTTTCTATCTGCTGGCCGCGGACGTCTGGGCCAGGCAGTGCCGCGACACGCAGGGCGCGCGGGCCGCGCTGTCGCAAGCCGGCATGTACGGCGCGTCGCCGGCGGTCGTGGCGCGCGTGGCGCGGTTGCTCTCGGCGATCGCCGAGGACCACACTTGGTATGAAGAAGCGACGCGTCGCCTGATCGCCCAGGGCGCGAACGAAACCGAGCACGCGGGGCTTTGGTTCGAGCTCGCGCGCGCGCGAGCGCTACGCGCCGAACGCACCGGCACCGCGCAGGCGCTTTCCGGCCTGGCAGGAGCGCCGGGCGGCGGCTGGCTCGGCAACGCGTTGATCGCCTACGCACTCGATCTCCTCCCCGAGCGCGCGAACGCCACTAGTGAATCGACGAGCGAGGCGCTCAACGCGCTCTCGAACGCCGAGACCGATCCGGAAACCGCGCGCGCCTTGCGACTGATCTTGTCGCTGCGCGCCGTCACCGGCGGTCACGCGGACGTCGCTCGCCGTGAGCTCGCTCAGTTGCATGCCGCAGAGCCGACCGATGTGGTCGTGCTGCGCGCGCACGTCGCGCTCGAGACCGCGCACGGCGAAAAACTAGCCGCTGCGAACGCGCTCACGGCGAGCGCGGCGATTGAGCGCGATCAGGAACTCGCCTCCGCCTTCGACCTCGAGGCAGGCATGCTGTTCTGGCAGGCAGGCGATCGCAAATCGGCCATCGAGCGCTTCGACACGGCGAGCACGCAAACGCGAGCTGGCAACGCCCTGCTCGGCTGGGCGCTCACCGCGTCGGAATCGAACGATCTGGTCGCTCGACGCCGAGCGCTGGAAGCGCGTGCCGAATCGGCGCCGGATTTGGCCGCGCTCGATCGCTTCGCACTCGAGGTCGCGCGCGGCGGTGACGTCACGGCGGCGCGCGACGCACTGTCAGCGGCCGTGGATTTCCCTGCCAGCGAGCTGCACGAAGCCGCGCTGCTCGCCCGCGCGCTGTGGAGCCCGAACGGCACCGAGGAAGACGAGCGTCGCGAAGCGCTCGAGCAAATCGCCGAACTTCCGGGCAGTGCGGCGCTCGCGCGCTCGGCCGCCTACGGCATCGAACTAGCGCGCACGCCGAACGGCGCGGACACGACCCTCGCGGAGGCCGCGCGCAATTGGGCTGGAGTCGACCCAGGGCTCGCCCCCGCGCTGGAGTGGCTCGGCGCCGCGACTCACAGCGGCGACATGGAGAGCGAAATCGAAGCGCGTTTGGCGGTCGCACAACGCTTGTCGGCACCACTCGGCGCGGCGATGGAGGCCTCTGCTGCGCTGGTCGCTCAGCTCTCCGGGCAAGACTTGCCCAAGCCGCTGAACACGGAGCTACCCGCCGGAAAGCTTGCCAATCTGGAATTGGCCGCACCAGGCTCCGATCCGCGGCGCCGTGCGCATGCGCTGCTCGACGTGGGCGTGAACTTGGGCGACGAGAGCGTGGGCGTCCTGACCGCGTTGGCTGGTTACAATCAACTCGCCTATGGCGACGCTCGCGGCGCGCTGGAGTCTTTTCAAAAAGTCGTCGAAGCGCATCCGGAAGAGCTGTTGGGCTGGGAAGGGTTGCGCACGGCGGCGCAGATCACGGGCGAACGCGGCATTCTGGCCGAAGCCTGCGCGGCGTTGGGCGACGCGGTGAGCGATGCCGCCGAGGGCAGCGAGTTCTGGGAGAACGCGGCCTTGATCTTGCTCGACGAATTCAAGGACTCGACCCGAGGCGAGTTCGCGCTCTCGCGCGCGGTCGAGCGGGACGTCAGTCGCTTCAGCGCGTTCGACCGCCTGTTTCGCATGGTGCGTGAACGCAAGGATGGCCCGCGTCTGCTCGAGCTCGTGGCGCGACGACTCGAGGTGGCCGAGGATCCAACCGAAATCGCGAAGCTATTTTGGGAGCGAGCACGCGTCCTGCGCGCGGCCGGCGATCGCGAGGGCGCGCTCTCGGCGCTCGAAAATGTTCGTTTGCTCGAGCCCGATCACGTGGGCGCTCTGGCGCTCTCGGGCGAGGTGTACATCACGCTCGGTCGCTTCGCCGAGGCCGCAGAAAACCTAGCCCGACTGGCAGCCTTGGACGAAGCGCCGGGTCAGCAACGGCTGATGAGCGGCATCGCCGCCGTCGACTTGTACGAAAACAAGCTCGACGACCACTATGCGGCGCTCGACGTGCTCGCCAACCTACACAAGTCCGGACTCGGGACCTTGCCTGTGCGTGAACGCTTGGCTCGCGCTGCCGCTCGCGCCGAGGCCTGGGACCAAGCGACCGAAGCGCTCGAGCTGTTGATGACCGAACGCGATACCTCCGCCGGTCGCGCCGAGGCCGCACGGCTGTCGATGGTGATCCACCGCGATCGATTGAGCAACCACAAGGGCGCCGAACTCGCGACAGCACAGCTGCTCCGTGAAGTGCCAGACGATCCGGAAGCGCTCGATCTCGTGCTGGCTGAAGCCTTTTCGCGGCAAACCTCGGTTCCACACCTCGAGCGAGGGCTCGCGCGTTTGACCGAATCGCTGCAGAACGATCCGCTCGACACCGCGCGCGTCGAACGCATGGCGCGGATTGCGGCGTACTTGGGCAAGGCGCCGCTACGCCAAGCAGCGCTCGGCGCGCTGATCGCCCTGGGCGTGACTTCGGACGCGGTCGAACAGGAGCTCGCGCGCATCGATCAGCGCGTATCCAACGTGCCACGCATCGCGATCGACGACAGCGCGCTGCCGAACCTCGCCGATCCGGAAGACCGAGGCCCCATCGGCGAGTTGATGCTGGCCATGGCCACGACGATTTGCGAAGAGCTCGGCCCGAGCTTGGCGGCCTTCGGCGTCACCAAGAAAGAGCGCGTCGAAGCTCGCATGGGACTCCCGGTGCGCAACGAAATCGCCGCTTGGGCGGGCGCGCTCGGCATCGGTGAGTTCGAGCTGTACGTGGGCGGGCGTGACGCAGACGCGGTGGTCGCAATCGCCTCCGAGCTGCCGGCGATCGTGATCGGCTCGGGTGTCTCGGCACCGCTCTCGCCACGGCATCGGCAAGCGGTGGCGCGTGAATTGTTTGCCCTGAGACGCGGCACGACCGTGCTCAGGCATCGCGAATCCTCCGAGATTGGCGCGCTGGTGGTGGCCGCGTGCCGCGTTGGCGAAGTGTCGATCCCCGCACCGGCGTACGCGATGTTGCCGGAGTTCCAACGCTTGCTCTCCAAGGCGCCACGACGCGTGAAAAAGATCTTGCCGGACCTCGCGCGGGCCGTCGAACGCTCCGGGCAAGATCCGCTAGCCTGGGCGCGAGCCGCGATCTCGAGTTTGGATCGCATGGCCGCAATTGCTGCCGGCGATGTGTCTTGGGTGCTGGCTGCGGGTGGTCGCGAACGCGGCGCGCTCGGACTGTCGGACGAAGCGGCCACGCGCGCGCGACGGCTGCTCGCATTCGTACTCTCACCGGGCTATCTCGAGCTCCGCGAAAAACTGGGGATGGGCGTAAAATGAGCGGCCCGAACGAACCGAAACAGCCTGGCCGCACCACGAACCCGGGCAAAGACCAAGAGGATCTCGAGTCGGACGCGCTGCTCGACTCGCTGTTGTTCGACGAGATCCCGGCGGCAGCTCCTGCTCCCGACCTCACGCCGCCGGTTCGGTTTTACCCACAGGCGCGCCAATTCTCGGAGGACGACGTGACCGTCGTGGGCCGCACCGAAGATCTGTTGGCAAAGCTCACACGCGAGGAAGACGACGGCACGAGCGGCCTGGAAGATCTGGCCAACTCCGACATCGACCAATTGCTCTCGAGCATGCCTGCTGCTGCGCCAGAGGTCGAAACCAGTCCGCCTCCGACGGCGGCTATTCCCCGCTTGCCGGATGTCCCCCCTGCCCCGCGCGTGCCAGGGATCCCTCGTCCAGCGTCTCGCTTTTCAACGGGCCCACGACTTGGAGTGGATGCGACGACCAAACCGCCATCGGTGAATCCAGCTGGGCCGCCTGCGCGTCAGCCCTTTCCGTTGGCCGTGAGCCCCCAAGCGCCTCAGGTTGCGTCGGCCACTCGTCAACCGCTCAACCGACTCGCTCCGCGTTCACGCGAAGAGGAGGACGAGCGCACGCGCATCTTCACCCAGCAGCAAGCGCTGGAGGAGGTCGAGCCGGGCGCGCCCGAAGTGCTTCCCGATCCGTTCCAAGATCGGCCATCGACCGATCCTCGGAGCAGCATGCCCACGCTGCACCAGATCGAGGACCAAAACAGCATGCCAACGCTGTCGGCGCCTAGTCCGACGGATCCGTTCGCAATGCCGTCGATCCCGGGGCCGCAAAATCTGCCGACGGCGGTCAGCCGCGACACGGAGTACGAGCTCTTCAACGAGACTCCCGAGCCGCTCAGCGCCGAAGCCATCGAGCAGCTCGAAGAAGTTCGTTTGAGTGATGCGGCCGAGCTCCGCCCGCCGAGCGACGCAGCGGAACTCCGCCCGGTCAGCAACGCGCCGGAAGTGCGCCCACTCAGCGACGCGGCGCAACTCCAGCCACTCAGCGATGTAGCGGAACTCCGCCCGCTGAGCGATGCGGCACAGCTCCAGCCGCTGAGCGACGCAGCTGAGCTCCGCCCACTCAGCGACGCCTCGGAGGTCCGCCCCGCTGGCGACTCGTCGTATCCCTCGATTCAACCCGCCGCGATCCCCGAACGCCCGTCGATCTCCCCGTCGATCTGGCCCGACGAACGCCCGGCGCAGGACCATTTGGAAGGGCAGCGCGAGGATTGGACCACGCGCGCCGAATGGCTCGAAAACGAAGCGCGTGCCGCCAGCGACGCACAAGCCAAAGCACGCCTCCTGACCGTCGCGAGCGAGATTTGGGCGCTCGTCGGCGACCTCCCGCGCGCGCGCGAAGTCGCGGCAGAAGCCAGCACCATTCCACGCTCGCACGCCATGGCCGCGCGCCAGCTACGCGCGCTCGCAGCCGCCGACGGCGACTACAAGGCAGTCGCGCCCGCGCTCGAAATGGAAATCCGTAGCGCCGCAACCGCGGATGCGCGTGTGCACGCGGCCTATCTCAGCGCGGAAGTGCATCGCCTCGCACTGCACGACGATGCTTCGGCCAAGAAGAAGCTGGATTTGGCCGTCCGCGCCCATCAAGACGATCCGCGTGCCCACGTCGCCAAATTGGTGGACTTGCTGGGCAAGAGCAATGCGCCGGCGCGCATTCGCCTGCCCGAGTCCGAAACACTGAACGAACTTGCGCGTGCGTGCGAGGAGCTGCTGCGCTCACGCGGCGCCCCCATGCCCGCCGGCAGCTCTCAGCCCCCCGGCGGCCAACGCAGCGCGTTCGATGACGCGCGACGCGCGCTGTCCGCGGGCGAGCGTGAAAAAGCCGCCGAAGCGCTGGACCGTTTGGCGCGCGTCGAGGGGCTCGGGCGCGCGTCGGCCTGGCTTTCGGCCACCCTACTCGGTGCCGATCCGAAGACGCGGCTGCGCGCGATCGCGAGCCTCAGCGAACTCGCCAACCGCGAAGGCAGCCGGCTCGCGCGCCGCACGTTGGTGACTCGCGCCTTGGAGCATGGCGACAGCGATGGCGTGCGCAACGCGCTCCTCGGTGCTCAGGCCGAACAAACCTTCAGCGCGGCGGATCGCGTGGCGCTCGCGGCGTTGAATGGCCTGTCCCCCTCCCTGCTCGAAGGGGCGATTCGCGAGCTAGCGGCGGACCCCGAGCTCTTGCCGCTTTCAGCTGCGTTCGCAGCCGCCAACGCCGATCCGAATCTGGACGTGCGCGTCGGTAGCGAAGCCGCGCGAGCCGAGCAGCGCTTGGGTCAGGCGCTCGGCACGCCGCCGACGGACGCCAAGGGGCTGGCCTATCTACGCGATCACGCGCAAGGCTTCGCGAGCACTCATCCGGAGAGCCCGCTCGCGCGGCTGCTTTCGTTGGAGTTCGCGAAAGCGGCTCGCGACAAGGGTTCCGTCGCGATCGCCCTCGGCGATTGGCCGTGCGCACCCGACGATGCCGAGGCCGAGCGCGACCACCGCATGGCCGCCGCCTTCGTCCACGAATTGGCTGGCGATCTGGGCTCGGCCACGATCACGTATCGACGCGCACTCGAGCTGGACCCGACGAACGAAGCCGCCTTGCGCGCGCTCAGCAACGCCGTGCCATCGGAGACGGTGAGCGAACTCTTGATTGCGCTCGCCGATGAACTCGGCGCCTCACCCCGCGCCGCGCTGCTCTTGCTAGAAGCCGCCTTGCGCGCCGAAGGCGCCGATAGCGAGCACTACCGCGCATTGCTCGAGCGCGCGAAGGTCGCTGCCCCAGAGCTCTCGCTGACCCACCGTCTCGCAGAGGTCGCCGCGCGCAGTACCGCTGACAGCGCCGCGCTGCTCAATGCCCTGCGTGCACGACGTGAAGCCTCGGACGACAGCATCGAGCGCGCTTTGGACTTGATTCGGGAGGCCTTGCTGGTCGCCGACAGCGATTTGCCGCTCGCAGAGCAACTGCTCGAGGAAGCGCTGCGCGCGCGTCCGAGCGACCTCGCATTGCGCGAATTGGCGGAGCGGATGGTGCCCAGCGACGAGGCCGAACGCGCGGCGTGGCGCGAAGCCTCGGCAGAGTCCAGCGAAGGCGCGAGTCGCGCTCGCTTGTTGGCCGAGGCCGCGCTCGAACGCGGTCGCGCCGGTGATCTGGAGGCGGCCGCGCGCAATGCGTTTTCGGCGCTGGAGAGCGGCGGCAGCGAACTGTGGCGCGTGGCCGCCGAGCGCTACGCCGCATCCGGCCCGACCGCCGCGCGTATCGCGGACGAACTCTTGCAGCGGGCTCGTGCCACTGAGGATGCCCGCGAACAGCGTGAATTGTACGAGCACCTCAGTCAGATCGACCGCGCGCGCGGTGACCAATCGAGCGCTTTACTTTGGCAGGCAGCGATCCTCGAGCAGTCGCCGGAATACCTGCCCGCGCTGCGACGCATCGAGCATGCCTATGTCGGCGCGGATCGGCGAGAAGATCTGGAACCGATCGCGACCAGCCTGGCACGCGCCCTGGACGTGAACGAGGCCAACGCCCACGCGCGCCTGGTCTCGCGCCTGCGCGTTCTGCGCGGCGCCTGGAGCGAGGCGCGCGAGATGGCAGAGCTGTCCGTCTCGCGTTCACCCAACGAACTCTGGGCGCTGCGGACGCTGAGTTCGCGCGCGCGGGCGGCCGAGGACAACGAACTCGGTCTGACCGCCGATCAGCGACTTCATGCGCTGGCGGAGCGCCCACTCGACAAGGCCACGTTGGCCTTGCGCGCCGCCGAGGCCGCTGCGCGCTTGGAGCGCCCCGAGGACACGCGGCGCCTGCTCTCGGCTGCACTCGAGCAGATGCCCGATCATTTGCTGGCCCTCACCACGCTCTCGGAGGTGCTCGAAGGCGTCGGCGAATTCGCTGCGGCGGCTCAAGCGCACGAGAGATTGGCCGAAGCCAGCCACGTCGAAGCGCATCAAGTGAGCGCCTGGCATCAGGCCGCTGTGCTTTGGCTGGACAAGGCAAACAACGTCGAACGAGGTCGCGCAGCGCTGCAGCGCGCCGTGGCGCTCGACGTCGGTCACGAGGACGCGGTCGTCCGCCTGCAATCGTTGTACGTCGCGGCCAACGATCGGCAGAGCCTCGCGGACTTGCTCGAGCGTCGCTTGCAGCGCACGAGCGACCCGGAAGAGCGCATTGCAATCGAGGTCACGCGCGGTCGTGCCTTGGCCGAAGTCGGCGAAAAAGAGGCCGCGAAAGCCGCGCTATCCGCGGCCCTCGACGCCAATCCCGATCACGCCGAAGCGCTCGAAGCGTTCGCCGAATTGTGCTTGGGCGAAGGGGATTGGACGTCGGGCGAGCAGGCCTTGATTCGGCTCGCGCGGCACACCATCGAGCTCCCGCGTCAGGCTCAGATCTATCGCCGACTGGGTGAACTGTACGACACCACGTTGCCCAACCCCGAGCGCGCCGAGCTGGCCTACAAAGAGGTGCTGAAACGCATCCCGGATGACCCGGACACGGTCGCGCGACTGGTCCAGGTCTACGGTCGCTTGGGCAATCAAGCGACCGCGCTGTCGCTGCAGGCGGACTTGCTGTCGCGTGCCAAGACGCCGGAAGAAAAGCGCGACCGCACGCTCGCGCTAGCCTTGGTCGAAGAGCAGATCGGCGGCGATCGCAAGCGCGCCGAAGCCACGTTCGACAAGGCGCGCAAAGAATGGCCGCACGACAGCGCCGTCTTGCGCGCGGTGGCCGAATTTCAACAGCGCCACGGCGAAACCCGAGCCATGCAAGTCCTGCTCGATCGAGCCGCGACCGATGCGCGGCGCGCACTGGCAACGGGCCGCTTCGAGCCGGGCTTCTTCGAAGTGCTGGCGACGGTCGCCGAACTCAAGGCGGCCGGCGATGCCGCGCTCGTTGCGCGCGCGACGCTGTCGGCGCTACATGGCGAAGAGGTCCCCGTGCCCGCCGCCGGTCCAATCGCCGGCGATGCGCGACTCGATGAGCTGCTCGCGCCGGAGCTGGTGAGCCCGCCGTTGCGAGCGTTGCTGCTGAAGAGTGGAGAGGTGCTGGACGCGGCCTATCCGGTCGATCTGCGCGCGATGCGCGCTCAACCCTTACCTCCCGCCTCAGCCGCTTTCACCAGTTACGTCCAGCAGGTGGCGAGCTCGTTCGGCATTCGAGAGCTCGAAGTCTATGCGACGCCCTCGCTCGGCGCGGTTTGCATTCCGATCGGCGGAGAAACTCCGCAACTCGTGTTTGGGCAGGCCCTGCTCGACAGCGAAGACGATGCGGCCCGTTATTTCTTGATGATCCGCTGCCTCAAGATCCTGCAGGGCAAAGCTGCGGCGCTCTCGCGCACGGCGCCGATCGACTTGTGGCCCGTGCTCGCGGCGTACCTCGGCACGTTTGCAACCAATTGGATCCCGCAAGGCGTGGAAGGCAAGAAGCTGTCCGACGCGCAGCGACGCATTCAAGCGGCGCTGCCGCCGAACATCGACAGCGACGTACCGGTGCTGGCGCTCGAGGTGATCGGCGCAATCGGCAACCGCGCGAGCCTCTTGGGCACGGCCATTCATCAATGGGGTAATCGCACGGCGCTTCTTTCCGCCGGATCGCTCGTGGCGTCCCTGCGCGGTGTGGCGTTCGCTGTGGGCCAACCGAGCGGTCCGCCCAAAGAAGGACCCGAGCGCGTGAAATGGATCGTGCGCAATCCCGAAGCGCGGGACCTTGCCACGTTCTGCGTCGGCGAGCAGTACGCCGAAGCCCGCGCGCGCCTCGGCCTCAACCGCTGAACCCTCTTACTCGCGGGCGAGAAGAGAGATTAACCGCCGAGCCGCAGAGATCACAGAGACCTGAAAAGAGGATTGGGGGGCGCCAAGCGCGTCGAATACGCCGTTGCATAGACGCATTCGGTGCACATCGGCGAACCCCAAAATCTCCCTCTGATCTCTGCGACCTCTGCGGCTCGGCGGTTAAACCTCAGGGAGCCGTGTCGCGGCGGGCCTCGAGGTGAGTTAGCCCTTTTTCGGTCGCGGCAGGTTCAATCGTTCGACGCGATTGATCAGGGTCCGGCGCGAAACGCCCAGAACCTTGGCCGCTCGTGTCTGATTTCCGCCGCATTGCTCCAAAGCACGCAACACGCGTTGCCGCTCTTCTTCGGAGTCAATCGGAGGCAACCCCGGATCACTCCGCGGTCCGCTGCTCGGCGGATCAGCTAGCGGTCGGTCGTCAGGGAACCTCGGCACCCGAAGCGGGGCGAACACCTGCGTGCGGTCTTGTTCCTCGGGCGCGAACTCGCCGTCCTCGACTTCGTTCAGCGGCTGCTGCGGGATTTGCGCCGCAGTGATCTTGCCGTTTTCACAGAGGAACGGCGCGCGTTCCATGATGTTCTTGAGCTCGCGCACGTTGCCCGGCCAGGAATACGCGTGCATCGCCTGGAGAGCGCTGTCGGTCAGCTCGGGCATGGGCAGCCCCGAGCGATCGCAGAAGCGATACAAGAACAGCCGCGCCAGGGGCTCGATCTCGAGCGGGCGGCGCCGGAGCGGTGGAATGCTGAACTCGACCCCAGCGATGCGATAGTACAGATCGTTGCGGAAACGACCGGCCTGGACCTCGACCCGCAGATCGCGGTTCGTGGCCCAAACGAAGCGCACGTCGATCGGGCGGGGCTTGGTCGCCCCCACGCGCAGCACCGAGCGCTCTTCGAGCACGCGCAGCAACTTGGCCTGAATCGAAAGCGGCATCTCGCCGATTTCGTCCAAAAATACCGTACCGCCGTCGGTCGACTCGAGCAGCCCCACCTTGCTCTGATTGGCTCCCGTGAAGGCTCCGCGCTCGTGTCCAAAAAGCTGCGACTCGAGCAAGGACTCGGAAAGAGCCGCACAATTCAGGCGCAAGAACGGCCGTCCGCGGCGCGTCGAACGCTGGTGGATGGTCTCTGCAAAGACCTCCTTACCTGACCCGGTCTCGCCGGTGATGAGCACCGAGATCGCGCTCTGCGCGGCGCGCAAAGCGATCTCGTAGGCGCGCTTCATCTCCGGATCGAGCAGCACCGCGGGGCCTTCGCCCGGCGGATGATTCGACAGCGAGCGAACATTGCGCGTGCTGGCCGGACGCCGCGATTGCACCATGATCAGCGCCGAACCCGCGCGCACGAAGTCGCCGGGTTCGAGCACTCGGCGCTCACCACCGCGCAGACGCGCCTCTGCCTCGTTGCGTCGGGTCGGCGCTTCCAAGCTGTCTTCCGGATCGACACGGAACAGCAAGGTGCCGTTGGCGCTGCCCAGATCCTCGACCTCGATGCCACCTGTAACGTGAAGCAACAGGTGGTAGCGAGAGACCGACTGATCATCGATCCGGATATCGTTGTCGATGCCGCGACCTACGCGGAGTGAGCCGCTTTCAGGCAGCGGATGAATGGTGCAGGTCTGGCGCACGTAGACGAGCGCCTCGAGAGCCCCTTGGCGTGGAGCCGGACCTGGCCGAGAAGTGAAACTCGCGTCATTCATGCACGTGGCTTTGAGCCTAGCCGAGCAACGTATTTCTGCGTGCGAAACGGTACGGGCAGGCGAAACTTGCTGGCAGATGCTGGTAGATGCCCACACACGTACGAGCGCGGGCGCACGGTTGCCCACCTTCACATACGTCCAAGCCGAGCTTCGCCGAGGGCCCCGCAGCGTAAGGGAAGGCGCCCGAAAGGCGTTTAAGTCGAAGCTGGCACGCGCTCAGGCAACGCCAGACAGCCAGATAACCAGATAACCGGACGGTCCGCCGATTGCGGCTTTTTTGCGCACTCGGAAGATGCGAGAGTCCGCGATAACCTTCGGCTATACTCACCGGACAGAGCACGCATTGACTGAGACTACGTTGAGACCCGGCAACAAGCTGGGAAGGTTCCAGCTCCTTGTCCCGATCGGCTCGGGCGGTATGGGCCGCGTGTGGGTCGCACGCGAGGAAAACACCGGGCGACTGTTCGCGCTGAAGACCACTCTCGGCAACGAGAAGGCCGCTGGCGAATATTGGAACGTGTTGCTCGACGAGGCACGGCTCGCGGCACAAGTGCAACACCGCGGCGTTTGCACCATTCACGCGTTCGAGATCGACGAGCAGCTCGGCATCCCGTATCTGGTGATGGATTTCTCGGACGGCGGCTCGCTGTACGAGCTGCTCGATGCGTCCGCTGGGCATCGGCTCGAGCCTGCAATCGCGGTCAGCATTGCGGCACAATTGTGTGACGCACTGCAAGTCGCTCACGATTTGTGCGACGAGCACGGCGCGCAGCTGGGCGTGGTCCATCGCGATGTTTCGCCACAGAACATCCTGATTTCCACTTCGGGTCACGTGCAACTCACGGACTTCGGTGTGGCCAAAGCGCGCGGCAGATTGCATGCGCCAACGGCCACCGGTGAGATCAAGGGCAAGCTCTCGTACATGGCGCCGGAGCAGGTCACGCAGCGCGACGTGGATCGCCGCGCTGACGTGTTCGCACTCGGTTGCGTGTTGTACGAAGCCACCGTGGGCGAGCGCCCCTTCCACGGCAACGACGCAGTCGCCACGCTTTATCAATTGCTCGAGCAGCCGCTGATCTTGCCCAGCGCGCGCTCGGCGGGTTACCCGCCCGACTTGGAAGCCATCGTGCGCAAGGCGTTGGAGCGCGACCCGGCGCAGCGCTACCAAAGCGCTGAAGAGCTCGGCAGCGCGCTGTCACGTTGGATCGCCAACCAAGGCCGCTTGGTCACGGAACGCGACATCGCAGCCGTGGTCAATGACCGTCTCGGCAAAGCGATCGCCGAGCGCACGCAGCGCATCGCCTCCGCTGAACACGATCTGGACGCGCCGCCTCCCCCGCCGCCTCCCACCGAGCAGACCCTCGGCGGCTCCAGTGCAACCACCGGCGGTGAACGCGCCCGCAAGTCGAAGCGCCTTTGGGGCGCGGCTGCGGGCGGCGCTGCCGTGCTGGTGCTGGTGGTTTCGTTTGCGCTCCGTGGCGGCCGTGAACCCGAACCACCGCTCGTTGCGAGTGCGTCGGCGGTCATCCCGAGTGCTCCACCGAGCGCCGCTCCGGTTACGACGACCACGACCACAGCCGCCCCCGCCGAAGCGCCGATCACTGTGACTCTGGTCGCATCCCCTCCACGCGCGATTCTGTATTTGGACGACGGCCCGGCGTTGCCGAACCCCTATCAATTGACCGTTTTGCCTGATTCGAAGCCGCACCAAGTGCGCGCCACGGCGCCAGGCTTTGCCGATCGCACGGAAGAGCTGCGACTCGACGGAAACAAAGAGCTGCGACTCGCGCTATCTGCGCTCGCACCGGGCGCGCACGTTCCGGTCGTGAAACCGAAAGCGAGCGCCGAACCAGCGCGCACGGGCACACAAGCCCCCCCGTCGGGTGATATGCCGAAGGTGGTTACCAAGCGCCCACGCGTGCTCGATCCGGACAACCCCTTCGATAAGCCCTGACGAAAACCGCGAAACCTACATTCGCCTCGCTAAGGAATCCGTGGCAGGCGGATGAAGATCTGAGTAACATCGCTATTTAGCAATGGATCGCAGGGGAGTCAGGACCGAACAGGCTGTCGCCGGAGGCCCCCCAACAGGGGCCAATCCGGACGACTCGGCACGTGTTCAAGCTGGACAGCTGATTGGTCGCTACCGACTGCTGTTCCCGATCGCTGCCGGCGGCATGGCGGAAGTGTGGGCAGCAAAGCCCGAAGGCTCGGGGATCTCCCGCGCGGTCGCCCTCAAGCTCGTTCGTCCGGAATTCGCGGTCGAAGCCGAGTACGCGCGCATGTTCATCGACGAGGCCGTGATCGCCTCGACCATCCGCCACCCGAACATTTGCGAGACGTACGAGCTCGGCCGGGACGAGAACCTGCTGTTCATGGTCATGGAGTGGGTGGCCGGTGACACGCTCAGCGGCTTGATGCGCGGCAGCGCCTTGTCGCCCTTGCCGATCGAAGTCGCTGTGCGCATCTGCGCCGAAGCCTGCGCCGGTCTGCACGCGGCCCACGAAGCCAAAGACGCAGACGGCAACAACCTCGGCATCGTCCACCGCGACATCTCCCCGCCGAACATCCTGGTGTCCGTCAACGGTCACGTCAAAGTGAGTGACTTCGGCATCGCCAAGGCTGCCAACCAGCTGCACGCGCGCACGCGCACAGGCGAGATCAAAGGCAAGCTGGCCTACATTCCCCCGGAACAAGTGCTCGGCCAAGGCGTGGATCGCCGCGTCGACATCTACGCCATGGGTTGCGTGTTGTACGTGACCACGCTCGGCAAGCGGCCGTTCGGCAGCGGCGGTGAAGCGCTCGGGAAAATCGTGCGCGGCTCCTACCGCAAACCGCGCGAGCTCGAACCCGATTACTCTGAAGAGCTCGAGCGCATCGTGATGCGCGCGCTCGCGAGCGATCGTGAGCAACGCTATCAAACGGCCGAAGAGATGCGCTTCGAGCTCGAGCAGTGGCTGCTCACGCGGCCGCACCTGACGCAACACGCGGACGTCGCACGCTTGGTTCGCGAGAGAATCAGCGACGAGCGCAAGAAGATGATCGACGCGTTGATGAACGTGAGCCGGGCCATTCCGGACACGTTGGCCAATCGCTTCATCTCGCCCGCGGACAAGACCGCGACTCCGACCGCGACCAGCGGCATCGTGATTCAGCCAGCTGCGCTCGCGCGCCTGCAGAATCAAGCGGCAGCACCTACCCTCACCCCCCCCAAACGCTCGATCGAGGACGATGAGACGCTGCTGGGCGAGGCCGCGCGCGCCGCGCTCACTCCGCCCTCGGCGCCCCAAGCGGTTCCGCCCGCCGCCGCCATCACGCGGCTGGGTGTCAATTTGCCCTGGCTGATCGTGATCGGTGTGGCCATCGCACTGCTCGTGTTGTTCCTCGTCATTCGGCATTAGCCGACGCGCGCGGGCGGCTTTATGGCGTGCGGTCAGTGCGGCTTCACCGAGACGAGGTTGCACTGAATGAACTGGCCGTAGTTCATCGAGCCGGGGATGCCTTCGACGGTGTACTTCTCGTAGTTGACGATTTCGCGTTCGTTGGTGTCCGTGCCGTCCAAGGTGACCTTGCTGTTCGCCGCGATCGGAATAGTTACCTCGTAGTCGAGCGCAAATATGTAGTGACCGACGGTTTGATAGTCGTTCAAATAGTATTCCTGCTTCGGGTTCGCGACCGTGATGCGCCACTGCGAGTAGTCACCGCGATTGACCGTGCCTCCGATCGTGAACGGCACCTTGCGCCAAGTCATGTTCTGGTACTTGAACGTGCTGGTATCCGTGCGCATGCCACCGTCGATCTGCGTCGGTTCCACGATGCCGCGGATGCGTAGCGTCACGTCGTAGGTGGTGCCGGTCGTGCCGGTGATGGTCACGTCTTTGGCTGATTTGAAGCCACCATTGGTCAACACGACGTGATTGCACACGGCTCCGTTCGAGGTATCGGGCGTGCCCGTGCAGGGGTCGTCGACCCGAAGACCATCGAGTCCTTGGGCGATTTCCGAGAGCGAGCCGCTGCCACCCGCGCTCACGTTCCCGCCCTGGCCTGTCGTAGCGCCGGCTCCAGCCGATCCCGCCGCCGAGCTAGCTGCACCGGCACTGCCGCTTGCCCCTACCGTGCTCGACCCACCCGAGCCACCCAGCGCGCTCGGCCCGGCCCCAGCGATGGCCGAGCCCGAAGCGCCCGCGTCAGCGGTTGAAGCGCTGCCACCGTGAGCCATCGCTCCTGCTTGCGCGACCGCCCCCGTTTGCCCGGCAGCGCTGCTTCCGCTCCCCGCGTGTCCGGCGCTTTCTGACGGGTCGGACCCCGCGCAAGCGACTCCAAGCAACGACGGCAATGCAAAGGCAGGGACGAGTACGATCCGCGAAAGTTTTTTCAATCGACCACTCCGGGGCTGCGAGGCGCTGAACCCAGTGGCGGCACGCCGTATCGCGGTGATCAAAAATCCGTACGCCGCATTCTCCTCGCTCGAACCCTGATCGTCGAAGATCCAGCGCTACTGCGGAATCGCAGTGGTGACGTCTTTTCGAGGCTTCACTCATTTAGTTGAGCAACTTTCGACGGCTGAAGGCGCTGTTCCGTTGCCGACCCTGAATGCTCCGGAGGAACCCCTCGATGATTCGTCGTTTCAAGCTGCCCGCGCAGCCCGTACTGCTCGCGGGGGTGACGATCGTCACCTTGGCGCTCGGCTGTAGCAAGAGCGAGGGTCCGACGACCGCGGGGACCCCGTCCGAGACCGGCTCGGGCGGCGCCGGTGCAGGCACGAGTGCCATCGCCACCGCCGGCAGCGGCGTCGGGCCGGGCACCGGCAGCTCGGGAGCGTGTGAAGGCGGCGCCGTTGCCGACAGCAAGCGAGTGGTCAGACTCAGCTTCAATCAGTTCTCGCGCACGATCCACGCGCTACTAGGCGATACCTTCGGCGCGAAAACGGACGCGGACTTCGAGATCGGTGCGGAGTCGCCTACGGCGCGCACGTTCCCGCCGCTATCGAGCCCTCAAGAAGGCAGCACGATTACCACTGGTATCTGGCAGAAGGTCGATCTGATCGCCTCTGCCGCAGGAAGCTACGCGCTCGCGAATCTCGATCAAGTGACCGGCTGCGGAGCGACGCCGAGCGACGCCTGCGCCGAAGCGTTCCTGCGTAGCTTCGCAGAAAAGGCCTACCGACGGCCGCTCAGCGCCACGGAAGCCAGCTCCATCCTCCAGGTATACAGCGAGGTGAAGGGAATTTATGGCGTTCCGGAGGCGATCCAACACAGCGTGTACGCGATCATGCAATCGCCTCAGCTGCTCTATCGCACGGAGCTTGGCGAGTCGAAGGATCAAGCAGGGCCGCTCACGCCCTATGAGCTCGCGAGCTCTCTCTCCTATTTCTTGTCCGATAGCCCGCCGGATAGCGAGCTGCTGACGGCCGCACAGCAACAGAAGCTTTCGACCTCGGCCGAGATCGCTGGGCAGGTCGATCGTATTTTGGGCACGCCGACCGCGCGCAAAAACCTCGAAGCCGCGCTCTTCTCGTATTTTCAGGTCGACAACCTGGCCACGGTAAAAATCGACGATGCGACGTTCACGTCCGGTAGCCAAGCCAAGCCCTACACCGGGTTGCGCGAGTCCGCCTACCACGAGGTCGAGTTGTTCTTGGGCAACAACCTGTGGAACGGGCCGCTCACGGGACTACTCACCACTAAGAAGTCCTGGCTGAACACTACCCTTTCGAGCGTGTATGGCATCACACTGTCGGGGGTGACAGACGAGAGCCAGTTCGTCGAGACGGAGGTGCCCGCGAACCGCGGAGGGCTGCTCACGAAGATCGGCTTTCTTGCAGCCAACTCGCGCCCGGACGTGCCTTCGGTCGTGGCGCGCGGCCTAGCCGTGAACAAGTCGTTGCTGTGCCAAACCAACCCGTCCTTCCCCACCGACCCGGCCCTGGTCGCGAAGATCGAGGAAGCGGGCACGATGCTGGCTGCGGCTTCGGAGCGGGACCGCGCCGCGTATCGAGCTCAGACGCAGCCGTGCGCCGGCTGCCATCGGACGTTCGACGCTTATGGGCTCGCGCTGGATAGCTATGACAGCATCGGTCGCTATCGCACGATGGATCCCCAAGGTCGCGCGATTGATTCTTCGGTCACGCTGCCCACCTTGTTCGACAATCAGGTCGTCGGAGACGCCGTAGCGATGCAGAACGCGATCGCTCAGCACCCCGGCTTTGCTGCTTGCTTCAGCAGAAACATGTTGAACTGGGCGCTGGCCGAGGGCTCGCAACTGACGCCAACTAGTTGCGCGACTCAGGCGGTCGTCAGTGGCTTCAACGCGAGTGACAAGAGCTTTGGCTCGCTGCTCCGCGAAGTCGCTGTTTCCCAGGCTTTCACTCAGCGCAACGCCGGAGGCACCCAATGAAATCGTATCGTTTCGCGCGCCGCTCGTTCCTGGCCGGCATTGGCGGCGCGTTTGCGCTGGAGATCTTGCTTCGCAACATGGAGGCCGCGGCAGAGGGCGCGAGCTCCCCCGCCCGCATGTTGCTCACGCACTTTCCGGTCGGCACCTATCGCCAAAGTTACTTGCCCAAGGGCAGCCAAACCGATTTCACCCTGTCTCCGATCTTGCAGCCGTTCGAGAGCCTGAAGAGCGACATGATCGTGCTCTACGGTTTTCAAGATCGCCTGACGTGCCCGGGTGGAGGCGGGCACGAGGCGGGCACGCCATTCACCACGACCTGTGCCAACTCTCCTGGCACGCGTGCCAATGGTGGCGAAGGCGACGACGGCGTCGCGGGTGGCCCCTCGTTCGATCAAGTGTTCTTGAAGCACGTGCCCGGCCTGAAGCAGAGCGGCGCGGGCTACATCAACACGCTGGCCGACGCCCGCGTCGATTCATTGGAAACGTCGACGCAATGCCTCTCCTACGGCGAGGGGATACCCGGCGGTCCAGACTATCGCACCCGTTCGATCAAGGCGGCCAATCCCGGCGGCAACATCACCGAGTACACGCCGAATCTGCCCGAATTGAGCCCAGCGAACGCCTACGCAAAGCTGTTTGCGAACTTCATTCCCGGAGGCGGAACGACGGGCAACAACGAAGCGGCGCTCAAGGCACTGCGCGCTCGCAAGAGCGTCCTCGACCACGCGCTTCGCGAACTTGCCGCGTTGAAGTCACTCGCGCCCGCGAGCGAAGCCGACAAGATCGAAGCGCACGCCAGCGCCGTGCGAGAAGTCGAAAAGCAACTCAGCGAGCAGATCGAAAGCGGCGCATCGGGTGGCGGTGCGGCATGTACGAAACCCACCGCACCCGACCCCAGTCTGAAGGGGCAAACGGGCTCCAAATTCGACTACGGTGACGAAGCCACCGCGACTTCCGACGAAGAGCAGCACGAGCGCATCGGCAAGGCGCATGCCGCGGTGATCTTGGCAGCGTTCCAATGCGACATCATTCGCGTGGCGAGCTTTCAATGGTCACCGGGAACGAACCACGTGTCCTTCAAAGGCAAGTACCCGGCAGATCCCGAGCGCAGCTTCATGCATCATCCGATGAGTCACCGCATCGGGTCCCAGTCCTTCTTCAATGGCGCGCCCCAGACCGGAACCAGCGCGGACGCTTCGCTGTACCAGTTCTTGGTCGCCATCAACGCTTGGTACAACCAAAAGACCGCGGACATCTTGACCCTGTTCAAGAACGCCAAGGACGGTTTCGGCAACAGCGTGCTCGATCACACGGTCGTGCCGTATCTGACCGAGGTAGGCGATCCGTCGCACTCGCGCGGCCCGAAAGCGTCGCTGATTTTCGGCGGCAAGGCGCTAGGCATGAAAGGTGGGCAATTCCTGAACTTCGACGGCAATGCGCGCCCGCAGGTCGATGTGTGGCTCACGGTCGCGCAAGCGTTGCTCCAAAACGACGACCCGCTCGGGGTGCTCCCCACCACCGAGAAATTCAACCGCACCGGCGCGGGCCCGATCAAGGGGCTGTGGGCAAAGTCGGCGTGAGCCGCAGCTCGGGCTTGGAGTCACGGTTTGTGCTCGGGGCAGCGGCCGAACCTTGTTCGCCAGGCTCGATTGAGCTACCGCTAATAGACTGCATGCGAGCGCTACCCCTCGCATTCCAACACGTGGCATCCCCTCAGCTACGGCTAGACAGCGCCGCAGGTACTCCGTCGAGTGCCACGCCAATCGAGCTGTCCGAAGTGTCGGACGCGGCGTTGGCCTGCGAGCTACAAGCGCGCTCCCCAGATGCCGCGCGAGTGGTGTGGCAGCGCTATTCCCCGTTGATACGCCGCATGCTGGCCCGCTCGCTCGGCCCAGGCCGAGACGTGGAAGACTCCTTGCAGGAGGTGTTCCTGTGCCTCTTCAACAAAGTCGCCGAGCTGCGCAATCCTGCGGCACTACGGGCTTTCATCGTCTCGATCGCAATTAGGACGCTCCGGCACGAGATCCGCCGGCGGAAACTGCGCAGTTGGCTCAGGCTGGATGGCAACGTCGCGGTCGAAGATCTGCGCGCAGTCAACCCGGATCCGGATGCCCGTGAAGCGCTGATTCGGTTTTACGCGCTCCTGGATCGGATCAATACCCGGGATCGCAGCGTGTTCGTGCTGCACGTGATCGAAGGGATGGACATCGAAGCAATCGCCGAAGCACTCGAGGTGTCCGTGCCAACGATTCGGCGCTGCTTCGCTCGAGCGCGCGAGCGCATCTCGCTCCTGGCCGGACGTGACCCAATGCTGGTCGAGTACGTGTCGAAATTCGACATGGGAGCGCTCCCGTGAAGCCAGAAATCAAGCCTGACGCGGTCGTCGAGCGAATGGTCTTCCTCGCCCGCCAGCTCGGCAACAAGGCCGGCGATGAACGACGCTCGCAAGATTTCGTGGCGTCGCTTTCCGAGCGGATCGCGGCCCGTCGCACCCGTGATGCGCGACGCCGCCAGGTCGCTGCGCTGGCCGTGCTCGCGGCAGCGTGCCTGGGACCGCTGCTTTGGCTCGGCTTTCACGCTGAGCATCAGCTGAGTTATCGCATCAGCGACGCATCGCTCGCGGACGGCAACATCGTCGGACAAGAGCACACGAGCGTCGCGTTTTCGGACGGATCTCGGTTCACGTTGACCAACGGTGCGCACGCACGCATCAGCGAGCTCACCGCCCACGGAGCGCGCGTAGATTTGGCCGACGGAGAGGTGTCGGTCGACATCGTCAAAGCCCCGGGCAACGCTTGGTACGTCCAAGCCGGCCCTTACCAAGTGCATGTGATTGGCACCGCCTTCGACGTGCGCTGGCGCAAGGCACAATCCCGCATCGAAGTCGATCTGCACCGCGGCTCGGTCGTCGTCACGGGCCCGCGCATCGCGGGGCAGCTGCGCATGGATCCGGGGCAACGCCTGATCAGCGTCCCTGACGCGCCAGCCGTCATCACGCCGATTGCTTCTGGAGCGTCTACCACGCCAACAGCACCTAGCGCGTCCAGCGCGCAAGTGACCGCGAGCGATCTGCCGAAGGTTGCGCCCGACCTGGGCGATGCCGCCCCGATCGCCGATCTGAGCGGCGCCGCGCTCGAACGCCACGATCCGACGGCGGCAGGAACCGCCAACTGGTCTCGTCTGGTCGCACAGGGCGACTTCGAGCGAGTACTAGCGGCCGCCCAGAAACGCGGGCTCGACAGCGTGCTCGCTGCAGGCACCCAGAGCGAACTCGCAGCGCTCGCGGACGCAGCGCGCTACGCCCGAAATACGCAGCTGGCGCGCCGCGCCTTGCTCACTGAGCGCAAGCGCTTCCCCGGAGCCGCGGCTGCTCGCGGAGCCGCCTTCTTTCTCGGTGGCATCGAGGCAGATGGCTCCGCAGCTGCCCTGGGGTGGTACGAAACCTATCTGGCTGAGTCGCCAGGGGGGCCGTACGCGCCGCAAGCGCTCGGACGACGCATGATGATCGTGCATCGGCGCGACGGAGTCGCGGCCTCTGCACCGCTCGCGCGCGAGTACCTGAAGCGCTTCGCGCAAGGCCCTTACGCTTCTGCTGCTCACAAGATTCTGGAGCGTTCCTCAGAATGATCGGCGCGCTCTGGCGCTGCTTGCTCGCATTTGCCGTGATCGCGTCGTGGGCCCTACCAGCAGGCGCCACCGCTCCAAACCGCGTCGTCTTGCTCACGACGGAGAACGAGCAAGATCTCACGGCGCTCGAACTATTGGCGCGCGTCCGCGGCGAACTCCACGCAGCCGAACTGGACGTCGTCGTGCAATCAGTCGCCGCGGATGCGGATCTTCGCATCTCCGTCGAGTCGAGCGGGCCAGAACTCAGCCCCGCCGCGGTCATCGCCGTGCGCTATTTGCGGCCAATATCCAGCGAGCCCGCGGCTGCCGAGGTCTGGATTTCGGATCGGCTCTCGAGCACCACGCTGATGCAAGTCGTGCGTCTGAACGCACCGCAAGCCGATCCGGCGGCGCGCCTCGCCGTCCAAGTCGCCGAGGTGCTGAAAGCGCGCCTGGCACTTTTGTGGGTCAAGCCGGAAGCGCCGCCGCCACCGCGTGCACCGCCAGCGCCGCCTGCGCTCCCGGCTCCCGCGCCCACCGCACCGAGCTGGCTTCTTTTGGGTTTGGGTTTGGAGTTTGCACACCACACGAACGGTAATGTCTCGAGCTGGCTGCCAGCGCTGCAAGTGGGCTACGAGCCTCCGGCCAATCGCTGGTCGGCCCCCGCGTTTCGCGTGAGCGCGGCCTGGACGCCCACTGAAACCACCTTGGAGCGCTCGAGTGGTGCGGCACACATCCGACAGACGCTGCTCGTTGCACAAGCGTTGCTCAGGTTTGCGCCACGATCGCCGGTTCAGCCGCTGCTCTCGGCAGGTATGGGCGCGTTCCGAGTGCGCGTGCGCGGCGACACCGAAGCGCCGTACACTTCGACGACGACGAGCACTTGGTCGGCGGCAACCACGTTCGGAACGGGTCTTTGGATTCAGCCCAGCGGAAACGCGGTGTGGCTGTTGGAAGCGCAAGGCCTGGCAGCGTGGTCGGCGACCGAGGTACACGTGGAGCAAGAGCGCGTTGCAACCCTGGGTTTTCCCGCATTTTTGCTGGGGACGAGCTTCGTCGCCCGCTACTGAGCTCACTCGACGGTCGCGTCGGGACCGGCCTCGAAGCTCGCCGCCACTTCGGCCGCGGACAGCGCGGTGCCGTAGATCCTGAATTCCGAGAAGCTGCCCTCGAAGCCCGGGTCGGCAACGTATTGCGATCGGCCGAGCCAATTGTTCACGTCATAGACGTCCGTGAGCGTGCCCGAGAAGCGCGTGGAAGCCGCTTCGGCGCCGTCGACGTACAGCCAGGCGTGCTGATTCGTTTCGTCGATCACGACGGCCACGTGAGTCAGAGCGCCCGTTGGGAACGCCGCCGCACCGGTCATTACGATCTCCGAGCTCTGCGCGGGCGGCTGTTCGAACGCAAAGCGGGGCCGCGGATTGCACGACAAGAAGACGTAGCTGCGAGGCGCCTCGGCTCGACTCCCGTCCACCCCAGTCTCGTCTTCGCCAAAATCGAAGATGCGTTGCCAGGGGCCGCCCCCCGCCCAGGTCACCCACGCCTCGAACGTCACGTCTTTCAAGCCGGCGAGCAGATGATTGGGGAGATCGACATATTGATTGCTGTCTTTGCCCGCGAGCACGACCGTGCCCGCACCGTCACCCTCGCCGTACACGGCGCCCCTCAGCGTTCCGCTCTGGCCTTGCACCGAGTCGATGACCTCCACCCCGTCGGCCGTGGCGTCGAAGCTGTAGCGATGGATGAGCGCGCCCAAGCCATTACCGCCCATCCCTGCAGCCGGCGATCCGCCGCTTCCGCCGGTGCCGCCCGCGCCACCACCACCGAATCCACCTACCTCTACGACGCGGCAGTGCTCCAGAGGGCAGCTCACGGCGTCGACACTTTGCGGCCCGCAAGCGAGCAAAGTGGCCGCCCCGAGCACTGACAGGGTCCTCGACATCCGCAAACGTAAGCTATCACGCGCGGCGCTCACAGCCGGCGTAACTCGCTGGCATAAACCAAAAACTTCGCCTCGGGCCCGTTGCTCCACAACCATGCCCGGCTCACGTCGAAGCCCGGAAATGCGGCGCGGAGCACCGGATCGTCGCGCAGGAGCGCCGCAATTGCTTTCGGATCGGCGAAGTCGAAGATCTGCCGTGCCTGCGCGAGATCTCCGAGCAATTTTAGCCAGTCCGTGTCGGACGCGAGAGCGGCAAGCGGGTGCAGCGCACTCGAGCTGACGTCCGTTGCGAATAGTCCAACTCCACCCGAGCGCGTCAAAGCGGCGAGCGTTCGGAAGTGGGTCAGATTCAGCGTCCAGCGCACCGCCTCGAACAAGCGATGCCGATCGCTCAATACGTTCAGCACCGACAGCTGCATTTGGCTCAGCATGCATGCCGAAAGCACGACGTCGAACGGACCAGCGAGGCGCTCGCGCAGCTGCCGAGCCGTCGCTTCTCCATGCTCCATCAGCTCTTTTGGAGTTACCTGAAAACGCGACCAGCGATCGATGCGGTCCAGGAACCCAGAAAGATCCACGGAGCCATGCAAAACGAGGCGCTCTTGCGTTACCGGATCTTGATGCGTGAACGCTCGCTCCAAGGCTTCCGCGTCGATGTCGACCAGGTGCACCGCGCGATATCGACGCGCAAGCGCGGCCAAATCGAGATCGAAGCAGTTACCGGCTCCCAGCACACAAAGCGTGCCTTCGCTCGCCAACGCCGCTGATAGCGCCAGCTCGGTCAGGCATTGGCGATGCCCGCTGAACGACGAAAAATGGTCGAGGGCGCTCTGATTTGCCAGCGCCTGCTCGCGTGCTTGGTCTAACCCAATCGCCATGCCACGCCTTTGTCGATAGCAGCTGGTCGGTTCGTTACCCAGCTTCCTCATCGCCATTCCGGCAGAGAGGCAATTTTCGGTCGCCCCGCCTGAACGTCAGCGACGTGCTCGACGCCGCAGCCCGAGCGTGACGCCGAGCGCCCACGCCAGCGCGAATGCGCCGGAAATTCCCGTGCGCTCACCCGTCGCGGTCGAGCTACACGCACAGCCGCCCTTGCCGGGAGGAGAGCGCAGCGTCCCGCGACCCGACGCGCCGCTCATTGCTGAGCCGTTCCCGGCGGCATCACCGGTGCTGCCGCCCTCTGCGACGTCACTGGGAGCGCCGCCTTCGCCTGCCTGACCGCCGGCGCTGGGGTCACTTGCCTCGACGATTGGATCGTGACCCGCGTACTCGAAGGCGGGCCGCAGCAGCACGTCTTCGTAGGGCGCGACTTGCGTGAAGATGCGTCGCGCAGTGGTCGAGGTGCAGCTCGAGCCATGCGAGACAACGCCGGTCACTGCGTTCTTCGTCGTGAACACCGGGCCACCGCTGTCACCGGCGCATACCGAAACGCCGATGGTCGCGAACGTGTTGGGCGGGATTGGGTCTTTCGAGTCGGCATATTCGCTGGCGCCGAGCAGCTGAATTTTCAGGTCGTCGCGAGTTTTTCGCGCGCCGGTGCTGCCGTCCTCGGTGCCGCCGAACCCCACGAGCCGGATCCCTTCACCGCGTTGATTGCCAACGCCGAGCCGCACGGCAGCAATCGGCACGTCAGTGAGTTCGCGATCCAACGCGACGATCGCCAGATCGTCTTTGCAAAAGTTGGCCGCGCCGGTCGTGAAGATCTTTTCACCGAGCGCCGCCACCGGTTCGTCTTCACCGGCACCGACGTGAAACGTGATGTTCGACGGCTCGAACGGCGCGCCGAACACACCATCGATACTGCCCGCCGGCAGCTCACCCGAAGCCGTGCAATCCGCGTTGCCGGAGACGGTCGCCACGCAGTGCATCGCGGTCAGCGCCAGGTTCGGCGCGATCAGCGTGGTCGTGCACCAGAGCATGCCCCCGTCATTCTTGACGGCGCGCAGCTTCAGCACCGCGTCGTCTTCCGGACCAGAGGGCGTTGCGTAGTAGAGCGCAGCCTCACGTTGACCCACAGCCTCCGGATCGGCACCGCAGCCGAAAAGCACTGAAGAAGATGCTGCGAGCGCCAGCGCGAGTCGCTTCACGACGTGCGCTCGCTGCGGCGTCGGCGTCGGCGCGACGCGGCGCCCACCGCAGTACCGAGCGCGAGCGCTACTGCGAATCGATCGAACCAGCTCGCTCGCGGCGTCGCGGTCGTCGCGCAACGGCAGCCACCTTTGCCGGGCGACGGCGGACGCGTCACGGTGCCTAGATCCGAACCGCCGCTGCCATTATCGCTTCCGGCAGCCGCGATCGGCGGCGCTCCCGCATCTTCGCTGGAGCTCGTACCCGCCGCGCCGGCGCTGCCTTCGTTGAGGCCCGCGCCTTCGGCGATCGGCTCGTAGCCGGCGAGTTCGAACGCGGGCGTCAGGACTTCATCCGTGAACGGCGCGACTTGCGTGAAGTACTGACGTGCGGTCAGAGAATTGCAAGCGCCGCCCAACTGCGAGTAAACGCCGGTTACTGCGCCATCTTTGGTGAGCGCGGGACCGCCACTATCGCCGACGCACAGCGCGGCTCCCAAAACCAGGAACGTGCGCGGCGGGATTGGGTCACCATCCGCAAGGAACTGGCTAGTTCCGACCTGGTTGATGGCGAGATCGTCCTTGGCGTAGCGCACGCCGCGCGTCGAGTTCTCGGTTTCGCCAAAGCCGACCGCTCGAATCCGCTCGCCGCGTTGGTTCCCGCGGTCGAGTCGAATCGGCACGATGGGTACGCCGGTGATTTCACGATCGAGGACGACCGTGGCCAGGTCATTGCGACAGATCGACGGCGTTTGCGTCGCAAACACCTTGGCGCCAACCGCCGCCAGTGGCTCGGTGAACTGTGCACCGACGTAGACTTTGATGTTGGCTGGGTCGATCAGCGCGCCAAAGCGTCCGCCTTTGCTTTCGGGGGTGATTTCACCCGCGTCGGTGCAGGTGAACATGCCTGGCGCAATGTTCGAAACGCAATGGCGCGCGGTCAACAGGACGTTCGGTGCCACCAGCGCGCCGGTGCAATTGTTCGTGACGTTGTTGGCGTCCACGCTGGCTACCTTGACCACGCCGTCATCTTCCGGACCCGACGGATAACCGTCGTAGATCGCTTGGCTGATGTGCGTGGACCCTTCCGGGCCCGCTTGCCCACAGCCCGCAGCGACCGCAAGGAGCAGAGCGCAAGCGGCAGCGCGATTTGCGCTCATTTGTAGATCGCGAGGCAAGGCGGGGCGCCCGACGTCGGTACGGTGAACGCGCCGGTTGCCGGGACATAGAGCAAGCCGTCCGGCGAGTAGTCGTAGGTGAAGTTCTTGTCTTCCGCCATACACCAGACCGAAGTGGCACTGAGCCGCGTGCCGCTCACGCGATCGAAGTTTGGCGGCCCGTCCGTGCCCCAGAGCGCGATCTTCGCGGTGGGCGTCCGAATCAGGTTCGGCAAGCTGTCCTTCACCGCCGTCGGCCCGATGTCGAGGCTGCTGCCATCCGGATTGAGCACGCGATTCCTGAGCGCTTCACGCACGTCTTGACCATCGGGCGACTTGGTGTTCGTCAGGCTGGCCGCGTACAGCATCGAGTAAGCGCCGTCGTAGTAGTTCTCGGTGCCGTCGAGCGTCAGGCCACCGTTGCCGTAGAAACGCTTCACCCGCGAGAGCCAGGCATCGTAGAGCAGCTTCGAGTGCGGGTCTTGCGCGAGGGCGTAGTTCACGCCCACGATGCGATTGGCGAGGATCGGGGTGGTCGTCGACGTGCCGTACATGGCGAGCGGCTGCGTGAGCACGTCATTGGCAGTCGCGAGGTAGTGCGAGAGCACGTAGTAAGGTCTCGGCATGCCGACAGAGGGACCCATCTTGCCCCAACCCGATTCGACCTCTGAAATCAGCGATGCAAATTCCTGTTGACCCAAACCGATGATGATTTGCGGTGGATCGGCCAGGATCTCATCGGCGGCCGCTTGCGCGGATTGCTGGTTATTCGCTTTGATCTTCTTTTGATAGAAGTGGTCGGTCTGGCTAATCGCCAAGTCGCCGTTGATCGTCAGGTAGTCGAAGCGATGCGGATCATCCGCGGCTTGGTTCGCCGGGGGCGCATTCGTCAGCACCGTCGCGATGTCGTCCAAGGTTTGGTTTTCGTTGGAGACCAGCGCCACTTTGAGCGGCGCGGACGTGTCCGTCTGCTTGCTGGCGACGAATGGCTCGATGTAGCGGACCAAGCTGGCCGTGGTGGCTGCCAACACTCTGGGGTCGCCGAGCAGATGCCAGACATAGCCGTTATCATCCAGGTTCGCGAGCTGTAGCGTGGCACTGCTCGTGCTCAAAAACATCACCGGGCCGCCGGTGTATTCATCCGCTTGCGTGTAGTTGTACGCGGCGAGCAGGTTCGGAGACGAGGTCGTGCTGATGATGCCCGGTGTGCCGATCGCCTCGGTCAAATGAACCATCGACGCCGCGAAGTCGCCGTCATTCGGGAATTGGCCATTGCACACGACCGCAAGCATCGGCTGGAACTTAGTCTTATCCGAGTTCTGCGCGGCGTTCTCGTTGAACTCTTCGAACGCCATGTTCCAGTTGATGATCGGCAGCGAGTTGTACGGATCGGAAACGTTGATCGAAGCAAACCCGCCCAGAATTACCGGAGTGTTCGTTTTGAGCAGCTGGAGGGGGCTCGAGCCAGCGACCGTGGTCGGGATCAGCACCGGACACTGATCGTTGGTGAGCAGCACGCACTCGTTCCCCGTCTTGCTTTGACGACAGATCGCCGGCTGATCGAGCGCCTGTGCGATGCAATCTGCGTTGGTCGTGCAAGCGTCGTTGCTGCCGGCTTCTCCGCCGTCGCCCGCGCTAGTGTTCGGCCCACTGCCGCCGTGCGGCTTCGTCCCACCGCTGCCGGCATTCGTCGTCGGGCCAGTGCCACCGACGCCACCCGTCGCGTCCTGATTCGCGACGCAGACGTGCTCGTCGAGCGAACACACCGTGTTCGAAAAGCCATTGCCGAGCGCGAGGCAGTCAGCGGTGCTGTTGCATTGGTTCGTGTTCAGGTCGTACAGAAACGAGCAGCCGTTGATGGCGAAGAGCAGTGCGGTTGCGGTGAATGCGGCGGGCTTGAATGACCAAGTGAAGTGCGACTTCATGAGTTACCCAGCGGTAAGAATCTTTGACCCTAGCATGCGTGGCTACCCATTCAGAAGTGCACCCGCAAAGATTTGGTACGAGGTTTCGTGTCGGACGCGCGGCCAGAGGCGCTAGGATCACCGCGCGAAATTCCCGTCTCGTACGGCGCGCTCGATACCGATTTTAGGACGCTGCTCGCGCAGTGAGCGTTTTCCATTCTTGTAACCACACTCAGCCACTTTGTGCGCGGAGCAAAAAAAGCAACGAGGTCGGCGCCTGGGGAGCACCGACCTCGTTGGGAGGTCACTGGGTTTGGGAGCCGCGTCGTGTCGCGGTCAGGTTCACATGCAGTACAGGTAGCCGCAGGTGTTGGGCTGCGTGCTGCACTTGGAGGCCAACTTGGTCACCTTACCCGTCGTGGTGGTGCACGCCGAGTTGAGCAGCGAGTTGTCCGGGTTGTAAACGCGGTTCATCGGGTACGTCGGGATCGTGCCGGCGGTGGTGGTCGTGGTCGAAGTGTTGTCACCGTCCGCAGGGTCGATCGCGATACAGGTCTGACCCGTCGGGCAGCTGTTGGTCGTGATCTGCGGGTTGATGAACGGGTTCGAGCCGCAGCCAACGCCCAACGCGTTGAAGCCGAAGTAACACAGCGTATTCGCGATCGTGTAGCCTTCCCAAGTCGTCAGCGGCGTGCCGTCCGTGTGATTGATCTGGAAGATGTAGTGCGGACCACACGCGCCGATACCGAGATCCTTCGGGCCACCGACCAGCGTCAGCTTGTGCGCGGGCGGCAGGTAATACGGGCTGTTCTGCTTGTAGTTCGTCAGCAGGTTCTGTTGACGACCGAACGACGCAACGAGGTCGCCGGAGTACGAAGTATTCTGGAATACGTTCTGGTCAGCGGTAAAGTCCTGCTGGCCGAGGATCGCTTTGGTGTTCGCGCAGTTATTGGCAATGCACGTCACGCCCGGCTTCAAAGTCACCTTGTTGTTGGAGACCACGAGATCGTTCAGCGTGTCCCAGCGACCGAGCTCGATGCCCATCGCGACCGCCAAAGACGCTTTCGTCGTGTTGATGCCCTGCATCGAATAGCACTGCGTACCGACCGCAGCGTCAGCAACGCCGGTGCTTTCCTCAGAGCCTTGTTCGACCGCGCACCCTTGCGCGACAACGAAACCCATCCCCATCAAACCCATCGCCAAAACTTGTTTAATCATTGTCTTCATCCGCTCCCTTCGGTGACCTTCGAACACTGACTAATGCAGCCGCCGTGCCGAGATTCGCCAGGAGCCATCGACTTGACGTGTCGCGCGCAGAAACCCTTATTTTCAGCCAAAACATGCGAATGTCACCAAACCACACTGCTGTGAGTCCGTGCGTGGAAACTTCGGATGCTGTGGCTTGTGATGCGAGCGACGAATGCACAATTCGCGCACTTGGCTTGTGCAACGTGCACAACGTGATCACCGACTCTCCAAAGGCTTGTGCATTTTCCAAGACGCTTGCGACGAGCGAGATTCTCGCGTTGCAACACGCGCTCGGATCGCAGCTGTCCCCTCGAGAGGGTGGGCGCTCGTGATCCAGCAGCGCACCTCGAAACCCGCACCTGTTCCCCCCGCACTACGCCAGCCGAATGCGCGCTCGAGCGTGCGGTCGAAGCGTGAAAAGCTCTGAGCACCCCCGAGAAGATTGAACCGCCGAGCCGCAGAGGCCGCAGAGATCAGAAGGGAGGTTTTGGGGTTCACACCTGCCGATAAGATTCGTCCTCGTTCACGGCGATGAACGGAACGACGATTCCTCGAACACGTCGACTTGGGCTTCCAGAGAAACCAGCGCGCTGCGCTACGGGGACCCAACTCTTTCTCATCTCTGCGGCCTCTGCGGCTCGGCGGTTGGTCCCCCTCTCCAAACATGCCGCGACGTAGAGGCGCCGACGTCGGCCGCATCGTCGAGCAGGTGGCCTCTCTTTTTCAGGACCCCAAATGACCACGAGGCCGGCACCAGCGGGCGCCGACCTCGTTTGAAGGTCATCTCATTTTCGGGAGCGATTCCCCTCTCGGGGCTTGTCTCACATGCAGTACAGGTAGCCGCAGGTGTTGGGCTGCGTGCTGCACTTGGAGACCAACTTGGTGACCTTGCCCGTCGTGGTGGTGCACGCCGAGTTGAGCAGCGAGTTGTCCGGGTTGTAAACGCGGTTCATCGGGTACGTCGGGATCGTGCCGGCGGTCGTGGTCGTGGTCGTAGTGTTGTCACCGTCCGCAGGGTCGATCGCGATACAGGTCTGACCCGTCGGGCAGCTGTTGGTCGTGATCTGCGGGTTGATGAACGGGTTCGAGCCGCAGCCAACGCCCAACGCGTTGAAGCCGAAGTAACACAGCGTGTTCGCGATCGTGTAGCCTTCCCAAGTCGTCAGCGGCGTGCCGTCCGTGTGATTGATCTGGAAGATGTAGTGCGGACCACACGCGCCGATACCGAGATCCTTCGGGCCACCCACCAAGGTCAGCTTGTGCGCCGGCGGCAGGTAGTACGGGCTGTTCTGCCTGTAGTTGGTGATCAGGTTGCTCTGACGTCCGAACGATGCCACCAGGTCACCGGCATACGAAGTATTCTGAAAAACGTTTTGGTCAGCGGTGAAGTCCTGCTGGCCGAGGATCGCCTTGGTGTTCGCGCAGTTGTTCTTCACACACGTCACGCCTGACTTCAAAGCCACTTTATTGCCGGAGACCACGAGATCGTTCAGCGTGTCCCAGCGACCGAGCTCGATGCCCATCGCGACCGCCAAAGACGCTTTCGTCGTGTTGATGCCCTGCATCGAATAGCACTGCGTACCGACCGCAGCGTCAGCGACGCTGGTGGATTCGTCAGAGCCTTGCTCCACCGCGCAACCTTGCGCGACTACGAATCCCATCCCCATCAACCCCATCGCGAGAACCTGCTTCATCATCTAGTTCAGCTCCTTTGGTGACCTTCGGGGGGTCACTAATGCAGCGGGCGTGCCGAACTGCATCAGGTGACAAGGGGCTGACGCTTTCCGTACAAAACCCCCTATTTTCCGCGGCATTCACGCAATTGGCGCCAATCGGAGCCGATGTGAGTGCGTGCATGGAAACTTCGGTTGGTGTATCTCGCCATGCGAGCGACTGTTGCACAACTCGTGCACACGACTTGTGCAACGTTGCACAACGTGAGCACCCGAGTTGTGCAATCTCGAAGCGCTGCGCGTGCTCGCGCGCAACGTCGCTCTTCGCTTGCACAACGCTCTCGATCCGGTTTCGCGCGAGCCGCCATCGAGATTAGCGAGTGAGGCGCAATGGCGCGACGTTGTGGTGTGGCGATGTGCAGACCACAACCTACTCATGCACACACCATCGCATCGAAAATCTGCAGGATGCTTGAACCCAGATCCCTCGTTGGGTAGCCTCGCGCGCAGACTGAGGGAAATTTTTAAATGAACAGAACTAAAATCTTGGCAATTGTGACGGCTGTAAGCATTTCCGCGTGCCTCTACGCGTGCGGAAGCGATGACGACACCAATCCAGTTGGCGGGGGAGGTGCGGGCGGCCACGCCGGCAGCAAGACGGGCGGCAGCGGCGGCAAGAGCGGCGGTAGCGGCGGTAAGGGCGAGGAAAACGGCGGCACCGGCAATGAAGCTGGCGAGACCTCTGGTGGCGAAGGCGGCGCCCTGGGCCTCGGCGGAGCTGGCGGAGATAAGGGAATGGCTGGCGACACCAGCGTCGGCGGCGACAAGAATGCAGGCGGCGAAGGTGGCGCTGCACCGGTTGCCCTGACGCTCGCCGAGGCCTGCGCGGCCACGTGCGTTCCCGCACACACCGTGGCCACCTGTGGGAGCACAGAGGAGCTCTGTGTCTCGAACTGCACGGGCTACACGGCAATCGTGGACGCTGGCACCGCGTGGGACGCGGACACGAAGAAGACCATGCACGACGACTACCTAGCTATGCTCAGCTGCTCAGCGACCAAACTTCCCACCGTGGATAAGTACGCGTGCGGGGATGGCCTGCAGAACCTCTGGACGATCGGCGCGGGCACGGACTGTGAGGCAGCTTTGTGCAAGTGGACTTGCTTCGACGCTGACTATGGCACCTCGACCGCCGATTCGACCACCTACGGTCGCTGCGGCTGTCCCCTTTGAGCATCGATAGCCGATAGCCAAACAGCGCACCGAGTCTGGCTGATCGGTGCGCTGTTTCGATTTAGGCGCCTGAGACGGGCGCTAGCAACGTCAGAATGAACCGCGGACGCGCACACCGTCCGGCGCGATGCCCACCGCGACGCTACCCGAGGCAGGCTTTTCGCTCGGCTTCTTCAGCGTGAAATACAGCGCGGTGCCACCGGCGACCACGGCTAGACCCGTCGTGACGGTAGAGATGGTGAGCAGCGTGCGCGCTTGCTTCTCGGTCTTGTCCAGCTCGGCGCGCGAAGCGGGCGCCTGAGTTCGCATCGACTCCAGATCATTGGCTTTCTGAATGCCGAAGTAGCCGGTGATGCCAGCAGTGGCAGCGAACGCGCCGGTGGCGGCCCAGCTTGCCCACATCGCGGTGCGCGGCTTACTCGGGGCAACCGGCGGCGGCAGCACTTCCAGCGGCTTGGCCTGGGTGGCAACTGGGATCGGCTTCAGCTCGACCTTGAGCTCGATTTGGTCGTGACCCGCGAGCGTCACCGCTTGGGCGGAGTCGTAAAAGCCGGACTTGTGCAGAACCAGGTTGTGCTCGCCCGCATCGACGATCAACGGCTCGGTCAGCGGGGAGGTCCCAATCACCTTGCCGTCGAGCGAGATGTCCGCGCCCACTTCACTGGTCACGATGTTCAAGCTCGCGGTGCGCTCGGCGAGCGTGGAGAGATCCTTGTTCACCGCCTGAGTGCGCTCCGCACTGAGGCTCGACCCGCCCTCCTTGAGGTACTGCTCTAGCGCTTCCTTCGCTTTGGCGTAGCGACCGAGCTGCATACGCACTTGGCCGATGTTGTACAGAACCTTGAAATTGTTCGACAACTGATAGGCGCGTTCGAACTCCACCAACGCCAGCAAGAACTCACCATCACCGTACAGAGCAAGACCGCGCGCGTAACGCTCGCCCGCTTCTTTCAACACCTCTGCCGAGACGGGCGCGCTGCTCGGCGCAGCAGCATCCGCGGGTGCAGCTGTCTTTGGCTCCGCCCACGCACTTTTGCTTACGCACAGCGATAAGAGCACACCCAAACCGAAGGAGCGGAACACGACAGAGCGAGCAAGTTTCACGGCCATGATTTAACAACCTAGATTGCCAGTATACAAACGCGCGATCAAGTGCTGTCATGATCTCTTTAGTCACCGCGTGCTTTGGACGTTCTCGCCCTTCACGCGGAATAACCAACTGTCAGCGAGCAAGGACCTGATGAATCAGCGCACGGATGTGCCCGAAGACGATGTAGGGATACGTCCGTCGCGCAACCCGCGCACGATCCCTGCGCCGATCACCTCGCCCGCACCTCCGGTGGTTCGCTGCGTCACGCTCTTCGAGTTGTTTCGCGGTGGCTCTGGGCCGCTTCAGCTCGGTCGGTTGGACGACGGTCGAAGCGCACCGCAGCTCGTGACGCTGCGACGGCTCGCGAATTTGCCGACGCGCGAGCTGGAAGGGGCCGCGAGCCGAGCTCAGAGCGTGTCTCATCCGTGCCTCGTCAGAATGTTCGGCACGTATCAGCACGAAGACGCTTGGTACGTCGCGAGCGAATATATCCCGGGGGTGACACTGTTCGAACTCGGGCAAACCGCGGTGCGCCAGCGAACTCCCGTCAGCCCAGCCGTCGCCGTGCGAGTCGTGCTCGACGCATTGCGCGTGACCGCTGAAGCGGCGCAACTGATCGAGGAGAGTACGATTTCGGCGCGCTCACTCTACCCGGAGAGCTTGTGGATTTCGGACTCGGGAGAGCTCTACTTGTCCGAGCTCTTGGTGGCGCCAGTGCTCGCGCGCACCACGACCGGCGCATCGTACGTCGCGGTGACTGCGGGTATGAGCGCGGCTGCGTTGGACGCGCGCGCGGCCGCCGTCGAGCTTGCGCGTTTGGCCTGCGGTCGGCTGATGAACGGTAACCCCGCATCCTGGCAAACCCGTGAACTCCCGAACGAGTTGAGTGACCTTCTGGCGCGAGCCGTCGTCGGCGGCCCCGGTACCGACAGCCCAGCGGCGTTCGCGAACGCGCTGGCCGCGCTCCCGCCGCAACTCATCGCGGAGCGCGAACAAGTGCAGGCCGAGGTCGAGCGGCTGATGGGCACTGAACGAGCGCGCCGCCAAGAACAGCTCGAAAAATTGGGCGCACGAGCTCCAGAGGTCGAAGCCACCCACGTGTTTCGCGCGGCTCCTCCCGCGGGCGTCCCAGACGTTGCCCGATCCCGAAGCAGCACGATACCACCGGACTTGGCCGCTGCGCGCCGCGCCCGCGCCAGTACCCTGCCCCCCCCCAACAAGCCACCGCGCGGCTCGCAGCCCACGAACCCCACGCCCACGATCCCAGCGCCTCCGCCTACCCCAGCTCCCGCAGTCGAGTCCGCTGACTCGCCCATCAGCGGCGTCTGGCGCGAAGCCCACGCGAAGCTGGCTTTGCCCGGCCAAAGGACTCGCCGGAGGATGAACAGCAGCAACGACTTGGAAGCAATGCTGCCGCCTGCGGCGGCCGTCGCTGCACCAGTCGCGGTGGTTGCGATCGCGCCCGTCACGCCGCCGGCCCAAGCGAAGTCGAAGCCCGCGATCATCGTCGCGTTCGTCGTGCTTGCGCTAACGGTCGTGCTCGGCGCGAGCTGGTTCGTGCACAGCGGCTCGAGCCATGATCGCAGCACGACCGAGCCCGCGCCCTGATCGAACGCGCTACCTGACTTGGAATGCAATCAGCGCGCTCTGCCGTCCGTCGGGCGTCGCCACGCGCGCGCGATGCGTGCCCGCGGAAAGCCGCCACGGCATGCGGAATGGCGCGCGCAACGTCGCGAGCGGCCGGTCGTCGACGAAGAACGTGAGCCGTTCGCTTCTAGCGCGCGCTTCGAGCACGATTTCTTGCTCACTGCGGAGATCGGCATCAATCAAGAATTCGGCATCGGCGCTGGGAAAAACCAGCTCTGGAGCGCCATCTTGACTGGCTCCGGTGGGTCCGGGGCAGCGCGCCGCGAACTCACGCGGAGCAAGCGGGCGCCCGGCTTGGCGAGCAAAGTTCTCGTACTCGTGCGGGTAGCGTTCGAACACCCGTTCCACGCGATCCCGACAAGCCGGGCCAGCGCGCAAAGAGGTCTGGGGATCGACCGCCACGAGTTCGTGCATGTCGCAATGCGCGCTCGGTTCGCTGCCGGGCGTGAACCACTCGCGGCGTCGATGCGGGCAGGAGTCGCCCGCGCGCTCGCCGCTCAGCTCACACACCTCGACGGTCGTGAGCCCCGAGTGATCGAGCAATGGTGCCGGCGCGCGGCCGCGCATCGCGGCGAGCATCACCTCGTGGAACAACGGGCCCGCTCCGGTCACTCCGGTCGAGCCGGTCATCGGCGTGCCATCGAAATTGCCTGCCCACACCGCGACCGTGATTTCCCGCGTGAAACCCACGGTCCAGTTGTCGCGGAAGCCTTTGGACGTCCCGGTCTTGGCGGCAACCGGAAACGGGAATGCCAGCGGGCCCCCCTGACCAAATTCTGGAGCGCGCGCCAGATCGTCAGCCAAAATATCGGTCATGACACGCGCGACGCGCGGCTCGATCACGGGGCTTGGCTGCGGCGCGCTGCGCGAAAGCTCGGCGCCACTACCGAGCAGTGCTCGGCGATAGAAGCGCAGCGGTAAGAAGGCGCCCTCGCGCGCGAGCATCGAGTACGCCTGCGCGAGCTCCGTCAACTTCACTTCGCCATCGCCTAGGGCGAGAGCTGCGCCATAGTGTTCCGCACTGTCGGTCAGTGAGCTGAAGCCGGCGCGGTGCAGCAAGTCGAGGACTTGCCCCGGTCCGACGCGCGAGGCCGTGTACACTGCCGGCACGTTCAGTGAATTGGCAAGCGCGTCGCGAATCAACACGGGGCCATGGAATCGGCCGTCGTAGTTGCGCGGGGAGTACACGCCCCCCGAGATCGGCAGGCGCAGCTCCAGATCCGGCAAGCGCGTCGCGGCGGTCATCCCGAGTCGCGCCATCGCCGCTGCGTAAACGAACGGTTTGAGCGCCGAGCCCGGTTGGCGCAGCGCACGCGCCCCGTCGTTTTGGCCGAGCGCCCTTTCAGCATAAAAATCGGGCGATCCAACGTACGCCAGCACCTCCGCGCTGGCGTTGTCCACGACCACCACCGAGACCGCGCTCAAACCAACGTCAGCGCCATAGCGCGCGGCGCGCCGCGACAGCTCAGCCACTTCGCGCTGCAGCTCCGAGTCGATCGTGGTATCCAAGCGTTGAATGCGTTCACCGCGCAGCTCTGGGGCGAGCGCGCCCGAGAGTAGGCTCTGGACCAGGTGTTCGGTCCCTCCTTGTGCGAGGCCGCGCATCAGTTGCAGCGGCTCCGATTGCGCGGTGCGTGCCGCCTCCGCGCCCGTCAATCCTTGCTGGACCATGCGATCGAGCACGCGATTGCGTCGACGGAGCAACGCGCGCGTACTCCGTGCCGGATCGTACAGTGTCGGACCGCGGGGAATGGACACCAGCGCAGCCGCTTCGGCCAAATCGAGCTGGGCGGCTGGCTTGTCGAAGTAGCGCCGGCTCGCGGCGTCGATGCCGCGCAAGTTCGGGCCAAATTCGACGCGATTGAGGTACTCCTCCAAAACTTGCTGCTTGCTCAGGCTGCGCTCGATGCGGAGCGCGATCGCTGCTTCTCGCCATTTGCCAAGGAGCGTTCGTGGGCGCGGCACGACGGTGCGTGCCAATTGTTGGGTGAGCGTGCTGGCGCCCGAGACGAGCTTGCGCTCGAGCAACGCCTGGCAGAATGCGCGCAACATCGACAGCGGGTCGATCCCTGGATGGCGATAGAAGCGCGCGTCTTCAGCCGCCACCAGCGCCGGTATCACTCGGGGAGAGAGCTCCGCGATGGTGACGCGCGACGAGAGCTTGCCGTCTTTCGAGCGCAGCTCGCGGATCGCCTGGCCGTTGCGATCCAAGACGCGAGTGCTGACCTCGGCGGACGACTCACTCAGCGCAGCGGGCAGATCTTCGCACGCCGCACACAGCAGGAGTGCCAGCGGCGGCAGCAGGCTCAGCAGAGCGAGCCCCAGGAAGATCCGCGCCCTGCGCGTCATTCGACGCTCACCAGGGCCGCTCCGTTGCGACCGAAGGTTTCCGGCGTGTACATTTCCTCCACGCGCGTGGAGGGCAGCACGAACTTACCGAGCGTGGTGGCGCGCGCCAGGTAGCGATAGTGATACATGCCCGCGGCCATGTGATCGACGAAGAACAATACTCGGTCGTCGCGCAGCTCGCGTTGCGAGTAATCCTCGAAGAAGGTGTGGCCCGCCGCCAGATCATCGCGCGCCGTCTCGGAGTCACAATCCGCGCACGAGCCGTAGCTGTTCGATTCCCCGACTGCGAGCGAGCTCGAGCTCGTCGACAAGTGGCTGTCGACCGCCTCGAAGCCCGCGGGCAGCGGATCATCCACGACCACGAAGTCACGCGGACTGGGCGACACGATCACCAGATCGGCGACGACCAAGTCCCCTCCGCGAAAACGCGGGGCGACCGTGTCGGCGATACTGGTCAACGCTTGCGGCAGCCCCTCGGGCGTGACCGAGCGCAGGCCCTTTTGCACGAAAAACCCTTGATCGAGCGTATCCGTCGGTAACGTGCGCCGCGCGTAGCGCAGCCGCGCTTGGTAGAACAGCGTGCCCGAACCGCGCTTCTCGAACACCAATGATGAGCTCTTCGAGCCCGCAACTTTGGCGATCGGCACGCGGGCTTGTTGCGCGCTCAAACTGCGTTCGCGAAACTCCGCGTCCATCACCGATTGCTCGCCGAGCAGCGCTTTCACCTGAAAATCCGGAACGGATTTCTCTTGGGCCTTTCGGTACGCATCGAGCGCGAGCAGCGCGTAAGCCGTTTCTTGAGTGCTGCGCCAGCTGCCGTCGACACGCTGAATCAAGAGCCCGCGAGCCAGCTCTGCCGCGAGGGGGTGATCCGGCTTCACGGTGAGCAGAGCGCGCAACACGAGCGCGCTCGTGCGGGCCTGGGAGTCCATCAGCACGGCGTATTCATCACCGGTGTTTTCGCCCACGAAAGCCGCGTCGTTTTCGATGCGCAGCGAGTTCTCGAGCTCCGGCAACAGCGCGTCCGCCAGCTTCTTCTGGCCTTTGCTCACGCCAATGGCGTGGAGCAGGAGTGCTTTGCCAAACAGCGGCAGCTCTTTTCGGCGCTCGAACAGCTTCTGCTGATAGCCGGCGTCGGGCGACCCCATGTCCGCGAGCACGTCCACCACGAACGCCAAAGTCGGCAAGCGGTACTCGTCCTCGTTGGTCTCGGCCAAGTAGCGCCGCAGGTAGTCTTTGCCGCGATCGAACACCTCTTGCGGCACGGCGACGCCGTGCAACTTGGCCTGACTGAGCACGAACAGCGCATAAGCGCCGACCCACGGGTAGCTCTGCGTCGAGTTCGGCCACAACCCAAAGCCGCCGTCGCCCCGCTGGCGCGAGACGATCTCCGCCACCGTTTGCGGCACGACCTTGTTCAAGTCGAGCGGCAGCGGGATCTTGAAGTCTTTCGCCAAGTCGCGCAGTGGCACGAGCGGGATCAAGCGACTGGAGAGCTGCTCGGTGCAACCGTACGGATATTGCACCAACTGGTCCACACCAGCGCCGAGACCAACCAGTGCCGTGGAGGCCACGCTCAGATCGAGCTGCCCGACATCTGGTCGAATCGTGCTGAGGTCGCCCAGCGCCTCGGCCACCGAATCTTGCGATTTTCCGTACAGCGCGACGGCTTCGAGCGTGGCAGGCGAATCGATGCGCCGTTCGACGACCACGGCGTCTTTCTCGGCGCCCGCGCTGATGTCGAAGCGGAAGCCCGCCTTGCCGGCGGCCTCGGCGCGGAATGGGAAGCGCACTTCCACCGATTGATCGCGGCCCAGGTTCAGCGTCCGCGCGCCATCACCCACGAGAGTGATACCTGTGGCGCGAGCCTGCACCGTGACCTGCCCGGGCTCGAAATTCTTGGCCGAAATCACCACGCCGGCTTCCAAGCTATCGCCCGCCCGCAGGAAGCGCGGCAAGGCAGGCCGTGCCATCAATCGCTTGCTGCTGGTAACCGAAGCCGCGCCGAAGCCGTAGTGATCGCCGTTGCTGACAGCGACCGCCATCACGCGATACGTGGTCAGGCTATCGGGCAGCTTGAAGCGAATGTGCGCCTTGCCCGTCGCATCCGTCAGCACGCTCGGGTTGAAGTACGCCGTTTGGCGAAAATCTCGGCGCGCGGGGCTCAAGCCACCACCGCCGCCCTCACGCCCTTTGTCAGCGCCGAGGGCGCCATCGAGCGCTTCGAGACCGATCCGCGCCAAGCCATCGCGCGCCTCGAGCGTAGCGACGCTGAGCCGACGCGGCGCGGTGAAGACCGGGATCGGATCGGGCACCTTGTAGCCGATCAGCGACAGCACGCCTTCGTCGACCGCGTACAGGGTCACTTCGCTGGCTTGCGGCTTGCCTGCACGATCCTTGACCGCAATGTCGACGTTGACCTCCGCACCCGGCGCAAAGTCGGTCTTGTCCGGCCGAACACTGACGCTGAGCCGTCGCGCTTCGGGATCGATCCGCAGTTCGGTGTAGCCGACGCGAAACGGCGCGCCGAGTGCGGCCTTCTCGCCCGGCTTGTGCGGCCGCAACAAGTGCACGGCCACGAACGCGTTTGGCCGTAAATCCTCGCCAATTGGCACGTCGATCGTGGGCGTCGGGCCGCGCAGGTGCAGGCGCTGCGAGCGGTACACCCCTGCCCGCTCGATGGTCACCAGCGCGTCCGCCTCCGGGAAGGGCGACTTGATCAGCACGCGCGCGGTCTCGCCGATCTGGTAGGTCTGCTTGTTGCTCTTCAGCTCCACGCTCAGCGGGTCGTTGCTCGCAAAGCCCGTGCCTTGTTCGCCGATGCCGTAGACGCTGAGCGCGGCTTCAGCGCCGTTGCCGCGCGCATCCTTGGCCGTCGCGCGTAGCACGTGATAGCCGGCCTCCTTGAGCTCCACCGAGCACGGCACGGGCGTTTGAGCGGTCGTGACGAGGCACGTGCCGACTACGCGGTCGACCACTTTGCTCACCAACTGCGAGTCGTTGTCGCCCTGCTTTTGTCGGGCATAGGTCCAACGGCGCGAAATCAGCTCGACCTTGACCGCCTTTCCGACCAGTCGCTCACCCTTCGGGGATAGCGCCAAGACACTCGTTGCAAACTTACCCGGCGCCGACACGAAGTAATCCTCGGGCTCTTTCAGCGCCACGTAGAACTCAGCCGGATGAACGATGGCCGAGGTGCTCCCCGCGATGCTCTGGCGCGACACGTCGCTCACTTCGAGCTCGGCGCTGAGGAGTTCCGGGCCTCGCTGCGCAGGCAGTTCGAGTTTTTGAGAGAAGGTCAGCGCGCCGTGCTCGTCCAGGTTGCCATTCTGCGCAACCAGCTGACTCGTATTCAGCCCCTGATCTTCCAGATCCGAGTGAAACGACGCAGCGCTCGTGGAAAACCCCTCGGAGTTCGGCACTTCGAAGTAGCTCGGCGCGCGCGAAACGGTGTAGCGCGCCCCCGCCTTGGCCATCGGCGCGCCGAACAGGTAATCACCGTGCCCGCTCCAGCGCGCCGTATCACCGCGAACGTAGCTCGGGCGCTCGCTCTCGACGCCCACCTTGAACTCGGCAGGTCGATACTCCGAGACGTCGAACGACTCGTAGATCACGTCTTCGTCCAGCTGGGCCTTGACCTGCCAGGCGCCCAAGTGGCCGGTCTCGGGCACCTTGAGCGTCGCCGCAAACGTGCCGAACTGATTCAGCTTGATGGTCTGCGTGTGTGTGCGCTCTGCGTCGGGTGAGTAGAGTTCGAGCGTGAGTTCTGCGTTGGCCGGAGTCGAATTGCCGCTCACTTCTTCGCGACGCACGATGCCCTTCACCTGCACTTCGTCGCCCGGCCGATAGATGCCGCGCTCGGTGAAAATCATGCCGTAATTGCGCCTGCGGCCCGACCAATCAAAGGGCACGGAAAAGCGCCAGGGCGACAAGAAATCCCGCGCCCGCTCGTACGCCCAATCGTCGCCGCTCTCCGCGACCAAAATTGCCGAAGCGTCGCCGTCCGACTCGTCGAGTCGGGGCCGAAAGTCTTGAGACGGGATCTTCGCGATGCCCTGGGCGTCGGTCTCATACCGGTGTTCACCAGAAGCACCGCCCAAGACACGCACTGCGGCTTTGGCCACCGGTTCACCCGTCGAGACGCGGGTGACCCAAACCAGCGAGCCCTCCGGCGAGAGTTTGCCGGTGATCGCCAGATCGGTGAGCTGCACGATTTTGAACGTGTCGAGCGAGCGATAGTCCTTCGGGTTTCGCTCGTACTCGACCCCGATCGCCAAGGGTCCGTGCGCGCTCGCACCGAGCAAGCTCGCGAGTGGCAGATTCTCTTTACTGACTCGATTCAAACCCGCGCCTGGGCTGATCGAGCGCACGCGCGTCTGCTTCAGTGCCCGAAACAGTTGCCAGCGCTTGTCCGGTTCGTCTTCGTTCGACAGCGAGAGAGCGTCTTGGGGCGTGAGCGCGGCGGTGCTCAGCCCGTAGCTCGCCACGTTGAGTGAACCGACCGGAACCGCGCTCGCCGTTCGCGGATCGAGCAGGTGGCCTTGCACGCCAATCTCGACGGCCGGGAAATAGTCGTCGATTGCCATTTCTTTGGTGAACGCCCGACTGAGGCTCTGCCCGTGCACATCGCGTACATCCGCCGCCACTCGCAGCGTGTACTTGGTGCCGGCGCGAAACCGTGCGTTGATGCTCAAATACGAAACCGGAGTCGAATCATCGGTCCAGTTCTCGAAGCGCAGGGGCACCGCGGGTGTGATCGACAGCGCTCGCTTCAGATCTTTGAGCGGCACCGAATTGCTCATCTCGAGCGACCAAGAGCCACCGGGCGCGCATTGTCCGTGGGGCGTCTCGCGATCGCAATTCAAGCTGTCCACGACCAGCGGCCCGTAGGTCTCCACCGGTATTTCGAAACCGGCCGCCAGCGGCAACGGGCCTTCGAGACCGGTCAGAGATTCCGCGACGGCGACCTTGATCGCGGAATGAATCGGCAGCGGTCGCGTCGGCTTCAGTTCGAAGTGCTTCGGTTGATTGGGATCGGGCCGCGCAATGGTGAACGCCAAGGTCTCGGTCTTGCCCGCGCGGGTCGCGGTCAACTGGGTCAGCGTGCGCAGCTTCTCCGGGTCGACGGCCTGGTTGAAGTGCAACGTAAACTTGGTATTCGGCGAAAGGCCGCGACTGCCCTCACCGGGCTGGGAGTCGACTAGCTTCAAGCGAGGCGTGCTGAACTCGAGTTTGTAGGGGCTACCCAAGGTGGAACCGTCGAGCGCGCGCAGCTCGCCCGGAACGGTGACGGTGTATTGGGTCGAGCCGGGCAGATGCGGCGTTTCGGGCACGAAGTGTAGGGCGTGTGTGCCCACCCACAGCCAGCGGCCGGCAATCGGCGGTGAGATCGCAATCGCCGGCGTGGGGGCGGAGGCGAGCTCGAGCTTGCGAAGTGGGCGGCTGAACACCAAACTGAGCTCGCTGACCTCGTTCGCCTCACCCTGCGGGCCCGCGAAGACCACGCGGAACGCGCCGTCCTTGTTTTTGCCTGCGCGCGAGCCGGCACCGGGCGCGAGCGCGCCGTTCGCCGACCTCACCGGGTTCTTCGCGCCGCCGATGCAAGCTGCGCCCAGGGTCATCACCCCACCGAGCAGTAGGGACCAACGCCAGAACCGAGTGCTCGCAAACTTCGCGGGGAGGTGCATGGGATTTGCGCCCCAGTCAGCAACGGGCGTGCCGCGGCGGCAATCGACGATTTGGGCCGAAAATTGGCGACGGATGTGGCCACGGGGACGCAACGCTCGCGGCTACCGACACACAGCGCGCCGCGCGTTGCTGACGCTCATTTTCGTGTTCATTGCCGGGTTCGGGCGACCGGCCCACGCGCAGGTCGCGGCCGAGACCTGGTCGCGGCGCCTGGCGAACAGCCACTTTCAGCGCGGTGTGGAGCTCGAGCGGCGCGGGGACATCGCACAGGCACTGCGCGAGTACACGGAAACAATCGCGACCGATAGTACCCATGGTGCAGCGTATTTGCGCTTGGGCGCCCTGCGCGAACGCATGGGCGACGCGCGCGAAGCCGAGCTGATCTATTCCGAGGCGGTGCGCTTAGGTGACGTTCGGGCGCAAGCGCTCGTGCAACGCTCGCACCTTCATCGCGCCGCGGGTCGCAGCGCACAGGCCGTCAGCGATCTCGAAGCCGCGGTCGAACTCGAGGCCACACCACAAGCGTTACAGGAGCTGGCGCAACACTACGTGGAGGCGCGCGCCTGGCCCGCCGCTTTGGCGACGTTTCGCCGCATCGCGAGCAGCGCCCCCGGAAGCGCAGCATCCGAAAGCGCCCAGCTCGAGATCCGCGCATTGCGGATCCTGGTCGCAGAGGCGGATCCGATCACCGCTCCCGTAAGAAAGCACGACTGGGTCGGTCGCGCACTGGCGCACATGGCGCGCCGCTGATTGAGCAGGTCGACGACGCGCGCGCGTCGTCGAATGTACCGTTTCGCTCAGAGCGTGAGTGTCAAGCGCGCACCGATCAGGCGCGGTGGATTGAAGAACCGCAGGTTCAAGCCAGGGTTATTGATCATCGACGTCATGTAGGCCACGTCCGTGAGGTTGTTCACGAAACCGTCGAGGCGCGTGCGTCCGTCTGGGGTTGTGAAACCGACGCCAGCATCCACGCGCGTGTAGCCGGGTTGCACGTCACTCAAGTTGGGATTCACGTTGCCTTGCGTGTCCTTGCCTTCACCGTTGAATGGCGTGAAGTACTGCTTGGTCTTGCTCTGCGCGCTCAGCGTCCAGTCGAAGTAGCCGAAATGAGTGGTGATGATTTGGCTGACGCCGTAGTTGACGCTCAGCACCGGCGCTCGCGGTAGGAAATTGCCGTTCAGATCGACCGGTGTTTGTTGCGTCGGATCGTAGCTCACGCGTGGATCGTTCACGTTGCCCTCGGTGAAGCGCGCGTTCAGCAACGTGGCGGCGAGCGACAAGGTGAAGCCCGAGGGCAAACGCGCCTTGCCCTCGGCCTCGAGACCGAGCACGCGCGATGCGGCCGCATTGATGCGCATCGCCGAGGAGGGCGGCGGCGCGTCGCTACCGATGGGCTTGGGTCCAATTGCCTGCACCACCTGGAACTGCTGATTTCGGTATTCGTACCAGAAGCCGGCGAAGTTCGCGGTCAGCTTGTGATTGAGGAACTCGTTCTTGCTGCCGATTTCGGTCGCGTAGATGGCCTCTGGTTCATACGTCTTGGCCAGCGTGCCACCGGTGGGCAGCGCGATCGTATCGTTGAACCCGCCGGATTGGTGGCCCGTGGAAAACATGATGTATTCCAGGCTTTCGGGGGTGATGTGGTAATCGAGGCCGGCGCGAAAGTCGAAGAAGGTCGCGCTGTACGTACCGTGCTGTTCGTTCAGGCCGCCGGCATTGATGGTGGCGCCTTGTCCGATCAGCTGAGCCACGTTGTCGCGAGACCCGTACCGGCCAACGCCGTTTTGAAATTGGTCCGTGCTGGTGCCGGGCGTGACGCTGTAGTTCGTGCGGTTGCGATCGGCCGGGGAAAAACCTTCAGTGCCGAAGCGAGTGGGCGACGGCTGCTCCCCTGTGAAATTGTCGAAGTTTAGGCTGTACTGATTGCCCACGCCGTCGCGGCTGCGTTTCTCGTTCGTGACGCGAAAGCCGAGCGTGCCGCGCAGGAATTTCACGATGTCGAAGGTGGCGTCTGCGAACCCCGCGTACGAACGCGTGGGTACTTTGGGCATGTTGTACTCGCCGCCCAGGTAACCGCCGGACTTGTCCGCCGTGTTGTACAGCAACACTTGCTGTTGTTCGTCCAAGAAGAAGCCGCCTGCGGTCCAACGAATGCGCGCGGAATCGGGCGCGAAGAAGCGCAACTCGTGGACGTGCGACTGAGACGCCGTGTGCCAATACGAGGTCGACCAATTGTCCAGATCGACGGTGGACATCTGACGCCCGGGAAAGTTGACCCCCGCGTTGCCCGAGCTGATCGAGCGATAATCCAAGCTGCGATACGAGCCGAGGTAACCAACGAGCACTGGACCCAAATCGAGCGTGGCCTCGCCGTGTAGGCCCCAATGCTTCATGTCCTGCATGCCCTGAGCGCCGCGGTAGATGACATCTCGCGGGTTGGGGACCTCGCTCGGCAGGAGCCCCGCATTGAGCGCCGGGGTGTAGTTCGTTCCGCTGAAGCCGGTGCCTTTTTCTTGGGTGTAATCCCCTTTGAGGAGCACGGTCAGTTGCTTCACCGGCTCCCACTTGGCGCTGCCGCGGAACGCGAGCGCATTGCCCGACTCAGAAGGCTCGAGCGTGTGGATTGGACCGGCGTTCGTGTAATACGCGTCGTGCGTGTCGCCAAAGCCAGCAAACCGAAGTGCGAGCTTGTCGCCAATCGGAATGTTGACCATGCCTTGGATCACGCGCTGGGAGTAATTACCCATTTGGTAGGACGCGGACGCCTGCCACTCCCCAAAGTGCGGTTTGGCGGTGACGATGTTTAGGGTGCCGGCCGTCGCATTGCGCCCGCGAAGTGTGCCCTGCGGACCGCGATTCAGCTCGACGCGCTCCAAGTCGAACAACATGGTCCCGAGTCCACGCGCGCGGGGGATGTACACGCCGTCAATATGGTTGGCTACCGCGGGATCACCCAACTCCGTATTGTAATTGGAGCCGATGCCGCGAACGAACATCTCGGTGTTGCCTTCTTGCGTACCGATCTCCAATGAAGGCGACATCTGCTGCATGTCGCGGACATTGCGAATGCCGGTGCGGGTCAGATCGTCTTGGGTGAAGGCGCTGACGGAACCCGGATAGTCTTGAATGTTCCGCTCACGACGGTCGATCGTGACCTTGACGGTCTCCACCTCGTTCGGATCGTAGGCGGGCTCGCCGACCTCGGCGTCGGGCGGTGGCTCGCCTTGCAAGTCGGGGCTGAGCGGAACGACGCGCGGTGCCGCGTTGCCGGGATTCATCGACGCCGAGTCATCAGCCAATACGGGCGCCGTTGCCGGGGCGGCCGCGGCGGGCTGGGCCGGCTCTGCGGGCGCGGTGGGCTGCGGCGCAGGCCCGGCAGGAGCAGGCGCGTTTGGCGCTGCCGCGGGTGGTGGAGGCGCGGCGGCGGGCGGAGCCGCTGGTGGTGGTGCCGCGGCAGGCGGAGGCGGCGCTGGCGGCGCTGGCGCGGGACGAGGCGCGGCTTGCGCAACCTGACGGCGCTTGGCGGGCGGCTTGGCCTTCGCGCTTGCTTGCGCGTTCGGGCGCGCCTCTTCCGCGTGCGCGGTCGAAGTCCGGAAGGCGAACACCAGCACGTTCAAAACCACTGCCGAATGCAGGACACGGCGGCAGCTACGGGGACCTAAGCCGAACATCGAACCCTCCAGAGCCTGTATTTGAAAATTGAACTCTTCGTAGCGAAGAAAACCGAGTTTCCTGATCTGCCGTGTTCGAACACTCGATCAGCCCCCAGTGCCGCCATGGCTCGGCGCGCCCGCAGCTCCGCCGGCCCCACCCTCTTCGACGGGTGCCATGTCGCCGCCCTCGCCGCCGTTGCCTGCGTTGCCAGTTCCTACACCGCCCTCGCCGCCGGCCCCACCTTCACCGCCTTCACCACCGGCTCCCGCGTCGCCGCCGTTATCGGGCGGCGCCGTGGGAAACTCGAGCGTGACGTAGGCAGCGACGGCGCCGTCTTCCACGATGCCAACCGTGGTTTCGCTCATCAGCGGCGGGACGAACGCGGCACCACCAGTGTGCTGCGCTTCGACCTTCACCGATGCGTCTCCGTCGGCGAAATCATCAGGGAGCGTGATTCGCTCGAAAAAGCTGTTCTGAATGGATGGCCCAGCGTCGCCCATGGCGGGTTCGACTGGCGGGGCAAAGTCATGAACGAACTTGTGAGAACCTTGGGTGATCGTGACGTGAAGCTGATCCACGACAGGGACGTCCGCACCCGCGGTGACGTTGAGAGCGACGATCGTTTCATCATCCGAACAGGCCAAAAGCGCGCAGACGGAAACCAGCGACACGACTAAGCGTCGGAACGTCATGGCGCGCACCCTATTGCACGAGCACGTAAACAGTCAATGATCGATATTCAATATCGATCACACCATGGCTCATGGCGAGTTTCGCCATAACACGATGTCTGATCGCGGCTTGGTAAATGACTCTTGCTCATCACGAGTCCAACAACTCCAAAAGCGCCACACGTGAGAACGACTCTGCGCTGCGCTCGAACGCAAATCGCACGCGGCGCGCAACCCGCTTGCTCAATGACCAACAAGACCGCTATGAGTCTTCCAGCTGCGTCCGTGAGCTCTCGGACATTGGCTCTCTGCGCACGGAACTTTCCGATAATCATGAACGTGCATTCCGAACTTGCTCGGCATCTCCTCGTCCTTTTGGCGGCGGTGAGCGGGTTCGGCTGCTCGGAATTTCGCGCGCGTCAGCAAGCTCGCCAGGGCAACAAGCACTTTCTGGAAGGGAACTATGCCGCCGCGGTGGGTGCCTATTCAGCCGCCGAGCAGCTGCATCCGATGGCGGTGATCTCGTTCAACAAAGGGCTCGCATGTCGGCAACTGATGGTCCCTGGCGCGAAATCCAAACAGAACGAGCAAGCCGTCGACTGTGCGCTGCACTCGTTTCAGCAGCTGAAACAGCAGAGCCCGAAAGATCCGCGCGCCGATCAGCTCTACCAGCAAACTCTGTTCGACGCGGATCGCTTCGATGCCCTCGCGCAGTTGTACCTCGCGCAGTTGCAGCGGACTCCCTCCGATCTCGCCGCGCTCAACGGTTTGATCCAAGTCTATACGAACTCCGGCCGTTGGGACGACGCGCTGCACTGGACGATCGAGCGAGCGACGCGCACGCCGCGCGACGCAGAGGCTCAGTATGCAGTCGGCGTCCTCATCTACAGTCATCTGTTCGAAAAGGGCGGCGGCAGTGAGCAGTCGGCGTTCGACCCCAGGCCCGGCGGGCCACCGAAAATTCAGCCCGTGACGAATCCGGGCGATATCACCGGACCCACGCGGGTCGCGTTGGCCGAACAGGGCATCGAGTATTTGAAGAGAGCTCTCGCCATTCGGGCCGCTTACGGCGAGGCCGTCACTTATCTGGGCCTGCTCTATCGGCAAGAGTCGTTTGCCTACTTCGATCAGCCGGCCAAGTGGCAAGCTACCGTCGACACTGCCGAAGAGTTCCGAAAACAAGCGATCGCGCTGCAATCGTCGCGTCGGAACACACAGCCCTAGAGCGCCGACCGATGGCCTTCGAAGCAATCCTCCAGCACCAGCAGGTAAAACCCAAGCGCTGGCGTCGCGCCACACTCGTTCTCTCTGTCGCAGCGCACGTAGTGGCCTTGTCTGCTGCACTCGTGCATTCGGTGTGGCAAGTCGAAGAAATGCCAATGCCGTCGCTCCAGGTGACACTGACCGCGGCAGTGCCTCCCCCTCCTCCGCCACCACCGCCCGCAGCTCGCAAGGCCTCCGCAGAATCGCGGCCCAAGACACGTCCCGTGGAACCAAAGCCGCAGGAGCTAGTGGTCCCCAAGGACAAGCCCAAGGAAGAACCCAAGCCCGAAGCGGCAGCAGAGGGCGCGGTCGAGCATGGTGAACCGGAAGGTCAAACGGGCGGTCAGGTGGGCGGCGTACCGGGAGGCGTCGTTGGCGGCGTGCAAGGCGCTCCTCCGCCGCCTCCGCCGCCTCCAAAGCCAACCGGGCCCAAGATGGTGTCGCCAACCATCGGCCGCGGTCAGTTGCTGATCGATCCGAACTCCGAGCGCTATCGAGTGAAGCTTCCGCTGGCGCTAGCTCGCACCGGAGACACCTACACGGCCCTGATGCGAATGTGCGTTTCGGCAGAAGGCAGCGTCACTTCCGTCCAGGTCATGAAGGGCGCGGGCCCGGCCCTCGACGGTCAGTTCCCCAGCGTGATGGGCCGCTGGCGCTATCGACCATTGATGGTCGATGGGGTTCCGACCCCGTTTTGTTACCTGCTTCGTTACGAGGTCAGCGGTCGCTGAGCTCCAGCGTATTCATACCTAGGAAGACCAAGATGGATTTCTCTCTGCTCGGATTGTGGACACAGATGGGTATGGTGGCGCGCGGCGTCGTGCTCATTCTGCTGGCCATGTCGGCTTACGCGATCGCCATCGCGCTCGAGCGCTTCGTTGCTTTCCGCAGAGGTCGGCAGCGTTCCATCGAGTTCGTCGCCGCGCTGCAACCCTTGATTGGCCCGAAGGGCAGTCTGGAAGAAGTGAAGCGCCTGGAGAAGGCCTGGAAGGACGCTCCGCTGGCGCGCGTAGTCATCACCGGCGTCGGCGAGTTCACGCAAGGCGTCGAGGAGCTCGGAGCTGCCGCGAGCGACACCTTGGAGCTCGAGCTGTTGCTTCACGGAGTCGAGCGCTCGATTGAGCGCGCCAAAAAGCGAGAGCTCGCCAATCTCTCACGCGGCCTGCCGGTACTTGCGACTATCTCCTCTTCGGCACCGTTCGTCGGCTTGTTCGGCACGGTGTTCGGCATCATCACCGCGTTTCAACGTATGGCGGACCCCTCCAAGGGCGGTGGCGGTGGCCTCGCAACGGTGTCGGCCGGTATCGCCGAAGCGCTCTTGACCACCGCGGTCGGGCTCGCGGTGGCCATCGTCACGGTCTGGTTTTACAACTTCTTCACGACCAAGCTCGAACAAGTCGGCGCGCTAATCGATGACGCGAGTGGCGAGCTCACCGATCGGCTCATGCAACACGGGCGACGCCGCGCGCATGAATCCCCCACAAATCCGAGCGCGGTGTCGACGTGAATAGTCCCGCGGAGCACCGGCGGCAGCGCTTACGCGCCATGCGTGCCGTGATCCGCACGGCTCCGGCACGCTTCGAGCGCCCGGAGGTCAAGGCGGACATCAACGTCACACCGTTGGTGGACGTGGTGTTGGTCTTGCTCATCATCTTCATGGTCGTCACACCAATGATCGCGAGCGGCGTGGCCGTCGATCTGCCGCGCACGGCGAACCATTCACGCAAGCCCGATGACGGCAAAGACATCATCGTGTCGATTGCTCGAGATGGGCACGTCTACGTCGGCACACAGATGCTGCCGCGCATCGAAGAGCTCGGCCGCGCCATCGTCGCCGAGCGGCGCAAGGCCCCGCACAAGACCGTGTTCCTGAAAGGCGATCTGCGCGCGCACTACGGAGCCGTGCGGCGCGCGATGCAGTCCCTACACGACGTGAACATTCAAGACGTCGTGCTCGGCACCGAAGAGCTGACGAATCCACACTGAAGGCAGCAAGCGCATGGAAGCTGGTAGCCAAAAAGGACTCAGAGCGGACATCAACGTGACGCCGTTGGTGGATGTGGTGTTGGTGCTGCTGATCATCTTCATGGTACTGACGCCATCGATGTTGAAGCACCTCACCGCCACCGTGCCCAGGAAGGCGGATGAACCAGCAGCCGCGGTGCCCGCCAGCAACTCGATTGTGGTCGCGTACACGGCGGAGCGAGAGCTCACCGTCAATAACGAGCCTGTTGCCCCAGAGGCGCTCGCGGAAAAGCTCAGCGAACGGCTACGCGGCGTGCGCCAAAAGGTCGTCTTCTTCAAAGCAGAAGACGACGCCTTGTATGGGGACGTCGTGCATTTGATGGACATCGCTCGCGGCGTCGGCGCGGAAACCCTGGCCGTCGTCACCGAGTGAAGCCGCACCTTTCGCACGTTCAGCCGGCGTGACCGGTGTGGGCGCCTGCGCCAATGTCTTCCACACGCCGTTGGTTTGCCTACATTGGCAGCATCGAAGAGACTGCGTGATAGTCCCAATTCGCCGGCTCCCCAACGGGTAAGAATACTCGCACGTTGGTGTCGGTTGTCCGACGCTGGGCACGCGTGTAAAGGCGACGCACCTTCAAACGCCTAACCCGTGATCGTCACTCGAGCGGAACGCATCGATCGCCACTAGCGCCCCTTCGAACGATCACGAAACACCTTGATTCCTCGCACAATCTAGGCCTCTTCGACCTCACACGAACACTCGATCGCTCGAAGTGCGCGCGTATTCAAGCGGACTTCGAGCGTGCTTCGTGCGTGCTTCGTGCGTGCTTCGTGCGTAACAGACGTCGCAATTCGACATGACCGTTATGCCTCACCCCACCACAAATAACATCATTCGAATTGTGAAGTGTTGCGTTCCGGTCGCTCGCTCTAGGAACATTTTCGGACAAGCGCGGCGCTCGACGCGCTCACGATGACAGTCACAACGACTCTCTTCGCATCCGCGACTGAAGGCCTGCGACTCTCGAAAAAGCGTGGGCGTTACTCTTGAGTGACACGTCTCTCGAAATGACTTGCGAAGGAAGGCGTCGTCAGCGAAAGTTAAAAGTCGTGCGGACGGTCAGATTTCGATCTCCGTCCCGCGAGTGATCGTTCGGTAGGAGAGGCCGACGATCGCGGGGTCGGCAATCGCTGCCGATTTCAAGCAAGAGACGCGGAGGTTATCGCGTGTCGAATATAAGCAATGATCGGGAAAACGAGCTGAGCTCCGGCGATATGCTGGGCCGCTACGAGTTGCTCATGCCCATTGCCAAAGGCGGCATGGGCACTGTGTGGGCCGCGCGCCTCAAGGGCTCACGCGGCTTCCGAAAGCTGGTCGCAATCAAAACCATTTTGCGCACCCTCGAGCATCCAGCCCAAGAGCAGATGCTGTTTCAAGAGGCCGTGCTCGCCTCGCAAATCCACCACCCCAACGTGGCGGAAACGCTCGAGCTCGGCGAGCATGAAGGGACCCTCTACCTCGTCATGGAGCTGGTGTCCGGTGAATCGCTGCGCTTCGTCATGCGTGAAGCACAGATCCAGGGTGGCATGCCCATGGCAGTCGCCATCAACGTGATCGGCCAGGTCTGTCGAGGCCTAGCTGCGGCGCACGACTTGCGCGACAAAGACGGCGAGCGAGTCGGGCTCGTTCATCGCGACATCTCACCGCCAAACATCATGATCACCGAAGTGGGCACGGTGAAGATCGTCGACTTCGGTGTGGCAACGACGAACGCGAATGGCCCCGATGTCGCTGGCGAGATCAAAGGCAAGATCAGTTACCTCGCGCCCGAGCAACTGCGGGGTGAAGTGGTCGACGCTCGCGCGGACGTGTTCGCGACCGGTATCATGCTGTATCTGCTCACCGTAGGACGCCATCCGTTTCGCACCGCAAACGAGCCGAGCACGATCGCGCGCATCCTAACGAAGGCTCCCGCGACGACTCCCTCGGCGTTGATCGAGGACTATCCGGACGCCCTAGAACAAATCGTGATGTGTGCGTTGCACAAGGACCGCCGAGAGCGCTTTCAATCCATCGCTGCGCTGCTCGACGCGCTCGAAAACGCTTTTCCCAACGCCTTCGGCCCGCGCGCGGACGAGGCTGCGGCTCAGTACCTCGTCCGGCTCATGAAAGAGCGCATGTTCGAGCGCAAGGCGACCCTGCGCATGGCCGAGGAATTGGCAGAACGGTCTTCGTCTCGGCATTCCGAGCACTCGTTGCCAGCCGCAGTCGTGACAACCAGCTCGGCCCCAGTCGCCGCGAGGTCGAAGAGCGTCGCTTTGCTGGGCCTGGGCGGCTTGGTCATGGGTCTCGGTGCCGCCGCGCTCGCCGGAACACTGTATCTGCAAGGACTCCGACCCACAGCACTGCCCCATGTGGAAGCGTCGCTCGTCGCACGCGAGCTCCCTGGGGCAGCCGCGAGCACTCCTCTGACCGCATCCCCAAGCGAGCCGCTCGCGGATGAAGCAACCAGCGCGGCCGCGGCAATCCCCCCGTCATCCGCGCCGCTCAGACTGAGCAGCGCGCCTCGACCGATCAAGCACTCCGATCGCTCCGCGAAGGGCGAACCAGCCGATCGCGACCAGCCCGACGTAACCGATGCGAGCGCGCCCGAAATCGCGTCCACGCAGCCGCTCCCTTCGTCTGCACCGCCCCTGGCGGAAACTCCGGCCGAAACCCAACTCGCACTCTCGGACACCCACACCCGCACGAATGAGCCGGAAACGAGCCCGGCGGCGCTTCCAACGCTGGCGGTCGCAAGCGCCGTTGCGCCGACGCTCCCCGCCAACCTAGCGCCCGTCCCGGCCGCCCCGCGACTCTTGTCTTCGAGGCTCGGCCAAAACCAACTGTTGACCGACCCAACCTCGGCAATGTCGCGCATCCGCTTACCGGTCGGGCTCGATCGAATGGGCCAGAGTTTCAACGCCGTGGTCAGGATCTGCGTTACGGCAGGGGGCAACGTTTCGAGGGTAAATATCCTGCGCTCTGCCGGCCCGGTCGTCGATCCTCAAATCCCGAGCGCGCTGTCGCGCTGGCGCTACCGCCCCCTATTGGAAGACGGAAAGCCGACGCCATTCTGTTATGTACTGAATTACGAGATCAGCGCTCGCTGATCACGGCGTGCGAAAGCTCGCCCCGTGATCGTCCGAGACGAGCACACTGTACGACTGCGTGGAGCGATTGCCGCCGCCGTACAAGAACACGCGACTGTCGACCGTGAGCAAGCGAGTGGGCGTACGCACATCCGCACGCACTTCGGGGTGCTCGCTGGCGTCGAACGCGACGTAAAACGGCGTCCAAGTGCGGCCCTCGTCGCGGCTGGAAGTGACGCGCACGATGTCACGATTGGTCACCGCAAGTACGGTCGTGCCGTGAACCCGCGCCACGTCCAAAGTCTGCTCGAACAACCCCGGTGAAGCTTCCGGACGCGGACTCGGCATCACGGCGCAGCGCCCCGCAAACGGGCAACTGTACAGCTCGCTCGCTTTGCTGCCCTGCGCGCGAATCAGCAACACCAACGCGCGCTCGTCGCAGCCCAAGGAGTAAACCGTGCTGCTCTCGGGCGCGAGCTGAGTGACGTGCGCGGTGCCATCTTGCTCAATCGAATGAACCTCGAGCACGTCGTGATCGGCGCTCGTCGCCACCTCGTAGGCGCGCCCGTCACCGGTCACGCAACGCTCGGCAAAGTCGGCCGTTTGAGCCAAGGTCCCCGGCCGCCAAGTGAGGCCGTTGTCCGTGCTCTTGAGCAGCGACAAGTGCGCGCCTTTGCCAAACGCGAGCCAAAGCGCGTCCGGCGTGCGCTTCACGGAGCGGTACACGCCTCGCCAAGCCGGGATCCCTCGCCCCACCGCCGGTTTCGGCAAGCCCACCGGGTGGATGGCCTCGAACGCGCCCAGCGAAGGCTTCACCAGCGCCGTGTAGCCGCGCACGAACGGCCACGCCTTGTGCGCCGCCGAAACCAAGGGCTCGCTCGTCACCGATTGACCGAAGGTGCTCTCGACCCCCGTCAGCCCAAAGTCACTGAAGCTCGCCGCGTTCAGCTCGTGCTTGCGCGCGACTTCGGCCGAACCGGTAATCGCCAAGGCATGTTTGGCGCACTTCTCGAACGGACGCTCAGTGGAGCCCGCCGCGACGATGCGCCGGTGGACGAGACGCGCGAATTCGGCCGGATTGTCGCGGAACAACGCCGGCCCCGTGGGGCCCGCCATGCACACGGCATAGTCGGCCACGCTGGTCGCGAGCGTGTGCACGCGGTAGCCGGCCAGGGCGCGCGGCACCAACGAGAAAAGGCACCAGGCGACCAGGCCAAGTGCCAAGATGCTACGAATGCGGATTGGGGGTCGTGGAAAGGCTACCGTCGATGCAGCCGGCGCGAGAGCCATGCTGCCGAGATTCAGCAATTTCCGCGAGTTGGGCCAAGTTTTGCCGCGCTTTTTAGCAGCGCGCGGCGCCCACTTGGCCCGCATCCAGCGCGAGCCGAGTCACGTTGCCGTGACCGCCCGCATCAACCCATCGTGCGCGGGATCTCGTCCGTCTTGAGGCGCTTGCGGCGACGACGAGCGGCCTCGCTCATCTTCTTCCGCTTCTTGATCGATGGCTTCATGTAGTGGCGGCGGCGCTTCAGCTCGCGCAGAATGCCCTCCGCAGCCATCTTGCGCTTGAGGTGCTTGATCGCACGCTCAATGCCTTTGTCGCCGACCTGGACCTCGAGGGGCCTGCACTGAACCGATTCGCTGGTATTCGCCAAGGGGCCGTGGGTATGACAGACCATCGGAGCCTTGGCAAGCCCCGATCCACCTCGCTCCCTCTCGTTTTGCCGTTTTTCGCATGGAACCACAATTCAAACCCACTGCCATCAAAGCTCCACACGGCGCCCGCGTCTTCGAAGTCACCTGGGCCGACGGACAAAAGATGTCCTATCCCCATGAAATTTTAAGGGGTTATTGCCCGTGCGCCGGCTGCCAAGGTCACTCGGGGTCAATCAAGTTCCAAACCGGCGGCAACGAAGAGATTCGAGAGATCGAACGGGTGGGTAACTATGCGCTCTCCTTCACTTGGGGCGACAGCCACAGCTCCGGGATCTACAGCTTCCGCTACCTGCGCGTGCTGGGAGAGATGCTCGCGGCTCAGGGCGCCGAGGCCGTGAAAGCGCTTGGCGAGCTGCCTCGGACTTGAGCCCGCGCGTCGCCATCATCACCAGTTCGTACCCGCAGCAGCGCGGCGATGCCGCAGGTCACTTCGTCGAGAGCGAAGTGAAGCGCTTGCTCGGCGCGGGGCACGAGGTGCACGTGTTCGCGCCCGGCGCGGGCAGCAGCGAGCGCAACGGCGCGACCGTGCACTGGATCGCGGATCGCGGCGCATTCGGTTGGCCTGGAGCGCTGGCACGTTTGAAGGAACGCCCCACGCGCTGGCTCGGCGCGAGTGAGTTTTGCGCGCGCGCCAGCTCAGCGCTGCGCAAGCACCGCTCCTTTGAGCACGTGCATGCGCATTTCTTGCTGCCGTGCGCGTGGCCCATCGCACTCAACGGCGATCGCACGAGCGAGCTGGAACTGATCGGACACGGCTCGGACGTACGCTTATTCTGCCGCTTGCCTCGCGTCGTCCGCAGGCGCATCGCGCGCGCTTGGCTCGCGCGCGGCGCAAAGCTGCGCGTCACGAGCCGCGAGCTCGCCGACACACTCGGCACTGCCGCGCCCGAGCTCTCATCGTCAATGCGCGTCGAAGCCAGCCCCATCGACGTCGACGGAGTCCCGACGCGCAACCTCGCGCGCCAAGCGCTCGGCATCCCGGAAACGAAATCCGTGGCGCTGATCGTGGGCCGATTGATCCCCGAAAAACGCGTCGCCCTCGCCTTGCAGGCGCTGTCGCTACTCGACAACCTTTCCGCCGTCGTAGTGGGCGACGGTCCCGAGCTCGAAAGCTTGCGCGCGCGCTTTCCCGAAGTGCATTTTACTGGCTATTTGCCGCGGTCCGAGACGCTGCGCTTCATCGCTGCGGCCGACGTCTTGGTCAGCGCATCCGCGCACGAAGGCGCACCGAGCGTCGTCCGCGAAGCGCGCGCCCTCGGCGTGCCCGTGGTCGCCGTGCCCGCGGGCGATCTGGTCGCTTGGGCAGAACGCGACGCGGGCCTGCTCTTGGTTCGCCCCGAGTAGCGTTTCTCGACACGCTTCGTGATACCCGAATGGGTGAGAGTGGGCGCTCGAGTCCCGGCCACGCACCTCTGAGTGACGCGGCGTTCCCGCCGCGCCGCGGCTTCAGCCCTCGGAGCGCACCCGGGGCAACAACTCCACGAAGTTGCAAGGCTTGGTGCGCGAGTCGAGCTGCGGCAACAAGATCTTGTCCAAAGCCAGCCGCACCGCGCCCGTGGACCCCGGCAAGATAAAGACGAGGGTCGTGCCGCACAGCGCGCCCTCGGCGCGCGATTGAATCGTGGACGCGCCGATCTCGGCGTAGCTGAGAAAGCGAAACAGCTCGCCGAAACCCGGAATCGCCTTGGTCACGAGCGGCGCTAAGGCCTCCGGCGTCACGTCGCGTTGCGTGATGCCCGTGCCGCCAGTCGTGATCACCACGTCGATCGCCGATGACTCGACCCCGAAAGAAATGGCACCGCGGATGGCCTCCACGTCATCCTTGACGATCCGGCGCAGCGCGATGGCGTGGCCCGCCGCGAGCAGCTGATCCATCAGCAAACCGCCGCTCTTGTCGGTCTCGAGCGTGCGCGTGTCACTGATGGTGATGATGGCGATCTGTAGCGGGGTCGTAACCGGGTCCATGGGTGGCAGAGTCTAGAGCGCCGACCGGTTTGAAACCAATGCAGAAACGAGGGAGACCGAAGCGAAACGCACGCCCGAGGAGGGAGCACCGGAGGACTAGCAGCGCTAATTCGAGGAGCGCAGCGACGAGGCCGTGCGTTGCAGCGATGGGATCGCTCGTTTATGCGTTGGTTTCAAAGCGGTCGGCGCTCTTGGCGCGTTTTCTGGGCGTGGCGTGTATGCTCCGCGCGTGCGACGCGCAGCGACTTTCCTGGCCCAGACGATGCTCGCGTGCGTGGCGCTCGCGTGCACGCCTGCCCCGAGCAGCGAGCCCGAACTTCGACCAGGGCAGACGCCGCTAGCATCCGCCTCGAGTGTACCGTCGAGCGTGCCTGCACCTCCCCCTGCACCGCGCGCGCCGTTCACGGCGCAGGGCGGGCCGCGGGCGGTTCGCGCTGAATTTGGCGCGGTCACCAGCGTTGAACCGCACGCCACGCGCGCCGGCGTTGCGATCCTGGAGCAAGGCGGCAACGCGGTCGATGCCGCAATAGCCGTCGCCTACGCGCTGGCAGTCACCCACCCCAGCGCTGGCAATCTCGGCGGTGGCGGCTTCATGCTGGTTCGCCCCAAGGGCGGGCCGACCTCGGCCTTGGATTTCCGCGAGACCGCACCCCTCGCGCTGTCCCGTGCCCGCTTCGACGCCATGCAGCGCGCTGGCGGCATGGGTCCGGTCTCTGTCGGCATCCCCGGGAGCGTCGCGGGTCTCGAACTCGCACACGATCGCTTTGGTCGCTTGCCACGCGCAACCGTGCTCGCGCCGGCGATCGAGCTTGCGCGTGGTCACACCTTGGGCGTCCACCAAGCCGCGTTGCTCGCCGGAAGTTGGAACGCGCTGTCGCTCGATCCCGCCGCCCGCGCCATCTTCGGCAAGGAAAAGAAGCCGCTGACTCCCGGTCAACGCCTCGTGCAGCGCGATCTGGCGGCCACCTTGAAGCGCGTCTCCGACCAAGGCCGCGACGGCTTCTACACGGGCCCCACCGCTAGCGCGTTGAGCGGCCTCGCGCGCGGCTTGATCTCGAGCGCAGATTTGACGGCCTACCAAGCCAAGTGGCGCGAACCGCTGCGCTTCGAGTACCACGGGCTCACGGTCGAAGTAATGCCGCCCCCGTCGGCCGGCGGCGTCGCACTGACGCAGATGCTGCTCATGCTGCAGGCCTTGCACGCCGAGACACTCGCGCACGACTCGGGCGCCGAACTCCACCTATTCATCGAAGCCGCGCGCCGTGCCCAGGCCGAGCGCCGCTACGGCGTCGTCGACCCAGACTCGCTCACACCGGCCCAAACAGCGCAGAAATGCGCGCGTTGGTTAGACCCCAACGCCTGGCTCGGCGCATCACCCATCGATCCAGACCACGCCACACCTTCGGCCAACTTGCGCTCACCGCAAGGCGACACCGCAGCGGAACCGGAGCACACCACGCATCTCTCGGTGGTGGACGCCGACGGCATGGTCGTCTCGCTCACGACCACCCTCTCGGGTTCCTACGGCGCAAAGCTCGTCCTGCCCGGCACCGGCGTCGTGTTGAACAACTCGGTGGCCTCGTTCTCCGCAAACGGCGAAAATCAGCCGCTCGGCGGTCGACGCACCGTGAGCTCCATGGCCCCCACCCTGGTGCTCGAAGGCGATGCCCCAGTGCTCGTCCTCGGCACACCCGGCGGCGACACAATCCCGAACACCATCGTGCAAGTACTGCGGCACATTGTCGACCACGGTGAGTCGCTGTCCGCAGCCGTCGACGCGCCACGACTACATCACGGCTTCCTGCCCGATCAAGTCCGCTTCGAATCGCGCAACGCGCCGCGCGCTGACGTGTTGCGCGAGCTCACCCGACGCGGACACAAACTCAAGCCCGGGTTCGGCTCCATCGGCGATGCAAACGAGCTATTAATCTTGGGAAACCAAGCCTGGGCCTACGCCGATCCCCGTGAGTACGGCTTGGCGCTCGCAGCAAAGCCCGCGCCGACGAGGCTGCCCTAACGCCGATCGGCGCTCTAGAGAGCAGTCAATGATTCATTGCAGGTAGCGCGCGATCACGAAGGCCTTGGACGCGACACCTCCGGCTAGCACGCGACCGTCAGGCAAGACGCGCACGCGCGAAAAGCTCGAATAGTCGCCGGGGTACCAAATCAGGATGCCCGTTGGCGTAAGGCTCGTATCCAACGCGCCGGTCGGCTGAAAGCGCGCGAGCGCGGCCGCACTACGGCCCTCGACCCCCTTCGACCCGACAGCAACTACGCGCCCCGCGCGATCCACCGCGACCGAATTCACCTCGATCACGGGTGACGAAGAAAACGCTGTCGCCGTGCCGTATTGATCGAAGGCAAGCAGCTGGTTTCCGTTCGAAGCCCAGCCGGTGACCGCGCCGCCCGCGTCCGTGGTGACCGCCAACACGGAGGAGCTCTGGATTGGCACATCAACGAAGCCGGGCGTCGGGTAGCGCCTGAAGCTCGAGTCAGGCAGGCCTTGTGCGTCGACCTGAAACCAGAACGGTCGGTCTTGTGTGCGGTCAGCCTCGTTGACCATGCCGAGCAGCAAGATTGCGCCTGCGGCCTGTTCCACGAGATCTGCCCCGACCAGGTGAAGGTTGGCGACATTGACCGTGACTACTCCCGGTGTTCCAAACTCGGGCTCGAGTCCCACGCCGGGCACCGGCACGCCGTCTTTATCCATGAGTCCGAGCAGCAGCCCCCAATTCGCAGCCAATTTGCCCATCGCCACGAGTGACCCATCGCTCTTGACCAGGACCTTGAAAAAGCGATTGTCGCCGTCCCAACTAAAAAGGGTGCGGCCCATCATTCCGAAGCTCGGGTCGGGTTCTCCCGTGGCAGTGAAGCGTCGGATCATTGCCTGCCCCGCATACGAGCCTACAAGGAGCAAATTACCCTTTGGATCGAGCGCAAGCCCCGCCCCCTCTTCGTGACTCTCGCCAAACACGAAGCCGGCGCGTCCGAAGGCCGCATCTAAAGCGCCATCCGCATTCAAATGGAATAGGACTATCCCGTCGTCATTCGTGCCGAGGACGAAGACCCCGCCCTCGCTGTCCAGCGCTAGATCGACAAACACCCGACTGACACTCTCCACGGGCTCTACGATCCTCGCGAAGCCAGACTCGCCAAACGACGGGTCGAGCGCGTTCGTTGTAGCGCTCGAAGCATCCCCGCCATTCGGGGCGGCACCACCCATGCCACCTGCGCTCGCACCGCCAAGCGAGGGACCCCCTGCATTGACGAGGGCGCTCGCCGCGCCCGCGGAGCCACCCGATGCGCCGGCACGCGACGCATCATCGAGCAGCGTGCCTCCGCAAGCGGCAGTGCCGAAAATCGCCAACCCCAGAACGATTGAGTTTCTCACGAGTTCCCCAGAAAAACCTGGCCCGTCGCGGGCACGACAGCCTACATCACCGTCAGCGATTTTGCGAGATTTCGCGGCTTGTCGATGTTGAAGCCGTTCGCGAGCGCGACGTAATACGCATAGAGCTGCAACGGGATCGCGTTCAGAATCGGTGATACGGCGGGGTGATGCGGGGGCATGGGGATCACGTGGTCGACGAGGCTGCGCGTTTCTTCGTCGTTCGCGGCGGCGATCGCCATCACGAAGGCGCCGCGCGCTTTGAGTTCGCGCACGTTGCCGAGCATGCGATCGCGCGTTTCGTCCGGCGGGATCAGGGCCCACACCGGACTGCCGGGTTCGATCAAAGCCAATGGGCCGTGCTTCATCGCGGCGCCGGATAGGCCTTCTGCAGGCAGATAGGCGATCTCCTTCAACTTGAGCGCGCCCTCGCTGGCAACGGCCACGTTGGCACCGCGCCCCACGAACATCGTGAAGCGCGATTGGTAGAAGCGCTGCGCGAGCTGCCTGCAGCTCGCGGCCTGCTCCAACATCAAGCCGACCTGAGCCGAGATCGACTCCAGCGCGGTCACCCACAGCCGACCATCCGCCGCTGACAGATCACGCATGCGCGCAAAGCGCAACGCCAAGAGCTCCGTCGCCAACACCTGCGCCGTGAACGCCTTGGTCGAACAGACGCTGATTTCCGGCCCCGCGTGCACGTAGATGCCGAAATCGGTCTCGCGCGAGAGCGAGCTACCGACCACGTTGGTAATGCCCGCGCACAGGCCACCGCGCATGCGGATCTCGCGCAACGCAGACAGAGTGTCCGCCGTCTCACCGCTCTGCGAGATGGCCACGTACAGCGTATGGCGGTCGACGATTGGATTCTTCACCGACAGCTCAGCCGCGTCTTCGGCAACGGCCGGCAAGCGCGCATAGCGATTGAGCAAGTACGCGCCCACCTGCGCGCTGTACAGGCTGGTGCCGCACGCCAAAAACACCACGCTGCGAATGTCGAACAAGCGCGATTCGTGCGTCTGCAAGCCACCGAGGCGCGACGAGCCGAGCACTGCATCCAAGCGCCCGCGCATCGATCGATCGAGCGCGGCGGGCTGCTCGCAGATCTCTTTCATCATGAAGTGATCGTAGTTGCCGATGTCTGCGTCGTCGGCTCGATGCAAAATCTTTTCGACGCGCTTTTCACGATCGCGTTGCTCGAGATCGACGGTCTTGATCGCGGTCGCGGTGAGCTCTGCCACCTCGCCCTCGTCGAGCACGATCATGCGCTCGGTGTACGGCACCAGCGCGAGCGCATCGGACGCTACCCAGGTCGCCCCGTCACCCAAGCCGACGACCACTGGGCTGCCCATGCGCGCGGCCACCAGACGATCCGGATCCTGTTGATCGAGCGCGACCAGCCCAGCCGTACCCTCGACCCGCTTCATCGCCGCGACCACCGCGTCGCGCAACGTCGCGCCCGCGGCGACGCCCTCTCCAATCAGTTCAGCCAACACCTCGGTATCGGTTTCCGAACGAAACGTGACGCCTTTGGCCACGAACTCGGCGCGCAATGCCTCGACATTGTCGATGATGCCGTTGTGCACGACGGCAATGCGCTGCTCCGAATCGGCGTGCGGATGGCAGTTGGATTCGGTCACGCCGCCGTGAGTCGCCCAGCGCGTGTGCCCAATACCGACGTTGCCAGGTAACCCTTGCGGGTAAGCATCGGCCAAGGCGCTCAAGTGACCGACGCGACGGGCGATACGCAGCCGCTTGTCCGATACGGTCGCGATCCCCGTGGAGTCATAGCCGCGATACTCGAGCCGGCGGAGGCCGCTCATCACGATCTCCCATGCCGGCTCGCGCCCGATGTAACCCATGATTCCGCACATTTGATCTCTTCCTCAGCAGCGAGCGTTCGGCGCTCAACGCTTATCCATAGATACGACGACGAATTTGACGGGTGGTGAGCGCGGGAGCTTTGAAGCGCAGCTTGGACAGCTCCTCCGCGATCCGCTCGAAGATGACCGGGTTCTGCTCGCCCTGCGCTTGCAGCTGTGCGTGACGAGCACTGATGAACTCGTCCACGTCGAGCCGCAGCACGTCGAACACCTCATCGACCGCGCGCGCCGCCTGCTGCTCGGAAAAACCAAGCAGAGCTCGCAAGCGATGTTCAGCGTCTTCGACCCCGATGCTCACCCGCCGGACTGTGGCACGCACATCAAGGCCCCGTCAAATTGCTTGCCCGGAATCGGGCAAAACCCTATATATGAAAGCGTTCGACCCCAATCGCCCACGGCAACCGCGCGGCGCACGGGAACCCGGGGTGGGTCATTAGTGACCTCACCCCGGGACGGGCTATTGATACTGAATATGATTTTCATTTGCATTTACACGCGAGAGGCATAGGGCAGGCGAGCTGCTAAGTCGGCAGCGTCGCAAGAGAGGCAACATCATGAAAAAGAGCCACTTCGTGCGCTTGTCGAAACTCCACGCCGTAGCTGTCCGCGCGACGAGCTAGGGCGCGCACTCAGACGGTTTTTCGCGCGCTGCAGCGGCGGTAGATCGTAGAACTTTTGCAGATTGGGTTAGCGGGCGTTGGGCGGCACATGCCGGCGCGTAGCTCGAACGCGCGGCTGGCCGAGGACGCTGCGGCAAGGAGAGCTAGAATGTGGAGACGAGAGCACCACAACCGTACCTAGGCACGCAGCGCTCGTTCTTGCACTCGGCACCGGCTGCGCAGTCCCCGGGCTGGACGCACGCTTCACCGATTTGAGCGCTCTTGCTGCAGATGCCATCGATGCATCTCCCGAACGCGCACGCAGCCTGTCCTTGGAAGACGACGCACGCTTCCCCCGGGTACGGGATTGGAACGCAGACCCCATCAGCGCACCAAGACGTCGGCCCGCAATCGGACGTTTGATTGCAGCTCTGACCGTCGCTGAGGAGCGTCTGGCACACGCCACTGACGCACCTCAAGTCCGACGCGCACTGATTTCCCGACGCGCAGGCCTCTCCCTGGCTCGGAAGATGGACGCACTTGCCGGTCGGGCTCGGCTCAGTGGGCATCGCTTCCACGTCACAGAGAAGCCCAGGCAGACAGTCCGCTTCCCATCGGAATTGGCACGGCCCACCGACGTCACTCTGAGGCTCGCATCTGCCGAGACCGCTGTGAGCCTTCCTGTCACAAAAGAGTTGGGCCTCACAGGTGACATACACAGCGCCGACCCCCAAGCTACCGCAAGGCTCACCAAGCTTGTTTGGCTTGGTGCAACGTCGTGTCTCGGGGTCACACCAATTGGGTGACTGGCAATCACCGCTGAGCGTGCACGTGTCCTCCGTACATAGCGGATCACACGACTCGCCCGGCTGGCCCTCATAGACACATCGATGCTTCGAATTGGGATCCCAAGAGTCAAACGCTAGGCAGTGCGTGCCGGATTCACAGGGGACCAACGAGCAGCTCGCTCCGATCGGTGTGCGCTTGGTGCAGGTGCCCGGGCAGATCCCGTTCAGCTCGCAATAGAGCGGCGCTTCGCATTCTGCACCCGAACGGCAGGTCTCCCCCTCCGCGCGATGACCGATGAGCGCCCCGGGACAGGCGTCTAGCCAAGGAATGACGCCTTGAGGGTAAAAACTGTACAGCCCGGGCGCGCAAAGGTCGGCGTCGAAACGGGCGCGGCATGCGGCGGCCGCGAGCGGATCGTACTTCAGCTCGCCTTTGTCCAGCGCGGCGAGCAGCTCGCTCGAAAGACCGCAAGCTTGGTTGGCTATGCACTGGTCGAGATGCTCGAGACCGCGAGGACCCCAAAAGTCCTGTCCACAGGACAAATTACGGATGCAGTATTCACGCACTGCGACGGAACACACCTCGCTCAACGGCAAGGGAGTGACAGCGGGCATGCCAGAGCTGGCCCCGCCCGCCCCCGCCCCCTGCTCGTTGGTCCCAGACGCTGCCGAGGTCCCGGACGTTCCGTCGTAGCGATTCGGAGCTCCCGCCGCAGAGTCGATCGGTTTGTTCGCGGGCGCCTCGAACAGCCCGCTGCGCGCTCCGCAGGCGATACATACGACGGCAGCCAACGCTGCCCATTTCCGCCGTGCGCTCGTCTTGACTCGGTTCACTGTGGCTCCCGCCCCCGGAACGGACTCTGCCACGAGTGGGGTTTTGCACCAAGCCAAGCGCTGCAGCCTGGCGGGCGTGGAGCGGCCCATGACGTCGCGTAGCTCGAACGCAACCGTTCGCCGCTCAGCCTCGCGTCATTTGCTATTGCACCCCAATTCAGCCTCGCCGCGCAAATAGCTAGTCGACCGCGCTGACCGTCGGCTCAACCGAGGCCGCGCAGCGTGCCCGGCGGAACGGTGTCACTCACAGCGCACTCTGGCGCTGCTGGCCGCACGCTGACGCGACGCGGAGCGGGCGAACAGCTATCCGCCACCGGCAAAGCACAGCGGAACACGCGACGCGGGGCGCACCCTTGCTCCCAGTTCTTGCGCGGGAATGCCAGGCGAACGGCGCGGGTTTCAAGCGCGCGCGGTTAAAATGCATTAAAGGCTTGTGCCACGTGTGCCAATCACGGAAGAACGGCTGATAAATTGGCTGATTTGGGGGCTGCACCCAGGGCACGCACTTTGCTCTGTTCGCTGCGAATGCAAAGAGTTCGTGTCTTCGCCTGGCTTGTCCTGAACGCCGGTTTCCTTCCGCTTGTCATTGCCTGTTCGCCGCGCGCTGCCGACGTGCCGAACGATACTGGCGGTCATGCTGCGGGCGGCGGCGGGCGTTCCGGGGTTGCTGGCGCATTGAATCAGGCGGGTGCTGCCCAAGCGGGTAGCTGGAGTGGCGGCGGCCGAGCGGGCGCGACATTCGGTGGCGCCGGTGGGAACGCGGAGATGTCTGGAACGGCAGGCGCAGTTGCGAGCAGCGGCAGTGGTAGTGGCGGTAGCGGCGGGGCAGGCCTCGGAGGGGGGCAGGGATTTTGTGCGCCGTGCGTCAGATCAGCCGATTGTGCTGGCGCGCATTGCGTTGGCGGCATCAACCCCCGATGTGGCAAGCCATGCGCGATGAATGCCGACTGCAGCATGGGAACTGCGACCAGCATTTGCCAGGTGGTGGGTGTTGGCGTCGGTGCGACTCCGGCGCCTACGTCTTCGAGTTCCGGCCGCGCGAGTTTACCCGATGCCGTCGCCATTCTCACCTGCACGCCAAACGATGACGTGTGCGGCTCGGGTCGCACCAGCGCGTCGCTCACGTGCAATGACACCTGGCAAAACTACGCCAATGGTTTCTTCGCGACCACGTGCATCGGTAGCTGTCACCGTCACGATCAGTCGTTCGCCACGGTCGACCTGGTGCGCGGACGCGCGGACGCGGTTCGCCAGAAGGTCGAGTCCGGTGCCATGCCACTCGACTCGACTCTATCCGAAGCGGAACGGTTGCGCTTGCTGACCTGGCTGGCGTGCGGCGCGCCTTAGTTGAGTCGCTGTCGTCCGCACGGAACTCTTGTTGGTGCGAAGGGCGGCGATCAAGCTCTTGGCGGACGGCGGCGGCGATGCGGGCCTCGGGAAACCTAAGGCGAACGTCACCCGAAAAGCAGTCTTTTGCTCGTGCTATACACTCCGCGAACCATGAGCACCGCCCAGCCGCTCTGAGATCTGATGGAGCCGAATACCGAGCCGACCAATGAGGACCCACGGAACGCGGCCTAGCGCACGAGTGGTTCACGCCATGACAACGGTACTCTTGGACCTGACGTCGCTCGACACGCCGTCGCGAAATCGCGGCCATGGGCGCTATGTTCGGGAGCTGGCGTTGGGTCTGGCCGAGCTCCCCCCATCCGAACGAGGCAAGCTCGAGTTTCGTGCCCTGACCCACTTGAGCCTCGCTGGCGCGTATCGTGTTACGGACGATATTGCAGGTTTCGAAGGCACGCCGGGCCAACCCTCGCCGGGTCCCAAAGAGCATTACCATTGGGCGTACGCGCGCCGCTTCGGGCTCGCGCGCGCCTTGCGCAAGATTGGCGCGGCGGCCGTGCACTTGGCGGATCCCAATGCATCGCCCCTGCTCATGAGTCTGACCCAGTGCAAGAAGATCGTCACTTGCCATGACGTGATCCCCGCTCGCTATCCCGCGATCTACTTCGACATTCGCGACGGCGGGCCGCGTCTGGGGCTTGCCATCGAGCGGCGGAGGTATCGCAGCGCCGATTTGGTGATCGCGATTAGCGACGCGACGGAGCAAGACGCAAGAACGATTCTCGGCGTGCGCCCCGAGCGCATGGTGCGCGTGTACAACGGAGTCGACGTCGATCGCTGGCAAACTCAGCCTAGCTTGGATGAGGAGTCGGTGTTGCGGCGCCATGGATTGAGTAAGCAGCCGTTCGCGCTGTACGTCGGCGGTCCAGATTGGCACAAGAACGTAGATGGCATGCTCGCTGGGCTCGCCACGGCACGCTCGCGAGCTCCCGAAGTACACCTGGCGTGGGCTGGCAAGCTCAACCCTGCACAATCCGAGCACGTGAACGGCTTAGTTACCAAACACGGCGTCAAGGGTGCGGTCTCGTTCCTGGGCTTCGTCCCGGATGACGAGCTGAGCGTGCTTTATCGCTGCGCCTGCGCGCACGTGCTCGTCTCTTGGTGTGAAGGCTTCGGGCTCACCGTGGTCGAAGCCATGGCAGCGGGCTGCCCGGTGCTCACCACTAGCGGTGGCTCTCTCGAAGAAGTCGCGGGGGACGCCGCCGTCAAAGTCGACCCGGCCGACCCCGAGCAGATCGGCGCTGCGCTGGTGCGCTTGTTCCGCGACTCGGAGTTGCGCCTTCAGCTGGCGGGTCGCGGCCGCCGGCGCGCGCCGCGCTTTTCGCGCGCGGTCCAAGCGCGCGCCATGGTACGAGCCTATAGCGGATTGCTCAACGCCTGAGATGAAGTCCCCTCCGCGTTTGCTCCTCGATTTGACTCCGCTCGACACGCCCGCGCGGCTGCGTGGCATCGGACGTTACATTCGCGAACTCGCGCTCGGCTTGGCCGGGCTCTCTGCGCAGGAGCGCTCGGGGATTGAAATCCTCGGCCTGACGAAGCTGAGCTGGACTGGCGGTTACGAGGTGACTGACGACATCGCCGCCTTCGAGGGCGATCCCGAGCTCCCTTACCCGAACGAGCAGGACTACTATCGCTGGGCCTACCGGCAGCGCTTTGCGCTTTGGCGAGCGGCGGCTCGCATTGGCGCCGCTGCGGTTCACATCTGCGATGCGCACGCCACGCCTTGGTTCCTCGACAGCGCCGGCGTGCGCCGCATCGTCACGTGTCATGACTTGGTGCCAACTCGCTTTCCGGACCGCTACCTGAGCGCCAAGGACGGCGGCGCTTTCGTGGGCAAAGCGATCGAAAAGCGGCGTTACCTCAGCGCGGACTTAGTGGTAGCGATTAGCGATGCCACACGCGACGACATACGCACGTTGCTCGGCGTACCTGAAGAGCGCGTCGTACGCGCTCACAACGGCATCGATTTGAGTCGCTGGACTACGCCGAGCCCCGCGTCGCCTGAGGCGTTGCTGGAGCGGCTCGGCATCGCGAAGCGCGAGTTCGTCTTGTACGTGGGCGGCTCTGATTGGCGAAAAAACATCGACGGCATGATGGCGGGCCTCGCTCGAGCGCGGGCGCTAGGGCTCGAGCTCGAGCTGGTCTGGGCCGGGCACCTGGAGGCTGGGCACATTCAAGCCGTAGAAGCCCAAGCCAGCCGCTTTGGAGTGTCGGCTGCCGTTCGCCGCGTAGGCTACGTGAACGATGACGATCTATCCATTCTGTATCGCGCCGCGCGTGCGCACCTGTTCATCTCGCGTTGCGAAGGGTTCGGGCTCACCCTGGTCGAAGCCATGGCCGCAGGCTGCCCGGTGGTCACGACGGACAGCGGTGCGCTGCGCGAGGTCGCGGGGGATACGGCGTTAACCGTGGACGCCGAAGATCATCACGCCATCGGCGAAGCGTTGTTGCGAGTATGCCGCGACACGAACCTTCGCAAAGAACTGATCCGCCGCGGGCGAGAACGAGCACCGCTGTTTTCGCGCGAGGCACAGGCCCGCGCGATGGTCGCTATTTATCGAGATTTCTTCGACGTTGATTCGCAGCAAACTAGGCGCGAAACAGCTCACTGAGCGTCACCGCCGACAACCCGCGTTCCGCGAGCAGCGCGCCAATGCCAGGCAAAGCCGCAACCGTCGCTCCGCGGTCAGCGACGTAGGGCGCGCGCAGCTCCGCTTCGTCCGACAGCGCGTCGTGCATCAGCACGATCGCACCACGACGGAGCCCCGCCGAAACGCGACTCACCACATCCGCACCTTGCCGTGTGCTCGCATCGTGCGAGCTGAACGTCCAATGAACCGTCTCGAGCCCAAACTTGGCTCGAACAGCGCGCGGCCGCTGTTTGCCGCGCTCACCGTACGGAAAACGCAGCCACTTGAGCGGTTCGCCGAGCAGCGGCTCGAGCAACGCCTTGCTCTTCACCACCTCTGCCTCGAAGCTCAGATCGCTCGTTACCGTGTCGCGGCGATGCGAAAAGAGATGCGTGCCCACCTCGTGACCGCGCCGCCGCGTCTCGACCACGAGCTGCGGGTGAGCAGCGGCATTTCGACCGACCACGAAAAACGTGGCCTTTGCACCGACCTGGTCGAGCGCGTCCAAAACCCGGGGAGTCCATGCCGGGTGCGGCCCATCGTCGAAAGTCAGCGCTACCTGCGGCCGCGTGAGCCCGCTGTGGCTGAGCGCGGAGCCACGCAGCAAGCGTTCGACGAAATTGACGACGAGCGGCCGACTCGCGACGCGCAAGGGCAGATGGAACCCGCTCAGTGCCATTCAGGCACTCTTCTAACCTCCCCCACAGAAAACCGCTCGGAAGAAATTGCACTGGGCAGGCGCAGCCAAATTTCCACACTTGCGCCGAGGCGCTCCATGAAGGAACGCTGCCCGTTGTCCGGATCCCAAATCCAAAGCAAGGATTGCTGAATCCCGCGCAGCCAAAACAGCGGAAGGAGCATTCGGTAGCGGTGCTTGAAGTAGTAACCCACCACATGGCGGTAGTAAAAAATGCGCGCCTCGAGATCGCGCATGTGCCAGTCGTTCCCTCCTCGGCGATCCAACCCGCCCGGGATATCGGTGCGTCGCCACATCGCTGCGGTGGGGTCGAATACTAGCTTTTCGCCCGGTCGCTTATTGCGAGCGAACTTGATTGCGAAGGATTGCTCCTCCCCCATCGGGATGCCCTCATCCCAACCGCCGATGCGCGAGAGTAAGGAGCGCCGAAAGGAGGCGTTCGAGCCCAAGAACACACCGATGCCCTCCTTGCGCAGCGAATTGTGCGCGAAGCCTGCGGTGTCCTTCCACCAAGTGAAGCGCAGGGCGAGGAAGCGGAGCAAGCGAGGGAAGCGCGGGCTCGAAATGCGCGCCGGGTCCTTCACCCAGCGCCCGACGACGCCCATGCACGCTGGGTCATCGTAATTGCGCACGTGCCGCTCGATCCAATCCTCCCCAAGCGGTAAATCATCATCATCCATCAGAAGGATGATCTCGCCTCGCGAATGACGGATCGCCTCGTTGCGGGCGGCGGGAGGATTGAGCGGGCGCGACGGAACCACGTGCATGCGCGGTTCGCCGAGGGCCTCCAGCTCAGCGACGAGGCTCGGGGACTCGCTCTGCTCGAGAACCACGATCTCGAACTGAGCAAACTGCTGTGCCCGAACGCGGGCAACTAGCTCCTTTAGCTCACGCGGACGCTTGTACGAGCGAATAACAACCGAAACTAGCATTGCAATCGTCCTGAGGTCAGCGCCCCCAACATCCCTGGAGCGAAACCTAACATACCAAGTCACACTTTGTAACAATCAATCAGCGCACGACGAGTGACTAGCTGCGGATTGCTGACTGACGAAGAAGCCGTGGGAAAAGGCATCGCCGTGGCAAAAAAGGGCGACGCGAAGCCACGTTTCCGGACGCTCGCTGATCCTTCAGTGCCAGTCACGAAATACTGCTCTGTGAGCACCTCGACTGTCGGTGACCGAGATTTCATTGCCGCGTTCGTGCAATGAGACAGGCATCCTCGCGTAAGCGATCGAAGCTTCACGATTAGCAGATCTTTGCGCTCCGCGCGCGAACCCCATAACGGTCCTTACAGACTGAACTGCCGGATCTCGTCATACTGCTTCATTCGAGGCTCGCCGCTCAAGCACGCTGCGTGCCAAAGGTCGTTGCCGAGCGCAGGCAACTCTTGTTGGCCCTGGGATACCAGGATTTTTTAGCCGTTCGCCAACACCTAATCACTCTGAAGAGTCGCTCGGTGCCCGTGGACTAATTCCCCGTGCCGCCAATTTCCACGAGCGGACTCGCAAGGATGGAGAGCTGGAACAGGGTGTGTGAGCCAATGATGTTGGTCTATCGTGAGCTGGTGAATCATTCGCTCGAGTTCGGCGGCGCGACGCTGCAAGTCCTGTTCTGCGGTGTTCTGCTGGCCTTCGCGGCGTGTCGCGGCGGTAGGGACCAAGGCGAATCGCGCAGGGGCGGAGGGCAGTCCCTGCAGTCGGTACCATTGCCAGTGACCCGTCCCTTGTCGAGCAAGACTGAGACGGGGCTGAGTGGCAATGCAGCCAAACGAGCAGCTTGCGCGTTTCGCGCGGGTGCGGCTCCGCGCGAAACGCTGGACCCGGCGGATCCGATTGGTCCTCAAATCCCAATCGACCACTTCGTCGTGGTCCTGCAGGAAAATCGCTCATTCGATCATTACTTTCAAAAGTTGCCGGAGTTTGGACAGCCTGACGTGGACGTCGCTCCCGCCACTTTCGAAAATGCCGATCCGTCAGAGGAAGGCGAGTGGGTACACCCGTACTTGCTCGATGACCCTTGCTTACCGGACGTTCCGCACAACTGGATCGCCGTGCAACATCAACTCAGCGAGGGAAAGATGGGCGGCTTTTTGACTGCCAGCAACCCGGGTGGGCGGCGTTCGCTCGGCTACTACGATCAGCGCACGCTCGGATATTACTATGCGCTCGCCAACACCTTCGCCATCGGCGATCGTTATTTCTCTTCCGTTCCTGGGCCGACATTTCCCAATCGCATGTTCTTTCTATCGGCATCGTCCTTTGGACATGCGAAAAATACCCCACCGCCGGCGCGGGACGAAGAACGAACACTGCTTCACCAGCTCGAGAACAAAGGCATTTCGTGGATCGTGTACTCGGACGGCGGTACGTTCGAAGAGGACATTTACCCGCGACTTCGACAAGAAAAAGGGGCGCACTTTCGGCCCATCGCGGAGTTCTACGCGGACGCAGCGGCGGGGCGTCTGCCCTTCTTTTCCTGGATCGAATCGTCGTACGAGGGCGAACGTGCCACGGACGAACACGCACCTGCCAATGTGCAGCTCGGCCAAGCGTTCGTCGCGCGGATCATTGCCAGCGTGATGAACAGCTCGACCTGGCCGCATACTGCGTTGTTTTGGACCTACGACGAGCACGGTGGCTTTTTCGATCATGTCGTGCCGCCCAAAGCGTGCCCCCCTGACGACAGTCCCGTCGGATTGAAAGGCGTACCGCTCGACACACGCTTCGACCATTTGGGGATCCGCGTTCCGTTCGTCGTCGTGTCGCCCTTCGCCAAGGCGCATTTCGTCTCTCATCGCGTGCATGCGCACACTTCCGTTCTCCGGCTCGTTCAGGCTCGAGCCGAGTTGCCTGCGCTCACGGATCGCGACGCCAACGATAATCCACCGTTCGAATTCTTCGACTTTGCACACCCTCCGTTCTTGATCCCACCGGACCTTCCGGCGGCTTCGGTGGATCCCGTCCAAGCAAAGCGTTGTCTTGACGTCGCGCGCGTCTCGATCGCCGAAAAGAAGAAGAAAGAAGCCAAGTCGCGGGCGGACTGACCCCGCAGCGCAGGCAAAACGCAGTCGAGCGTGCGCGCTGCGCTTCGGCGCGGAACCGCGGTCAGATTTTCCCGTCCGGGGGGCACGCGCCGTTAGACCCACCGGACCACCACCCTGTCTGAAGGCGGCGGAAGGCAACAGTCGCATCCACCGTCCGGACGGCGCCCTTCCAGGTCCCAGCTACGTACGTTGGATTCACCGGCTGCCGAACCGACAAAAAGGCCGCGCCTCGAGGCCAGCGCGCCGACCGTCGGCTCAACCGAGACCGCGCAGCGTCCCCGGCGGAACGGTGTCACTCACGGCGTACTCTGGCGCAGCTGGCCGCACGCTGACGCGACGCGGAGCGGGCGAACAGCTATCCGCCACCGGCAAAGCACAGCGGAACACGCGACGCGGGGCGCACCCTTGCTCCCAGTTCTTGCGCGGGAATACCAAGCGAATCGACGCAGGCGCGGTACGCCCTGACGAATTCGGCGCGGCGTCTGCCGCTTGCTCGTCGACAGCGGGTTCAGCTTTCGCTTCCGCGATCGGCTCCGCTTCGACGACAGACTCCGGCTTCGCCTCGACGACAGGCTCGGGCTTCGCCTCAACGACAGGCTCCGGCTTCGCCTCAACGACAGGCTCTGGCTCTCGCTTCGCCTCGGCGATCGGTTCCGGCTCTCGCTTCGGCTCAACGACAGGCTCCGGCTCTCGCTTCGCCTCGACGATCGGTTCCGGCTTCGCCGACCGCTCCGGGATCGGCGCAATGCTCGCTGCGCGCAATTCAGAGCTCGGCCCCATGTAGTCGTTCTGAGGAAACTCACGCGCCAAGCGCGCCGACACTGAAGCGACGACGTTCTCGAGCTCACTCTCGCTGCCGACACTCGGGAACTCGGACAGCCCTTCGCTTTCGCTGCGTTCACCAAGCAACGCGGCGATGTGCGCAGCCACGGTGTCCTTCTTGGTTTGTTGCGGTGGCCGCGCGGGTGGAGGCGGAGCGCTCGGCGGATTGAGGCTGGTCGCGGCGCCTCGCAGCGGACCGATCGATTCCGGTGGCGGCACGCTCGGGGTGGCCGGAATTACCTCGCTCGAGCGTTCGAACGCGCGGGCGGCTGCGTCGAGCTCCTTCGCGGTCGGCGTCGCTGGCTGGACGGCGCTCGCAGCAACGACGACCGCGCTGGACGGCGCAGCTTGTTCTTGCGCGGCGGCGGGCGCGGATTCCACGACCGGCGCAGCAACCATACTGCTCTCGGTTGGCACGTGCACTTGCTGTAGGAGCGCCGCGGAAGCTTTGGCTTCGGCTGCGGTCGCCTCGGGCGACGGCTGATTGCGTTCAGTCGAAGGTCCCGGAGGGCGCGCGGAGATGATCGAGATCCCGGTCTGGCTCGGAGGCACAATGCTCGGGCCCAACATGCCATCGCTCTTCAAGCTTGCATCGAGCGAGTTGATAAACACCGGATTCGGGCGCGGGAGCTTGATTGGCAGCGGGATGCGTCCCTTCGGACGACTATCCACGAACCGCTTGCGCATCCACCAGCGATGCGCGACCGGTAGCAGCACACCCCAAAGTAGGACCATCGTCAGCGGAGCAACGATTAGCTTCCAGATCGCAAACGTCTGCGAGACCATCACGCCGGTGACCGAAGCGCCGACGGAGAAGCCCGCGATCGCCAACCCCGTCACTTTGACGTAGCCGGGAAGTGCATTTTTCGTGCGGAATTTGGCGTATTCGCCCATGCACAGCACGCACCAGTGGTCGGGTCCGATCTGGTGCTCGGGGCAAACCTGTCCCTCGCACGCGGCGCAGATGTTGCCGTAGCTCGGCTTGCTGCACGCCACGCACGGGAAATGCGTGGGCACTTCGTTCACGTCGCTGTTCGACTTGCCCGGAGTTCCACTGCGCGAGGATTTCGGCGCAAAGTCGAAGGAGTTTGGGGGCAGTGAGCCTGAAGGCGGTAACGAGCGTGGCGCGCCGGAGCGGCGCGGGCGGAGCGAGCGCGGCACTTCCAAGCGTCGCGGCGCGACCACTTCCATGTCCGGTTGACCATGCGAACGTGCGCGACTGCGATCAGCGAGCGCACGCAAATCAGTCCACATCGCCGCGACCTGCGGTTCGGAGATCTCGAGGTATTGCGCCGATTCGCTCTCGGTGACGATGGTGATGCCTTCCTGGTCACTATCGAGGACCAGCGCGTAAGACATCATGTCTGCCAAGCGCAAGGTGTGCACCATCGAGGACAACAAGGTGTCCTGCATCGCTCGCTGCGGAGCGTGATGATAGAGCACGACCTTGGGCACCGGCTCGGGGATGTTCCAAGCCTTGAGCACGTGCGCACCGAGCAAGGCGTGATCGAAGCCGAACACTCGCCGTTCGTGCATGTGAAGCTGATCCGGCGCCCCACCGTAAGTGCGCACCAGCTCGGCGTACTTTTCGCCCTCGGTGTCGAGCATCATCAGCTTGCCGATGTCGTGCAAGAAGCCACACGTGAACAGCTCGTCGTGGGGCAAGCCGAGGTGCACCGCCAAGTAGCGGCACAACGAACCGACGACCGTGGCGTGCTCCAACAGCTCGACCGCGGTTTCGTTGTTCGTTTCGAACAGATCCAAAATGGCAGCGGTCGTCGCCACTTGGTGGAGCCGGCGCGTGCCGACCAACACCGCAGCGTGGCGAACCGAGGTAACACGAACCTTCAAGCCGTAACCGGCAGAGTTCACCAGCCGCAGCAGGCGTACGGAGAGACCCGGGTCCGTTTCCAGCACGGACACGACCTGCTCCAAGCGCGCCTTGGGGTTGCGCGTCAATTCCTCGAGACGGCGGGCCGCGACGGGAAACGGTTTGGCGCCGATAATCCGCGCGCCAACCGCCGCTACGCTCTGCTCGGCGCGTGCCTCGGCGTCGCGATCGTCGCCTCCGCCGAACCAGGCATCCTCATCGTTGCCGAACGAACCGTGTGAAGGTGACGCGACCACGCTACCTCTCCTCGCCTCAGCCAGCCGCCAGGGCAGGCGCAGGTTCCGAGGTTTCTTCCGCTGAAGGAGCGGGGGCGGGCGCCACGAAAATCTCACGCGTGGAGAAGCGCGAGCCTTCGAGGATCACCTGAGCACCGGTGCGTGTCTCCGAGTTGATCACGATCGGGGCCAGAAGATTGACGGTCGCGGGTTGACCAATTGGCGCGCACAGCACCACGAGCACCGCGAACTCTTCTTCCTTACCCTGCACCCCAGCGGCATGAGCGGCGGGGCTCACCGGCACGTCCGGGTAGCTATCGAGGAAGTAGTGCGCAGAAACCACCGGAAATGCGAGCTCTGGCTTGGACACCGATTGCAACCAAGCGAGGAACGTCGAGCCCTGGTGCGGAATCAGCGCGAAGCGTTGCTCGCGCGGAAAACCGATGATCCCTTCGGGGAAATTCAAAACGGCGTCGTCCTCGAGCTCTACGACGCCGAAGCGTTGACTATTGATCTGCATGGCAACGAAACTCCGGGCTGAAGCCGCCGAAACTGGCGTCAACGAGTCTTCATGACTCTCTCGTGAACTAAGCACTGCAAGTCGGATGCCAGCACTCGAACCGCCGAATACGCTTCAAAAAGAGCGAATGCGAGACGGTGCTTCGCAAAGAGCAAACGGCCGTTTCCGGCCGTCCTTTAGCTGCGCGCCCGGCTGTGGGCGATGCCGAGCTTGTTGCAAAACTGCGCACTTGGCTGCGCCCAACGACGATTAACGCCGTGCGTCCGAATCGAGACTCGGAATCCGCCGTGGTCGACTCTCGAGCTTCGCGCGGATCAAGTGCACGGCCTCTGCGTGCAGTTGGCAGACTCGAGACTCGGTCACACCCAAGACCTCGCCGATTTCGCGCAAGCTGCACTCTTCTTGGTAATGCAACGCAAGCACCAGGCGCAAACGCTCGGGCAACGTGTCGATGGCGTTGGCGATGCCGTCGACCATCTCGGCCTGCGAAGTGATTGCTTCGGGCGAAGGATCGAACGACGCGGGTTCGGCGATGGCCGAGATCTCGAGCCGCGCAAAGCCGGCCTCCGAGATCTCCATCAACAAACTCTGATACGCCGGGAGCGACAACCCGAGCTCGCCCGCGAGCTCGTCTTCGTTCGGGACGCGACCGAGTCGATTGGTGAGCTCTGTTGCGGCCTCGGTGATGCGTCGAGACGCGCCGCGCAACTTGCGCGAAAGCGGGTCCAAAACCCGCAAATAGTCCAGGATTGCACCGCGCACGCGATACGAGGCATAGGCCTCGAAGTGCTCGTCCTGCATGTCCTCGGTGCGACGTTGCAACGCCTCCGCCATGCCCACCCAGCCCGCCGACAGAATGTCGTCGAACGTGAGCGAGGCTGGCAGCGTACGAATCGTACGCATCGCAATCCGACGCACGAGCGGCATGAAGCGCTCGTACACCGCATTGTCGTCCTCTCGCCCGCGCGTCGGACTTCTGCCTACCGGAGCTTGGGACACCACCGCCTCATACGAAGAGTTC
>DASQCO010000071.1:0-11214 GCA_035634635.1 Polyangiaceae bacterium
CGCACGCTGATCGGCTATTCATTAGGCGCATTTCGCGCGCTGCGCATTGCTCAGGGCGCGCCCGCGAAGTACCCGCGGCTGATGCTGATTGGAGCCAAAATCGCGCTCGATCAGCAGAAGCTCGAGCAGAATGGCGTGGAACGGTTACTGCTGTGCGCGGGCAATTGGGACATGATGCATGACCACATGCAGCGCGAGGCGATGCGCATGCAGCAAGGCCGGTTTACGACGCGCTTTTTGGATTTGGGTCCGATGGGACATGGGCTTACCGCGAACTTCGACGCGCGTTTGCCGCAAGCACTGGCGTGGCTGCGTAGTTAGCCCCGGTAGTGGCGGACGTCCGTCACTTTGCGCAAATTGGCCGCGTGCTGTTCGAGCCCGCGCTGACGCACGCCGAAGCGATTGGCGAGCTGAAACAAGCGAGGCAAGTGCTTCCAGAACGGGCCTTTCCAGCCGAGCGCTTTGAAGGCCCCTTTCATCATCACGTTCATCGCGGGGCTGACCACGGTTTCGGCGTTCGTCATCCAGTTCGGGTGGACCGCGGCGGCTTCCATCAGCGTTCGATAGAGTTCGTTCAGGTCGAGCTCGGGTGACAAGAACCACGAGGGCAAGAAGAGCGGGTCGTCTTCAGCGAACCAACCCATGTCTTTGCATTGCCGTTCGAGCGGTGTGCCCGAGTAGACGCGGATGCCGGTGGAGAACAGCACCATGTCCGTCGGCGCGATGTGCTCTTCGCAAAACTCCAGCGTTTCGCGCACGGTTTCCATGGTTTCACCAGGCGCGCCGAGCATGAAGAACCAATACGTGGGCAGTCCGCCCTCGCGCAGCGCGTGCGCGGCGCGAATCACGGCGTGTTTCTGGAAGCCTTTGCGCAACGTTTTGAGCGTGACCTCGGAAGCGCTCTCGGGCGTGCACATCACGCTCTTGAAGCCCGCACGCTTCATCGCGAGCACCAACTCGGGCGTGACGCCCGCGGGGTTCAGCCCCATCGTCGAAAGCTCGACGCCATGCAGCGGGCGCCGCTCGAGCTCTTCGCAAATGGCGCGCGCGTGCGAGAGAGGCAAGTTGAACGTCGAATCGACGAAGTCGACCGCGCGCACGCCGTGCTTGTTCACGGCTACGTGCAGCTCATCCACGACTTCGACGGGATCGCGCAAGCGGTACGCATGCCCCTCGATGTTGTTGTACACGCAATACGAGCATTTGAGCGCGCATCCGCGCTTGGTTTGAATCGAATAGGGGCTGCCGTGCGCGGCGTACTGCTTCAGATCGATCCAGCGCCAGGCCTCGCTGCGCGGGGAATCCGCGAAATCATGCACCAATGCGCGTCCCGCCGGCGGCTCACCGCGCGCCAAGCGACCAGTATCCAGAATCGGCAACGCCTTCGTGCTGCCCTTGCCGGGCTCGAGCACACCGGCGATGCGATTGAGCGGCGTGCCTCGTTCGAGTGCGCGCAAGAACTCCGGTAGCGCCTCTTCGCCCTCTCCGACTAGCGCGTAGTCTGCCTCCAAAAACGCAAACGTGTCCGCGGGCGAGACATTGACCGCGCTGCCGCCAACCACGATCTTGGCGCGTGGCGACGCAGCGCGCACCGAACGGACCACCTGATCGCGAATGTCCGTCAGGTAGAAGTGCGGCACTTCGAAGTTGCAGTTGTCGATGTTGCGAATGCTGAGCCCGACGATGTCCGGATCGTACTTGCGGACTCGATTCATCGTCTCGCGCGCGGGGTCCGTCGCAAACATCAAGTCGAGCACCTCGACCTCATGTCCAGCGACGGCCAGACCGCTCGCGACCGTGCACAAGCCGAGCGGCATCGCGGGCCACGGCATGCGCTCCCGATTGGGGTTGACGAGGAGTACCTTCACCGCCCGCGGATACTAGCCCTGCGCCAGTCGCTCGTGGAGAAGTACCCGCATTTCCCCACGTTTCGCGAGCCCACATCCAGCCGGCAACACGGCCGGAACCGCACTCGCAGCACAGCGACTGGCGAAGCGTGACCTTTGCGCCACACTTCTTGACAAGGCGCGCGTCGATCGAAAGGATGCGGGCCCGAACCAGTCGGATACCAAAATTTCCGCAACACGCGCTCGTAGCTCAGCCGGATAGAGCAGCGGGTTTCTAACCCGCCGGTCAGGGGTTCGAATCCCTTCGGGCGTGCCAAACAATTCCACGACGCTGGCCTCAGCGTCGCTCGGTGGGTCGCGCATCACTCGGGGCAGACCATCGCTTCGAACTGGCCGTTCACGGTGTTGTTCGCGTCGTATTCGATGTGCGCGCCGCCTTTCACGCTCGTGGCGGTGACGTCGCTGATCGTGAGTTTGCCCTTGGTCGCGACCAGGTTTTCGGAATCGGAGCCCGGATGCGAGATCGCAAACGTCGCATTTTGGCTCAGGCTCAGGGAATACGTGCCGGGCTGACGTGGAAGCTGGATCAAAATCTCGGGCTGGCTCGAGGAAGGGACGCCCCCGCATTTCGCGACCGAGTCGGCGTAGAGCGTCGTGAACCACGTTGACTCGCCTTGCGACAGGAAGGCGTCCGTGGCGCCGCTCACGAAAGCCCACGCCTTGCCGTCGACTTTCCCGCTGAGTGGCGTGCTTGCGATGGTATAATCGTTGCCTTCAGCGTCGCCGCCGTCGCTCGAACACGCGGCAACGAGTAACAAGCCGAACAGCCACCATTTGTTTTTCATGTGTCCCACCTTGTGAAATTTTACTCACTAGATACGCCGACTCGTCGAATCTTACACGGCCCGCCGTCGAAGGGCGGCCAGCGGATGGCGGTATTCGCCGGGCCACTACCCCGCGCGAACGGGTGAATCATTGCTGAGCAATTGGCGGGAGATTGGACTGCATCATCGTGCACCGGGGGCCCCAATCAGTCATCGCCAAGAAGTACCGACTGTTGGACCAGTTGGGCCAAGGTGGCATGGGCCAGGTCTGGCGCGCCGAGCATTTGCTCCTTCGCGCAGAAGTCGCCGTCAAGCTCATGAACCCGGAGCTTGGCAGGTCGCGTGAAGGGTTGAGTCGGTTCTTGCGCGAGGCTCAAGCAGCAGCCGCGCTGCGCAGCCCGCATGTCGTGCAAATTCTCGACTACGGAGTCGACCGAGGAACGCCCTACTTTGCGATGGAGCTGCTCGATGGTGAGTCACTGCGGACCCGTTTAAGGCGAGTCGGTCGACTGAACCCAAAGGAGACGAGCGCGCTGTTCCTGCAATTGGGTCGCGCCGTCTCTCGCGCGCACGACGCGGGCATCATCCACCGAGACCTCAAGCCGGATAACGTATTCACAGTGTCGAGTCCCTGCCCCTGCTGCCACTCGAAAACACTCGACCTGCCTTCGAACGGGGAGCGAGCCGATCGACGGTGAAGCCGCGCTCCCTCGGTCCGCGCGCTATACTCTTGTATTACGGGCTTTGATTACCCCCGCACCCGATCGGCGATGTGATACAGCCCCTGACTCGGCAATCTGCGGTACCCAGCCCACGCAGCTGAAGCCAGGTTGCCGTCATTGAGGTGCTCAAGCAAGCGATCGCCGATCACGCGCGCGTCGCGTTGTTTGAAGCCCGCACCGTTCTCGCGCACCCAGCGCAGATTGTAGCTCTCGTGAATGCCCACGGGGGGAGCGAGCAAGAGCGGGATGCCGAGCGCAGCATAAAAGACGAGCTCGCTCGGTTTCGTCCAAAGAATATCGGTGTCGGCGAGCAGTGCGTCGAAGCGGTCGAAGTAGTCCTCGAGCACGGGCTCGTACAAGATCTCGACGCCGCGTCCGAGCTGACTCGAGAGGCGCGCGCGCGTGAGCTCGTCTTCGAAGCGGGCTTTGACTTCGGGACGAACGCCAGCAACGAGGGTCAAGCGCAAGCGGCGGCGTTCGAGCAACGGACGCAGACTGGGCAAGAAGGACGCGCTCAATTCGACTTGAGCTCCCGAGCCGCCCACGGCAAACACCAAGTGCGGCGGCTCATTGGTCGGCGGCAATTTCCCGACGTGGTCGAGATCCGCCGCGAACGCTTGTCGAAATGCTTGCGTCGGATCGAGCCGCGCCAGACGCGCGAGCAAATTCTTGCGCAAGGTGGGCGCTTCGGGGCCGCCCACCAATGAATGCGGCAAGGGAAAGCCCGTGAGCTCGATCTGCGACTCGGGCACGCCGTACGCTTGCAACCGCCGAACCACGCGCCCGCTCGGCGCGAGGTAACGGATCTTGCTAGTTTTCGGCTGGATCGGCGCCCACACGCGGTTCACGTCCGAGTCGGTCACGACGCAGAACAGCTTTTCGTACCCGTGAAAGTCCGCTAACACCGCGGGCGAGTAAAACGTCGTGAGCAGCGCGAGATCGCGTTCGCGCAAGTAATTCACGATCGAGCGACCAAGGCCCTGACGCGCCGAGCGCTCGAGGATCTTCACGCCGAAGGTTGCTCCAGAGAGATCGCGAAACGGGTACAGATTGGGGATATCCGTGACCGAATTGAGCAAACCGCGCAGCGGCGGGCCGATCCAGGGAATGCCCGAGATGCGGCTCACCGACTCGTAAAACGTGCGCGTGGCGGCCCAGCGCCGTTGCTCTTCGACGTCCGCGAGTGGCGGGCGATCGGTATGCAGGATATCGACGTTCAGCTCGCGCGCGAGCGAGCGCGCCGGGCGAAGATGCCCGTAGCCCATGTCGATCGCGACCACCGCCACACGAGGTGCAACGGCCTCATGCGGCGTAGTAACCTTACGGGGGACGACAACTGAGGCGCCGTTTGACGAAAACGGCGAAACCGGGCTTTCGTGCACCATTTTTGTCGACCCAAGCTGCTACGAAAGCGTGCTGGGTGCGCGACCGTTGCGTATCTTTCTGGTGAAACGCTAGTGCGGTCCGGCGTTCGCTTCGATGGTAGCCTGCAACTTATCCACACTATCGGGTGTGTACGCGTACGGTGGCGTGAAAGCGCTGCCCGAACCCATCGTGTTCCCGGTGCTGTTCGGAAAGGTGTTGCCCTTCGACACCAGGCCCACCGCGTTCGAGTCGACCTGAAACGGCGCCTTAACACCGCTGTAGATGGTGTTTTCGACCAACAGCGCCGCCCCCTGCCCCGCGTTGCTGCAGTAGCTGTTACCGCTCGCCGTGAACAAGTTGTTGAACAGGTGGATCTTGCCGGCGCGCGTGCGCGGCATGCGCTGGTTCACGTTGTCCGCCCACCAATCGTGATGCCAAGTGACGTTCAGTTTGCCCTCGTCCCCCGCGACGTTGTCGGCCGCACCGATCAGATTCGAAAAGCGATGACCCGAGTCGCCCGTCGAATCATTGCCTTCGGGGTCTTTGCGCGGTGAATAGTGAAACTTGGTCCATGACACGGTAACGAAATCCGAACCTTTGGTGATGTCCAGATTGCCGTCGGTTCCATCGGAAACGTCGCAATGGTCGAACCAGAGGTGGTGCGCGCTGTTGTTGACGGTGATCGCGTCGTTGCCCGACGAACAGCCCACGGACTTGTCGTAGTCCGGGTCGAGCGAACAATCACCGACACCGTAGCCGACGATCTTGATGTTGCGCACGATCACGTTCGACGAACCACTGAAGCCCAAGTGGCCGTGGATCTCAGCACCGCACAGACCAACGATGGTCTTGTTCGAGCCCACGCTGACTTTGCCCGCCGCGAGCTTGCCGGTGACGTAAATCACTTTGGCGGCAGTGCCGGAAACGGCGCTGGTAAAGGCCGCAAGCGTGGTCACCGTTTGCGGCGTCGCATTGCCACCACCAGTCGTCGTGTCGACGCTCATGCCGGACTGCGCGGCCCATCCGACCAAAGTGCTGCTCGGAGGCGGAGTCTTGCAATCAGCGGTCGAGGGCGCACCTGCCGAACCAGCGACGTTGGCGGAGCCAGCAGCGCCGGTTTTCCCGCCGACACCCGCAACGCCGCCGCCGCCCGCGGCATTCGTGCCACCGCTACTCGTCGTGCCAGCCGTGGCTGGACCGTCGCCGCCGCCAGCGTCACCTTTTCCGCCCACGCCAGGCGCACCACCCGAATTGGGCGCACCACCACTCGCGCCAGGTGCACCACCCGCGCCGCTCGCACTCGCTGCGCCGCTCGCACTTGCTGCGCCGCCGGCACTCGCCGCGGCTCCCGATGCGCCGGCAGAGCCTCCAGCGCCGTCCGAAGTCGACCCGCATGCTGCGGCCAAACACGCGCTCGCGCCGATCAGGAGCAAACTCTGAAACAGGTGGTGAACGGGCAACGAGGAAGCTTGCATCGCGGCTTAATGCGCGACGCCCCGATATCGATCACTCGGTTCAGTAAAAGGTCGCCGGCCACGGATTTTCCGTGTCCAACACGCGCTCGGGGCGCGTCAGCACGCGCAGCGCCTCTTCCTGCTCGCGCGAAAGCCCGCCATGCGGACTCCCGGGGTGTCCACGCAGACGCTCCACGAGGGCGCGCAGCGCCTGCTCGTCGTCAGCCGTGGACTGAGTCGGAACGGCCTGCGCCGCTTTCGCATCACTGCTCGCGGGCGATTGCGCAGGAGGTTGCGCCGCTGCTCGCTCGGCAACCAAGCGCTCATTGATCGCGATCAAGCGCTCGAGGCGACTCAAGAGCGCGCGCTCGTCCGCCCGCTGCATGCTCTGAGCCACGCCCGCGCGCTGTTCGAGCCGCGACATTCGCTCTTCGAACTCCGCAACCCGCGATCGCTGCCACGCCGCATCCGCCCGCGCGCGCCCGAGCTCTTCACTCAGCTGCAGCGACTCAGCCTGTTGACCCGCACAGCCACCCAACCCCAAAAGCGCCGCCGCTCCGAGAAGCAACTGACCCAAGTGACCCGCACCGCGCATGTTCGTGAAGATAGCACCCGCGGTCGCGCTGTCTGCCTGGATTTATTGATGGTCACGCGAGAACGTCGCGCCGCGTCCCAGCCTTCGGCGTCGTGTTGCGATTGAGACAGGAGAGACAACCATTTCGCGGCTTTTGGGGGCGGTTCGGTCCGACAAAAGCTCCAAGAAATTGGATCGATGCGGAACAAGCCGGTGGCGCTCGCTACCAACCGAAGAAACGACGAACCAGAGGAACCTAGTTGGCGTCGGACTCGCCCATCGCCCCTCACCTCCGCCTACAGCCCGGATCGGCAGTCGCGCGACGATCACCTGGGAGCAAAAACCTCGACCTCGGCGAGTTGGAGGTAGTTCGTGCCGTTGAGGCGAACGTGCACGACTTGCCCCTGTACGCCCGGCGGAAGCTTGATGGTCATGGCTGGGCTGAAGGCGCGACCGTCTGGGCACAGCACGGTCTCGAATGAGGTCGAGCCATCCGCCTTCGAAACCCAAAGCCTAAAGTTCGTGAGGCGCGCGCCCCATCCGCCGTCAGTGCGGTTCCAAATCACGACTTTCGACAACGGGTACTCCTTGCCCATGTCGACTTGCCACCAAGCGCCATCGGCATCGGCCTGCGTATGCGCGACGGAATGCTTCCAATAGTCGCCGTCTTTGTTGCCGTCGATTGCAAGATCGGGCGTCGCATCCCAACTCCAGTGCCCAGTCGAAGATTGCGAAGCCGTTCCGAGACGCGCAACGTTCTGAAGTCCGTCGCTGTAAGAAGCGGTCGGGCTCTCGGAGGCACATTGCCCTCCGCCGGGCGCGGGCGACGCAACCGCGACTGCGGACACCGGTGCGGGCGACGCATGCGAACACGCGCCCAAGCCGACGAGCACTAGAACCTTTGCCGCGACGCCAGCCCACCGTAGGCCGATGCTCTTCGGTAATCTCGCGTACGAATGCAGAATCGGGGTGAGATTCATGGTGTCTCTGTCGGATTTGATACATTTCCGCTTCCCTCAAGGAAAGCGCGATCCCATCAGCCCGCGTCCGCAACCGAATCGAAGTGCAATATCCTTCAAGTTTTCGTGAGCCCTGGACGGCTTTCCCATGGCAGGGCTCTTGCTAAGCAGCAAACAATGCGTGGCTTATTCAGACTTCTCGGAACGCTCGCCGCCTTGGGCGTGATTCTTCTGCAACACCCTAGGGAGTGCTGGGCCGCTGAAACCACAGAGCGTGGAATATCCGGCACGCTGTACGGCGGCGCGGGCACGCTCGTCGTGCCAAACAACGAAACGAGGTCGGACGAATACCAGGTCTGGCGTTTCGGCGCCGGCTTTCTCGGAATTTGGCGTCCCGGCGAAGCAAAGCGCGCGGACACCGAGACGTCAGGATTTTTCGTGGCGCTGGGCGGTACATTCGAGTTGGAGAGTTCGCTGCATTCCGTGTGCGGGTTCGATTGCTACGGCTCGAATGTGGCGGGGGAGCGCTTCCTGGCCAAGCACTTCGCTGGTCGACTCGGGTTCGGATACAGCTTTCGGATGTTCGAGTTTCGGCTCGGAGCCTTATATGCGGCCCCCGACCCGAAAGTAGACTACGCGATGGAGTTCGCCATGCCCGACCTCCAGGTGCGTATCGGTGAACGAAACGTCGGTTGGTTCGAGCTCGGGCTGGGCGCGTACAGCGCCTCGACCAACCTCAGACCGGGCTTGTACCTGGGCGGAACCGTCGGGTCCGAACGCTTCGTACAGGCCTCGATTCATGGGGGAATTCACTTCGTGAACGGCCTGTGCTGCGGCACAGTGACGACCGCGGGCTATGTCGGCGAAGTCAGTGTCGCGCACGCTTTCTCGAGTTCGCTTCGTGGCACCGTTGGCGTGGCGCTGCTTGGGGGCGGCGATCGGGTCGTCGCTGAAGGCAGCACGGGACTCTCGTACGGGTTCTAACGACGCCTTCGCAACCGCTCAGCTCGCGATCCTCAGGTGCCCTCGACGCGCTCCTGGTACGCAGCGACCGTCTTCTTCCACGCGGGGCGCTCGGTGCAACGCGCGCGATACGCAAGCAGATTCGGGCGCGAGTTCAGCATCGCGCGCGGGGTACCAGCGTCCAGCACGTGGGTCATCAAAATATCCGCGACTGTGAAGTCAGCGGTCGCAATGAAGGGGCGATCGGCGAGCCAGCCATCGAGCTGCTTCAAGCGCATCTCGGCCCAGCCCTGCAACGCCTCGCTCGGCTGACTGCCTTTGCCGCCACTGAGGTTGACGAACCACTGCGACAATACGGGCAGCTCGATAGTTGTCAGCGCGGTGAAGCACCAACGAACGACCTGTGCCTCACCCGCGAGATCGCGAGGGATCAGCTTGCCGCTCTTGCGCGCCAGGTACAGCAAGATCGCGCCCGACTCGGAAACCACCACTCCGTCGTCATCGATCACCGGGATCTGACCGAACGGATTCAGCGCGCGATATGCAGATGAATCGAGCTCGTGGTTCGGGTGATCCATGCCGACGATCTCATACGGCAGCCCGATCTCTTCCAATGCCCACAAGACCCGCAAATCGCGCGTGTTGCCGTGCGCGCCCTTGTTCACTCGAGCAAATCCGTACACTTTGAGCATGGTCGCAGCCTAGCGTGATTCTTCCTCCTTTCAGTTGTCGACTGAGTACCGCACCTCGACGCCGAAGGCTGTGACGGCCTGCGCCGCCGTCGGTGACCATCAAAAAAATTCCCCCTCTCGGGCGGAGAATCGTCGTTCGGATTCGAACTCGATTCTTCGCGCGGGGCGGGCGCGCGGAGCGTTCTACTCCGATTCGAAGCGGTAGAGGCCGGCGCTGGTGGCGGCGAGCAACCGGTCTTGTTTGTCGAAATCTAATTTGAAGATGCTCGGGCTGGGGGGCATGGGGAGCGTTTCCCAAGTCGAGGAGCCGAGATCATTGACGTAGATGGCTGGCGCGACACCGGTGGTGGGGCTGAGATAGAATCGCCCCTGGCTATCGCGCGCGAGCAGGGAGTTGGGCACTAGCGAGGAATGGAGTGGAGCGTCCGCCAGCTGCGTCCACGAATCTCCGTCGTCGCTCGAGACCATGAGCTTGCCGAGCACGCCAGCGTAGAGGCGGCCTTCGGAGTCCTCCGGCACAGGCAACGCGCTGGCCGGCCACGCCATGTCGCTCCAGGTTTCGCCGCGATCCCAGCATTGAACGATTCAGTCCCTGCGAACAGCGTGCCGTCGTCAGCCAAGGCGAAAGCGCCGATCGACTGCGCCTGAGGCGCGCCGAGTGCGACCCAATGTCCTTTTAGAGGCGCGCCGCCATTCGAGCCCCCATGCGGCGTTGCCACCCAACGAAGGAGCTGCGCCAGCTCGACCTGACGTCCCCGAATCCGGGAGAGCAGCGCCGTTGCCTGCGGCGCTCTCGGCGTCCGATCGCTTGTTCGCTTCACTGCAACCCGCGGCGACAAGAGCAACCGCGCCACATGCGACAACGACCCCACCGAGAAGCGAACTCCGTCGTGCAAACCCCGAGAGCATCAACGCGAACTCTACAGTGACGGGCTTGGAGCGCAATGCTGCCCCACGAGAAATCATCGAATTTGCGCGGTCTCGAGCGGCTATCCGTTCGCGCTCTGCGGTGAACTTGGGGCGAGCGCCAACTTTGCTGGACACGCGGGCGTCTGACGCCTTTGCTCGGGACATGAACGAGTCGTCGCCTTTAGTCGTCCATCACCTGGAGCATTCACGGTCGTTGCGCGTGCTCTGGCTGCTCGAAGAGCTGGGACTGCCGTACGAAATCAAGCGCTACGCGCGCGACAAAAACTTCCGCGCGCCACCCGAGCTCGCGGCAGTGCATCCACTCGGTCGCTCACCCGTCGTCGAGGTGGACGGGCACGTGCTCGCCGAATCCGGCGCGATCATCGAGTATTTCGTGGAGCGTGAAGGCGGCAAGCTTCGTCCCCAAGATCACGAAGCGCTCTTGCAGTATCGATTCTTTCTTCACTACGCCGAAGGTTCGGCGATGCCTCCGCTCTTGGTGCAGCTGCTGGTCGAAACGATCCGCACACAGCAGGTGCCGTTCTTCGTAAAGCCGATCACGCACAAGATCGGTGATGGGATCGAGCAGGCTTTTTCTGGTCCAGCGATCGCAACGCACTTCGGCTTCGTCAACGCGGAGCTCGCGAAGCGACCTTACTTTGCGGGCAGTGAACTATCCGCCGCGGACATTCAAATGATCTACCCGGTGGAAGCGGCGTTGCAGCGTGGCAAGGCAGATTGGCCGAACCTTCGCGCGTGGCGAGAGCGTGTGACCGCGCGGCCTGCCTATCAACGGGCGGAGTCACGCGGAGGCACCGCCATGCCCAAGGTTGGGATATGAATGATGAAGCGTAGTTAGGCAGACACAGAGCGGTGGATCGCGCGACACGCGGATCGCGCAACAG
>DASQCO010000072.1:0-168642 GCA_035634635.1 Polyangiaceae bacterium
GCACCGTGACGAACACGCATTCCGACTTCACCGGTGGAGTCGCGCCGCATCCCACCCTCGCCGGCCCACGTCGAGCCAGTGCTCCCGCAGTGGTGCGCCGAAACAACCCACGAACCACCAAGGTGCCGCGCGAGCCGCGACGCACGCACATTCCGACTCCACCGGTGGAGTCGCGCCGCGCATCCCCACGCCCGCCGGCCCCCTCAGGGCCAGAAACCTCGACAAGCGTCTTTGTGTAGAATCATCAGTGGCGTTTTGGCGGCCAATCTTCTCCCGCGTCCGCGACGCCGAAGGCTGGGACGGTTTTGACGTGTTGGGTGACCATCAACAAAACACGGACTGTGCGTGGGAGCGCGGTTTGGGTTAGCGCTTTTTGGTGATGGGGAGGGAGGTGGATTTGGCTCGGGCGGCGGCTTGGGATTTGCGCTTGGGGGCTTCTTCTTTGGCGGCTTTGGCTTTGGCTTTTTTGGCGGCTTTGGCTTTGGCCGGATCGGGTTGGACTTGATCGGCGAGGGCCTTTGGCGCGACGGCGCAGTAGCTTTCTTTTACCCAGTCGCGCAGCATTTCGAATGAGGCTTGGGAGTGATCGTCGAGCTTGGCGGTGACCCAACCGCTTTTGCCGAGGCCGTAGCCGGTGGGCGACGTGAACGGTAAGCGGAGGGCGCTCTTGTTCGTGGTCGGCAGCTTCACGCTCAGGCCGAAGTCGGTGTCCATGTCGCGGCCGAGAAAGATGAACACCTTGTTCTTGACCTTCATGGCGCGTTCGCCCCAAGGCATGTCCTCGTGGACCTCGGGCAAGGTGAGCGCGTAGTCTCGCAGTTTGGTGCGCAGGGTTCGAACCGGAGTCGGCATTCCGCACACGGTAGCTCACGGCGCGCGTGCGCGTCGAGGCACGGCTCGCGCGGCGCTCACTCAGCCTGAGCGGTGGCCGGTTCGAGCGTGCCTGAATGCACGGAATGGCGCTTTTTGCGCGTGAATCGATCGAGCGACAAATAGGTCACGGGCGTCGTGAATAGCGTGAGCAGCTGCGACAGGATCAGCCCGCCGACGATGGCGATGCCGAGCGGGCGGCGCAGCTCCGATCCAATGCCGTGGCCGAACGCGAGCGGGAGCGCGCCGAGCAAGGCGGCCGCGGTGGTCATCAGGATCGGGCGGAACCGCAGCAAGCACGCCTCGCGAATCGCGTCGTGAGCCGAGATCTCGCCGTTTTGCCGGGATTCGATGGCGAAGTCGACCATCATGATCGCGTTCTTTTTCACGATGCCGATCAGCAGAATCAAACCGACCAGCGCGATCACGTTGAACTCGGTCTTGAACAAGAGCAACGCGAGCAGCGCGCCCACGCCGGCGGACGGAATCGTGGACAAGATCGTGATCGGGTGGACGTAGCTTTCGTACAGGACGCCGAGCACGATGTAGACCGTCAATAGCGCGATCATCAGCAGCAGTGGTTGGCTCGAGAGCGACGACGAGAAGGCCTGGGCCGTGCCTTGAAACGCTGCATGAATGCTCGGCGGCATGCCGATTTCCTGCTCGGCCTCGTCGATTGCCTTCATGGCGTCGCCGAGTGACTTGCCGGGCGTGAGATTGAACGACAGCGTCGTCGCTGGGAACTGACCCTGATGGTTGATCGCGAGCGGCGTATAGGTGAGAGACGAGCGAGTGACTGCGGGCAAGGGGACCTGCGCGCCGCCCGGAGCGCCGACGTACAAGTCTTTCAGGCTCTCTGGGCCGACTTGGAATTCGGGCTTGGTTTCGAGCACCACGCGGTATTGATTGAGCGGACCGTACATGGTCGCGATTTGGCGTTGCCCGTAAGCGTCATACAGCGCGCTGTCGATCGCCGCCGGTGACAGTCCCAGTCGAGCCGACGTGTCGCGATCGATGTTCAGCGCCAAGGTGAGCCCGGAGGTCTGCTGATCCGTGGCTACGTCTTTCAAGATCGGGATCTTCTTGAAGCGCTCCATCACGCGTGGCGCCCAGTCGCGTAGCTCGTCGAGGTCGGCGTCTTGCAGGGTGTATTGGTATTGCGTGCGCGAAGAACGCCCGCCCACGCGCACGTCTTGCACCGCTTGCATGTACAAATTGACGCCGACCAATTGGCCGAGCTTGGGTCGCAAGCGACCGATGATTTGATCGGCCGACGCTTGTCGCGGCGGGATTGGCTTCAAATCCACGAACACCATGCCCGTGTTGCCGGTCGAGCCATTGCCCGAACCAATGAACGACACGATGTTGGCCACGTCTGGATCGGCCTGCACGATTTGATTCACGGCCAACTGCCGCTCGCGCATCGTCTTGAAAGAGACGTCTTGCGGCGCTTCGGAGAAACCCATCAGTTGGCCCAGATCTTGTTGGGGGAAGAGTCCCTTGGGCAAGATGATGAACAGGAATACCGTCAGCGCGACCGTGCCGAGCTGTAGCACTTGCACGAGGCGTCGGTGCCCGAGCACCCAGTCGAGGGCATGCTCGTAGCCCCGTAAAAGTGCGGCAAAAGCCCGCTCCGAGGAGGTGTAAAGGCGTCCGTGAGCGTGGCCTGCCGGACGCAACAAGCGCGAGCACATCATCGGCGTGAGCGTGAGCGAGACCAACGCCGAGAAGCCGATCGCGATGCTCAGCGTGACCGCAAACTCGCGAAACAGTCGACCCACGATGCCGCCCATCAAGAGCAATGGGATGAACACTGCCAAGAGTGAGACCGTGATCGAGACGATCGTGAACCCGATCTGCTTGGCGCCCTCCAGCGCGGCTTGGAGTGGGCGTTTGCCGAGCTCGATGTGCCGCGTGATGTTCTCGGTCACGACGATGGCGTCATCGACCACGAAACCGGTCGAGATGGTCAGCGCCATCAACGACAAGTTGTCGAGGCTGTAACCGAGCAAGTACATCACGCCGAACGTGCCGACCAAAGACAGTGGGACCGCGACGCTCGGGATCAGCGTGGCACGCACGCTGCGCAGGAATACGAACACCACACCGATCACGAGCAGCACGCTCAGCAGCAACGTCATCTCGACGTCGCGCACTGAGCCTTTGATCGATTTGGTGCGCTCGACCGCGACGACGACGTTGATCGCGGGCGAAATGGATTTGACGAGCTCCGGGATGAGCTGCTTGACGCGCTCGGTCACCTCGATGATGTTCGAGCCGGGTTGTCGCCGAATGATCAATAAAACCGCGCGCTTACCGTTGTGCCACGCAGCGACCCGGTTGTTCTCGACGTCGTCGAACACGTCGGCGACTTCGTTCAGTCGCACGGGCGCACCATCGCGATAGGCGATCACTACGGAGCGAAATGCGTCAGCGCCAAATAGCTGATCATTGGCACCGATGATCGTGGTCTGTTGAATCCCAGCGATGCTGCCCTTGGCTTCGTTCGCAGTGGCTGAAGCGACCGCGGTGCGCAGATCCGCCATGCTCAGGCCCATGCCGGCGAGTGCCTTGGGATCGGCTTGAATGCGCACCGCGGGTTGCTGTCCGCCACCGACCGTGACTTGGCCGACACCTGGCACCTGTGAAATCTTTTGCGCCAAGATGCTGTTGCCAGCCTCGAATACCTGCGCGAGCGGCACCGTGTCCGAAGTCATGGACACGATCATCACTGGTGAGTCGGACGGGTTGACTTTGCGGTACGTCGGTCGGAACGGCAAATTGGTCGGCAGCTCACCGCCCGCTGCGGCGATCGCCGCCTGCACGTCGCGCGCCGCCGAATCCACGTCGCGGTCCAGATCGAACTGCAACGTGATGTTGGTCGTGCCGAGCACGTTCGTCGAGGTGATCTCGGTCACACCCGCGATGCGCCCGAAGCGCCGCTCGAGCGGCGTCGCAACCGCCGATGCCATGGTCTCAGGGCTCGCGCCCGGCAGGCTGGCGCTGATGGAAATTGTCGGGAAATCCACGCGGGGCAGGGGCGAAACTGGCAGCAGCGTGTACGCCCAGGCGCCGGCCAAGAGCACGCCAATCGCGAGCAACGTGGTCGCGATCGGTCGCCGGATGAACGGGCCGGCGATGCTCCCGCCAGAGGGTGCCGGGGAGCGCGTCATGTCGCTTCCGGCGCAGGCGCCCCGCCAGATGCGCCTGATGCGCGCTTGTTGCGCGACAGGTAACGACCCAAACGGTCCATGTACAGATAGATGACGGGCGTCGTGTATAGCGTCAGGACCTGCGAGATCAAAAGGCCGCCGACGATGGCGATGCCGAGCGGGCGGCGCAGTTCGGAGCCGGAGCCGGTGCCGAGCGCCAGCGGCAAGCCGCCGAGCAACGCCGCTAGAGTCGTCATCATGATCGGCCGAAAGCGCAACAGGCAGGCTTGATGAATCGACTCCTCGGGCGACATGCCCTGCTCGCGCTCGGCCTCGAGCGCAAAGTCGATCATCATGATCGCGTTCTTCTTGACGATGCCGATCAGCAAGATGATGCCGATCAGCGCGATCACGCTGAATTCACTGCCGCATAGCATCAATGCGAGCAGCGCGCCGATGCCGGCGGAGGGCAGCGTCGAGAGAATCGTGATCGGATGGATGTAGCTCTCGTACAGCACTCCCAGCACGATGTAGACAGTGACGAGAGCCGCCAAAATCAGCAGCGGTTCGCTCGCGAGCGAGTCCTTGAATGCCTTGGCCGTGCCGCTGAAATCAGCGCGGATCCCGGGAGGTAGGCCGATCTCGGCCTCGGCGCGATGAATCGCTTCCACCGCGTCGCCGAGAGAGCCATTGGCCAAGTTGAAGGACAGCGTGACCGCCGGAAATTGCCCTTGATGACTGAGCGCGAGCGGCGCCGTGGTGTGCGTCATCTTCACGAAGCCCGAGAGCGGGACTTGGCTGCCGCTGGCCGAACGCACGTACAGACGCTCCAGTGCGCGTGGATCTTCGCTCGCCTCCGCTTTCACCTCCAGGATCACGCGATACAAATTGAGCTGGGTGAAGATGGTCGAGATTTGCCGCTGACCGAAGGCATCGTACAGCGTGTCGTCGATCAGCTGCGGGGATATGCCGAGCCGCGACGCTGTGTCGCGATCGATCTCCAGACTGAGCTGTGGTCCCGCGGCCTGCTGATCGCTGGCTACGTCGGTCAGCTGCGGCAAGGTTTTCAACTTCGCCAGCATCTTGTCGGACCACTCGTTCAGCTCATCGCCGTCGGCGTCCTCCATCGTGTACTGGTACTGAGTTCGGCCGACGCGGCTGTCGACTTGCAGGTCTTGGACGGACTGCAAATGCGTGGAAACGCCGGTCACTTGCGCGAGCTGCGGCTTGAGTCGCGCGATGATCTCATCGCTGGTCGATTTGCGCCCGTCGCGCGGTTTCAGCGTGATCGAGAGCCGCCCGCTGTTTACGGTAGCGTTCGTGCCATCCGCGCCGATGAACGACACCACGTGGTCGACGTCCGGATCCTTGCGCACCACGTCCGAGATCTGAGTCTCGAGCTGCATCATGCGCGGAAACGAGACATCGGCGCCGGCCTCCGTAACACCGACGATCAGGCCAGTATCCTGCTGGGGGAAAAAGCCTTTGGGCACAATCCAGGCGACGAACAGCGTGAACAGCAGCGTGGCAACGGTGACGAGCAACGTGGTTCGCTGATGGCGCAGGACCCATTTCAGTCCGTGGTCGTACAGCGCGATCACCGCTTCGAACGCCTTTTCTGACCAGCGATGGAACGCGCCGCGCGCCGCTAGTGGGGGCTCGGGGCGCAGCAAAAATGCGCACATCATCGGCGTGAGCGTCAATGACAACACCGCCGAGACGCCGATCGCGACGCTGAGCGTGACCGCGAATTCGCGGAACAGACGCCCAACGATGCCGCCCATGAAGAGCAGCGGGATCAGCACGGCGACCAACGACACCGTTAGTGACACGATCGTGAAGCCGATCTGCTTGCTACCTTTCAAGGCTGCTTCGAATGGCGACTCACCTTCCTCGATGTAGCGGGCGATGTTTTCGATCATCACGATCGCGTCGTCGACCACGAACCCCGTCGAGATGGTGAGCGCCATCAGCGACAGGTTATCGAGGCTGTAGTCGAGCAGGTACATGACCCCGAACGTGCCGATCAGCGACAAAGGCACGACCAGACTCGGAATCGCGGTCGCTCGAACGCTACGCAAAAATACATAAATTACCGCGACAACCAGGCCGATCGTGAGCAGCAACGTGAACTCCACGTCCTCAACCGATGCGCGGACCGTCTCGGTTCGATCGCTCAGCACCTGGGTCTGAATGTTGGACGGCAAGGATGCTTGGAGCTGCGGCAGTAAGGCTTTGACGCGATTGGCGACCTCGATCACGTTGGCGCCGGGCTGGCGCTGGACGTTCAAGATGATGGCGCGCTTTTCATCCGCCCAGCCGGCGAGCTCGCTGTTCTCCACGCCGTCCTCGGCGCTGGCTACGTCGCGCAAGCGGATGGGCGCACCGTTCTTGTACGCCAAGATCAAGGGCCGAAAGGACTCAGCCTTGAACAGCTGATCGTCGGTCGCGATGGTGTAGCTCTGGCGCGGGCCGTCGAGCGTGCCCTTGGGCTGATTCACGTTGGAGAGTGCCACCGCCGAGCGAACGTCCTCTAGACTGAGTCCGCTGCCCGCGAGCGACTCAGGATCGACCTGGATGCGCACGGCTGGCTTGGCTCCACCGTTGAGGCTGACCAAACCGACGCCCGAGACCTGCGAAATCTTTTGCCCCAAAATCGAGTCGGCGTAGTCCGATACACGACTCAGTGCCAAGCTGTCCGAGCTCACGCTCAACGTGAGGATGGGCGTGTCGGCGGGGTTGCTTTTGCTGTACGAGGGCGGCGTCGGTAGCGTTTTCGGCAGTAGGTTTGCGGCCGCGTTGATCGCCGCTTGCACGTCTTGCTCTGCGGCATCGATGTTTCGTTCCAGCGTGAATTGCAGCGTGATCTGCGAGCTACCGAAGCTGCTCACGCTGGTCATTTGCGTGAGCGCCGGCATTTGCCCGAACTGACGTTCGAGCGGCGTCGTCACGGTCGCCGACATGGTTTGCCCGCTCGCCCCCGGCATGAACGTCGAGACCACGATCGTCGGGTAATCGACCTGAGGGAGCGCAGACACGGGCAGCGCGCGGAAAGCAACGATGCCCGCGACGAGGATGCCGATCACGAGCAGCGTCGTCGCCACGGGGCGACGCACGAAGGGCTCGGAAATGCTCACGGCTGGGCTCCGCCGTGCTTTCCTTTGCCCGAACTGGCGGGGCCTGCTGATGAGTGAGTGTCAGTGCCGCCACCCGGCGCACCGTTCGCCCCCGGCGCGCCGACTTGGCCGGTCACGCTCGAACGGAGCGCCACTTTCGCGCCCGGCTTGAGTTGGTTCTGGCCCTCGACCACGACTTGATCGCCGTCTTGAACGCCCTTCGTGATGATCGCCCATTGATCTTGAACGGTTTCGACATCGACCGTACGCAGCGCAGCGGTTTGCTCCGGTGACACCACGTAGACGAACGTGCCCTGCGGTCCGCGCTGTACTGCGGGCGCGGGAACCGACAAAGCACCTGCGCGCGTCGCCAGCAGCAACCGCGCGCGCACGAATTCATTGGGCCAGAGCGCCTTGTCCGGGTTGGGCACGACGCCCTTGAGTCGAACGGTGGCGGTCGTCAGACTCACTTGGTTGTCGACCAGGGTGAGTTTGCCGCGACCGAGCAAGCGATCGCCGTCACGGCTGTAGGCTTCGATCGCTAGGCCATTGGCAATCTCGCGATTGATCTGCGGCAGGTTGTCCTGCGGCAAGGTAAAGACGATGGCCATCGGGTTAAGCTGAGTCACGACCACGATGCCGTTCGCGTCCGAGGCATGCACGATGTTGCCTTGGTCGACTTGGCGTACACCGGTCACGCCGTCGACCGGGGAGCGCACTTCCGTGTAGTTCAGTTGTAGCTGCGCGTTCTCGATCTGTGCTTCGTCGGCCTTGATCGTGCCGGCGAGTTGATCAGCGGTAGCGCGCTGATCGTCGAGCTGTTCTTGCGTCGCGAGCCCTTGCTCGTGAAGCGCCGTGTAGCGCGCCAAGTTGACCTTGGCGTTCTTAGCCTGTGCCTGATCACGCGCCAGCGCGGCTTGCGCCTGATGCAGTTGGATCGCAAACGGGCGAGGGTCGATGCGCGCGAGTAGATCGCCCTTTTTTACCTGCTGTCCTTCTTGGAACAGAATCGAGGTGAGTGGGCCGTCGACCTGAGGCCTGACCGTGACGGTGACCAGGGGCACCGCGTTTCCGAGTCCGTCCAGAAAGACCGGTACGTCACGCTTAGTGGCGCGCGCGACCACGACCGGAATCGGTCGAGCGACCGCCGCGCTATCGGCGGGCGGCGCGCCCGTGCCGCTGCTGGTTGCCTTGCGCCCACGCGCGAAAATAATCCCACCGACGAGCGCGAGTACGAGCGCCCCACCCAAAACCCAGCGGACGGACTTAGGCTGCTCGACGCGTCCCGGGGCAACTTCCGAAGTCATGATTCACTTTCAATTGCCGGTTGAAATTCCCCGGCAACACTGTGCCATGCCACTACTAGGGCGGCCTTGCTTGTCAGAAAAGCCCCCTACAAATTTGGTTGCAGAACGATCGCAAAACTAGCGGAATTCATGAAGAATACGGGGCGTTTCGCCCCGCCGCCGTTTGGCTTCGGCCATCTGCCGACATGGCGAACGAGCAGCGAGACGCCCAACGACCGCGGGCCGTGTGTCAGTTCGTGTCGAGCGCTGGCGCGCGGTCGGCTCATTGGCACTCTCGGCCGGATTTCGGAGGGGTTGGGAGCAAGAACAGGCAAGGCGCTCTTTGTACGGAAGCGTGTCCGACATCTGCCCGCAACATGAACGGGCCGACTCTACGGCAAGTTATCCCCTCACAGATGAGGGCTCCCGCCGCGCAGCTCACGAGGCGAACTTCCATGACCTTACCCGCCAAAGTTCCGCAGTCGTCCGTACCCAAGAACGAGCCCTTGGCGCGTTTATTGGGGGTGCGCAAATCGCTCGATGCGCAGGCGCGGTTTTGGGTCGGTGTGTTGGCTTTTGCGCTACCGCTGCTGAGCTGGTGCGCGATCAGCTACGTGCCGTTCATCTGGCACCCGCAGGTCTTGGTCTCCGACGCGGGTGACACCAAGGTTCCGGGTGAACATAGCTACGTTGCCGCGGGTGAGCGCGTCGACCTGGACGTAGTGATCCTTCGCAACCGGGAGCTCGATGCTGCGCACGCCAGGCGCGTTACGGGCGAGCGAGTAAACCCAATCTATCTGCAACCACCGCACGCGGTCGCTCGCGCGTTGTACACCGCGTTCACGACGGCCCCCGAGCGTGATGGCGATGCCTGGTTGCACGAGAGCTTGATTCAGAGCTGCAAGGTGATTTTCTGGGGGTTCTTCTGGTCGGCGGTCATTGGGCTTCCGCTCGGTATTCTATGCGGAACATTCCCGTTCTTCGCCCGGCTGCTCGAACCGTTCGTCGACTTCGTGCGCTACATGCCAGCGCCTGTGTTCGGCGCTCTGGCTTTGACCGTACTAGGTCTGCAAGACGAGCCCAAAATCGCCATCATTTTCATCGGCACTTTCTTTCAGATGGTGCTGATCGTCTCCAACACCACGCGCTCGGTCGAGGTCTCGCTGCTGCATGCCGCGCAGACGCTGGGTGCCAACAAGCGACAGCTGGTTTGGAACGTGGTCGTGCCCGGTGCGCTGCCCGGATTGTATCGAGACATGCGCATCCTGATCGGTTGGGCTTGGACCTACTTGGTCGTGGCCGAGCTGATTGGTGAAAAATCTGGTTTGAGTGCTTGGCTCTATCAACAGCAGCGCTATCGACATTTCGACAACGTGTACGCGGCGATTGTGATCATCGGCTTGGTTGGCCTTGCTACGGATCAGTTTTTGGCGCTGCTCGGTCGCTACCTTTTCCCGTGGGAGACGGGCCAAACCAAGCTCGTGCGCATCATGCGAGCCGTGCGTCGCGCGCTGCCGCAGCGCGCGCGGCTCGTGGGCACTTGACGCTCTCTCCTCGAGCGGCACCGTCGATTCCATGCCGCGAAAGTTACTGACTCATGTTCGATGATGATCGCATTCAGTTACCGAGCTACCTCGACCAAATTCCCGAAGTTGTCGAGTACTTCGCCGAGATAGAAAAACGCAAAGTCGTGCTCAGTATCGAGCACTTGTTCCGTGAGTTCCCCAATCCCGAGAGCCCCAGCGGGAAGATGGTCGCGCTCTCGGACATCAACTTCAAGGTTCGGCGCAACGAATTCATCAGCGTGATTGGTCCTTCCGGGTGCGGCAAGTCCACGTTGATTCGCGTCGTCGCGGGGCTCGAGGATCCGAGCGCAGGCATCGTTGCGGTGGACGGCGTTCCGGTCACGGGCCCTGGCGCGGATCGCGGCATGGTGTTTCAGAACTACACGCTCTTCCCGTGGCTCACCGTTAGGAAGAATGTGCTCTTCGGGCCGAAGATGAAGGGCCTGCGTGACGACAAGGCGACCAAGGCCGCAGACGAGTGGCTCAAGTTGGTCGGGCTGACCGACTTTGCGGACCTCTACCCAGCGCAGCTTTCGGGCGGCATGAAGCAACGCGTCGCGATCGCGCGCGCCTTGGCCAACGATCCGCGGATCTTGCTGATGGATGAGCCCTTTGGCGCTCTCGACGCGCAGACGCGGGCCAGCATGCAGGCCCATCTGTTGCGTATTTGGCAAGCAGCGGGCGTGACGATCCTGTTCATTACCCATGATTTGGACGAGGCCATCTACTTGTCGGATCGAATCGTCGTGCTCGGCGCTCGGCCGGGTCGAATTCTGGAGATCATCGAGGTACCGGTGGCGCGGCCACGCTCGCCGGAACAGTTCCTTTCTGGTCATTTCTTAGCTACGAAAAAGCGCCTCGAGGATTTGATCCATCGCCGAGATCAAGCTTCGGACGCTGGAGAATTGATGCATGACTGAAGTGATTCGAGATTGGCTCGTCGACGAGCCCCTGCGTGGTGGCCAGATGTGGTCGCGCGTGCTGAAGCGCGGTCAGGTTTTGCGTGTCACCGACGTAGAGGGCAGCGGATCGGTGGCGGCCTTGCTGTTCAACGCCGACCGTCTGCTCGAGCGTTACAACATGCCCGACACGCTGAAGGCTCAGCACATCGCGCGCATCACCAAGGGCAACGTGCTGTACTCCGACATGGGGCGCGTGCTGTGCTCGGTAATCGCAGACACCTGTGGTTGGCACGATACGATCACCGGGCTCGAAAGCTCTGCCGCGAGTCGCACCAAATACGGCTCCGGTGACTACCAGGCGCTGCGCAATGACTGGCACCGCAATAGCCGAGACAACCTCTTGGTCGAACTCGGCAAATACGGGCTAGCAAAGCGGGATTTTGGCCCGAATCTGAACTTATTCGTGAAGGTGGCAGTCGACGCTGAGGGCAAGCTCAACTGGGTGCCGGGCAATTCGAAGCCGGGCGCGTTCATCGAGCTGCGCTCGGAAATGAACACGCTGGTCGTGCTGTCGAACACCCCGCATCCGCTCGACCCTGCGACCACGTACTCGAGCAAACCGGTGCACCTCGGCGTGCGCTTGGCAGCCACGGTGGCGGCCGATGACCTGTGTCGCGTTTCGTGCCCCGAGAACGAACGCGGCTTTGCGCTGACCGAAGCTTACTTTCTCTGAACGGATTTCTTCATGGCACTCTCTGAAAGCTCACTCGATCCGAAGCAAGCCATCTTCGACACCGTACTCGGGTCGGGGCTCGGTTTCAGTCACGTCATCAAGCGCGGGGAAACGTTCCGCATCGTCGATCTGGAAGGTAACCAGGCCGTCGATACCTTGTTTTACGACGCAAACGATCCGAGCGAACGCTACAGCGCGGTCGACACGATTCGCAGTCAAGGTGGCATCTACCTGAGCAGTGGCTCGCCGCTGATTTCGACCGAAGGCCGGGTCATGCTGCGCATCATTGCCGATACCTGCGGGCGTCACGACACGCTGGGCGGCGCGTGCGCCGCGGAGTCGAACCAGGTTCGGTACGCGATCGACAAGAAGTACATGCACAGCTGTCGCGACAACTTCTTGCTCGAAATTCAGGAACGCCGCCCACAGCTCACGCTTCGAGATCTAACGGCGAACATCAACTTCTTCATGAACGTACCGGTCAGCCCCGAGGGCGAACTCCATTTCGACGATGGGATTTCGGCTCCCGGACGCTACGTGGAGATGCGGGCAGAGAGCGATGTTATCGTGCTCATCTCAAATTGCCCGCAGCTGAACAATCCCTGCAATGGTTACAACCCGACCCCGGTCCGACTCCTGGTCTGGTCGGCGTAAGCAAGCGAAGTCGCGTCACGCCTCGCGCTGACGGTTGCCGGCCGCTCCGAAGTCCTCGAAGGAGGAAAAAGTCATGTTCGAAAAAGTTCTGATCGCCAATCGTGGCGAGATCGCCTGTCGTGTAATTCGCACCCTGAAACGGCTGGGTGTCGGGTCGGTGGCCATCTACTCCGAAGCCGATCGAAATTCACTGCACGTGCTCGAGGCGGACGAGAGCGTCTGCGTCGGTCCCGCTGCGGCGTCTGCAAGTTATCTGAATCGCGCAGCGATCCTCGATGCCGCGCTGCGTACCGGCGCAACAGCGATTTTCCCCGGGTACGGCTTTCTCAGTGAGAATGCCGAATTCGCCGATGCCGTCGAGGCTCGCGGCATCGCCTTCGTCGGCCCCACTCCGGAGCAGATGCGCCGCTTCGGCGTCAAACACACCGCGCGTGAGCTCGTGCAAGGTTTGGGGGTGCCACTCTTGTCCGGCACGCCGCTCTTGCCCGACGTCGACGCGGCCGTGGAGGCGGCTGAGCGCGTCGGCTATCCGGTGATGTTGAAGAGCACCGCGGGCGGTGGCGGTATCGGCATGCAAGTTTGCCGCGATGCCGGCAAGATCCGCGAGATTTTCGAGTCGGTTCGCTCGCTCGCGCAGAAGAACTTCGGCGAAGGCGGCGTATTCTTGGAGCGCTTCGTCGAGCGCGCTCGACACATCGAGGTGCAGCTGTTCGGTGACGGCCGAGGGCGCGTCGTCGCGCTCGGCGAGCGCGACTGTTCGGCCCAACGTCGGCACCAAAAAGTGGTGGAGGAGACGCCCGCTCCGCGGCTTCGTCCAGAAGTGCGCCAAGCGTTGCTCGCCGCCGCCGTACATATCGGTACGTCGGTCAACTACCGCTCGGCGGGCACGGTCGAGTTCGTGTACGACGACGATCGCGAAGAATTCTACTTTTTGGAGGTGAACACGCGGCTCCAGGTCGAGCACGGGGTGACGGAGTTGGTCACGGGTGTCGATCTCGTGGAGTGGATGATTCGACTCGCCGCGGGTGAGTCGGTGCCGCTCGAGCATCCGCCCGCACCACGTGGCCACGCCATCGAAGTGCGCGTGTACGCGGAAGACCCCGCTCGCAACTTCAAACCGAGCCCCGGCGTTTTGACCGAAGTGTCATTTCCGGAAGGGGTGCGCATCGACTCGTTCGTCGAGCGAGGCAGCGAGATCAGCGGTTTCTATGATCCGATGATCGCCAAAGTGATGGCCTTGGCGGACAGTCGTGAGCAAGCGATCGAAAAGCTAATCGGCGCACTCGAGCAGACCCGCTTGGCCGGAACCGAGACGAATCTGGCCTATTTGTCGTACATCTTGGGCACTGACGTCTTCCGTGAGGGGAAGACGACCACGGCGTTCCTGGGCACGCTCAGCTACGCGAGTGCGACCGTCGAGGTGCTGAGTCCGGGGACATTGAGCACGATCCACGACTACCCGGGCCGTCTCGGCTATTGGGACGTCGGAATTCCGCCCTCGGGTCCGATCGACGATCTCGGTTTCCGACTCGCCAATCGAGTGTTGGGCAACTTGCCCGGTGCCGCGGCGCTCGAACTGACCATCTCGGGTCCCACGCTTCGCTTCGCGACCGACACGCTGATCGCACTCACCGGCGCGCGCATGGACGCCGAGCTCGACGGCGAACCCGTGCCGTACTTTCAGCCCGTCGCCGTGCGCGCAGGGCAGGTGCTTTCGCTCGGCGCCATCCGTGGTGCTGGCTGTCGCGCGTACCTTGCCGTGCGTCATGGCTTCGACGTGCCCGAGTACTTGGGCAGTCGTTCGACCTTCACGCTCGGAGGTTTTGGGGGGCATGCGGGCCGCGCGTTGCGCAAGGGCGACGTGCTCCGGCTACTGCAGTCCGGTAACGTGGACGCCGAACCGAAGGCGCTCGACGAGCGGCTGCAGCCGGAGCTGACCGAGAGCTGGCAGATCGGCGTGCTCTACGGTCCGCACGGCGCGCCTGACTTCTTCACGCCCCGCGACATCGAGCTCTTTTTCAGTAGCGATTTCGAGGTTCACTACAACTCGGCGCGCACAGGCGTTCGCCTGATCGGACCGCAACCCGAGTGGGCGCGCTCCGACGGCGGCGAAGCCGGCCTCCATCCGTCCAACATCCACGACAACGCGTACGCGTTCGGGACCATCGACTTCACCGGCGATATGCCGATCATCCTCGGGCCCGACGGTCCGAGTCTCGGTGGCTTCGTGTGCCCCGCGACCATCGTGCGCGCAGAGTTGTGGAAGGTGGGCCAATTGCGTCCCGGAAACCGCGTGCGCTTCGTGCCCATCGCGCGGGCCGCAGCCGAACTCGCGCTCACCGACCAAGAACGCAGAATTGCGGAACGCTGCGCGCCGAGCGCCGCGCCGCTCTCCGCGGTTCTGGTAGCCGATGCCGTGCTGCGTCGGCTGCCGGCGCGCGCCGAAGCTCCGCGCGTCGTGTACCGTCCCGCTGGCGACGAGTTCCTGCTCGTCGAATACGGCGAGGCCGTGCTCGATCTCGAGTTGCGCTTCCGCGTGCACGCGCTGATGGATTGGCTGCGCCAGGAGCAACTCCCCGGAATCGTGGATTTGACGCCCGGCATTCGCTCGCTGCAAATTCACTTCGATAGCCAAAAGCTAGGATTTTCTAGGCTATTGGACGTGCTCGCGCGCGCCGAGACCGAGCTGCCCTCGGTCGACTCGATCGACGTGCCGACTCGCGTCGTGCATATGCCATTGTCCTGGGACGACCCGCAGACGCGGCTCGCGATCGAGAAGTACACCCAGATCGTGCGCAAGGACGCGCCCTGGACACCGAGCAACATCGAGTTCATTCGGCGCATCAACGGCTTGTCTGACGAGCAGGCTGTCAAGGACATCGTGTTCGGCGCACGCTATTTGGTGCTCGGCCTCGGTGACGTGTACCTCGGTGCGCCTGTGGCGACGCCGCTCGACCCACGGCATCGCTTGGTGACCACCAAGTACAATCCGGCGCGCACCTGGACACCCGAAAACGCTGTCGGCATCGGCGGCGCGTACATGTGCATTTACGGCATGGAGGGCCCCGGCGGCTATCAGTTCGTCGGCCGTACCGTCCAGGTTTACAACCGCTTCAAAGCCACGAAGCACTTCGAAGCTCGGACACCCTGGTTGCTGCGCTTCTTCGATCAGATCCGCTTTTATCCGGTGGACGCTAAAGAGCTCTTGGAGATGCGTGAAGCGTTGCCGCACGGCCGGCTCGAGCTGAAGATCGAAGAACAACGCTTCCGGCTCGCCGACTATCGACGTTTCCTGGCTCAAGAGGCGGATTCGATCGCATCGTTCCGCACCACTCAACGCGCTGCGTTCGCAGAAGAGCGGCAACGTTGGGTCGACTCGGGACAACTCAACTTCAGCGTCGAACAAGCCGAGACGTCCGTCTCGGAAGGCGGGCGCGCGGGCTGGGAAGGCGCGCAGATCGTCGAAAGCGGCGTTCCCGGCAGCATCTGGAAGGTGCTCGTGAGCGCGGGCAAACGCGTGAGCAAGGGGGAGGTCCTCGCCATCGTCGAATCGATGAAGATGGAAATTGCGATTGAATCACCGATCGACGGAGTCGTGATCGAGGTCGTCGCTGGCGAGGGCAAGCCCATCGCGCCGGGGCAACCGGTGGTGGTCGTCAGACCTTAGAGGCCCTGAAGCCCAATCGCCCCATGCGAAGATGCCACGGTGGGGCGAGGGGGCACGCTGGTAGCGATCGCGCCCGGTCGTTTTTTTTCGGCCGGGCCATGCGGTCCAGCCAGTCGGCACGCGCGTTGCAACCTGCTGAGGAATGAACCAAGTACCCAGCAATATCGCATCGGCCGGCACTGCGCCGCGTCCAGAAGAACACTTCTTCGAACTCCTACACGAGTTCGAGACCGCGACCGTCATCACGCGAAGCCGCACCGGAGAGCTTCACGGCAGACCCATGGCCATCGCCGATATCGACGACGAAGGAACGCTCTGGTTCATCACCAAGGTCGACTCGACCAAGGTGCTCGAGGTTCGCGATGATTCACGGGCCATGATCTCTCTGCAGAATGCGCAGAAGTTCGTGACCATGAACGGTCACTTCGAGCTGGTCAGCGATCGACGAAAGGTCGACAGTATTTGGAAAGAGTCGTACCGCGTGTGGTTCGACAGTCAGAATGATCCCGAGCTCGTGCTGCTGCGCTTCACGCCCTTCGAGGCCGAGTATTGGGACAACGCTGGCGCTCGCGGAATCAAGCATGCATTATCCGCGGCCACGGCCTACTTGAAAGGGCAAAAGATCGACCCCGCCGAGTTCGATCCCGAAGCGCACGCTAGACTGCAACTCTAACTGCGCTCAGCGTATGCTCTCGAGCCGTGGCCACCCCCACGCATCACGTCCTGCTGATCCCTGGCTTCTTCGGTTTCGGAAAGTTTGGCGAGCTGAGCTATTTCAGCGGGGTTCGCGAGGCGATCGAGCAAAGCTTCGATCGCCTCGGCCTGGCCGTCACGGTGACCGAGGTGCCCACGCTGCCGATGTCGTCGATCCGCTTTCGCGCGGCGCTGGTACTGGAGACGTTGGCCGCTGTTGCAAGCAAAGAAGACGGTCCAATCCACCTGATCGGGCACTCCACTGGCGGTCTCGACGCGCGCTTGGCCATTGCGCCCACGGCGTCACTGCCTTCCAAGGTGACTTTCGACGCTTACGATCGCGTGAAGACGTTGGTGACCGTGTGCACGCCCCACTACGGCACGCCGGTGGCAACCTACTTCACACGCCCGATCGGGCGGCTCTTGATCCGCACCGTCGGGCGCTACCTGATCTTCATGCTGGAGCGCGGGCGCGTGCCACTCAAGCTGCTGCTGCGACTCGGCTATCTTATCGTTCGCGCCCGCGACCCATTTCGCAAGCGACGTTCCGCGTTCGACGAGCTGTATGACAAATTGCTCAGCGATTTGACCGAGCCACGCATCCTCGAGCTGGCGACGTTCCTCAAGGCGGTGGTCAAAGATCAATCCCTGCTATTTCAGCTTACTCCGGCCGGTTGCGATCTGCTCAATGCGTGCACCGCTGATCCGAAGATTACCTACGCCTCGGTGGTCGCTCGGGCCACGCCGCCCAGTTTTCGCAACGCGTGGCGCTCGCTGCGCGACTTGTACGCGCAATTGATGTTCCCGGTGTACGCCTTCTTGTATCGAACGGCTCGCCGTGACGAACTCGGAAATCCGGCGCTGTCCAGCGCGCAGCTCGCGCAGCTCGGTGGAGACGCGCGTCCGCTGCCTGTGCGCGCCGACAGCGACGGCTTGGTCCCCACGCTGTCACAGGTCTGGGGCCAAGTGCTGTACTTCGCGCAGGCCGATCACTTGGATGTCGTTGGCCAGTACGGCTTGTCCGACAAAGCAGCCGCGACCGGCGACTGGCTCCCGAGCTACTCACCGTTTGGGCGCGAGCAGTTCCTGGAACTGTGGTCTCGGGTGGCGCACTTCATCGCTGGCGTGAAAGTCAGCGACTGAAAAGAAAGTCAGTCAGACTCGCCGGAAGAGGGAGGAGGCGGACACGCAAGCGTCAACGTGACGCGATGCGGTCCGCCCTTCTGTAGCGCCGTGCACACGCTACCCGTGAGGGTGATGTGTCCGAGTGAATCGAAGTCGTAGCCGTCCGCGCCTTGTGGGATTGTGTCGCAATCGAAGCGAACGCTGCGCGGTGGCCGGGTGAGATCGTTCGCTGTCGGGACCAATTGGCAGCTCGAGCCCGCGCCCTTCAAGGTCAGGCAGATCTGGCCGCATTCTGTGTGCTCGGCGCATGGGTCCGAGCACTCGCCCGCATCAGCGCTCGGCTGCGCTACATCCCCAAGCGGCGTGTCGCTCGCAGGCAGCGCACTGTTGACGTCGCTCTGGTACGTACCGTCGGTCTGCCCAAGGTGGTGCTCGTCGGAGGTGTCGACCGCGCTCCCGCACGCTCCGAGCTGTGTGCAGATGGCGAATAGATACACACAATGTAGGGGCGAGACCTTCACCCGACTCAAGGTGCACGCAGATCGTCGATCGCGCAACGGCGCAATTGCGGTTGCTGTTCGAGAGTCCGACAGGCGAGTTGCCTCACCCTGGGACAGCCGACAGGCAGCGTTTGCGAGGCGCGGAAACTTGAGCTGACCTTGAAAGAGACGCGCCGCTCCGGCTGACGCGCGTTCACCGCTGGCGGCATTTACCGCGGTTTTCGAAGTTTTGGCCGCGTCCGCGCGCGTCTCATGCTAGTTCGCCCGCCGTGATTCGGCTCGATTCAGTCACCAAGCAGCATGGTCGTCGCGTTTTGTTCATGGACGCTTCGTGCGCCGTTTTCAAAGGCGACAAAGTCGGTCTCGTTGGACCCAACGGCGCGGGCAAGTCGACCATCTTCCGTTTGATCGTCAAAGAGGAGACGCCGGACAACGGTCAGGTCGCGATCGATCGCGGCACGACCATTGGCTACTTCAGCCAGGACGTCGGCGAGATGAGCGGACAGAGCGTGGTCGCGGCCACGCTCGACGGCGCGGGACCAGTATCATCCGTTGCCGCGCGCCTGCGCGAGCTGGAAGCAAAGCTCGCCGACCCCGCGATGCTCGATCAGATGGAAGCGTTGATCGAAGAGTTCGGCGAAGTGCAGGGGCGCTTCGAAGAGCTTGGCGGTTATGCGCTCGACGCGAAAGCGCGCGAAATCTTGGCCGGCCTCGGCTTCGCCCAAGAAACGATGGATGCCGACGTTGGCACGCTATCTGGTGGTTGGAAGATGCGCGTGGCGCTCGCTCGCATCTTGCTCATGCGCCCCGACGCGATGCTGCTCGACGAACCAACCAACCATTTGGATCTCGAATCGATCCTGTGGCTGGAGAATTTCCTGAAGTCCTTCGAGGGCGCGTTGATCATGACCTCGCACGATCGCGAATTCATGAACCGCATCGTGAGCAAGATCGTCGAAATTGAAGCAGGCGAACTGACCAGCTTCACCGGTGACTACGAGTTCTATCAGAAGCAGCGCGCGATGCTGGATTTGCAGGCGGAGAGCGCATTCGAGCGCCAGCAAGCCATGCTAGCCAAAGAGGAAGCGTTCATTGCTCGCTTCAAAGCGCGCGCCAGTCACGCCGCTCAGGTGCAATCGCGCGTGAAGAAGATCGACAAGATCGAACGCGTCGAGCCTCCGCGTCGGCGCGAAAAGCTGAGCTTCGATTTTCAGAAAGCGCCGCGCTCGGGCGACGACGTAGCAAGCCTCGACAGCGTGAAAAAGGCTTACGGCCAGCGCGTCATCTACAACGGCCTCGACCTCTTGATCCGCCGCACCGAGCGCTGGTGCGTGATGGGCGTGAACGGCGCGGGCAAATCCACGCTGCTCAAGCTGATCGCGGGCGCCGCCGAAGCCGACTCCGGGCGAGTCACCGTCGGCAATAGCGTAAAAATGGGCTACTTCGCGCAGCACTCGATGGAGGTGCTCAAAGCCGATGAAACGGTGTGGGACACCTTGGTCGGCAAATTCCCCCACGCGTCGATCGGCTCACTGCGCACGCTCGGCGGCGTTTTCGGCTTCTCCGGTGACGACATCGAGAAGCCCTGCCGCATCCTCTCCGGTGGCGAGAAGGCGCGCCTGGTCCTCGCTCAAATGCTCTACGACCCGCCGAACTTCCTCGTGCTCGACGAGCCCACCAACCATTTGGACATCGGCACCAAAGAAATGCTGATCGAGGCCCTCGCGAACTACGAAGGCACGATGCTCTTCGTCTCGCACGATCGCCATTTCCTCAAATCCCTCTCGAACCGCGTGCTCGAAGTCAGCCCCGAAGGCGTCCGCAAATACGGCGGCGGCTACTCCGAATACGTCACCGAAACCGGCCAAGAAGCCCCCGGCGTGCACACCTAAGGGTTAAAGAAGGGGGCGCCCCCACCCCCGCCACGCACCTCTCAGAGCGCAGAGTTCCCGGCCCATTGCGACCCACGGAGCATTCGCAGCAGTCGTACTGCTCCTTCGAGCCACTCTAGGCGCTCCCAGAATTTTAAACCGCCGAGCCGCAGAGGCCGCAGAGCGCCAAGACCGGCACTGCGGGACTCAGGGCACCACAGAACGCGCAGTAGGTGTTGGGGTTAGCGCACCACGTCGCTCGTTTGAATTGTTTACGACGCACACCGCCGTTGCGTGCGAACCCAAAGATCTCTTTCTGATCTCTGCGGCCTCTGCGGCTCGGCGGTCAATCTTCTCCGAGCCGCTTTATGCCGAGGCGTGTCGGGAGTCAGCTGTCGACGAGGGCTTCGGCTTCGATTTCTACGAGCATGGCGGGGTCGACTAGGCGGCTGACTTCGACCATGGTCGTGGCGGGGCGGACGTCGTGGAAGAATTCGCCGTGGGCTTTGCCGACTTTCTCCCAGTCGTCGATATTTACGACGTAGATGCGCGTGCGCACGACGTTTTCGATGCGGCCACCGGCGCGCTCGATCGCCCAGGCGATGTTGCGTAGGGCTTGGGTGGTCTGTAAGCCCGCGTCGCCGGGAGCGGCGATCGTGCCGTCTTCCTTGGTCGCGGTCGTGCCCGACACGTGAATCGTATTACCGACGCGTACGGCGCGCGAATAGCCGACGATGGGCTCGTACTTCGTGCCGCTGGAGATGTACCTGCGATTCATGCGCGCCAGTGTAGTCGCCTGGTTTCGCTTCGGCTACGGACTCGCGCCACGCAGAGTTGCGATTTTGCATGGGCTTCGGCGAAAGTTGCCGCGGACGTTGGAAAAGTGCGTTACTTCGCGTCCTCGTGCCCGCCCCGTTTCGTCCCGAGCGTCCGAACTTGGCTCCGCGTTGGCGCTTCGTCCGCGGCGCGGAACGACCGCGCGGGGTCGTGTGGTTCGGCGTGAACTCATTTTGGGGGCACTTGCGGCACTTCGCGTCGGTCGCGATCGCCACTGAAAACGTCGATTCACGCGACTGGATGACCGCGGACGATCCGCTCGAGCTGAAGGCGCGCGTCGCAGAAGTACTCGGGTCGAAGTCGAGCGCAGAGTGCCTGGTCGACGCGCTCGAGCGCGATCTGTGGCTCGATTTCGTGGCCGACACCGGGGACGATGTCGCGGTCAGTCGCGCAGTCGCGCGCTTGATCTTTGGGGAATACGAGCTGCCCGATCCAGATACCGAGGGCGCCACTTTGATCGCGCCGCGCGGAGAAATCCTGATCTTCGGCGGTGACACGGCCTATCCCGTGGCGACGGCGCAAGAGATCACCAATCGCGTGATCGTACCCTTCAATCAAGTCTTGGCGACGCTGCCGCCCGGGCCGCCGCGCGTGCTGCTCGGCATTCCCGGCAATCACGATTGGTACGATGGGCTCGATGGCTTCGCGCGCATGTTTCGGCGAAGCCCGGACGACGAAGAAGGCGTGGCTCGCCCGAGCGTGGTCGGCATTTCGCAGCGCATGATCGAGCGCTACGCCGAGTGGGCGCGCCAATTCGTGCGCGGCGGAACGATCGAGAAACCCAAGGCGCTGGCGCTGACCGGCTATCAGCCGGTGCAGGCCGCGAGTTACTTTGCGTTGCCGCTCACTTCACGCTTGCACATGACTGCGGTCGACCGCCAATTGAGCACGCTCGACTCGCGCCAGGTCCGCTACTTCGAGACTTGGCGCGCGCGCGCTCCGGTGCCGAGCCAGTTGGTCCTGTTGCCAGATCCTTTGTTTGCCTTTGGCGAGCCGAGCCGAACAGGCACTGCCATGGTCGAAGCCTTGAATTTGGATCTCGAGGCTGGTCCGAACTTTTTGCTCTCGGGCGATGTACATCACTACGAGCGAATCGAGCACGGGCGTGCGCTTCACATCACGGCGGGTGGGGGTGGCGCGTTTCTGCACCCCGCACCCATGCGCCGAGAGCAACGCCTGAAAGCCGAGGCCGAGTGGCCCACTGCGGCGCAGTGCCGGCGCCTATTGTTGCAGGTGCCGTGGAAGGTGATGCGCGGCAATTCCGGATTCTTGCCGCATTACGTGCTCGCGGTCTTGTTCCTGCCTGCGATGGGTATCGGGCTCAGTAGCTATCAGCAGCTCGGCTTCATTTTGTCCGCGCCGATCATGATCACCGTGCTGACCACGATCATCTATTCATTGATCGGTGACTTGCGAAAAGGCGGCCTGGTGGTGCTCGGGCTGTCTTTCGGTGCGGGCCTCGCGACGGCGACGATCCCCGTCGTTGCTTCGTTCGTGTTCGTGCGCGTGGCGCTGAGCGCGCACGTCACGCTGCCGCTGTGGTTGATCGCCTTGTTGACCTTCGGCGTTGCGGTGTTCTACGGCGCGTTCGTGTTCGGAGCGTTCTTGGCGCTGCTCACGCTGCTGGGCTTGGAGGAGACGCAAGCCTTCACCGCGCTCGATCATCCGGGGTTCAAACACTTCGTTCGCTTGCGGGTGCGCAAGGACGGCTCGGCCGTGGACTTTTGGACTCTCGGCTTGACCGATCCGCTGGCGTCCGACGCGAAGCCTGAATTGATTGACGCGGGCAGCTTCCGACTCGACCGCTGAGTCCGTCAGTCGCTCAGTCTTTGCTGGTGTCGTCCCAGACCATGCCTACGGCGTCGGTCGTGTCGGCCGCGGTCCGCATCGCCAAAAACGCGCCTTTGGGCAGCTGATCGGGCTTTCGCACCTCGCCGCCGTCTTTCAGGGCAACCCAAATGGGTGGGCGCTTGCGCCGGCTCTGCGCGTACAGCACCAGCACTTGCGGACGCTTGCGCGGAGTGGCCCAGAGGTCGAACGCGAACGCCTCGTCGTGCTTGTAGAAGCTTTCGAGCGCGAGTCGCGCGTCGTCGAGTGCTTTACCTTCGACCTTGCCGTCGCTCTGGACCGCGTTCTTCTCCTTCACCAAACCACGCCAGGCGATCTCGACCGCATTCTGGAGGGCGCGATGAGCGTTCCTGCGCGCGGCCGCGGTGCGCAAACGAACGCGTTCTCGCGTCAGATAGGAGACAATCGGGTCGCGGTGACTGAGCACTCGACTCAATGCATACGCGGTCGAAAGCGCGCCCGCGAGCAAGATGATCAGCAGCCGACGGCGCCGAAAGCTGCCGTGGTACCACACGACCGTCGTCGCGATTGGCATCAAGAGCGAGAGCACGAGCAACGTTTCGACGCCGAGCGAGAGCAGCACCGCGGGCAAGAAATCCCGCACGCCGAGCTGCGGGCGCCACGAGCTCTCGTACTGCCAGGCGAGCGACCCGAGCAGGATCGCAAAGCTTGCCAGCGTGTAGCCCCGGAACATCCAAAATTCCCGGCGCGCTTCGCGGTTGTACAGCCAGTAAAGAGCAGCGGGTAGGCCACGTAGTACGCGAAGCGGCTCGGCTTGCGTTCGCGGTAGTAGTTCTCGAAGGCGAGCGCTTCACGCAGCACGAACGCGAGCGGCCGAAAACGCGCGGCCCCGCGCCGCGGCGCCTCGCCGAGCAGAAATACCAATAGCGCGAGTCCGACGTCGACTAGCGCGCCGCGTACTGGGAACAGCTCGGCCAAAAGTACGATCGCGAACGGTGCGCTGGCGAAGAACGCAAGGCGCGCCAGGAAGTCCGCCAGCGACAGCGGCGAGGTGAGTAAGGTTGATCGGTCTTTGCTCACGGTCAGCGCGATTGGTTCTTCTTGCTACGGGTATGCTTGCCGCGCATCAGCTCCGCCAGCACGTCGGTCGGGATTGGTTCGTCCTCGGCCCAGCACACGATCGCCGGCTCCCAAGACTCCTTCCAAATCGCGCTCAGTCGATCGCGCAGGAAGGCGGCATACAGACCATCGAGGTGTGAGCACAGTCGTTCGACGAGGGTCATGCGCTCTTGAAACGCATCGTCCGTATCCTTGGTCAGCACGGCCGGAATCTTTCCGCTCGACACGGCGAAGCGGTGTGCGACCAAAACGCAGGCAAAATCGCGTTCTTCGTTGCGAATCGCGATACGAGCTCGCACCGGAAATTTCTGCGCGCGCACCGCTTCCCGAGCCTCGGGGCTGCCCGAGGGCGCGGCTCCGCGCACCGTCACGCGCTCATTCGGATCGATGTCCGATTGCAGGACGATCTGGTTGTCGAGCCATACTTGGAAGTCGCCGAACTCGGGAAGTGGGATCGGCTTATCGACGAGCTCGGAGCGCAACCAGAGCCAGAGCAAGAATTCGGCGCCCAGGAAGCGGGTGCTCTCCACGCGCTCGAGCAGATCTTCTTCTTCGCTCGCGTTCGCCGGCGCTTCGCTTTCTTCGGGTTCTGGTTCGCTCTTGCTCTGCTTACCGAGCCGCTTGCGCCCGCTGGAAAAGCTGAGCGGCTCGATCTGTTTCAACGCGCGCTCGAGTTCGCGCGGAAGCTCCGCGCGCGTCGCGGCGGCGTGCGGGCTGTCCTCCAAGAGCTGCATGCCGAACGTCTTTTCGAACAGCGCCATGAAATCCAAAATCATACGCTTGGAGTGGCCGAAGAACAGCACCACTCCGCTGTCGAGATGCCAGCACAAGTCGATGGCTTTCGACGTCGGGATCACCTTCTTGCGCAAGCGCATCACCACTCGATCTTTGATCTCGAGCTTTTCGTTGCGACTGAGTTTCGTCTTCTTGCCGCGGGCGAGCTGGCGCTGCTCTTCGTCCGCGATCTGCGACTTCAGCAGCGCGCCGGGGATGCGATAGCGATCGACACGGAAGCCCAGCAGCACGAAGCTGTCGTGGAACATCTTCGCCGAGTCGAGCTCGAGATCGAATGGCCGCTCCATGACGCACCAGCCCGTGGCCTCGAGCGCTTCGTCTTCCGGCTTCAGCGGCTCGAACACGCGCAGCTTGGCCGCCTCCAGGAATTTGCGGCGCAAGTCCTTGGGCAGCGCACCTTGCGTAAAAAAACGTGTAAATGTCAGCGTTCCGCCGCGGGCACCCAAAGAAGTCGTCCTTTCGTTTTCAGGGCCGCGGGCTTAGCACCGAGGCCGCCGTGCGTCCGGGGGGATCGATGCTATTCTTCGGCCCATGGTTGGCCGGTCGCGGGTGTTGGGGCTGGAGCGCGCGTTTGCTCCGGGTGCCGTCGCTTGTCTGGTGTTGGGCGTGGGGGCGTGCGTCGTCGAGACAGGCCCGTCAGGCACCGTCGTCGGAAGCACGGGGGTCAGCGGTTTTGGGTCAGGAGGCACGGCTCCGTTCCTCCCGGTCGGCTCGGGCGCAACCATCGATCCGGGCATCGTGGTCGAGCCCCCTATTTTGGTGCAGCCGTGTAGCCCGCCTGCGCTCACCGGGTCGGCGGTGTTCGCCGATCAGATGTTCGACGCGACGCGGGTCGCGCGCCGCGAATTCTTCAGCTGGACCACGGATGAGCAAGCCGCCGAGCTTCGCCGAGACCACGTCTTGTTTACGCGCAGCGAACGGCCGGGAATGGGGCCCGGTAACGCCTTCCAAGTGATCCAGTCGCTGGCGATGGACGGCGAGCAACCTGATCGTGCGGCGGTCGCAAGGTTGATCGGGGGGGAGCTATTTGCCAAGGCACGCTTCGCTTGGCTCGAACCCTGGGCCACGCGCATGGGGTGGCCAGGTGAAGACTACGGCGGAAACTTGCTGCGCATCGTGCTCAAGCCCGAGGCGTGGGTTGCGGTGATCCAGAACGGCGATCTAGCCGTGTTCGATGAGCAGAATCAGCACGTGCCGCTGCCTGACGTGCTGGCGACCCCCACGCGCCTCGGCGCCATTTTTTACGAAAAAGGCGCCACCTCCGGCGGCCCAAGCTGCGGTGGCTCCTTCGTCAGCGGGGCCAACGGCTATCGTGAGTTCATCCTCGGCAATCTGGCGATGGTCGATGAGTGGTCGCTCGGCACGCAACAGATCCGCGATCGATTGAGCGCGAACATCGAGCAGCTGACAACGTTCTTGCCGCGCATCCGCAGCTGTCCGGTCACGAGCAGCGCGCAGCAATGGAACTTGGCAGTCGTGTGCAGGTGGGATCTCGGTGGACTACCTAGTACAGAATCTGAGGCATACGAACGCGCGCTCGCGATTCCGAGCGACAACTATCTGGCGGTCCCTGAACGGATCGCCGCGATGATCGAAACTTTACAAGGCGATCTATTCGAACCCGACCCATTGGTCGTGACACCGGGGAGTCAGTGATGGGCATGCGAATTTTGCGACTTTCGACGTTGCTTGCGGGTGGGCTGCTGCAACTGGGGTGTGACGCTTTTTCGGATCCGGCCACGTCCTCCCCGGCACCGTCCCCGATGGAGACACAGAAGCCCCCCGTGATGGAAGAGGCTCCGCAAGTCCCGATTTTGCCTACCGCGCCGCCCGCGCCCCCTGCTTTGTTCGCTGGTAAGACCGTGCGAGCCGAGCACACCGCGCCCGTCGTGGGCGGCACGTTGTTGGTGACCCGTGACGGCTCCACCGTCGTCGCGGCCGACCCCGATCGCGATGCGATATTTCTGGTGAACGCGGCGTCCCACGCCGTGACCTCACTCGTGCTCTCTCGCGGAGACGAGCCAGGGCGCTTGGTCGAAGGTCCGCAAGGCACCGTGTTCGTCGCGCTGCGTCGGGCGGGCGCGTTGTTGTCGATCGACGTCGGCAACTCGCGGATCACGCAAAGAGTTCCGCTCTGCGCGTCGCCGCGAGGCGTCGCCTACGACGCCAAAACTTCGACGGTCTACGTCGCTTGTCGCTCGGGGCAACTGCTCGGTCTCGACGCGGCCACGCTCAGCCGTACGCGCACGCTTCAGCTCGATACCGATTTGCGCGACGTGATCGTGCGCGAGCATGACTTGGTGGTCACGCGCTTCACGAGCGCGGAGGTGATGGTGATTGCGGACGACGGCAGCGTTTCTCGTCGTGCATCGCCCCCGGCGACCTGCGGCGACGCCACGGTCATGTACCGAGCGCTGGCTTTGCCGGACGGACAAATTGCGCTCGCGCATCAAGTATCGAGCGACGACGCGGTGGGCGAGGGGTCTGGGGCATACGGCGGGAGCTCGTGCGGGGGCGGCTTGGTGAGCCGCATTCTCAGTACGGTCGATCCCGACACTGCATCCGATGCCGTTCCGCAATCCAATTCGGGTGGTGTGCCCTTCGACGGCATCGACCACTCGGGTGACATCCCGCATTCGGCGATGACGTTTCGCTCGTTCGCGCTGCCGGGTGCGGGGCCGCTCGATGTCGCGTTCGACGCGGGAGCAACGCGCGTTGCGGCGATCGCGCTCGATAGCTCGATGACGGAAGTTTCTTCCGGATTTTCCTCGCAAACGATCGACGGCGCCGCATTCGATGCTTCGGCCACACTTTGGTTGAGTGCCTGGGGCGCCAACGTGGCGGGGCTCCGTGATGGGGCTCCGTTCACCTCCATCAAGATCTCGGGTCAGCCGGTTGCGGTCGCGTTCTCTGCTTCTGGAAAGTACATCGTGCAATCGCGCGAACCAGCTACGCTCGAGTTCGAGGGCGGTGCGAGCGTGCGCCTGAGCGACGAGTCGCACGCGGACACCGGGCACCTGATGTTCCACATGAACAGCAGCCTCGGGATTGCCTGTGCGTCTTGCCATCCCGAGGGCGGTGATGACGGCCATGTCTGGCGCTTCCCCGAGGGCTTGCGGCGCACCATGCCGCTCGAAGGCGGCGTCCTCGAACGCGCTCCCTTCCATTGGGACGGCACGCTCGCCGACATGAGCTCGCTCGTGAACACGGTGATGGTCACGCGCATGGGCCTGCCGCAAAAACCGTCGGATCAGCAGATCGGCGACTTGGGCGCGTTTCTCGAGCAATTGCCGGAGCTACCGCCCGCTGACGGCTTGGATCCGGCCGCGGTCGCGCGTGGCGAGGTGCTCTTCCGTCGCGCTGACGTGGCCTGCGCCAGCTGCCACAGCGGCCCCCAGTTCACCGACAATCGACTCGTGGATGTTGGCACCGGCGGCAAGTTCGTCACGCCCACGCTGCTCGGCGTAGGACTTCGACCGGCGCTGTTCCACGACGGTTGCGCCAAGAGCATCGCTCAGCGCTTCGGTGTGTGCGGTGGTACCGCGCACGGAAAGCCCGAGCTGCTTTCTGCTGACGAACGGGCGGACTTGATCACATTCTTGCGCTCACTTTGAAGAACAAGAAGAAGAGCACCAGCGCCGCAGTCGTGTGCCCATTTTGCGGGGAGTCCGAGGAGCTGTATGTCGACCTCGGAGGCGGCGAGCAGCAGACCTATACCGAAGACTGCGCGGTCTGCTGCCGGCCGCGCGTGGTGCACGTGGAGCCCGGTGAATTTCCGGGCGAGGTTTCGGTTTGGCTCGAGCGGGAAGAATGAGGCGCGCTTTCTAAAAATGGCGCCGGACGCAGAGACCGCGTAGAACCGCGTGATGGCTCTGACCGCGACCATCTACCATTTCCAAATCACGCTCTCCGACGTCGATCGCGGCGTGTACGAGGCCCTCGATTTGCGAGTGGCGCGGCACCCTTCCGAGACGATGCGCTACCTTGTGACGCGCACCCTGGCCTACTGCTTGAACTACGAAGACGGTATTGCTTTCAGCAAAGGCGGTCTCTCTTCGGCGGAAGAAGCGCCGGTTTCCGTGCGCGATGCGACGGGAGTGCTGCGCGCCTGGATTGACGTCGGTTCGCCTTCCGCGGAGCGTCTGCACAAGGCCAGCAAGGCGGCGGAGCGGGTAGCTTTGTTCACGCATGTCGAATTGCCACTGCTGTTGCGTGAAGCGGGCGCGCGGACGATCCATCGCGTCGAAGACATCGAAGTGTATCGCTTCGAGCCTGAATTCTTGGACGCGCTCGATCGAAAGCTCGACAAGAACAGTAAGTTCGAGGTCGTGCGCACCGACGGCCAGCTGTACGTCACGATTGGCGGCGACAATTTGAACGGTACGCTGACGCAGTGCTCGCTCGTCCCGAGCGCGTGACAATCCGGCAAACTTTCGGCTTGCGGCGCGCGGTGACGTTTCGAGCAGGGCAAAGGTGTGGTCTGCTGATGAGAACGTGGACGAGGCTGAACGCTGGACAGATCGAGCGCTGCGCTTCGTGCGTGCGTTGGTGGTCGGCAGTGGCGCAACCTTGATCGATTTTTCGCTGTTTTCAGCGTGCATTCGCCTTGCCGGCATGACGCCGATCGCGGCGCGATTGCCGGCTCTGTGCGCGGGCGCCTCGGTGCAATTCTTTGGCAATCGCACGTATACTTTTCGCGCGCAGGCCGGCAGCATCTCGCGTCAGGCGCGCTTCTTCGTCGTGGCGGAGCTCGTCACGCTGCTTTTGAACTACGGCGTGTTCAGTTGGCTCGTGCCGCGGGTGCACGGCATCGCGCCCGAGCTGGTCAGCTTTGCCGGCACCTTCCTGGTCTTCGTGACCTTCGCCTATCCCATGCGCCGCCTGGTCATCTTCAAATTGCCCAGCCGAGGCCCAGGTCAAAACTGACCTCACCCCGGGAGCGGCCTGGTCACGAGTGACCTCACCCCGGGACAGGTTCCTGCTGCTGGCCTGGCCGGGCTGCGAGAGGGCGTGGGAAAGTCTGAAAATTCCGCGGCTTTGCCCGTCTCGGTGCGAGATGGGCGCATGCCCGCCGTACTAGTGCTAGGAGCGGCCGCAATATGGCTACGGTTGACTTCGCCGAACTGCTCGGCCCCGCGCTCGGCGCTGCAATTTCCGCAAAAGGTTTTACTGAGCTCACTCCCGTCCAAAAGGCGGTGCTCGACCCCGCGCTGGCCGGCCGCGATCTGCGAGTGACGTCTCAGACGGGCTCTGGCAAGACCGTGGCCATCGGGCTCGTGATTCGCGAGCTCGCGGGTCAGTCCAGCAATGCCAAAGACAAGCTGGCCCATCCGCGAGCCTTGGTGATCGTCCCGACACGCGAGCTCGCCAAACAAGTCGTTCAAGAGCTGACTTGGTTGTATGCGCCGCTCAACGCCAAGGTCGCATCGGTCACGGGTGGTGCCGTGTATCGAGATGAGCACCGCGCGCTGTCCGCGGGGCCGTCGGTCGTGGTGGGAACGCCCGGGCGCATGCTCGACCATTTGAATCGCGGTTCGATCGACCCGAGTGAAGTGGCGGCCGTCGTGCTCGACGAAGCCGATCGCATGCTTGACCTCGGCTTCCGTGAAGAGCTAGAGGCGATTTTGGGCAAGACGCCCGATGAACGCGCGACTCACCTCGTGTCTGCGACGTTCCCGCGAGAGGTAGAGGCGCTCGCCAACCGCGTACAACGTGATCCCGCGCGCGTCGAGGCCACGCGCTTGGGCGTCGCCAACGTGGACATCGAACACGTGATGCACGTGCTCGAGCCGCGTCAGCGCTTGGACGCAGTGATCAATTTGTTGCTCGCCAACCCTGAAGCTCAAACGCTGGTGTTCGCGCGCACGCGCGCGGACGTGGGCGATGTCGCCGAGCGCTTGTCCGAGAACGGCTTTGCGGTAACCGCCTTGTCCGGCGAGATGGATCAGCGCGAACGCGATCGCGCACTCTCCTCGTTTCGCCGCGCCGATCACCGCATTTTGGTGGCCACGGACGTGGCCGCGCGCGGTATCGACGTGCAAGACATCACGCTCGTCATCCACCTCGATCCGCCGACCGATCCCGACAGCTACACGCATCGCAGCGGTCGTACTGGGCGCGCGGGCCGCAAGGGGCGCAGCGTATTGCTGGTTGCGCCGTCCGCGGTCGGCAAGACCACGCTGCTGCTCAAGCGAGTCAAGATCACCGCGCGCACCGAGCAGGTGCCGAGCGCCGAGCAGATTCGAGCAAGCGCAGACCAGAAATTCTTCGACTCGCTGACGCGCGACGACGACGCGGAAGAGGTGGTTTCGGATCGCCAACGAGCGCTCGCCGAACGACTCTCCGAGCGTGAAGACAGTGTGCGGAGCATCTCGCGCTTGCTGGCCATGGCTCGCTTTGCAGGACCGACCGAGCCGCGCGAGATTCGGCGCGTCGATCGCGGTCCGGATCGCAAAGCGCCGCGCGAACGCGACGCTCGTGATCAGCGCGGCCCCGCGCCACGCGCGGGACAGCGCGAGCGTGACGAATATCCGACGCGCGGTCGTCCGGAGAGTGGGCGCTCACCTCAGCGCGCTGCCGAGCGCGACTCGGGCGAATGGGTTCCGTTCCGCATCACCTGGGGCGGCGAGCACGGTGCCGATGCGCGCAAGCTCTTGGCCATGGCCTGTCGCTGGGGCGAAATTCGCGGCACGGACGTGGGCGCGATCGAAATCGAGCGTGATTATTCGCGTTTGAGTGTGAAAGCTTCGGTTGCTGCCGGCTTTGCCGAGGCCACCAGCAAGCCGGATCCGCGCAATCCGCGCGTTTCGATTCAACTCGATCGCTCGAATCAGGGCTTCGCCCCGCGCACCATGCCGCCGCCGCGCCCGGCATTCAAAGAGGCACCCAAGGCTCGCGACGCGGAAGCCGAGGCCGATTCGGTGCCGCGCCAACCGGAGCGCGCGACGCACAAGAAATCCGAGCGCGCACGAGATGACGCGCCACGAGCACACGCTCCGCGCGAAGGCGCACACGCGCCACGAGCACACGCTCCGCGCGAAGGCGCACATGCGCCACGAGCACACGCTCCGCGCGAAGGCGCACACGCGCCACGAGCACACGCTCCGCGCGAAGGCGCACACGCTCCGCGCGAAGGCGCACATGCGCCGCGCGCCGGCGCTGGTCTGCCGCGCGAAGCGTCACGCCAACGCTCGGTAAAGGGCTATCCGCGCGACGCCAAGAAGCAGTCGCGCGACGCGGCTCGCCCGCAGCCGCGTTTCGCTTCACGGACAGCGGACGCACCGCCGCGTGACGGCGGCGAGCCGCCGAAGCGTCGTCGCGTCGTCACGCGCTGAGTTGGGACATGGCGGACTTTTCCCCCGAGGACATCGCGCGCTGCGTCGAGATTTTGGAGCACTTGGTCGAAGACCGCGCGCGTTTGGTCAACCTTTCGGGTGAAACTCGGACCGCGCTGCTGATCGCGGCCGGCCGCCTGTCACGACCCACGCGCCACGAAGGCATTCGAGAAAATAAGGCATTCCGTCGCTTCTCCAAGAAGGTCGCGCGCGAAGAGGACCGCGCCGCCATCGCCGAAACCGCGATTCGTCAGGCCCGGCTAGCCGCGGTGTACGAGGCTCCGCCGCAGCTCGCTGGACAGGTCGAAGGCGCGCCCGTTCGCGAGTTGAAGAACCCCCGCGGCTGTTACGTGTGTAAGGCCGAGTACCGGCGCTTGCACTTCTTCTATGACTCGATGTGCGAGGCGTGCGCGGAGTTCAATTACAAGAAGCGCTTCCAAAGCGCATCGCTCGTGGGCAAAACCGCGCTGATCACCGGCGCGCGTCTGAAGATCGGATATCAAGCCGCGCTGATGATGCTGCGCGCCGGGGCGCGTGTGATCGTCACGACGCGCTTTCCGCGTGACGCGGCTCAACGCTTTGCGCGCGAGCTCGACTTCGAAGCGTTCGCCGATCGCTTGCAGATCCACGGTCTCGACCTGCGTCATTGCTCCAGCGTCGAGCTGTTCACGCGCTTCCTCAACCAAACGCTCGACCGCTTGGACATCGTGATCAACAACGCGGCCCAGACCGTGCGCCGCCCACCTGGCTTTTACCAGCACCTCCTGGATCTGGAGCTCGGACCGTTGTCGGCGGTCGACGCGCGTGCACAGCGGCTGCTCCACGATCACGAAGCGTGCAAGACCGCGCTCAGCGGTACCGCGGCACCGCCGCTGCAGCTCGGTTTGGGCCAAAACACGGATTTGAGCGCGCCCGCGACGAACGGCGCTGCGCAGGGCATTTTTTGCTCCGCGGCGCTCTCGCAAGTCCCGCTCGCCTACGACGCGACGATGACCGAAGGTGAGCTCTTTCCGCTCGGTCGCGTCGATGCGGATCTACAGCAAGTCGACCTGCGCGTGATGAACAGCTGGCGCATGGCGCTGGCGGACGTCCCTGCACCCGAGATGCTCGAAGTGCAGTTGGTGAATGCGGTCGCTCCCTTCATTTTGTGCAGCAAATTGAAGGCCTTGATGATGCGCGTGCCCTCGCGTGACAAGCACATCGTCAACGTGTCGGCGATGGAAGGCCAGTTCTCGCGCCACACCAAGACCGACAAACACCCGCACACGAACATGGCCAAAGCGGCGCTGAACATGATGACGTTCACGTCCGCGCCTGACTACGCCGAGCACGGCATCTTCATGAACGCGGTCGACACGGGTTGGGTCACCGACGAAGATCCGCTGCACCACGCGGAACGCAAACAGCGCGATGCCGGCTTTCAGCCACCGCTCGACATCGTGGACGGCGCCGCGCGGGTTTGCGATCCGTTCTTCTCCGGGCTGCTCACCGGCGAACACGTGTTCGGTAAATTCTTGAAGGACTACACCCCAGTCCCTTGGTGACGGCGAGCGTGACTCCTCGAACGCGATAGCGAAGCTCGAATGAGAGGAGAGAGATTGGGTTGATGGTCACGCGCCACGTCTGATCGCGTCGTAGCCTTCGGCGTCGCGGACGAGAGAGAGTGAGAGGGACTAACCGCCGAGCCGCAGAGGCCGCAGAGATCTGAGACAAGATTGGGGGTTGCTCTTTGCGGCGGTTTGCGTCGTGACAACGTGCCTCTTTCGACTTGAATCGGGAACCCAGATTCTCTTTCTGATCTCTGTGGCCTCTGCGGCTCGGCGGTTCAAACTCTGGGAGGCGATCTGGGACGCTCATGGGCAACTCCGTCTGCATTTGGCGGCCGGGCTGCGGCGGGAACCCGGCCGCGTCACGAGGTGCGTTGCTGGATCGCGAGCGCCCCCCAAATTCACTTCGATAAGCAAAGTCAATGCGCGCACTTGGACGCTGCATGGACCGACAATGTCCGTGCGCGCGCCCGCGCCGCCTGGCGCACTGAACGGAAGTGCAGTATGCCTGGGACCATGCTGCAGCGCCTGAGAATCCAGGGCTTTACGCTTTTGGATGACGTGACCATCAACCTAACTCCAGGGCTAAACGTGCTGAGCGGTGAAACGGGCTCGGGAAAGTCGCTCGTGCTTACCGCGCTCGGTCTTCTGCTCGGCGCGCGTAGTCCCGCCTCCTGCGTTCGTGAAGGGCACGAGTCCGCCCTGATCGAGGCCGAGTTTCGCACCGAGTCGGGCGCGCTGCGTTTGGCCCGCAACGTCCGCCGTAACGGGCGCGGCACCTGCTTGTTGGGTGATGACGCAGTGCCGCTGTCCAAGCTGGCCGAGGCAGGGAAGTCGCTGTTGTGCTTCGCGTTTCAGCACGCACAAATCGAGATCGGGAGCCCGGCACTCTTCATCTCCGGCCTGGACGTGCTCGCCGGGCACGCCGTTCTCGTGCGCGAATACGCTGCCGCCTACGCGGATCTCTCGCTTTCGCGAGCAGAACTGTCGCGCGTGCGCGCAGAGCTTTCGGGTCGTGACGTGCGGCAGCAACGGGTGCGTGAGCAACTCGCGCAGCTCGAGCGGCTCGGGCCGCGTCACGGCGAGCACGGTCGTTTGGCAGAGCGCCTGCGCGTTTTGCGCCGCGCGCAAACGTATCTCGAGCTTGCTGGTTTCGTGGAGCATGCGCTGTCCGAGCGGGAGAGTTCGGTGTCACAAGAGCTCTCCGGGTTGATGCGTGCCGCGGCCCGCGTTGCGGACGATTCGAGCCAAGCGCGCGCCGTGCACGAAGCCTTGCAACGCGCTGCCTCGGAGGTGGAAGAGGCGCTGCGCGCGGCCGAGCGTCTACGAGCTGATTTGGACGTGGAGGCGCACGATCTGGATGCCCTCGAACAGCGCTTCGCTGAGCTAGATCGCGTGGCGCAATCGCTCGCCGTCTCCGGTGACGCATTGCTCGAGCGCCTGGAGTCATTGCGTCAGGAGCTGACGGTGCTGGAGGGCGCGGAAGAGCGCGCGGGCCTCGCTGAAGCCGAAGTGGCGGTCGCGACTGAGCGCGCGCTCGAACTCGCTCGCCGGTTGCACGCCGGTCGCGCCCAGCACGCGGCGGATTTGGTGCGTCGCATCGAGCTCGAGCTGGGCGCACTCTGCTTGTCTGGTGCGCGTATCGAGCTCGCGTTGACCGAGGCAAAGCCCAGTGAGCTCGGCCCTCACGGCGTGTCCGTGTTGGAGCCGCGGTTTGCGGCCAATCCGGGCGAGCCCTTTGGTCCGCTGGCAGAGGTCGCTTCCGGCGGTGAGCGCTCACGGCTCCTGGTGGCCCTGCGTTGTGCAGGCCTCGAAACCGGCACGGAATCCCTCGTGTTCGACGAGATTGATGCGGGGGTCGGCGGCGCAGCGGCCGAGGCCGTCGCAGCGCGCCTGCGGCGCGCGGCTGAGTCGCGACAGATCATTTGCGTGACGCACCAAGCTTGCGTTGCCGCGCGCGCCGCCGGTCACTTTCGCGTGCACAAGTTGGAAAGCGGCGGGCGAACGCGCACGGAGGTCGAACGCCTGAGCCAAACCTCACGGGTGGACGAGCTGATGCGCATGCTGTCGGGTTCGCGCACGGAAAACGCGCGTCGTCTGGCGATGGATCTGGTCAATGCAGCGCGTTCGGAGCGAAAGCCCGAGCGCAAACGCCCCGCGGCGTGAGCGCGCCTCCCGCTGCAAAGAGCATCGTGAGCCCTGCGGGGTGAGCGCGCGTCGCCCCGGCAAGTGCGGTGTGGCGCGCAGGCCGGGCCTGGCGTAAGGCTGGCGTAGTCATGACTTACGCGCCGACTGAACTTGATTCGCCGTTTGCCCGCTTGGGGGGCGAGCAATCCGTACGTCGACTGACCGAATCTTTTTACGACCAGATGGAAGCAACGGAACCCGAGTTGGCAGGGCTCCATGAGCTCGACGAGCACGGCCGCGTGAGTCGCCGCTCGCGTGATAATTTCGGGCTATTCCTGGTTGAGTGGCTCGGTGGCCCACGCAACTTCTCGGCCACGCGCGGGCACCCGCGTTTGCGCATGCGCCACGGCCGTGTCCCGATTGGCGAAGGCATGCGTGATGCCTGGCTGCGGGCTATGGGGCGCGCGCTCGACGAGCAGGGCGTGACCGGCGACGTGCGCGGTTTTCTCGACGCGCGCTTTGCCGAAGTTGCGAATTTTCTGCGCAACGTCGAGGAGTAGACCCGCGATCAGGCACGCGGGCCTTCCGGCTTTGCGCACCGTCGTTGCGGCTCTTAGGTGCTGGCTTCGCGCTGAGCGGCGAGGCGTCGCGCGAAGGTCGCAAGGCGTCGCCCCGCGAGCAAGGTCTCTTTGTCCGGCCGCGGCAGGCGTTTGACCGCGAGTTCCAGGCGGAGGGCGTCACCTTTGCTCGTGCAGCGACGCTCAGCGCAGACCGAGAGCGGGCCTCGTCCGCGCGTGTAACGCGCGCCGCGACCCGCGTTGTGTGCCGCGATGCGCAGCAGTACGTCGCGTGCAATCCCCGTGTACAGTGAACCGTCGCTGCAGCGGGCGATGTACACGAACCAAACCTCGCTTTTGACGGCTTCCTGGGTCAGAACGCGATCCTTCTAGCACTCGGGACCGAAAGCGAGAAGTTTTGGGAGCCAATCGGGCGAAGATGCGCGGGCGACCAAGCGCGGGCGCCGCTCGGTTCCGGCCTCGAGCAACCAGCCGCCCTTGGCTTGCTCGGACCCATGCTTGCCGTAGAAGGTGCCCGCGCACAGCCAGGCGTCTTGAATCACCCCTGGGTATTGATTCAACACCTCCCGCAGCGTGTCGATCAGGCTGGGCGGCGGTTCGCCGTGGACTCGCAGCAAGTCCGCTCGGGTGACCCGCACTTCGAGCACGTCCGCCTTTCGGAGCACTCGCACGCTGAGCGCGTAGTTGGGCCCAACCACCGAGTGTAGCGACGACGCGCGGGCGCTCACCGAGCCTCGCCGTCAGCTGCGCAGCAGCGCTTGCGAGTGCCGCGTCGCTTCCGCGTAGGGCCGCCAGCAATGGATCGCCGAGTGCCCATGCCTCGAATTCCGGGACGGGTTTGGCGACTCGCTCGAAGAAACGCCGGTACAGCCAGAGTCCGAACCCGGCCATCGCCCAGGCCTTGATGACGAAGAGCACACCTTCCATGGACCCATCATCGGCCCTCTCGTTCCAGACCGCTGGACCCCGCGCGCCAAATTTCTTGTCCGGGCGCGCCAGTCTGGCCGCGAAAGCTCCTCGGGGTCTGTCCAGTCCAGCGTACGAATGCGCGATGAAACGCGCTGGCCTCCGAAAATCCCAGCAAAAAGGCTGCTTCCTGCAGGCTGATGCGAGGGTCAGCCAAGTAGCGCAAGGCGAGCTGATGTCGCGCGTGGTCGAGCTCGGCGGCGAAGCTCGTGCCCGCTGCGCTCAGCTGCCGCTGCAAGGTTCGTCGTGACACGTGTAGCCGCTGACAGACGGCCTCGACCGAAGGCGGGCCGGACGCCAAGAGCCCGCTTATCTGCGCGCGAACACGCGCGGCAAGGTCGCTCGTGCTGGGCAAGCGCGCGAGTGCGGCTTGCGCGTGCGCTTCGACGATTCGCGCCAAGGTCGGATCTGCACCCAACACGGGCAGCTCCAGCGTATCGCGATCCAACACCAGCTCGTCCACGTCGGCGGAAAAGCGCAAACCCGGGCCGAACCACGCGCGGTGTCGCGTCGTATCACGTGGCGCCGCGTGTCGAAACAGCATGCGGCGCGGCACGAGCGCGTGCCCGGTCATGCGCCGTGCGAGTTGGACGAAGGACAGAAATCCGAATTCGAGCGCGGGGCTTGGCGCGCGGAAGGGTGGCGCCCCGATTTGATGTTGGTAGCGTAGCTCGTCGGGGCTGAAGAAGAGTTCGCTTCGAGCATCATCGTGGAGCAGCCGTTGATAGCGGAGTGCGCGCTCGAAGCCTTGCCCCAATGTGGCGCTGCTGCTGATCACCCAAGTCGCGAGGCTGAGCGGCGGAGCTTGCAGCCGCTTAGCCAACCAAAATCCGAAGCTCTCGTCAGTGCACACCCGTGGCAGGTATTCCCAGAGGCGCAGCAACAATTCCGCGGGCACGCGGCCGTCCGGATCGGCCAACGCTTGCTCGGAAAACGTGCTGGTCGGCACGTTCATGGTCTGCGCGAGCTGTTCGAGCGTGAGCCCGAGTTGCATTGCGCCTGCCACCAGCGCGCGCAAGAGCAACACGGATGCGGTACCGCCTGCGCCCACTTTGCTCGAGACTTCGAGGCTCGTCCGCCGCGTGCGCGTTCCGACACTCATCGGCCCAGATGATGCTACTCTGCCGGCGCCGTGTCGATCCCCGGAAGCTCGCTCGACGCTCTTCAGTCGCGGAAGTCACGCGTACCGAGCCTGTACCTGCAGGTCTTGCTGGCGATCGCGCTCGCCGTGTTGCTCGGTGTCGTGCGACCAAGCTGGGCGATCGCCATGCAGCCGCTCGGCGAGGGCTTCGTCAAGTTGATCAAGATGCTGATCGCGCCAGTGGTGTTCACCACGCTGGTCGTCGGCATCGCCGGAATGGAGGATCTCAAGGCGGTCGGCCGAACCGGAGCGAAGGCGCTGCTCTGGTTCGAGTTCACGACCACTTTGGCGCTCGCGATCGGCATTGGCGTCGCCCACTTGGTGCGCCCCGGCGCGGGTTTGCACGTCGCCGTGCAGAAGCTCGATCACAGCGCCTTGGACAACAAGCTGGCTGCGGCGGGGCCGCGCAGCTTTGCCGAGCACGTGCTCTCGCTCATCCCCGATTCGTTTTTCGGAGCGTTTGCCAAGGGCGACATGCTCCAGGTCTTGCTACTGGCGCTGCTGACCGGGGTGGTCGTGTCCCGGCTCGGTGTACGTGCGCGCCCGCTGGTCGACGTGCTCGAGAGCGCTCAGTCGGTGCTGTTCGGCATCGTAGGTATTTTGATGAGGCTCTCACCCCTCGGGGCGTTCGGGGCGATGGCGTTTACCGTCGGTAAGTACGGCGTCGGCACGTTGACCAGCTTGGCCAAGCTGATCGCGGTGTTCTACGGCACTTCAGTGTTGTTCGTGGGCTTGGTATTGGGGGTCGCGCTGCGCTTGCTGGGGCTTTCGCTCGTGCGCTTGCTCGGCTATCTACGCGAAGAGCTTGCGGTCGTGCTCGGCACCTCGTCCTCGGAGTCGGCGCTGCCACGGCTGATGGCGAAGCTCGAGGCGCTCGGTTGCGCGCCTCCGGTGGTTCGCTTGGTGGTGCCCTCCGGCTACTCGTTCAATCTGGATGGCACCTCGATCTACCTCACGCTGGCTGCCCTGTTCGTCGCGCAGGCCCTGGATATCCACCTGAGTTTTGGCCAAGAGCTGTCCCTGCTGCTGGTACTGCTCTTGACCTCGAAAGGCGCCGCGGGCGTGACTGGCAGCGGCTTCATCACCCTAGCCGCCACGCTTTCGGCAACTGGCAGTATCCCGGTGGCAGGACTGACGCTGTTGCTCGGCATCGATCGCTTCATGTCCGAGGCACGTGCTTTGACCAACTTCGTGGGCAACGCAGTCGCGACGATAGTGGTGTCACGTTGGGAAAAGCAGCTCGATTTGGCGCAGGCGCGCGCGCTGATCGGCGTCGCGAGCGAGCCCAACGCAACTGATGCATTGTCCAGTGCCGGAGGAATGCCGCCCGGGTCGGGCTGAACACTCGCGAACCAGAACGCGCGAAGCGGATGGCAAACGCGCCTAATCGATGGCAGCATTTCCGTCGTCGAAATGCCGAGCTCGTCGCTGCGTCGTGTCACTCGCTGGGTGCCGCTAGGCTTGCTCGCCTCATGCGCGGGTTGCGGCGCTACCGGTCTGGACTGGGTGGGTGAGGCACATCTGGAGTCTGCGTCGCTCCAGCGAGTAAATGCGGAGCATTCGTCCTCGTTTGACGCTCCAACCTCGGCTGCGATTCCAGCAACAGCAGAGCCGAGCGACGCTCGGCCGCGATTGAATCACACAGTCACACTCGGCGAAGTCGAGGCAGCCGCGACGCAAAGCGTGGCTGCGCCCAGCGGCCAGGGGCCCACCGTGATCGTCAACAACTACAATCAGGTGAACGTCGTGACACCCACATTCGGCTACGGAAACTATGGGTACGCGCTGGGCGCGGGCCGCTTTTCGCCCGCCCATGTCACACCGCATCGGTCCCAAGCGGCCCAAACCAGCACCCCAAGCCCGTTGCCGGGCCAAAGCTGGCCCGCGGTCGCGGACCATGGTCCGAGCTTTCCCTACCAGGCCTCGCCTGCGTCACCGTGGACTCGCACCCAGTAGGTTAGAGTCGGAGTTGCGCTCCGCCTAGGGCTCGGGTGATGCTCGGGAATCGCTTGGCGCACTGTCGGGCACGAGAGTTCGTTATGTTGGGTCGTTAGGGATGAGTAAACGACGCGAAGACGATTCGCGGCCGATTGCTAGCGCAATCTCACAGCGCGCCACCGTGCGCGAAGTGCCCGCTGCGAAGTACAAGGACGCCTCTGTTGGCACCGTTGCGCCGCGCGGTTTGCGTGGGCCATCGCTCTTGCCAGGTCAGGGCGCGCCCGAGAAGATCGTTCCGGAAGACGTCGAACTCGCGGTGCTGCGCGACGCAGAAACGCTCGATGGTCCGAAGGTCGCGCGTGCAACTGCGAGCAAGCACGCGACCTCCGCGGCTCGCTCGAGTTTGCCGACGCCGGTTTCGGTCGAGGTTCCGCGGGCGCGTTCGATTCCTCCCGCGCTCACTGAGTACTCTCCGGCTCCACCCACGCCCAGTGCGCGTTCGATCCAAAGTGGCACCCTGATGTCGATTGGCTCGGTCGATCCGCGCGCGCCGACCGAGCTCTCGCTGCCGAGTCCTCGACCACTCTCGGTCTCCGAACGGACCTCTTACCCTCCGGCAGTGGTCGATCGGACTCCGCAGCGAGTCGTGCCCGGCCAGCGCAGCAGCGTCGACACGACTCGTTCGGCTGATGTCACCCTGCGTCCCGGACCGCCGAGCGTTCCGCCGTCGCTGCGCCCGCCGCGCAGCGTGCCTCCCGCGGGGCCGAGCGTGCGTCCGTCGGCACCGAGTGTTCCTCCCGCCGCAGCCAGCGTTCGTCCTTCGCTCAAGCCGGACTCGATGCTCCCGCCAGAATCAGTCGCGCCGCCCGCGCAGCATTTTGGTCGCGTGCCTAGGTCCAGCGCGCCTGCTTCGCTTTCGCCGACGCCAACGCCGTTGCGGCCGCCCCGTCCAACACCGACGCCAATGAGGCCCCCGCGCCCAACGCCGAAACCGCCGCGCTCGGAAGCGCCCCCTTCGCTGCCGCCGTCTATGCCCAGCTCGGTGCTCGAAGAGCCGCCGCAATTTCAGATCCACGCCGAGCTCGCCGCCGTGCCGCACGAGATCCAAGACGATGACTTCGATCTGCGCAGTGCGTCGACGCTCCGTGAACCGCTAGCGAGTCGGAAACCGCAGCCCTCTGCGGATTGGACCGCGTCGCCGCCCGTCGCGGCTGCGCCGCCGAGCGAGCGGAGCGCGCGCTCGAATCGCACCAGTTCGCCCGCCGTGACGATTCTCGTCGATCGCGCGCGCGATAGCGTCCCACCGGTGAGCGAGCGGATGGCGCCGCAACGAGCCGCAGTGCCGCTGAGTTGGGTGCTGGGTGCGGCTGTGTTCGCCGTGGCCTTGGCATTGATCGTGGCGTTTGCGATGCGTCCGAGCGCGCCGCAGCATGCGACCGCGCCGCTCGACGGACGGCCTTCGACGGCGGCTCCGAGCACCGCTGAAAGCGCGCCACCCGACTCGACGCCTCAGTCCATCGCGCAGGGCGTCAAGCGCTCGGGGACGGCGAGTTCGGCGCGCCCGCCGAGCAGTGCTCCCAAAGCGTCGGCGCGTCCCGCGAGCAGTGCCGCGGGTTCGGCGAGCCCCCCACCGCAAAGTTCCGCCGAAATCTTGAAACACAAGCCACCGATCTATTGATCGCTTAGAATTCGGCTTGCGCGGAGCTCGGCCCCGCGAAGTCGCGAAGCTACAGCGCAACCAGCGCGAAACAAGCTCGCGTTAGCTTCTCGTCAGTCAGCTGTCGGAGATCGCCATGAGCTTCGAAGAGGAACGGCATTGCGACTCATTGTCGGGCACGAGCATCGGCCCGTCCACCCGGAGTATGCCTCCGAGTTTGCGGCCATCCCGCCGCAAGCGTGGCATTGGGCGTGCATTCTTTTGGGTCGCGGGCGTCCTGCTTTCCGCGGTCGGTTTTGTCGCGGCGAAGCGCGCTGTGCCCGAACGCAGCTTGCCGGACCTGCTGCGCGTGGATGCGCGCACCGTGAGCTATTCCGCCTCGTTCGCGGAACATGCAGGCATTCGCACGATCGAGGTTCGAGAGCGGTCTTTCACACCGGTGCTGTCCGCAAGCGGCAGCATCGACTTCGAGCGCAATCATGTCGCGACGATCGACGCAAACGTGCTCGGTACGGTGCGCCGCGTGGCGAAGTACGAAGGGGATGACGTGAAGCAGGGCGAGGTGTTGGCTGAGATGGACAGTGCGTCCCAAGCGGGCCGCGAAGCCGCCGGCTCATTGCGCGCGCGCAAGATCCCGCGCGGTACCCTCGGCGTGTCGCTGCTGCGATCACCGCTCGCAGGCACTGTGATCGAGCGACGTGTGATCACGGGCCAATCCGTGCGTGGTGAGAGTGTCGTGTTCGTCGTCGCCAATCTCGAGCGTTTGAACGTCGACGTGAATGTCGACGAGGCCCAAGGCAATCACCTCTTGGTAGGCGATCGCGTCGAACTCTCGCGGGAAGCAGCGCCGGGCATCCTCGGAATGGGCAGCGTAACCGGGATGGAACGTGCGGCGAGTGCGAAGCTTCGGGTTCACATCGGCGTCGACAATCGCACGCGACGCCTGCGCCCGGGGCAAACGGTGACCGCTCGAATTTTCGCTTCCCAGTTGAGCCCCGCCTTGCTGGTTCCGACGCGCGCGCTGGCTTGGGTTGCTGGGCAACCGACGGTGTTCATCGCCGCTTCCGCCCGAACGGCGAGCGCAGCCGCCGTGACGCTCGGTGGCTGTGATGGTGAGCAAACGGAGATTCGGCTCGGGCTCGCAGCGGGGCAGCGGGTGGTGACCGATGGCGTATCCAAGTTGAAGGAAGCTTCGTTTCTCTAGCGCCCGTGTACGGGACGAGCAGCCACAACTTGGGTTGTCTCGCGGTTCGTCTGCTATCGTCGGCCGCGTGACAGCCTCGCGCGCACCGCGCGCCCCCAAAAACTCCCTCCTCAGCACTTTCTCGGCCGTCGTGCTGCTGCTGATCGTGGCTCGACTCGCGCTGCTGCAGTGCGGCGCGCCCCTCCCGCCCACCTCGCCGGTCACGCCCATTGACGGCGCAGGCGCTCCAGCGTCGACGGCGCGGGCGTCGTCCGGCGCTGGTTCAACCGCGCCACGCGGCAGCGAGGCGAGCGTTTCCAGCAGTGTTCACGTTGCGCTCGGCACGCCGCGCGACGCTGATCCGAGCGACGAGTATTTCATCGACGAACGCGCATTCGTCCTCTCCTATAGTCCCGAAAAACGCGTGCCCAATTGGGTCGCCTGGCAACTCGCTCGCGAGTACTTCGGACATGTTCATAGAAAGGACGACTTTCGCGCCGACCTCGCGTTGCCCGCGCGCTTCTATCGAGTCAAAGCGAGCGACTATTTGCACAGCGGCTACGACCGCGGCCACATGTGTCCGTCTGCGGATCGCAAAGATTCGGCAGAGGACAACTCGCAGACATTCCTATTCACGAACATCATGCCGCAGCTTCACGAGTTGAACGCGGGCCCGTGGGAACGCCTCGAGAGCTACGCGCGGGAACGAGTGCAAGCAGGAGCGCTGCTGTACATCGTTGCGGGCGGCTTGTTCAGCGCGCCCTTTCCGACCATCGGCAACGGGGTGGCGGTGCCTGCGGCCACGTTCAAAATCATCGTCGTGCTCGCGCCAGGGCAGGGGACGAATGACGTCGACGAGCACACAGAGGTCCTCGCGGTGCTCATGCCCAATCAACGAGGTGTGGGCGATCATGAATGGACCGAGTATTTGACGACGGTCGACGCGATCGAGCAAGCGTCGGGATATGACTTCTTGAACGCAGTGCCCGAGCGCGTACAGCGCGTCATCGAGGCGCGCATGCCGGCATCCAACGAGTTCGCGCCCGGCAGGCGGCCCGCTGGAGCCGCGCCGTGATGCTCGGCGGGTAGAGCATGGTGGTGTTTGGCCGGCGGTCGTCGTAGATTCCGGCAACGTTTCAAGGCTTTCGACCGCCGAGTTTTCATGCGCAGCCTGCCAAAGTTCCTTTTACTCGTTGCTACTCTGTCTTTGGGTTCCGTCACGGCGTGTAAGAAGGCCGAGCCACCTCCGGAGAAGTTGACTCGCGGAGCCGAGCTGTACGGTCGGATGTGTGCGGTCTGTCACGGCGAAAACGGTGAAGGCTACAAGGCCGATCAAGCACCGCGCTTGGCGCAGCCCGACTTCCAAGCCACTGCGAGCGACGAACAATTGCGCGAAGCGATCAAGAACGGCCGCTTGCAGACCACGATGTCTGCCTGGTCGAAGGATCGCGGTGGACCACTGAGCCCGGAAGACATCGAGGAAGTGATCCACCATCTGCGCACCTGGCGAAAGGATCCGCAGGTCGCGTTGGACGAAAAGCCCATCAGCGGCGATTCAGTGCGAGGTGAAGCAGTGTTCGCGCGTGAGTGCGTGCGCTGTCACGGCGAGGGCGGTGTGGGCGGGCCGAATGTACACATCGGCAACCCACAATTGCTTCAGACCGTGAGCAACGGCTTCCTCCGCTACGCGATCAAACATGGGCGTCCCGGCACGCTCATGCCCGCGTTCGAGAAGACCATCGACGAGGCAGGTATCGAGGATTTGACGGCGCTGCTGCGCAGCTGGGCGAACCCGCCACCGCCACCGCCACCGCCACCGCCGACATCTCCGCTTCCGCTCGGCCCCGTGCCGCTGAATCCAAAAGGCCCGGATCCGGTGGGGTTCAAGCTGACACCAGAAACGACGTCGTTGGAGGTCATTCACGCGCAGTTGGAGCGCGGTGCGCGCATGGCGCTGCTGGATGCTCGCGCGCCCTCGGACTACATCACGCAGCACATCACCGGTGCGGTAAGCGTGCCGTTTTACGACCCGACTCCGTACCTGGCAAAACTGCCGAAGAACTCGTGGCTCGTTTGCTATTGCGCTTGCCCTCACGCTGAGTCAGGAACGCTCGCATCTAAGCTGTTGCAAGCCGGCTTCAAGAAGGTGACCGTGCTCGATGAAGGCCTCGGGGCTTGGGCACAAAAAAAATATGGGGTGAGCAGCGGCGAACAGCCTTGAGTGAACGCGCTCCGCGCACGTCATTCGCCTCGCCCGATACCCGCGTATTTGCGGCATTTTGCGGCCAAATTGAGCAGCTGACGCAACGCGCGGCGAACTCGTCAAAATGACCAAACTGTGGCGAAGATGTCGATATTTCGCCGGAAAAACGCGGGCTGTTGCTATTCGCCGCACTGCGGAATTTCGAGAAGCGACCGTTCACGCTTGTCATGGTTCCCGGACGAGAGCGACCGATGGCAGTGGCAGCGCGAGCCTCCGACTCGCGCGCATCGCTGGATGTGTTGAGTTTGCATTCGGAGACGAAAGTATTACTGGTCGATGACGATGCCGCGGTGCGCAACGCGCTTCGTCGGGTCTTGGAACGCCGGGGCTATCGGGTGTGCGCATGTAGCAGTGGTGGCGAAGCGCTCGAGCAGTTAGCTGCGGGTGGCTACGACGCGATGGTCAGCGACGTCCGCATGCCAGGCATGAGCGGACTCAAGCTGCTGCGAGCGGTACGTGAGCATGACTTGGACCTACCAGTCATCCTCGTGACGGGGAACCCCGACCTGGCGAGCGCGACCGAAGCGGTGGAGTACGGGGCGTTCCAATACTTGATCAAGCCCGTCGAGAGTGATCGCTTGGACGAGGCGGTCGATCGCGCGGCGGCCATCGGGCGCATGGCGCGCGTGAAGCGAGAGTATGTCGAAGAGTACGGCAGCTCGACGTTTCGCGTCGGTGACAAGGCGGGGATCAGCGCCACGCTCGAACGCGCGTTGAGTTCGCTGTGGGTCGCCTACCAACCGATCGTGCAGGCCAAGTGCGGCAGCCTCTTCGCTCACGAGGCGCTGATGCGCAGCGAAGAGCCGGACCTGCCCAATCCTCAAGCGGTGCTGAGAGCCGCCGAGCGCGTCGACCGCTTGCACGTCTTGGGCGGCACGATGCGCCGACTGACCGCGCGTGACCTGGCAACGACCGAAGACTCGGCGCTGTTCGTCAATTTGCATCCCGCGGACTTGATCGACGACGCCCTGTACGAGGCCTCTTCACCGCTCACGCCGTTCGCTCACCGTGTCGTGCTCGAGATCACCGAGCGCGCGTCGCTCGAGCACATTGGCAATTTGCGCGATCGCGTCGCGCGCTTGCGAGAGCTCGGCTTTCGGATTGCCCTGGATGACCTCGGCGCGGGCTACGCAGGCTTGACTAGCTTCACGCAGCTGGAACCCGAATTCGTCAAGCTCGACATGGAGCTCATTCGCGGCATCCACCAGAACGACATGAAGCGCAAAATCGTCCGTTCGATGGTCGAGCTTTGCCACGACATGGGCAAATCGATCATCGCCGAAGGGGTCGAAGTGGTCGAAGAGCGGCAGGCGCTCGTGGATCTGAACTGTGATTTGCTCCAAGGCTATCTGCTCGGCAGACCCTGCAAGCACCCGCTCGGTTTGGCAGCCGTCAAGTTGCGCGCCTCGAACGAGTAAGCGTTGAATTCTCGTTCTCGCGTCCAACGCTGAACACTCGTTGGCGCCTCGAACGAGGAGAGGCGCCGAGCTCTCAGTTACAGAACCAAGCGCCGCCGATACACAGGCATGCGCCCGCAGTGCCGTACGAGCACTGCCCGGAGACCGCGCCGCACGTCCCGCCCGGTGCGGGCTTGCTGGTCGGACAACCCGGTGTGAAGCAGCTCCATTTGCCGCCCTGGCAGTTGCACTGGTCACCCGTGGGGTAGGGGCACTGCAGGTTGCCGCTACACTTCGCGGCCGAAATGGGATGTACGGATGGGCAAGAGTCGCCGCTGCCCGTACAACGCCAAACCGTGTTGTTGCCGATCTGCCGGCAGCGACAGCGCTCTCCGACGTACGAACAAGTGAGCGACGTGTCCGTGCACGACAGGTTGTCCTGTGGAGCCGTGACTGGGCACGAAACGGCGCTTCCGCCGCTCGCACCCGCGAAGCCAGAGCTACCGGATATTCCGCCGTTGCCTGCGGATGACATGCCCGCGACGCCGCCCGCGGCTGTGCTGCTACCACCAGTGGACATCCCAGCGTTGCCGCCGAAGGAGGCGCCGCCGCGGCCCGCGAACGAAGCTCCACCGCTGCCCGCAACTGACACACCATTGCCGCCGAACGACGTGCCACCGTTGCCAGCAGCGGAGCGACCAGCGCTGCCTCCTTGGCTCGACGTACCGGCTCCCGGAAAAACGCCGCCCGATCCGCCGAACGACGTTCCCCCTTGAGGGAAACCACTCGCTCCTGCCATACCGTTGCTGCCAGCCGTCGGGAAGAATCCCGAGGAGCCACCCGCAGCCAAGTTACCGCCTGAACCACCACTCGACGAAGAGCCACCGCTCGGGCCGCCGGCGGACTCGAAACCTCCGCCGGGCACTCCGAAATTGCCGGCGCTGAAATCTCGACCCGCCGTAGCGAGGTCTGCGCCACCATTGGCGAACGGCGCATTCCCTGCGATGAGGTCAGGCAGGAAGAGATCGTCGGAGCTGCGCGAACCGCAGCCGCTCACCAAGCCCGAAAGTCCGCTAAAAAGCAGGGCACCGCAAACAACCTGGCGCTTCATCGATTCTCCGTCGGCCTCCGCTCGGTGGCCGCAAGAAACTACGAAGCACCAAGTTCCTCAGTGCTACGTCCGCGAGACGGGACGGGTTTAGGGTGACTATTGCCCAGTCGTACCCGGCAGACACAAGCCGGTCATTGTGTTGCACGTCGCACCCGCGGCACAGTCGACTGGCCCAGCGCAGGGGAACGCGCACTTTTGGAACTGCACGTTGCAGCGACCGAGTCCGCACGAAGCGTCGCTCGTGCAGGGGAGCGCGAAAGCGTTCGGCGTGGCCATCGTCCCGGCGGGGGCGGCGCCGGGTACGGCTGCTGGAGCTGTAGCTACGGGTGCGGGAGTCGCTGCGGTGACTGCAGGCTGCGGCTGAGCGAGTGTCGGAGCGGGTGCGACGTAGGGTTGCGGCGCAGCTGCCGGTTGATCGTTCTCTTTGCCACAAGCAATGACGAGTGAGCCAACTCCAACCAGGACGAGCAGGGACTTGCGTAGCATCGAGTGTCTTCTCTTTCCGCGCGCAGCGGCGCTAGTCGAGCAGGGTGTACGGGGTGCGTGTAGAGAACCGCGGATCATCCTAATCGCGTTTTTTGCGCTGGTTCAGAAAAGGGTGTGTGCGAATTTTACGCTTCGCCCACCCCGCAGCCGAAACGGGCTCTTTTCCCGGCCGCCTGTCAGGAGTATGTCAGCTACTCATGCAGCGCACCGAACGGCTCTTTGCTCTCACCGAATACCTGCGTGGTCGACGCACGGGGGTGACCGCCGAGGTGCTCGCCGAACGTTTCGGGGTGACTCTGCGCACCATCTATCGCGATCTCGACACACTGCGGATGGCCGCATTGCCAGTGTCGGCCGAGCGCGGTCGCGGTGGTGGGTACGCGCTCGATCGCAGCTACAGCTTGCCGCCGGTGAATTTTACGGCGCGCGAGGCAGCATTGCTGGTCGCGCTCGGCCGGTTTGCGATCGAGATGCGCTTGTTGCCGTTCGCAGAAACGCTCGACTCGGCGCTCGATAAAGTGCGGGCAGCGTTGTCCACGTCTGCCCAGCGCGAGTTGCTGACGAGGTTGTCCGAGTTGTCGTTTCACGGCGTTCCCGGGCTGCCGAGTAAGAAGGCCGTTCGCAGCGCGTTGGAGCGGGCTTGGTTCGAGCAGTGTCCGCTACGCATCGTGTATGTCGACGGCAACTTCATTCAGAGCACGCGCACCATTCGCGTGCTGGGCGTGCTGATGGAGAGACACGAGACGCGGCTCGATGCGGTCGACATCGAAACCGAAGAGCGCCGTCATTTTCGGCTCGATCGCATCGAACAAGCGGAAGTGCTGCGCGCCGAAGCGAGCGCTGGCGCGCCCGTCCCTACTTTCGCTGGTAAGCGCCGGTAAACGGGTTTTGTTGACAGGGAAAAGTGTCGCCAGGACGTCCGGTGCCTGCGAGCCGAATTTGGCCCGTAAACGGATCGCTGTAGCAGCGCGCCAAGCGCGCGGCGCCGGCTGCGGGCGCCGGCGCTGCCGACGGCAACGGACGGTCCGTTGGAGGAGTGGGGTTGACGGGCGGCGATGCGAGCGGAATCGCCGATGCGGGCGGAGTTCCGGGCGCTGGCTTGTCGACAAGACGGGCAGCAGCTTTCGCGTCCACGTTCGCGGGTCCCGGTGACAGATCGGGATTGAGGACCAGCGGCGCGGGCGCGCCGGGCGGTAGCGCTGCAGCGGTGGGGTGTTCCGGGACAGCCAGCTGCGCAGAGCCTGAATCTGACTTGCTTCGTACGAGCAGGACGAGCACTGCCAAGCCCAGCACGATCGCGACGCCCAGGCCAACCACCACAGGCAGCAGCGGAGATCGCTTTGGCGTCGAGTGCGTGCCGGGATGAGGTCGAATCACCGCTGAGCCCGTCGTGCCGCGTGCGGTCACGGCTTGCGCGATCTGGCTCTCGCTGAAGAGCTGGGTCGGCGGATCCATGGGCAGCGTCGCGTGTGGACCGGTTGCCTGCGGTGCAGTGAGCAGCACCGGCTTGACGCGTCCCGACACCACGTCGGCCAGGGTCGTCGCGAGCTCCTGCGCGGACCCGAAACGCAGGAGTGGATCGCGGTTCGCGCCTTTGGCAAACCATTCGTCGAAACCAGGCAAGAAGAAGCCTTGTTGTGACGGCGGCACGATCGGACGCGCGCAAATGTTGAGCAATAGCTCGCCAAATGTTTCGCCGTCGAACGGACGCGCGCCGACCATGCACTCGCACGCGATCACCGCGAGCGACCACAAATCAGAACGAAAATCGAGCGCCTTCTTGCCCTCGACTTGTTCGGGACTCATGTAATACGGCGTGCCCATGGTCACGCCGGTGCGCGTCTCCGTGCCGCCAAAGCGCGGGCCTGTCGCCTTCGCGATGCCGAAGTCGAGCACCTTGGCGAGTTCCTGATCGTCCTCTCGAATCAAGAAGATGTTGTCGGGTTTGAGGTCGCGATGCACGATTCCGGCGGCGTGCGCGCGACCGATGGCGCGCGCCACCTGTGTGATTACGGCCAGCGCGCGCTCGGGCGCCAGCCGCTTTTCGCGCTCCAAACAGTCAGCCAGGCTCTGCCCTTGCAGCAGCTCCATCACCAGAAACGGAGTGTTTTCGTGAACCCCGTAGTCGAGCACTTGGACGACGTGCGCGCTGCGCAGCGAGGCGGCGGCTTGTGCCTCTCGCTTGAAACGCTCCGCGCCTTCGACGGTCGATGCGATCTCGGGATCCATCAGCTTGACTGCGACCCACGAGTTGAGCGTCAAGTGCTCGGCCAACCAAACCGAGCCCATGCCGCCCTTGCCGAGCTGCCTGTCGAGCCGATAGCGTCCCGCTAGAACCTGCGCTTCCAAGAAGTGCTCATTCTAAGACCAATGCGGGACCGATGACCAGACGGTGGCAAAGCTCGTCTCGTCACGCGGCCTTCGCAGGATCGTTTGGCTCATTCGGCCCATCGCGACTTGACTCGCAGCGCGGGCGCTCCGTACGCTCCGTGAATGCCTGGACTTTCGCTTCGTCCGCACGGTGTGCGCTTTTCGCGGCTCGGCTTGGGTCTCTTGCTCTCCGCGCTCGCCACCGTCGCGTGCGGCGGATGGCGGCTGCCGCCTCCGCACGAAGTCCACGCGATGCCGGATCCGAGCGCGAGCTACCTCGTCGTGCTCGACACGCTCAAGAGTGAGCACTACACGATCCTCGAGCAAGATGCCGCAACGCGCACCGTGCGTGTGCGCAGTCACGTGAACGAGAAGAGCGCTTCGCGGGTCAGCGTCATCTCGTTACACGTCGACAACGGCGCGGTCTACTTGTCGGGTTCCGGTTACTTGGTTCGTCCGGACGGAACTACGCATCATGCGCTGATTTCCGAAATGGCAGCGCTGGACGAGGCCTTGCAAAAGAAGTTCGGTGGCAGTCCAGCGAGCACGGCTCCGGCTTCGGCTTCGGCCTCGTTGATGCCGGCCGCGCCGTCGAGCTCCCTGCCGGTGGCCTGGAGTGAACCTGCATCCAACCCGAGCGTGTGGGGCAACGGCAATTTCACGTGCTTGCCGGTCAAGCTCGCTGACGAAGAGCAAACACAGCTCAGCCTCAAGCTAGCCAACGGCGAAACCGCGGACGTGTTGCTCTCGCTCGCCCACGCGCCGGAATTGTGCCGCTCGCCCGTGCAATGCAAGCTGCCCGGGGGCTGCCCTGCGCTAGGCATCGCGGACGCAGATCGCGTTGCGCGCTTAGCGGCGCGTCTCTCGAAGCATGAAATCGGCGAGCTTGCGACGCTGTACTCGCGCGGCCAAGCCATCGTCGTCATCAATCTCGCCAAGCATGGCTCGATCGCGCAGGCCATGGCCGAGAAGCACTAACCAAGCGTAAGCGCGCGAAGCCGCGAACGTCATGATCGCATCGCACTGGTTTTTGACTCACCAGGTGGTGTCGATCGCGACGACCGCGCTCGTCCTGTTTTTCGTCATCTCGCTTTTGCGTCAGCGACGCCCCACGGGCAATCTGATCGCCTGGCTGCTGGCGATCGTGCTGATTCCGTACCTGGGCATCCCGCTCTACCTGATGCTCGGCGGTCGAAAGCTCAACCCGGGCGCTCGCGGCAAGCGACGACTCGACGCGGAGCCAGCTCGATGGAACAGCGAACCAGTGCCAACGACTCTGCAGTCCGTTCAGTGGCTGGACGATGGGGTGCTCGCCTACGATTGCTTCTTGTCGCAGATCGGCGGCGCAAGACACTCGATTCGCATCATCACCTTCGTGCTCGTCGACGACGACGCAGGCCGATCGCTCGTGCGAGCGTTGATCGAGCGCGCCCAGCAAGGCCTCGAAGTGCGGCTCTTGATCGACGATCTGCTGCGCTTTCACGCGCCGCGCCGATTGCTGCGCGAACTTTCGGCCGCTGGAGCGCGGGTCGAGCGCTTCATGCCGCTCTTCCACCTGCCGTTTCGCGGACAGAACAACCTGCGCAATCATCGGAAAATCGCCATCTTCGACGGCGAGTGCGCGATCGTGGGCGGGATGAACCTGGGCCACGAGTACCTGGGGCCGACGCCCGATGCCGAGCGTTGGCGCGATCTCTCCTTGCGAGTCAGCGGCGCCGCAGTCGCCGAGCTCGATGCGGTGTTCCGCGCCGATTGGGAGTTCGCTTGCGGTGAGCGCCTAGCAGCCCCGGCTCGCTCATCAGCCGGAGAGATCGCTGTCAGCGTCGTGCCGAGTGGGCCTGACGCGGCGAGTGATCCAATCTACGATGCTGACTTGAGCGCGATCTTCCGCGCTGAACGCCGCATCTGGATCGCAACGCCCTACTTCGTGCCCGATGAAGTCTTGTTGCGGGCGTTGATGATTGCCGTGCGCCGCGGCGTCGAGGTGCGCGTGCTCACGCCCGAGCGCTCCAACCATCCGTTGTCCGACTTCGCCGCCGGCTCTTGTTTGCGTGATTTGAGCGCCGCGGGTGTCATCATTCAGCGTTTTCACAAGATGCTGCACGCCAAGGCGCTGTTGGTGGACGACTCGCTGTGTGTCGTCGGATCTGCAAACTTCGACATGCGCAGCCTGTTCTTGAACTACGAAATCGCGCTGTTCTTTTCGGGGGCTGCCGAGGTCGAGCGGCTACGGCAATGGTTTGCGGTGAGCTTCGGCCAATGCAGCCTGGGGCCGCCGCGCGCGGGCCCGGTTCGCTCGGCCCTCGATGACTTGGCGCGCTTGGTTGCGCCGCTGCTCTAATAGGGAGCGTTGGTGATACATTCCTGGCCATGCCCTTTACCGGTTTTGCGGATGCTGGCGCCAAGTTCTTCCAAAGACTCGCGAAGAACCAAGACCGCGAGTGGTTTCGAGCACACAAGGTCGAGTTCGAAGAGGGCTATCAGGCGCCGATGAAGGAGCTCCTCGTCGAAGTGCGTACTGGCATCGACCGTGCGTACAAGCACTGCGACCTCGACGAGCCAAAGTTGTTTCGCATCTTTCGCGACGTGCGCTTCGGCAAAGACAAGTCGCCGTACAAGACCCACGTCGGCGGTTTGATCCCGATCAGTCGCCGCGGCAAAGTCACTGAAGTGCCGATGGCGCTCTACCTACACGTGGGACAGCCCAATTCCTTCGCCGCGGCCGGACACTACATGATGGATCCACGTTCGCTCGAGCGTTACCGCGCGGCAGTCGTCGACGAGAAGAGCGGTAAGGAGCTCACGAAGGTGCTCGCCGCACTCACGAAGAAGGGCTTCATCGTGCGCTCGTACGACTCTTACAAGCGCATGCCGAAGGGCTATGACGTCGACCACCCGCGCGCCGAACACTTGCTGCGCAAAGGGCTTACCGTGGGCTTCCCGGAATTCCCCAAGGGCATCTTGACCTCGCCCAAGTTCAGTTCGTGGCTCGTGAGTCAGACCAAGCTCGCCGCTCCGTTCGTCGAGTGGTTGACCTTCGCCACTCATTGACCTGACTGCTCGTGGGCGGATATCGCCAGCCACCTCGCGCCCATGTAATTGTGACAATTGAGTGTCGATGCGTTGACGACATGTGACATCTGCGTAAACTGATGGTGTCTCATGACGTTTTCAGCGAACGGGCGGCGCCCGCTTTTCGTGCCGCCCGGCATCCCAGTGGTCCGCACTGGGCCGACCACACGCGCGGAGTTCGAGCGGCTTTTCGATGACGAACGGATCGAACAGATCGACCACTCTGCAATCCGCCCAATCCCTGGGGCTCGCGCCGCCCAAGGCGGCTTGTTTCAAGCCGTTGCTGACGCGCTCCAACTGATCCCGGGAAAGCAGCGCTCACGGCGCTGACTCGAAAGCAGATCGCCATGCCGAATTCCGCGCAAATTCTGTTTGCTCTTGCGATGGTCGTCTGGGTGGTGGACGTGCGCTTTGCGCCCAAGACCGCCGCGGCCCAAACCGCTCCGGTGCACGTCTGTCAAAGCGGTGTTAGTGCGGAAGCGCCCTCCGACGCTGATTTCGAAGTCGTGGTTTGCGCGCCGCGAGCGCCCTGACTCAGGCGGACTCGGGGCGCGCCGCACGAGTGTGTTCTCGCAGCCGTGCCAGGCGAGCCTTCCTGAACTTTTCCGCGCCGCGCAGCACGAAGCCGAGGATCAAGACTAGCCCGTACAAAACGGGTTGAGTGTGATCCGCCTTCACCCGCAGGTAGAAGTGGAGCACTCCCAGACTCCCTGCCAGGTAAGCCAAGCGATGGAGTTGCTGCCAGCGCCGAAAGCCGAGGCGAGTCACGCTCTGCTTGGTCGATGTGACCGCAAGTGGGATCAATAACAGCAGCGCCGCAAAGCCCAGCCCAATGAACGGCCGCTTCAGCACGTCGCCGGCCACTGCGCTGACGGCCAAATTCTGGTCCAACACCAGGTAAACCAGAAAGTGCAACACGACGCTGAAGAACGCGCACAGCCCGAGCGTGCGGCGCACGCGCAAGGGCCAGTTCCAGGCGAACGCGATCTTGAGCGGCGTGCACGACAATGATGCGCACAAGAAGATCAGCGACAGGAGACCGATCTGGTTCAACGCCGTCGCGATCGGGTTTGCGCCCAGCCGGTGCTGCGACAGCCGCCAGGCAATCGACGCGAACGGCACGACCGCTCCGGTGATGGTCGCGGGCACGAGCCAGGGCAGCTTGGACTTCGCCACTCAGAAGTACCGCGAAAGGTCCATGCCTCGATACAGGTTGGCGACCTGTTCAGCATAGCCGTTGAAAGGCAACGTCTTGCGACGGGACAAGTCGCCGATGCGCCGCTCGGTGGCTTGGCTCCAGCGCGGGTGATCGACGCGCGGGTTGACGTTTGCGTAGAAGCCGTATTCCGAAGGTGCGGCGCGACTCCAAGTCGTTTCTGGCTCGCGTTCTTGAAAGCGGATTTCGACCAGGGACTTTGCGCCCTTGAAGCCGTATTTCCAGGGCACGACCAAGCGCAGCGGTGCGCCGTTCTGTCCCGGCAAGGGTGCGCCATACAAACCGAGGGCGAGGAAGGCGAGCTCGTTCGTCGCTTCGTCGATGCGCAGGCCTTCGACGTACGGCCAGCTCAGTACGCGACTCTCTTGATTCGGCAGCTGCTCCGGGTCGAGCAGCGTCGTGAAGCGCACATACTTTGCGCGTGAGGTGGGGCCGAGCTTTTTCACGAGCTCCGAGAGCGGCACGCCCAGCCACGGGATGACCATCGACCACGCTTCCACGCAGCGCATGCGATAGACGCGCTCTTCCAGGCCGAACCAGCGGATCAGCGTGTCGACGTCCAGCGTGCGCTCTTGTTCGACTTCACCCGTGACGCGCACCGTCCATGGCTGCAATTTTAGGTGAAATGCCGCTTCTGCGGGCTCGGACTTGGAGAAACCGAGCTCGTAATAGTTGTTGTAAGTGGTGATGTCTCGATACGGGGTCTGCTCCTCACTCGTACCGAACCGACCGCGTTTGTCGATGCGCCAGGGTGCCGCTCCGGGAGGCGCGACAGGTAGCGGTGGCGGCGCTGCCGGAGGATCGGCACTGCCCAAGCTCGAGAGCGAGGTCAAGCCCGCGCCGAGCGCGCTACTAGTCCCGATGAACAGCGCACTCGACTTGATGAACTCACGCCGGCGCGCGTACAGCTCGGGAGCCGTAATCTCGCTGCTTGGAGGCGGCCGCGGCGGAGTCCGCATCAGCCGAAGCTCGAGCTCAGACTTCCGCTTTGGAGGTGCGGGGCAGGGCCTCGCGAGTGGCTTCCGGAATGTTCGATTCGTCAGTCCCGCCGGCGAACTCCTGGCCCGCGGTGGAGGGCACGAACGGGCCGCCGGATTCTTCTGGGATGACGCTTTCACGGCGTTCGAGCTCGGCGTCCTCGCCCGAGGTCGCCGCTTGGAGGAATGCTTCACCGAGCTCCTCGGACAGCTCTTCACGGGCAGCGCCATCGATGAACGCGCGGCTGTCGCTGTCGTGCCCGCGTCCGGATGCCTCTAGGAGCTTGCGCTCGTACTCCGGATCGAGGTGGCCGGTTGCATCACGGCGAACGACGGGTTTCTTGCGGATGCTCATGATTCGGGTCCTCCTTGCCGCTCAGACTACTCCTCCAGCCCGCGGTCGCAAGCTGCGCTGGCGGTAAACAGGGGGGCTGTGGCGATCGTGTTTTCCGCGTAGTGACTGCCCGAAGCCGACCAAACAGCTTGGAGTACCCGAGAAAACCCCGGTTTAGTCGGCATTTTTGCTGCGGCAACGATCTTGCTAAGACCCGCGGCGCGAATCAGATCTTCACCACGCGTGTCTTCGACCATTGGTCGTGCCAGCCGCTCGGCAAGTTGCCTCCGAACAGAAAGGAGAACGGCTCGAACGGCACGTAGCGGATACACGTACGACCCAAGATCTGCAGCGCCGAGGGCCGTCCACCGTTCGCCGACACGACGCGCGTTCCGGTGAGGAACTTCGCGGGAGTGCGACCCAGCGTTACCTCGAACAGAAAGTGGTAGCCGAACAACCCGAGCATTGCGCCAAAGACACCTAGCTCGCGGGCGTCAATGAGTGTGAACGGCACCATCAAGGCGAACATGAAAGCGATCCGACCAACACCGTCGATCACTAGGTGCGCGAAGCGGATGCCGAGTGACGCATCTTGAAGGTTCGCGTTGACCGCGGGAGCGGCGTAGTCGTCGGCACGAGGCGGTGCGTAGGGTGATAGTTCGGACATGGTGATCGAGAACGATACTCGTTCGAGGGGGACTTGGGGGCGCACGATGACTCCCGACAACGCACGACAATGTAGGTGCGGCTCGTGGAGCGCTGTACTCGATTGCGTCGAGATAAACAGCGCAACACTCGGCAATAGCAACGATTCGGTGCCCGAAGTGGTTGTTAAAGAGCGTAGTCGCGGGCGGCGGAACTCGTGGATTTCTCCATGAGCCGGAGAGGGCGTGATGCGTGCACTCGATCCTGAATCACGCTTCAGGAGCGCGGTCGCAAGCGCCGACTTCAGCTGACCTGCGCGCGCTCCCGTACGAATAACTATCGACGAAGGTCTTCGTCGCTCGTAGCCTTTCATTCTAATTCGAGCCTCTGCCCCCAATTCGGGTGCGTCGCTCCATGAAGGGGTTTCTATCATGGCGAAGAAACATGAGAGCGCCACGCGCGGTCACGGTGGACTGCGTGGGTTGAAGTATGTCAACGGTTCGAGCATCAGCGGCGGCCGCTTCGGGCGCATGTTCCGCTGGCTTCCTGGCGAGACGTACGAGCGTAAGGACCTCGAGAATCTCGCCAAGCAAATGATTCAATTGGAGTCTGCAACGCTGCGCACGAGCGGCTCGCACGTGCCGAGCGACGAAAAGTTCAGCGAAGGCCCCGATATCCTGTTGAAGCACGTGAAGCCCGGCGGGAAGCTCTTGGATACGGCCTTTGGTGAATCGGAGGCTGGCGACGAAAATCCTACGGTTCCCGCTGGATATACCTATTTTGGTCAGTTCATCGATCACGATCTGACGTTCGATCCGAATAGCTCTTTGCAGAAGGAGAATGACCCGGATGCGCTGGAAGATTTTCGCACGCCACGCTTCGATCTCGACTCGGTCTACGGCCGCGGCCCTGACGATCAACCGTACCTCTACGACCACGGACCAGGAGGTGACGGGTTCCATTTCTTGCTCGGGCGCGATGACGCTGGAAAGCTGCGTGTGGGCGAGCTGCCACGTAATGTGGATGGGCGGGCTCTGCTAGGCGACCCGCGTAACGACGAGAACGTGCTGGTTTGCCAGCTGCAAGCGGTGTTTCTGAACTTCCACAACAAGGTGTTCGACACGCTCAGCGCGGCGCCTCGTCCAGATCGCAGCAAACACGACATCTTCCTCGAAACGCAGCGCATCGTTCGTTGGCACTATCAATACTTGGTGATGAATGACTACTTGCCGCGCATCGTGGGTAAGTCGACCGCGGACAAGGTGTTGAAGGGGGGGCCGCACGGCAAGCCGCACCTCGAGTTTTACAAGCCGAAACTCGGGGAGGCGTACATGCCTGTGGAGTTCTCGGTCGCGGCGTTCCGCTTCGGACACTCGATGGTTCGCCCGAGTTACGCGCTCCGCCCGGGTGAGCAAAACGTGGGTGGCTCGCAAGAGCAGCCGTTCAGCGGCGATCGTCAGCAGCGCTTTCACCGCATTCCCGTATTTTCGGATGTGCGCGATCGGGGCGCCAATCTCAGCGGTTTCGGCAAGCTGTTCCCGCGTTGGGAAATCGATTGGAACCTGTTCTTCTGCAAGAAGGACATGCCGCACCGACCAGCTCCCGACGGTGAGGACAAGGGCATGCTGGAGGTCTTCAACACCAAGACGCAACCGAGCTATCGCATCGACACCAAGTTGGTCGATCCGCTGGCGATGTTGCCGCCCAATGTGGCGGGCGACGGCATTCCAGTGCTCGCCTACCGCAACTTGATTCGCGGGAGCGAATTCGCGCTGCCCTCCGGGCAGAGCGTCGCGACGGCGCTAGGGCTCAGGCCACTCAGTCACGAGGAACTCTGGGCCGACGTGGGCGACGACAAAGACGACACCTTCAGGAATCCAAAAACGAATCCGTTCGCGTACCGTGCTCCGCTCTGGTTCTACATCCTGAAGGAGGCAGAGCGTCAGAAGCGGCACGGCTTCGAGAACGACACGAAGGGCGGACACCACCTGGGCGAGGTCGGTGGGCGCGTCGTCGCCGAGGTATTGGTCGGCATTTGCGAAAGCGACCACACGTCTTACCTGTATCAAGACTCCACGTGGACGCCGGACAAGGAGAAGGCCAAGAGCGGCTTCGATCCGAGGGCCTCGCTCAAGACGATGTTCGAGTTGATCGAGTGGACGACCGGCGGCGACATGACGTTCTTGCGCTAAAACGGCGCTCTCACACGCCCCGCAATGCGGACGCGCGATCTCGCTGTCGCGCGTCCCTACTGTTTAAGCTTTGAGCGCGTCGAAGGCGCCTGGGTTGTGGATGCCTGCGGTGGGAACGGCGCCTTCGCCGCCGCAGAAGTCCGTGGTCAGGTCGGAATAGCCGAAGTGAGAGACTTCGCTATTGGGGCCGTCTTTCGCGGGGAAGCCTTGCGCGTCCGCCTTCAGGCCCAGGGCGTTCATGATGTTGCAGAAGTACTTGTTCACGGGCGCATTGCCGAACATGGGGGGCGTGCCTGTGCCTTGGCTCACGCCGTTGACCATCATGTTCGTGCCATCAACGCACTGCGAAAGGCTGCGGCCGAGCATGATTTCCGCGGTTGCGCCAGTGCCAGGATCGAGATCGATGACCTTGCCGGTCTTGAAGTAGCCACCGCCGCTGCCGGCTTGGATGATGGGAGCGTTGTTCAGGTTGCGCGCGCCACCGTCCGAACAATCGCTCATCCAAACCGTGATCGTGTTGTCGAGCACCGTGTGGCTGTCCCCCTCGGGAATGCTGTCGAGCATGCGCACCAGACCGAAGAATTTGCGCGCGTGGTAGGCGTCGATCTTCTTGATGTCCTGCACGACATTTGCCACGCACGCGCCCTGGTTTTGGGCGGAGTCGGCGCTGTGAGCCAGCGAGTCAGCATCCGAATTGATGCCTAACCCTGTGTAGAGGAAGGCGCCCGGATACTTGAGGAAAATGACCGGATTGGCGTTGCACGCCGCGGTCAGCGCGGCGATCGCGTTGTAAACATCCGCGTTGTCCATGGAATCGTTGACCTTGCGCGTGATGATATCGCCATTGCCGTTGTCGAGGTTCAGCGGAACCGAAGCCCCGAGTGTCTCCGCGAGAGCGTTGTCACATTGCGCGGCGGCGACCACTTTGCCGATGTCGTTCGTCAGTTCCAGCCATGCCGCGAGCTTTTCCTTGTCGGCTTTGCTCATGTCCCGTCGAGCCAAGCTGCTCAGATCGTCTTTCACGAGATCACTGATGAGTTTTCCCCTGACGAGTTGGTACGTATCCGGGTTCATGGGCGCACTCGGGTTGAGCAGCCCGGTCAAGTTCGCGAACGCATCACTGGCTGTCTTCGCCTCGAAAACAGTCTGGGAGGCGGAATAGGAGATGCTGTTCATCGGACCCTCCACCTTGATGCCTGCCATGTTCAGCAACAACGGCACACCAGCGGGGCTCAATTGCTTGGCCAACACGTGATCCAGCGACGGCCCGATGGGCATGGCGTTCTTCGTCGCATTGTTGAAGCTGTATGGGTCGTTGCTGTTCGGGGTGACGGGTTGGCAAGTGAATGCCGAAGCGGCGATCTGCGTGTGGATGTCATTGCCTTGCCCGCGCCCATGACCAACACCGGTGTTCTCGCCCGTCCACTCGTTCATGCTGCGGATCCCGCGCGGCATGAGCAGCTTTCGCGCGTACGGCGCCAACGCCTCGAGCGTTGTCCCCTTCAGATCTTGCTCGGTGAGGTCTCCGTCGAGCTTGATTGGGAACCAGTTGTTGGTGATGTGTCCGTAGTGGGTGAACATCACGATCGTTCGCTTGGGGGCCACGAAGCCCGCGCGCGCCGAGCGCTCGAAGAGCGAGCCGAGGAACGGCGCTGCCACGAGCGCGCCACCTAGTCCTCGGAGGAAGATTCTTCGATTCAGCTTGGCCATTCGGGTCCGCTTTCTCTGATTTACAACGGGCGCTTGGGCCCGCCACGGTCAGGCCTTGAGTGCGTCGAATGCGCCGGGACTGTGGATCCTTGCATCCGGGACCGCTCCTTTGCCACCGCAGAACTCCGTGGTCAGGTCGGAGTAGCCGAAGTGAGTGACTTCGGGATTGGAGCCGGTGGGCGACGGGAAACCATCGTCGTCCGCCTTCATGCCCATAGCATTCATGATGTTGCAGAAGTACTTGTTCACCGGCGCGTTGCCGTACTTCGCGTCAGTGCCCGTACCTTGGCTTATCGCGTCGACCATCATGTCGGTGCCCTCGGTGCACTGCGAGAGGCTGCGGCCGAGCATGATTTCCGCGGTCGCGCCCGTGCCGGGGTCGAGATCGATCAGCTTGCCGGTCTTGAAGTAGCCACCGCCGCTACCTGCCTGGATGATGGTGGCGTTGTTCAGGTTGCGCGCGCAGCCGTCCGAGCACTCGGTCAGCCAAAGCGTGATCGTGTTGTCGAGCAACGCTCCGTCGCCCTCGGGGATGCTGTTCAACATACCCACGAGGTTGGCGAACTTCTGGGCGTAGTAGCTATCGAGCTTCAGGAGCTTGTCGATCACGCCTTCGCTGCACGGACCCGACATACTCGCGGAGTCGACGCGATGAGCCAGGTTGTCGGAGTCGTTGTTGATGCCGAGGCCGCTGAAAGTGAAATTGATCGGATACTTGAGGAGGATGACCGGGTTCGCGTTGCACGCAGCCGTGAGCGCGGCGATCGCCGCATACAGGTCTGCGTTGTCCATCGAATCGTTGATGCGACGGGTGATGACGTCGGTTCCAGTGGACGCGGTGGTATTGCGCGAGTTGGCAGCGCCGAGCTTGTCCACGAGTGCCTGGTTACATTGGCCCGCGACGACTTTTCCAAGGTCGTTCGTGAGATCCATCCAGGCCGCGAGCTTGTCCTTGTCCGACTTGCTCATGTCCTTTCGGGCAAGGGAGCTGAGATCATCTTTGACGAGATCCGTGACCGCTTTGCCTCGAACGAGGGCATACGTGTCCCCGTTCATCGACGCTCCTGGATCCAGCAAGCCGGTTAGCTTGCTGAAAGCGTCGCTCGCGCTCACCGGATCGAAGAGAGTCTCCGCGGCCCGGTACGAAATCGCTTCTTGCGAGTGGGAGCCGTTTATCCCCGCCACACTCAACAGCAGGGGCACACCGCTCGGGCTCAGCTGCTGAGCAATGACGTGGTCCAGCGACGGACCGACGGGCATACAATTGTACTTCGTTGCGGTGTTGAAGCTGAACGGATCGTTGCTGTTCGGCGTGACCGGTTGGCAGGTGAGCAGCGAGCCCAAGAGCTGAGTGTGGATGTCGTTGCCTTGCCCTCGCCCGTGACCGGCGCCCTTATTGTCCACCGTCCATTCATTCATGGTGCGGATGCCGCGGGGCATGAGCAGTTTCGACGCATAGGGTGATAGTGGCGCCAGCGTCGTTGGTGTGAGGTCTGCGGCGGTCAGGTCGCCATCGAGCTTGTTGGGGAACCACTTGTTGGTGATGTGCCCGTAGTGGGTGAACATCACGATCGTGCGTCTCGGAGCGACGAAGCCGGCTCGCGCCGAGCGCTCGAAGAGCGAGCCGAGGAATGGCGCTGCGACGACGGCGCCGCCAAGTCCGCGGAGGAAGATTCTTCGATTCAGGTTGGTCACGCGCGTTCCAGACTTCAGGCTTTGAGAGCGTCGAAGCCCCCCGGATTGTGGATCTTTGCATCGGCAACTGCTCCAGAACCGCCGCAAAAGTCGGTGGTCAGGTCGGAGTAGCCGTAGCGCGTGACTTCGCTGGCCGGGCCGCCCTTCGCCGGGAAGCCGTCCGCGCCCGCCTTCACGCCCATCGCGTTCATGATGTTGCAGAAGTATTTGTTCACCGGCGCATTGCCGTACTTGGGGTCAGTGCCGGTGCCTTTGTTGATGCCGTCGACCATCATGTCCGTGCCTGGCGAGCACTGGGAGGTGCTGCGGCCGAGCATGATCTCCGCGGTGGCCCCTGATCCCGGGTCGACGTCGATGACCTTGCCGGTCTTGAAGTAGCCGCCACCGCTGCCCGCTTGGACGATGGGTGCGTTGTTCAAATTGTGCGCGCAGCCGTCCGAGCACTCGCTCATCCAGACGGCGATGGAGTTGTCGAGCACAGTGCCGTCGCCTTCGGGGACACTCTCCAGCATGTGCACGAGGTTGGCGAACTTCCGGGCATAGTAGCCGTCCATTTTCATCAAATTGTCGAGCACGTTCGCCACGCATGGGCCGCTCATGCTTGCGCTGTCGAGACGGTGCGATTGATTGTCGGAATCGGCATTGATGCCGAGGCCGCTGAAGGTGAAGTTGTTCGGGAACTTCACCACGATCACGGGATTTGCGTTGCACGCGGCAGTGAGCGCGGCGATCGCGAGATAGACGTCTGCGTTGTCCATCGAGTCATTCACTTTGCGGGTGACGACGTCGCCGTCACCGCTGCTGGCAATCGGGGTAGATGCGCCGAGCCGATCCGCCAGGAGCTGACTACATTGCGCGGCGACGCTCTTGCCCACGTCATTGGTGAGATCCATCCAAGCCGCGAGCTTGTCCTTGTCGGCCTTGCTCATGTCCCTTCGGGCAAGGCGGCTCAGATCATCCTTCACGAGGTCGGTAATTGCCTTGCCCTTCCTGACGGCCCAGGTGTCCGCGTTCATCGAACCGGTGGGGTCCAAAACGCCAGTGAGCTTGGCGAATGCTTGAGCCGCGTTGATCGGTTGGTAGATCTGGTTGGCAGCGGAAAATGAGATTGCCGATTGCGCGCTTTCACGCGTAATACCCGCCACGTTCATGAACAGCGGAGTTCCCTCCGGCGACAATTGCTGGGCCATGACGTGATCCAGCGACGGCCCGAGCGGAGTTGCGTTGAACTTGGTGGCGGTGTTGAAGCTGAACGGATCGTTACTGTTCGGCGACAGCGGCTGACACGTCAGCAGCGACGCGGTCGCATTCACGTGGAAGTCATTGCCTTGTCCGATCCCGAGACCTGCGCCCTTATTGTCCGCCGACCACTCATTCATCGTGCGGATGCCGCGCGGCATGAGCAGCTTCGACGCGAATGGTGCCAGCGGGGCGAGGCTCGTCGGAGCGAGATCCTCAGCCGTCAGATCTCCGTTGAGCTTGTTGGGGAACCACTTGTTCGTGATGCAGCCATAGTGCGTGAACATCACGATCGTCCGCTTCGGCGCGGTGAAGGCAGCACGCGCGGGACGCTCGAACAACGAGCCGAGGAACGGGGCTGCTACGAGGGCTCCTCCTAGCCCGCGAAGGAAGACTCTTCGGTTTGGTTCGTGCATTTTCAGCGCCCTTCGGGATTCGGAGGCTCGCGAAGGAGTCCACTTGCTTCACTCAGAGCAAGTCGACTGCACCCCGCTTTGGAACTGACAATCACCCATTCAGAACCCATTCCAAGCAATACCGTGGCGATTCGAGCTGGAAAAGGTGAGCTTTGACTCGTCTGAGCCAGCAATTTTCCAGCGCGAGAACATCTTGTCGCTATCGCGCTTACTCGGGCAATGGTACGCGGGGCGGGTGCCCCGTTCGAACGAGCCCGAGCGCTGTAGGCCAATTTCAGGCGTGATTCATGCGCGACGGGGCGTTCGGGCCGTCCGGGGCGTCTTGCGCTTCGGGCTCTTGTGCTTGTGTCTTTGGTTCGGCTCGGGTTGCACGTTGGGCAACGCCGACGGCGAGGGCACACTCGAGCCAGCGTCGACGAAACTCGACAGCCCGCTCTTGGGCTCGGGGCGCACCAAGACCACCGTGCGCCCGGAGGACGCGCTCAAGTCCGCTCCGGACCTCGTGAATCGAGCCCAGGCGGCGCTGCGTGACTTGTCGCGCATCGGAGAGCAAGCGCGGGTACCGCCCGATCTCGTGAGCCTATCGCGCGAGGTGCCTTCGCTGCTCGAAGGGCTCAAGGCGCGCCTCGCTGCGGCCGAGGTCGACCTGCGACGCTCGAGGCGCAATGCCTGGGCGCGTGACATTCGCTTTGCGTTCATCGAAGACGATGCAGAGCTCACGCGCTGGCAAGCCTCCGTTCGGCTGACCACCAGCAAGCTTGCAACAGGCCGGCGGCGCCTCGGCGAACTACTCGAATTCTGGCGGCGCGCGGACGAGCTTGCGCGACAACCGGACGTTGCGCCCGAGATCCGCCAGCAGACCAGCAAAGTCGTGCAAGAAGCGCAGAGCACCGAGTTGCTCGTCGCGCGCCCGGACGCGGTGATGATCCCCCTGCAGGCGACGCTCGCCGAGATGCGGGATTTGCTCGATTCGTTCCTGCACGAAGCCGATCGCGATGGCCCCAATTTGTGGCGTGACGCACCCACGCGCGATCTCTCCGTGGTCGGCACGCTGCGCGGTCTCGCAGGACTCACTGACCCGTGGGCATCGATCAGCAACGCGACTCGGCACATGTTGCACATGGGCCGGCTGTTCTTGACGGCGAGCGGCGACCAAGTGCTCGCGCACGTGTTCGCCATGGGCCTGCTCTTGGCTGCTGTGCTGGGCTTACGATCGCGCCAAAACGAATGGCTGGGGGACGAGCGGGAGGGGAGCACGGCGCGTCGCATGGTCGAGCGACCCCTGGCCGCAACCGTGCTTCTCGGCATGGTGGCTACGGGTGCGTTCTATGATGCGATTCCAACGATTGCCGTGCTCGTCGTCTACGCGTTGGCAGTGGCAGCCGCGGTGGTGCTGTTCCCGCGCATCCTGGAGCCCGAGCTCCTGCGCGCTGGCTATGTGCTGGTCGCCTTCATGCTGCTCGATTCCGTGCGCCTATTCGTGGTCGAGCTAGCCGCACTCGAGCGTCTGATCCTCACGCTCGAGCTCCTCGGCGCGACGGTTGCGCTCGGGCTATTGCTGCGTGATCAGCACTGGCTCGCACTATCGCGCGCTGCACGATCGGCAGCTTGGTTCCGAAGCGTGGTTTGTCTGTGGTTTGGGGGGGCTGCGCTGGGTCTGCTGGCCGCCCTTGCCGGTTACGGAAGCTTTGCCGAGATCGTCGGTGGTGGGGTCTTGGTCTCGATGTATCTGGCGCTGATCCTCGCGGCCGCGTTCGAAGCCGCAGGCGGTGCAGTGTGGCTGCTCACGCAGGCTCGTCTGCTCGGGCGTTTGAACGCGGTGCGCAAGAATCGCACCGCGATCGTCAATGTCGTTTCGCGGTGGCTGAGCCGGCTGGTCTGGTTTCTGTGGGCGGCCTGGTCGCTCGACTATTTGACGCTCGCCGGTTCGGTTGGCCACCTCGCGCGCCGGGCGTTCGGCGCGTCGCTCCAGCTGGGAACGCTCAAGGTGTCGGTCGGTGAGGTGCTGGTGCTGGTGCTGGGCGCGGTGTTGGCGGTTGGCTTGGCGCGGCTCGTGCGTTTGCTCCTCGAAGAGGACATTGTTTCGCGCCTCGACTTGAGTGCGAGCACCGGGCAAGTGGCGTCGCTCACGGCGTACTACGTGGTGCTTTTATTCGGGTTCTTTCTGGCGCTCGCGGCGGCAGGCATCGAACTCGGCAAGTTCACGGTGCTGGCTGGCGCCTTCGGCGTCGGTATCGGATTCGGGCTTCAAAATGTGGTGCAGAACTTCATCGCGGGGCTATTGCTGCTCTTTGGCGGCCCAATCAAAGTCGGCGACAAGATCCAGATCGGTGATTTGATTGGCGAGGTGCGTTCGATCGGGTTCCGCGCCAGCACCGTGCGCACCGGGCAGGGTGCGGAGGTCATCGTGCCTAACGCCAAACTGATCGCCGACCAAGTGATCAATTGGACCTTGTCCGATCAAAAGCGACGCATCGAAGTAGACATTGGAGTCGCCTACGGTACGGATCCGGAGCGCGTGCTCGGGTTGCTCACGGAGATCGCTCGCGCTCATCCCAAAGCCATGAGCGAGCCGCAGCCGGCCGCCATCTTCTTGCGCCACGGACCGAGTTCGCTCGATTTTCAGGTCCAGGCTTGGGTGGCCTTCGACGATTCGGTGTCCGTGCGCAGCGATTTGACGATCGCGATCAACAAGCGCCTCGTCCAAGAAAAGATCGAGATCCCGTTCCCGCAGCAGGACCTGCACCTGGCCAGTATTCAGCCCGAGGTCGTGCTCGCGTTGCGCGAGCTTCCGAGCAAGTAAGGGCGATCCGCCGTGGCGCCTAGGCCGAATCCTTTTCTGTCAGCTCCAACGTACAACTCGTTTCCAGCCGAAATTGGCCGCGACACTTGGGAACCAAGCGCAGCTCTGGGCACTTCTGCTCGAGCCGCTTGCGCAGCAAAATCAGGCGGCTCTCCAGGTTGTCTTTGACCGGCGGGAGTCCGAGCGTCGGGTCCAGTCTGAGCTCGCGGTTGCTGAACTCGGCTCGAGAGCTGTCCACGAAGCTGCGCAAGATCTTCCACAAGATGCGACCGGGCAGGTTGCGAATCAGGTATTCGTCATCGACGAACACGCAGTCGTCGTTGCGATAAAAGCAGAGCCTGAGCACGCGGGCCTCCTTGGCCGGGCCGGTCGGAAGCGCGGTCTGCGTGACGGCCTGTGCTTCCTCGGCCTCTGCGCGCAACATCATGTTTTCCAGAGCAATCGCCAACTGGTGACCGATCACGTCGAGAAACGTCTCGTGCCACTCTTCGAAGGCGAGCTGGCTCTTGCTTTCCACCGCCAGCACGCCCGCCAAGCGCCCATGAGCCAGCAGCGGTATCGCCAATTGACTCTGGGCGTCTGGCAGCCCCGGCAGCGGGATTTCGGCCGCGGGCGCTCCAGCTCCGTGGTCCTGTGCTTTTCGTCCGATCGCCCGCCCATAGTCGAGTGAAGCCGAGACGTTGCTGATGCGAATCGTCTGTTGGGTGAGGGCGACGGTGCCGATCAAGCCGTCACCGACCAGCACTTCTGCGCCGATGCCGGTCTCTCCGTAGCCACGACTGGCCAGTGAAACGAGGCGTTTTCCAGTCTCGTCGGGCAAGAGCAACATGGCGTGCTCGAAACTCAATTCGTCGCGCAGGGCGTCGAGCAACGTGGAGAGCAAGCCATCGAGGTCGGTGGCGTGTCGCAGTCGCTCCGTGACGACGCTCAGCGCGCGTAGCTCGGTGCGCAGCGACATCGGCGCTTCCTCCGAGTCCGCTTCGTTGTCCGCGGTGGGCGGGCCGAGCAAGCCTTCGACCTCGCGGATCGCGAGCACCTCGTAGACGTCCGCGGACAGCAGCTTGAACACGCCGAGCATTCCGGTGTGCGAGGCGATGGCCTGAATACGCGTGGCCATCTTTTCGAACAGCGGCCCGCTGATCTCCGAATGCGCGTAGCGCAGATCGAGGTCGTAAGTTTGGAAGGTGAGGGGATCGATCAGCTCGACGTTCGCGAACGGGTTTTCGGCCACATTTTGCTTGGTTTTGTTGAAAAACTGACACGAAAGCGCGATTCGGCGCTCATCGACTCGAAAGATCTGACTCAAGTAGGTGACGTTCGGCACACCGCTGCGCGAGCAGGTCGTGATGATCGACGGAATCACGCCGGCGAAGCAGCGTTGCAGATCAGCTAGCGCGATCATCGTGTCTCCGAGGTCGTTCGCCCGGCGCCGGGTCCGGGAGTCTGATCGAACATGCTTTCGAGCTGGAATTGCAGCGCGTAGCTCGGGTAGTAGCGGACGCGACGCAGCAGCGCTTGTGGGAGTCCGGTGAAAATCAAGCCTTCCGACCACCGCGAAAAGTAGCGATCTTGAATGCGATGCTGGCGCTCGTCGGTTTCCGTGATCGAGAGCACGCGCCCCTTCACTTGAAGCGAGCGATGATCGATGGGGCGAGAGAAAGTGAGCGCGAGCTGCCCGTTGTCCCGTAGGTTGCGCAAGGTGGTCTCGCTGCCCGCCGCGGCAACGAACACCGTCGCGGTACGGTCCGGCGCGTTGATTTCCACGCCGAAGGCACGCGCGCTGGCGGGCCGCAGTGAGGCATCCCGGCTGCCGACCAAGAGCGACACGCCGCTTTCCATGTATTCGACCAATTCTGCCGTCAAAACGAGCGTCGTCACCGTCGCAGAGTAACACGCCCCCCTGGCGCCGAGCCCCCTCGGGCCACACGTTCTCAATCCCGGACCCCCGACCCATGCCGCCCTCGCCCCTGCCGTTGTCAGCCCTCGATCTCGTCCCTCTCTCCAGTGGAAGCACGAGCGCAGCCGCGCTCGAGGGCGCGGTCGAGCTGGCGCGCGCCGTCGACCGGCTTGGTTTCGAGCGCCTTTGGTACGCCGAGCACCACAACATGCCCGGCATCGCCACCACCACGCCGGAAATCATGATCGCTCATGTGGGGCAGGTGACGGGCCGTGTGCGGCTCGGTGCCGGCGGCGTCATGTTGCCGAATCATTCGTCACTGAAGGTTGCCGAATCGTATCGCCTGCTCGAAGCGCTGCATCCAGGGCGGATCGACCTGGGCATCGGGCGCGCACCGGGTACGGACCAGCTCACTGCGGTTGCTTTGCGCCGCTCACGCAGCGCGCCGCTCGCTGACGACTTCTTGACTCAGCTGGAGGAGCTCAGTGGGTTCGGTACGGACACGTTGCCCCAGGGGCATCCATTCGCGAAAGTTCGCGCCATGCCGGATGACGTCTCCCTGCCACCGATCTGGCTCTTGGGTTCGAGCGACTACAGCGCGAACGTCGCCGCACAGTTGGGGCTTGGTTTCGCTTTTGCCGGGCATTTTAGCCCCGATCCGGCGGAGCGCCCGATGCGCCTGTATCGCGAGCGCTTTCAACCGGGCGCGCTGTCGGCACCGCACGCCATCCTGGCGCTTTCGGTGTTCTGCGCGGAGGAAGAAGCCGCGGCTCAGCGCATGGCGTCCAGTGTGCTACTCGCGTTCGCTCAGCTGCGCTCGGGGCGCGCCGGGCGCATGCCGAGTCCGGAGGAAGCGCTCGCCCACCGCTATTCAGCGGAGGAAGAGGCAGGCATCGCCCAGTTTCGCCGACTGCAGGTCACGGGCACACCGGAGACCGTGCGTCGCGGCATCGAGCGCGTGGCCGAAATCACCCTCGCGGATGAAGTGATGATCGCGACGCACGCGCACGACCCACAGGCTCGTATTCGTTCTTACGAGCTGATCGCCGCGGCCTTTGGCATGGGCCAACGCTAAGGGCCCTAATTGCGCTCGACCAATACCTTGTCGAGACCGAGCCGAATCAGGCGAGTGCGTTCACGGCGCTCGACGACGCTCGACGACTCGGGCACGCCGTGACTCGCGAAATGGCGGCGAATTCTGAAAATCTCGCCGTCAATTTGCTGCGGGGTCATGCGCAGACCGCCGGCGAGTTGGTCTTTATCCATCCAGCCGCATGAGGCAGCCGGGATCTGCTCGGCCGAATCCGCGAGCTTTTGCCGGGCCAGGGTGAGCAAGAGGTAGTTGTGAGCACGCGAGCCGAGCGCAACGCTCTTATTCGCGTATTCCATCGACAGCTCGACGAAATCCTCGTCGGACGAGACCACGAACTTGAGCGTGGGCGTTCCGCGCTGGAGCGCAGTGCCAATGCTGGCCGTCAGGTCATTCGAGCTGGGGCAGGAAAAGACGTAGCTCTCTCCGCTGATCTCGAAGGGCTGCCCGTTGCGCAGACCGCGCACGGTGCCTTCGTGGTCTTCCAGTCGCCAAATCCCATCGGCGTCTTTGAACAGCGTGACTTCCGGATTCTCGGTCGAGGGAATGCCAATCATCCCGAAGTTCTCGACGCGCACCAATCCAGAATCCAGCGCCAGCACCATGGCCTGCGGCTCGCTTGCATCAACCAATGACCAGCGCTGCTCGGGGTGACCAAAACTTACAACCGCACCCTTCACCATACGATAGGCGCGGCCCGGCTCTACTGTCTCCCCGTTCAGCTTCGTGCCGTTGCGGCTGGCTCGATCAATCAGCTCCCAACCGTTGCCCGACCAGCGAATTACGGCGTGTTGCGTGGAAACGTACTTGGGCTCCAAGCGGAGCGCGCATTGGGGTCCACGGCCGATTAGATGCTCGGCCATCAGAATGCAGCTTCGTTCGCCGCTTTCTTCGCGCAGTTCGGCCATGGAAACGAGCTTGATTACAGCACAGGACGCGAGCGACTGCGAGCTACTGCAATCGACTCCACAGGGCTTTGGTCGGTATTCAACTACCTAGGCGCGGAAGGCAGGGAAGCCGGACGCAGCCCATCCAAGGAGTTGGCAATGGATCATGTCATGAACGACTGCTGGCCGACGGCGACCGTGGCAGGGCCCGGGCTGATTGGAGCGGCGAGCGCGCGGGCCACGGACGAGGGGGCCACCCTTTCGGCCCTGTGGACGGAGCTGGTCACCGGCCTGTGCAAGATCGAAAGCACTGAGTTTACCCAACAGACATGCACGGTAGTGGTCACTCGCGCCCACCGCTTGTCCGGGGGTGAGGGCGCGCGCCTGTCGGTTCGCGACACGGAGATCTTGGAGCGTGCGCTGCTCGAGGGTGTGCGCAAGTCGGTTGCGGTCGACTTCGGGCTCTGCCCGTCGAGTATCGCGGAGATCTTGAGGCGCTGCTTCGTGTTCATGGGCTTGCAGTGTTGGCCGTCGCGCATCCCGCTGCTCTTGGTGATGGCGGCTCACGCCAAGCACGCGCCCGATGTGCAGCGAAGCGCGGCGTTGCTGCTCGCGCAAAATCAACAATTCTTGCGCCAGACCATCAGCGTGTCGCGCCCCGATAGCGAACTCGCCGAGTGGCTCTCGCCGGCCGAGTACGCGGTCACTCGTTTGCTGATCGAAGGCAAGAGCTACCAAGAGATGGCGAAGCTGCGTGACACATCCAAGCGCACCGTGGCCAACCAGCTCGCCTCCGCGTTTCATCGGCTGGGGATCTCGGGACGCGCAGAACTTCTTTGCCTGCTCGCAAAACGCAAGCTCGGCGGTGACCCGCCGGTCTTGACTGCCAAGCCCGCGTTGCCGCCCGACACCGTGCTCGGTTTCCCGCGCGTTGCCGGACAAGCGCGCTAATCAGTCGATCGGCCACTCTGCGCCGCTGCCGTCGGCCAAGGGGGGCAACGTAGGACGTTCTTCGGGTTGCACGGGGGGATTGCCGCTTTCGAGCGCCGCGACTTCACGCCACCAAGGCTTCAGAGGTGCGCTGCGAGCGGGCTCCACGGGCTCACCGAGCATCGGCATCAACAGCTGTGCGCCGCGCTCCGGCGCGAGGCGTAGCAGGGTCTCCGCGGGTTCGTCCCAAGCGTGGAGAGCGAGATTGAACGTGCCCCAATGCACGGGCAAGAAACGGCCGCCGCCGAGCAGGCGCAGCGCGTCCAGCGCGTGTTCCGGGCCGAGGTGAATGTCACCCCACGCTTCGTGGAACGCGCCCACCTCCAACATCACCAAGTCGAACGCGCCAAAGCGCTGCGCGATATCTGCGTATTCAGGGGTGAGCCCAGTGTCGCCGCTGAAGAACACGCTGTGCTTCGGCCCACGCACGACCATTGACGACCAGAGCGTGGCGTTGCGCGAGCCCAAGCCGCGACCCGAGAAATGTTGGGACGGCGCCGCATTGATCGAAACGCCGGTGCCCGGCACGTCCGCTTGCTCCCACCAATCCAGCTCCGTGATGCGCTCGGCGGGCACGCCCCAGGCTTGCAAATGCGCGCCTACACCGAGCGACGTGAAGAACGGCACCTCGCGCTTGGCGAGTTGCAAAATCGTCGGATAATCCAGGTGATCGTAGTGGTCGTGAGAGACGATGACCGCGTCCAGGTGCGGCAGCTCGGAGACTGCGATGGGCACCGGTTGAAAGCGCTTCGGACCCGCGAAGGTGACGGGGGACGCGCGCTCGCCCCAAACCGGATCGGTGAGCACGCGCGCGCCGTCGATCTCGAGCAACACCGTGGAGTGCCCGAGCCAGGTCGCGCGGAAGCCAGTTTCAGGCGCTCGCTGCCAACCGGAGAGTGGGTTCTGTGAAGGCAAAGGTGCGCGCGGTGTGCGTCGCTGCCCGCCGCACAGGAACTCCGCGATCGTCGGGTGCACGGTGCCCTTCTTCAGACCCTGCGCGACCGGCGCGGTGTTGGCGAACGCGCCATCCACGAAGCGCGGGGACGCTTTCATGCGCTCCAAACGCAGCCCGCTCGCCTGAGCTCCGAACGACTTGAGAGCCATTACGATAGCTCTAGGGTAGCCCGGCTTCGCTCGCCAGTGCCCGCCCGAAAAATCACCAGAAAGCGGCGTGAAACGGCTCCCTGAGTTTGAACCGCCGAGCCGCAGAGGTCGCAGAGATCAGAGGGAGAGAAGATTGGGGTTCGCGAAGTGCGTCGAATCGGCGCGTTATTTGCCCGTGAACGGCCGATCCGAGATTGAACCCGATCCTTCTCCTTCAGATCTCTGTGTCTCTGCGGCTCTGCGGTTAATCTCTCGGTCCCTCGTCCGCGACGCCGAAGGCTATGACGCCTTTGAAGTAGCGCGTGACCATCAATCAAAAATCTGATTGTGGGCGCGAGTGGGCTGGACAAAACACGAACGCCTCGAAGCTTCCGTCACTTCGAGGCGTCGTATCGATTCACTCGGATGAGCGAATCAGCCTAGCTGCTCGTCACTTACGTGCGGCGGCTTCCTTGGCTTGTTGTTCGCGGAACTTCTTGACCATCTCTTCCTGCTCCTGCTTCGGAACAGGAGAGTACTTCGCGAATTCCATCGTGTACTGGCCTTTGCCTTGCGTCGCGGAGCGCAGGTCCGTCGAGTAGCCGAACATGCTGTTCAGCGGCACTTCCGCGGTCACGGTCACGTTCTCGTCGCTCTTGGTTTCGAGAATGACGCCGCGGCGCTGATTGACCTGACCGACGACCGAGCCCTGGAACTCGATCGGCGCCTCGATCTCGACCTTCATGATCGGCTCGAGGATGATCGCCTTGGCGCCGGCGTACGCTTCGCGGAAGCCCATCAGCGCGGCAGTGCGGAACGCTTGCTCGGACGAGTCGACCGCGTGGAAGGCGCCGTCATTCAGCACGGCGCGCACCCCGACGACCGGGAAGCCGATCAGCGAGCCCTTCTTGATGCCTTCCTTGAAGCCCTTGTCGCAAGCCGGGATGAACTCGCGCGGGATGATACCGCCCACGATCTCGTCCACGAACTCGTAGGTCTCCACTGCGTCCGCCGGCAGCGGCTCGATGTAGCCGCCGATCTTGGCGTACTGACCGGAGCCGCCGGTCTGCTTCTTGTGCGTGTAGGCGAGCTCGGAGCGCTGCGAGATGGTCTCGCGGTACGCCACCTGCGGCTTACCCGCGATCACGTCACAGTTGTACTCGCGCTTCATGCGCTCGATGTAGATGTCGAGGTGCAACTCACCCATGCCGGAGATGATCGTCTCTTGGCTCTCTTCGTCCTGGTGGACGCGGAAGGTCGGATCTTCCTTGGTGAAGCGATTGAGCGCCTTGGAGAAGTTCGCCTCCGAGTTGCGGTCCTTCGGGCGCACGGCGAGCGAAATCACGGCGGCGGGCACGTGCATCGAGGTCAGCGTGTAGTTGACCTTGCCGTCGGTGAAGGTCTCACCCGAGCTCGCTTCGACGCCGTAGAACGCCACGATGTCGCCGGCCTCAGCGGTTGCAATCTCTTCACGGTCATCCGAGTGCATGCGGAACATGCGCGGCACGCGCACCTTGCGGCGCTCGTTCGAGATGTTGAAGATGGTGTCGCCGTTCGAGATGGTGCCCTGGTAGATGCGGAAGTAGGTCAGCTGCCCGTACTTGTCCTGCTGCAGCTTGAACGCCAGACCGACGAACGGCTTGGTCGGATCGCTCGGGATCACGACCTTCTCTTCGTTGTTGTCCTGGTCGTGGCCTTCGTTGATGACTTCCGTGGGGTTCGGCAGGTACTTCACCACGCCATCGAGTAAGAGCTGCACGCCCTTGTTCTTGATCGCAGAGCCGCACATCACCGGCGTCATCTTGAGCGCGAGGGTCGCGCGGCGGATGGCGGCGATCAGCTCCTCGTTCGAGATCGGCTCTTCGTTGATGAACTTCTCGGCGAGGATGTCGTCGACGTCTGCCACGCGCGAGATGATCGTCTCACGCGCTTCTTTGGTCTTGTCGGCCAGCTCTGCGGGCGGATCCTTCTCGACGATCTTCTCGCCGTCAGAACCCTCGAAGTAGTAGGCCCTGCCCGTGATGGCATCGATGATGCCTTGGAACTTGTCTTCCGCGCCGATCGGCACCTGCAGGTTCACCGAGTGATGGCCAAGCTTCTCTTTGAGCATGTCCGAGACGCGCTCGTAGTTGGCGCCCGGGTTGTCCATCTTGTTCACGAACGCGATGCGCGGCACGTGGTAGCGCTTCATCTGGCGGTCGACGGTGATCGACTGCGACTGCACGCCCTTGCCGGAGTCGAGCACGAGGATCGCGCCGTCGAGCACGCGCAGCGCGCGTTCGACTTCGATCGTGAAGTCGACGTGGCCGGGCGTGTCGATGATGTTGATGTTGATGTTGCTGTCTTCGTACTGCTTCTGCGAGCCGGTCCACACGCAGTAGGTCGCGGCGGACTGGATCGTGATGCCCTTCTCGCGCTCGAGATCCATCGAGTCCATCTTGGCGCCGACGCCGTCTTTGCCGCGCACTTCGTGGATCGTGTGGATACGACCCGTGTAGAACAAGATGCGCTCGGTGAGCGTCGTCTTGCCGGAGTCGATGTGCGCAGAAATACCGATGTTGCGAATGCGTTCGAGCGGGATGCGGGTTGCCACTTTTTGGCCTCGTACTTGGAGTTAGGGTGCGGCACGTAGCGAAGCCGGCCGCAGAAGGGAAGCGCCTATAGCATCTCGCTTGTTCGAGCCCAGTGGCCTGTTTCGGGACGGTCGCCGAATCAGGAATTTGATTTCCTGGTTAGTTTAATAAAATCATGACGTTAGATTGGTTTATGGCGGTTTGGTGCGTTGACATACGGCCCGCGGAGCCCGATGGCTCGGGCCGTGGATTTTCAACTTCAGGGTAAGCGGGCTCTCGTTTCTGGTTCTACGGCGGGCATCGGCTTCGCGATCGCGCGGGCGCTGGCGGCCGAGGGCGCGACCGTGATCGTCAACGGGCGGACCGAGCAGCGGACCTCCGCCGCCGTCCAAGCCATGCGCGACAGCGGTCTGGCGAACGCCGATCTGCGCGGGGTCGCCGCCGATCTTGGGACGGCGGAGGGCTGCGCAAAGGTCGTGCAGAGCGAGCCGCACATCGACATCCTCGTCAACAACCTCGGCATTTTCGAGGCCAAGCCCTTCGTCGAAATCACCGATGCCGAGTGGCTGCATTTTTTCGAGGTCAACGTGCTGAGCGGCGTGCGACTCGCACGCGCCTACTTGCCCGGGATGTTGCAGCGCAATTGGGGGCGCATCTTGTTCATCTCGAGCGAGAGCGGTCTGCAGATCCCTTCCGAGATGATTCAGTACGGCACGACCAAGACGGCGCAGCTCGCCGTCGCGCGGGGCTTGGCTGAACTGACGCGCGGTACCGCCGTCACGGTGAATTCGATCTTGCCTGGCCCAACCAAGAGCGAGGGCGTGGCGGATTTCGTGAAGGGCCTTTCGGCTCAGCAAGGTAAGAGTCCGGAAGACGTCGAGCGCGAGTTCTTCCAACACGTGCGCCCGACGTCACTCTTGCAACGCTTCGAGTCGCCCGAGGAAATCGCCGCGCTGACCGCGTTCATTGCCAGCCCTCGCTCGTCCGGTGTCAACGGCGCGGCGCTGCGCGTGGATGGCGGCGTAGTGCGCGCAATCGGCTAGATTCTCAGCTAAACAACGCCCAAGGAGTCCCCATGTACTACGACGCATTTTTGCAAATGAAGAAGACGCTCGGCCAGATCAACACCTGGTTCGACAAGGCCGAAGCCTTCGCCAAAGAAAAGTCGTTCGACGCGAACCTGTTTTTGAACTTTCGCCTAGCTCCCGATCAGTTGCCGTTCGTGAAGCAGGTTCAAATCGCCGCTGACGCGGCGAAGCTCGGCGCTGCGCGCCTCACCGGCAAAGAAGTCCCCGCGCACGCGGACAACGAGCAGACGCTCGCCGAGCTGCGTGACCGCGTCTCGTCCGTGATTGCGATCCTCGACGGATTTTCAGAGAAGGATTTCGAAGGCGCTAGCTCGCGCACGATCACTCAGCCGCGTTGGGAAGGCAAAGTGATGACCGGCAAGGACTACTTCTTCGAACACACCCAGCCGAACTTCTTCTTTCACGCCGCCCACACCTACGCGATCCTGCGCCACAACGGCGTGCCGCTCGGCAAGAAGGACTACCTCGGCGCGTTGTCGCAGCGCATGCCGTGAAGATTGGGGGCGCCCCCGGCCCAGCATCGCACCTCGAAGCGCGCCCCGTTCCCGACGCGGCGCGCTTCTCACTCGTGCAGCGGTCTATTTGCCGCTGCCGCCCACGTGGACGCTGCCGGAGGCGCTTCCCGATGCACTGCCGGAGGCGCTTCCCGATGAGCTGCCCTTGCTGGCGCCCGCCTCGTGTCCACCTTCGGCGGTGTCGGAGTAGCTGCCGGCGTTGGCTTTCGATGTGTTGTTGTTCGGAGAGAGCGCTTGCATGCGCGTGCCTTCGAGCACCGGATCGGGCGACGCATTCAGATTGTTTGCGGCTGCATTGCCTTGCGCGTCGCGCGCGCCAAGCTCGAAATCGACGCGGCGGTCGAGGGCCCAAGTTTCTTCGTTCGTGCCCTGCGCGCCTTGCTCACCGCGGGCAATGATGCGAACGGTCGACGCAGCGACGCCGCGCTGCACCAGATAGTTGCGCGCCGCCTCCGCGCGATTGGCGGACAATTCCTTGTTGTATTCGGCCGAGCCGCGCGCATCCGTGCGACCGATGATGGTAATCACGCGGCCCTTCAGCGGGCCGTCGCTCAAGCACTTGGCCACGTCGTCCAAGATGTTCGCGCCGCGAGCGTGCAGCGTGGCGTCTGCGTAGTCGAAATGAGGCGCTTCTTTCGGTGCGTTCGGCAGTTGGCATTCGCGCCGGAACTCTTCCGAGATGGCAATCGTCGTGTCGCCTTCACGACGACCTCGGGGGTCTTGGGGGCCGGGCGCGGTCATCTCTCCCATGGCCACCGGTTCCTTGGCAGGGGTCTTGTCGCTCGCGCAGGCAACCGCCGAGATCGCAAGCACGCCACAACCGAGCCACTTTGCCGCGCTGCGGCCGAGATATGAACGCATCATTGTCTGTCTCCTTGAGGTTCGAGGACCGTCGATTGGGTCGTTCCCCTTCCCGAGTGCAAGCCAAGGGCCAACGCTGTGCGTCGAATCGCCACAGTCACGAGAGGTCGATGTCGTCGGGCACGCGCCTGTGTGTCACTGCGGCGCGCTTGGGCGAGTGACCGTCAAACTGCTCGTGTCGGCCACGGTGCTCACGGCTTTCCCCGCAAGGATGTCTCTTCGCGAGACAGGCTCGCTGGTGAGCAACGCGTGAACCTGGAAGTTCCCCTTGTTCAAGATGGACAGCGGAACGCTGCGACTCAACACCTGCTCGCCGGGGTGAAGTTGCACGATCATCGGATCGTCGTCAGCGCTCGGCGCGAGCCAACTTTGCTCGTGCGTTTCAGCATTCTCCAGGTAGGCGCTCAGGAAAAATTTGCCCGACAATCCGTTGACTCGAAAGAGCAAGCGCGAGTCTCGCGGGCAAGCGCTCAGCGGCCCGTCTTTACATACACTCTTGATGCTTGGGGCGGATGAAGGGCGGTTGGTGGAACAGGCGACCAGCAGTGCTGCAAGTGAGGCCAAGCGCAAAAAAACTTCGCAACGAATCAGGTTCACCGGCACAGGATCCTGGATAGCTATGATTTGGGCAACTGAGCTCACAAAAGAAGAGCGCCCGGGTCGTCCTCGCGGAAGACGCCGGGCGTTCATTGCTCGAGCAATCGCTGCTGCTTGGCTTACTTTATCAGGCTTTGACGGGCGACAGCGACTGAATGGCGGCTTCCACCTGCTCGCTTGGAACGTCTTCCGGAGCGACCGGCGGGAACCATTCCGGGTACGCCGGGATGCCCATTTCTGGTACGTCCAGGCCGGCGATTTCGATGGCCGGCGCGACGCGTGCTGGCGTGATCTTACCTAGCGCGTAAAAGATCACTCCGCCGACCACCACGTTCCAACCGATGGCTGCGCCGGCCTCGATCAACTGCGCGACGATCTGAGTCTTGTCGCCGTAGAACAAGCCGGTGACACCCTTGCCTGCAACGCCCAAGTAGTCCGTCGCGCCGACTGCGTTCCAGCCGGCACCGTAGGTGCCATCCGAGAACAGGCCGACCGCGATCACGCCCCAGAGACCGTTCACGCCGTGCACGCTGATCGCACCGACTGGATCGTCGATCTTGAGCTTGTCGAAGAAAAACACCGACCAAACCACGAGCACGCCGGCGATCGCGCCGATGATGAAGGCGCTCACGGGCGTCACGAAGGCGCACGGCGAGGTGATTGCCACGAGGCCCGCCAACATGCTGTTGCACATCATCGACGGATCGGGCTTACCGACCACGGCCCACATGTAGATGATGCCGCTCAGGGTTGCCGCCATGCCGGCGATCATCGTGTTGACGGCGACGATGCCGATGCGGCCGTCCGTACCCGCGAGCGAACTGCCGGCGTTGAAGCCGAACCAGCCGAAGGCAAGGATGAAGGTCCCGAGTTGCACCATCGGCACGTCGTGAGGAAGGATCGCGTTGGCCGAGCCATCCTTGTTGTACTTGCCGATGCGCGGGCCGATCAAGATGGCGGTGATGAGCGCCAATGCGCCGCCCTGCAGATGCACCACGCCGGAGCCTGCGTAGTCGACCACGCCGTGCCCAAGCCCCGAGCGATAGCCGAGCTGTGCGAGCCAGCCGCCGCCCCACACCCAGCAACCGAACACCGGGTAGATCAAGCCGCCGACGAAGATGCTGTAGAGGAAGAAGTGCTTGTACGTCCAGCGTTCGGCGCAGGCGCCGGTGACGATCGTCGCGGTCGTGTCCATGAATGCCATCATGAACAAGAACATCACGATCGCGGCGGCATCGTACGCGCCTCCCGTTAGGAAGAAGCCGGAGGTACCGAACAAGCCCCAGCCGTGATCGCCGGCAACCGAGGCGCCGACCGTGAACATGTGACTCAGCGTAGGCGTGCCCCCAAGCACGCCGGGACCGCCTATGCTCGTGCCGTTGTACCCACCGCACATCAGCGCAAAGCCGGTGCAGAAGAAGCCGAACATACCCAAGGCATAAACGGCAAAGTTCATCGAGAAGGTGTGAGAGGCATTCTTGGCGCGGATCAGGCCCGTTTCGACGAGCGCGAACCCCGCCTGCATGAAGATCACCAAGAAGCCGGCGACCAACACCCAAACGAAGTTGATCGAGAAGTAGCTACGCGAGGCAGACTGCGCGACCGCGTCGACCGCAGTGGCGAGTTCTTTGGTCGTTGCTTTCTCGGGATCGGGTTTCGTGTAATTCGGGACTGAAAGCGCGGTGGGCGTCATCTGGCTCGCGCCCGTCGGGTCGTTTGCGGGTTCGTCCGCGAAGGCGGCTCGGGGAACACCGACGCCGACCAAAGCCACGACCGCTAGACACAGCACCGCGAGCCAGTGCCGGTAGCGATGAAAAGAGAGCAAACTTGACATGTCATACCTCGGTTGAAAGAAAACGTTCGAACGCAAAATCGGACTGGCCAGTCGCGGCACTAGCCGCGGCCGAGACGCAGTGAGCGTCCTCGCTCCTGCAGCCGGTGCAGGCGAGTGGCCCAGCCCGCGCCGAGAACGGCGCTCAATTGCATGGTCACGAAGAACAATCCGCCAACGCTCCAGTTCCGACTCCAAATCAGCACTGCGATGGTCACGATCGCAACCACCACCTGAATCCCGATTGCGGTCTTCCGATATTGTTCCCACATGGCCAAAGCTTCTCCAGTTGGTGTTGCAGCGGATTGGGCATAACTCCGCCTTCGAATCGGGGCCTTTTCCCGATTCGCGAATTCGCTGATGATCTGTTGATAGACGGCAGTATCGCGGTCGAATGTTTCCCGCGATTTTCGGCGGAATTAACGCGACGTTCGTATAAATAAAATTTGATCTTCTACCTGTACGTGAAGACCCCGGACTTCTCGCGGAAATCGCTGATATTTTTTACGCGTATGCCAATGCGCACGGTCTTCGCGCGACAAAATGCGCCGGCTGTTTCGCACTGCGTCCAATTCCGAGCTGGAGGTCTTTGACGCTTCGTTCCAGGAATTCTCGATTCGACTTCAGCGGTCCAGCCACCAAAATGCGACAGTCACGATTAGATGTGCAGGCAACATGGTCGCGAAAGCGAACATGAAGTAGCGGGCGAAGCTGGGCATTTCATAACGTTCGCGTTCTGCCACCGCCTTGACCATCAGGTTCGGCCCGTTGCCGATATAGGTAGTCGCACCCATCACCACGCTTCCTACGCTAATCGCTGCCAGCTTGATGGGGTCGATGCCGGCCACGAGTTCGCCCGAGCGGTGCGCGAGGCCCCGAGCCAGCGCAGCGAAGGCCGTGTAGGTTGGTGCGTTGTCGAGCACGGAGGACAGGGCCCCCGACCCCCAAAACAATTGCCACGCATCTCGCACTGGAAAGTGGGGGGCCGCCTCGGCCAGCGTGGCTTCGATCGGTCCGAGGCACAGAAACAACCCGCAAAAGATGATCGCCACCTCGATGATCGGTCCGAATCCGAAGGAATTTGCCCCGTGCACCTCTTTTGGAGTCGTGAAAAAGGACGCAGCGGCAATGACCAGCAGCGCGATTTCTCGCCAGCCTTCGGGCAACAATGCTGCCGGCACGATAGCAAGCAGAAATCCGATATTCCGCCGTCCAAGCAGCGATAACGGCTCAATTTCTCGTCGATCTGCCGAGAGGGCTCGAGCGGTTTCGCGCGCGTATGCACGTCGATCGACGACGTAGAACGCAACCGCGAAGGAACCGACGTACAACAGCCAGACCGGAAACAAGTGTAGGGTCCAGAAGAACGGTACGCCCATGATGTAACCCACCAAGAGCGGGGGATCACCCAGCGGCAGCAGGAGGCCGCCCGCGTTAGCGACGATCAAGATGAAGAACGGCACCAAGTGTGCCCGATGCTCGCGTTGGCGGTTCGTTTTCAGCAGCGGCCGGATGAGCAGCATGCTGGCGCCCGTCGTGCCGATCAGGCTCGCGCAGGTCGCTCCCAGCAGCAGAAATAGCAGATTGTTTCTCGGCGTTGCTTCGATATCACCCTTCAGGTGAATACCGCCGGAGGTCGTGAACAGTGCGCCGAGGGTGATCACGAAGGCGAGGTAACCTTTCGCCCCATCCATGACATGTCGGGCGTGACCGAAAGTGAGTTCGTACGCCACTACGGGCAGCGTACAGAGCGCGACTACGGCGCTCTGCACACTTCGCTTCTCCCAGATGTGTGGGATAAGCATTGGGAAGACGGCTATCGCGAGGACCAGAGTCGGGAACGAAAGTAAGGTCCAGACGGGAAAGTCGGCACTTGGCATTGGCCAGCGCTCCTTAACACGTGGATTGCGCCAAAAGTATGGAGTTTTTTAGGTGTTTGAGCGCCGGATCGATACGGATTGGAAACGCTGATGATATGTATTCGTGCAGAAGAGGTGCAGTGACGAACCCGAGGTGAACCTTGCTGTCGCTCGCGATCAGGCGCACGCGCGAGTGCGTGTCGGCGAGTGCTTCAGGTTTCAGTCGAGCACTCCGCGGCATCCGCCGATTTCGCGGCGGACTTAGCGAACGAAGCCGGTAGCAGCAGACGTCCCACGACCAGTCCGAGCACCCCTGCGCCTCCGCTCGCCGATAACACGCCGAGCTTGGCAGCAGCCACTTGCGACGGCTCCGAGAACGCGAGCTGAGAAACGAACAGCGCCATCGTTAGGCCGATGCCCCCGACGACTCCCAACACGACCAAGTGTCGAGCACCGATACCTGCCGGAAGAATTCCGAGTCGGAGCTGGATCATCAGCCAGCTCGCGAACAGGATTCCGAGCGGTTTGCCCAACAGCAGTCCAGCCATAACGCCGAGGGAAATGTTCGAGGCTTCGCCGATGCTTGCGTCGGTCGAGACTATGACGCCGGCATTGGCGAACGCGAACAAGGGCATGATCCCAAACGCAACCCAGGGATGGAGCGCCTCGATCAGGCTCTCGGCGGGCGACATGGCCTCGCGTCGAGCGCGGTTCACGTGACTGAGTGTTCTAGCGAGTTCGTGTGGCGAAGAAGTTAGGCTCGGGTCTCGCTCTAGGTGCTCGAGTTCGGCTCGCGTGGCATGGACGAAACCTTCGGTGTCGAGCCAAGAGCGAACGGGTGTGACGAGACCGATGATTACGCCGGCAATCGTCGGATGAACGCCTGCGCGATAGATGCCGGCCCACACGACTACTCCAGCTGCAACGTAGGCAATTTTTGTGCGGACACCGAGGCGCTGCATCAGAAATATCGCTGCGAGTCCCAGCCCTGCGAGCAAGAAACCCGAGGGGTCCACGCCCGACGAGTAAAAGAGGGCGATGACGACGATCGCACCGAGATCGTCGATCACGGCCAGCGCCAGCAAGAGAACACGCAGCGCGGGCGGTACACGCTTGCCGAGTAAGGCCAGCACGCCGACGGCAAAAGCGATGTCTGTTGCCATCGGTACGCCCCAGCCCGATCTGGTCACGGGCGAACCGGCGATCAGCAAATAGAGCCCTGCGGGAGCGAGCATTCCGCCGAGCGCTGCAGCGGATGGTAGCGCCGCCCGGCGCCATTCGGAAAGCTCTCCCTGGTGAATTTCACGCCGGATCTCCAGCCCGACGACGAAGAAAAACAGCACCATCAGCACGTCGTTGACCACCCATTCGAGTGTGCGTTCGAAAGTGAAGCTGCCGATGCGAACCCCTACGGGCGTGTGCCATAGGTGGAGGTAGTCTGCGCTCCAAGGGGAGTTGGCGCAGGCCAGAGCGAACGCGGCGGCAATCAACAGCAGTACGCCGCTCGCGGCTTCGATTCGAAGGAATCGCTCGAGTGGACGTGCCGCGATCCTCGCGACTCTCAATAGCGGGGCCCACGCTTCGGGTGGCGACGAGGAGCTGAAGGAACGCGTTCGGGGTTCTACTCTCGACATGGTGGACTCTCTCCAGCTCGTTTACTGGCGAGATGGCGGCCCGACCATCCGGATCCTGCAGCGAAAAATCACTGCACCCTTGGTTCGTTGACAGCTAAACGTCGCACGCGGCCGGCGGGTTGTCGAGCCGTTCGCGTTGGCCCGAGGCCGAATTGACGCTGAGCGGGCTTGGCCAAAAGCCCGGGGCCTTCCGCACAGGCTTTCTTAAGAGGAGCGGCATCTGCTGTGAGGGCGATCGCTCTAGTCTTTTTCGCGGGCAATCTAAGGGTCCTTACAGCAGCGAAACCCCGTCGAGTAATCATGATAACGGCGCTCGTGCGCCATCGTCACGAACTCACAGCCTCGGCCATGCTCATTCATGGTGCTGAAAAAGCCCCCCATGAACACGCCCTTGCCGGTGTTGCGACCGATGCGCGCCTTGATGCCGGCCTCGAGCGGCATCTTCTCGGCAATCGAAGCGTCGACGCGATCGGCCACCCACTCGTGGAGATTGCCGACCAGATCGAAGACGCCCGCGCTCGTCACACAACCCGAGTATTCCCCGGACTCTGCCAGAAAACCTGGACGTTGATCGAGCACGGGATCGTTGAACGCTCCCTCGTAGCTCCAGGCATTGGGATCGCTGCCGTGTAGGATCGACAGGAGGTGCGGTTTGCCGACATTGCAGCGGCCTCGGATGTACGTTGCCCCATAAGGGTAGAGCGTGTCGTGCTCACCGCGACAGGCGCGGTACCATTCGCTGAGCGAGCACAAACGCTTGCCCGCGTTTTGACAAGCGCTCGCTGCCTCGAGCTGACTGATGTACGCCTGCGGGCGCACGCCCGCGCGTGATTCTGCGACGAACACGCCTTGCTTCGGTCGCGTGAACGGCGGGAACGGCTTGAGCGCGCCGTCCTCGCCGCGTTCGAGCAAGTGCGCTTCGTAGCGGTCCATGCAAACCCCCGCCGTGAAGGCCATCTCCGGCGGACACGGACTCGGAGACCCGTCACTCGCGCGCACCGGACGCGTTAGCGGCGCAAAGGTCAGCAAGAGCCCAGCTCCGACGAGCAGCGCTGCACTCAGCCGTCTCGAATTCAGGCGCACCATCGCTCTTAGTGTATTTGAAGAATGGGCGCTCACAATCCAGCAACACACCTCGAAACGAAAACTCGTTCTCGGCGCAGCGCGCCACAGCGGCACTATTGGGCAATTAAACGGCTACGCGGGAGGCAAAAGTCTACTAATCATGTCTTTCTGAGAGGACTTGTCATGTACGAGACGGACGATTGGAGCGAACGACTCGCTCGCTGGGACGAGGCGCGCACACGGCTTCGTCTGCGCGTTTACCCCGATGCCTGGGTGGCTCAGCGCCGTGCCGTGATTGCTCGGGCGGATTACCCTGGGCTGCAAGCCGTCGCCGTGCTCGATCTCCCCAAGGCGGTCGCGTTGGTCACGCCGGAGCATCTGGCCTGCTGGAATCAGTCGAACGACGACGTCTTGGCGTTCGCGCTCGCGAACTCGCTCGCAGAGGTAACAGAGTCAGAGGTGCAGCTTCGCGGCCAGGTAGGGCTCGTCCTCGTTCACGGCGAGCACATGTACACGAGCGCTCACTCGCTCGCCCCCGAGAGACACTTACCGAACCTCGGGCGCGCCGGCGCAATCGTCTCGTTGCCGTGTCGCGATTTGGTGCTCTTGCATCGCGTGGGACAAGCGCCGCTGGATCTCGCTTTGATGACGATGGGAGAGCTCACGCGAGCAGCAAAGGAGGCAGACAGCGCCGCGCTGAGCGCGGATCTGTTCTGGTTCCGAGGACTAGGAGCCAAGCCCGTACGCATCGGCACTTCGGAGGGCGTCAGTTTCGTGACGGCAATTGCCGACGAGCAAGTGATGCGCGAGATGCGGGCCATTGCGCTAACTCACGCGGGTTGATTTGGGGGGTAGCGGGCGCGGCGCTCGAAGTGCGTCGCGTAGCCCGCTATCCGGCCATCGCCTCCAGAACCCTCGGAGTCACGCAGATTCTTGCGGTGAGGTCGGCCTTCACCAAGGGTGCCGACCGAGCGAGGCTTCCTTCCCGTCGTTGAAGAATCCCGCAGTTGGGCCCATCGGACCCAGGGTGGCCAGGTGCACGGCGATGGCTGCGCCTTGTTCCGTGCTGCGGAATCCTTGATTGCCGTTCAGGTCCGTGGCCACGTAACCCGGGTTCGCGGCGTTCACTTTGATGCCGTGTGCCGCTAGCTCCTTGGCGAAGGACACGGTGATCATGTTGAGCGCGCTCTTCGACGAATTGTAGCCCAGCAAGTTCACGCCGTAGACGCCGCTGGTCATGTCCAGTTGCTCGCTGATCGAGCCGACACTGCTGCTCATCATGACGATGCGCCCCTGACCGGCCTTGCGCAAGAACGGCGCGAAGGCCTGGGTGACGCGCACCGGGCCGAAGACATTGACCTCGTACACCGCACGCATGTCGTCGAGGCTCGCCTGGCTCGGCGGGGTGTAACCGCCCGTGGCAATGCCTGCGTTGTTTACTAGAGCATCGAGCGTGTCGCTCGTCTTGGCGTAGGTCAGCGCCGCGGCTTTCACGCTGGCATCGTTGGTCACGTCCAGCGCCAGCACGCGTGCGTCGAGACCGTCGCTTCGCAGAGCTGCGGCCGCCTCTTCGCCGCGCTCGGCGTCGCGACAGCCGAGCCAGACCGAGTAGCCCTTTTGCGCCAGTTGGCGCGCGATCTCGCGGCCGATCCCCTTGTTTGCACCGGTGACCAACGCCGTCTTTCGAGTGCTCATGAATGCGTCTCCTTCATGCCCTCTTGATAGGTGCGGCGCCGCAGAAGCGCGCGCCGGAAGCTGCCAGACTCTTGCCCAATCCTGCCAAACCGCCCGCCGCTCGGCTTGCGTGACCCGCGACCCGCTGGGATGATGCCGGTATGCACGACCCGACGCCCGAGCTCCGCGCGCTGTTGCAGCGCTACGCGGCGCCCGAGTGTCGCGAGCTCCTCCCCAAGCTCACACTGTGGTCGAGCGACGCGGCCACGGAGCCGACGCCGGTGATCTACGAGCCCATGCTCTATTTCACGATTCAGGGGATCAAGCGGATGAGCGTGGGGGAGCGCCACCTGGAGCATCGTCCAGGAACGTTCCTGCTTGCATCGATTGACGTGCCGGTGGTGTGCACCGTCACCGACTGCAACCCGGAGCGGCCGTACCTTGGACTCGCGCTCCAGTTGGATCGCACGGCGGTCGCCGCTTTGCTGTTGGATTTGCCGGCGCGCCCCGAGCGCACGCTCGACGCTGCGCAGGAAGAGCTCGAACCCATGTCCATCAGCCCCTCGACGGCGGCCATGGATGATGCGCTCCTGCGCTTGGTCCGCCTCGTGGAGGCGCCGGATGACGTGCCGCTGCTGGCCCCGATGATCGAGCGCGAGCTCCTGTATCGCGCGCTGCAGGGCGAACATGGCCGAGTGCTCCGGCAGTTTGCACGGGCTGATAGCCGGCTATCGCAAGTCCATCGCGCGGTAAAATGGCTGCGCGAGCACCTGGCAGAGCCAATGCCGGTCGAGACGCTCGCGGGCGTTGCGTCGATGAGCGTCTCCTCGTTCCACCGCCATTTCAAGGCGGTCACTGGTCTCAGCCCGCTCGCCTATCACAAGCAGATGCGCTTGCAGGAAGCGCGTCGGCGTCTCCTCGCCGAGCCGGGCGCGGTGGCCAGTGTGGCCTTCTCGGTGGGCTACGAGAGCGTGTCTCAATTCAGCCGCGAATACGCGCGCCAGTTCGGCATGCCTCCGGCACGCGACGCGGCTCGCTTGCGTGCGGGGTGAGTGGCTACTCTAAACCGACGCGCCCCACACATGCCTCCCGCACTTCGCGTGCTTCACGCCCACCAAACCGCGCTGCGTGCCTGCCGGCTCTGTCCGAACATGCATCGCCCGCCGATTGTCGGCACTGCGGTGCGCTCCAAGGTGCTGCTAGTCGGACAAGCGCCAGGTGACAAAGAGCCGGCCCTCGGTCGGCCTTTCGCGTGGACTGCGGGCAAACAACTCTTCAAGTGGTTCCTCCCGCTCGGTCTCGACGAAGAGCAATTTCGAGCGCGTGTGTACATCGCCGCCGCATGCCGCTGCTTTCCGGGGAAAAATCCCAAGGGCGGCGATCGCGTTCCGAGTCCGGAAGAGCTGCTCAATTGCCGCCCCTGGCTCGAGCGCGAAATCGAGCTGCTCGAACCCGAGCTGATCTTACCGGTCGGGCGCGTCGCGATTGAACAGTTTCTGCCCGCGCGTCCGCTCGTCGATCAGATCGGATCGATGCAAGTCGTGACGCGCGGCAAATTGCGCATCGACGTGATCGCGCTGCCTCATCCCTCGGGCGCTTCCACGTGGCCTCGCGCCGAGCCTGGCAAGACGCTGACCGCACGTGCACTGGAGCTGATTGGTGCGCATCCGGCTTGGCGTGCGCTCATCACCGGCTAACGCGCGGATTCACCTGAATGGCGGCTCATCGAACGCGCGCAGTTTGCGCGAATGCAAGCGATGCCCCGTCAACTTCAGTTGGTCGACCGTCGCGATGCCGATCCGGATGTGTTCCGAGATCGCGCGCTCGTAGAAGCGATTCGCCATGCCCGGTAGTTTGAGCTCACCGTGCAGCGGCTTGTCCGAAACGCACAGCAGCGTGCCGTACGGCACGCGAAAACGATAGCCTTGCGCCGCAATCGTGCCCGACTCCATGTCGATGGCCACGGCGCGCGATTGATTGAAACGCAGCGCAGAGGCGGTGACCCGAAGCTCCCAGTCGCGATCGTCGGTGGTGACCACTGTGCCAGTTCGCAAGCGACGCTTGAGTGCGTCACCGCTCTCGCCGGTCACCTCTTTTGCGGCTTCTTGCAGCGCTTGTTGCATCTCCGCGATCGCGGGCAATGGCACCTCTGGCGGCAAGACTTCGTTCAAGACCTTGTCGTCGCGCAGGTAGGCGTGCGCGAGCACGTAGTCGCCGATGGCTTGAGTCTGTCGCAGGCCCGCGCAGTGGCCGATCATCAACCAAGCTTCGGGCCGCAACACTGCGAGGTGATCGGTGATGGTCTTGGCGTTTGCAGGCCCGACGCCGATATTGACCAGGCTAATGCCGCGCCCGTCCTTGGCAACGAGATGGTAGGCGGGCATCTGATGCCGACGCCACGCGGAATCGGCCACGCCCGAGCTGGCGTTGTCCGTCCCTCGAGAGAGCATGGTGCCACCCGCGCAGGACAGGCCCTCGTATTCGTCGCCTTGTGAAAGCTTCGCGGCGGCGAAGCGCACGAACTCATCCACGTAGCGATGGTAATTCGTGAACAGGACATAGGACTGGAAATGCTCTGGCGGAGTGCCCGTGTAGTGGCGCAGGCGCGCGAGAGAAAAATCGGTGCGCGGCGCATCGAATAGGGCCAGCGGCAAATGCGGGGAGTTTGACTGGTCGCGCAGTCCGTCCACCAACTCGTCGCCGATATCGGCGAGATTCGTGGTTGGGAAATAGCGCGCGAGCTCTTGGGGCGTGGTGGTGCCGAAGGACAGATCAGCGCCGTCGAGCACATAGGGGTAGGGGATCTCTCGCGTCGATGGTCCGACCTCGACCTCCGCGCCGTAGTCCGCGATGAGCGGACCGAGCTGCTCCAGCAAGTACGCCCGAAATAGGTCCGGGCGCGTGATGGTGACCGAGTAGAGTCCCGCTTGGTTGAAGCGCGCGAATGCGCGGTCGACTTTGGGGGGCGCGCCGTTTGGGCGATAGCTGACCCGGAGCTCGGGATAGACAAAAGCACCGCGCGCGCGGTGCTCCGCCTCGGGCGGCACACCATCCACAGCAAAGCGCTCCAGCGCTGCGCGCAAGTTCGCAACCGATGCTTCGTAGATCTCCGTGAGACGAGCGACCGCAGTCTCGGCACTCGCTTGCGGGGCAAAACCGTTCATGCACCAAGCCTACACCGAGCGGGAGTCGTCCTACACCGCGCGGAAGAGCCGACGTGCGCCCGTGCGGGAGCGTCGAGTCATCTACAATCCTTGACAGTTCTCACATGCCCTGTCATAACGCTCTGGCGGGTCGCCCACGCGCGCCCTCGGGAAGGAGATGATGCTGATGCAGTCCAACACAACCACCGCATACCGTGTGATCGTCTCCTTGGTCGCCGCGTCGCGCTGATCAGCGCGCTGCGGCTCCTCATCAAATAGCGTTATTTCTGCTGCTTTCGCACCCTGCGAAGGCGGCCTGGCTCGTGGGCTCAACGGCTCGCGGCGCAGACGACGCAGAGCGTCGTCACTGTTGGATTTCAAAATGGGCAAGCACCGTACGTCGCGGGATGGCGAAGGTCGGGGTGCGGGTGTGCGTCACCCGCGTCTCGAAGAGCTGTTCCGTGAAGAACTGAATTCGATTCTCGATTTCGAAATTACCGATCCGCGTCTGGAAGGCACACGCATCAGCATGGTCGAACTGTCTCGCGACGGTTCACGTGCTCGTGTTTGGGTCTCCTGGCACGCGGAAGTGAATGCAAGCGCGAGCGCGCAGAGCGCGCTCGTCGTCGAACTGGCCTTCGAGCGCGCAGCCGGGTTTTTCCGGCAGCGCCTGTGTGAGGCACTGCCGCTGAAACGCATGCCGGATCTCACGTTCCGTCTCGATCCTGCGGCGTCGGCAGGCGCATTGAGTGAATTGGAGCTCGAGTGAGCGCGATCGTCGAGCGCTCGAGCATGTCTAGCAAAGCGAAACGAACATGAGTCCTTCGACAATCAACGGCGATCGTGTGCCGATCCGAGTCTGGGCGAACGTCCACGAGCTCGAATCGGACGCGATCCGCCAGCTCAAAGCAGTCGCCGCCTTACCCTGGGTGGCGCATCACGTCGCGGTCATGCCCGACGTGCACGTCGGCAAAGGTGCAACCGTCGGCTCGGTGATCGCGCTGCGTGGCGCGGTCGCGCCAGCCGCGGTGGGCGTCGACATTGGTTGCGGCATGGCCGCACAAAAGACCAATCTAACGGCGAAGGATTTGCCCGAGTCGTTGCGCAAGGTGCGGCTCGCCATCGAGGCCGCAATTCCGGTGGGCCGCGAGCAGCACCCGAGTCCGGTTTGGTCGGACGCACCGGGCCTGAAGCCCACGGGTGAAGCGCTTTTGGAGCGCTTCACGGAGCTCGATCCGTCCGTTCAACGCTTGGCTTTTCGCGCTGCCGCTCAAATTGGAACGCTGGGCGGTGGCAATCACTTCATCGAGCTGTGCCTCGACACGACAGAAAGCGTTTGGCTCATGCTGCATTCAGGCAGCCGTTTGGTGGGCAACGAGCTTGCCAGTCGGCACATGGAGCGCGCCGCCAAGCTCGCCCACAATCAAGCGCTCGAAGATCGCGAGCTCGCAGTGTTTTTGGCCGGCACACCGCAATTCGACGCCTACCGACGGGATCTGTTTTGGGCCCAGGAATATGCGGCGTTCAACCGCGCAGTGATGCTCGCGCGTCTGCAAGGCGTGCTGCGCAAAGTTTGGCCGCGAGTTCGCTTCGAGGCGCCCATCAGTTGTCACCACAACTACGTCGCCGAAGAGGTGCACTTCGAGGAAGAGCTCCTGGTCACCCGCAAGGGTGCGATTCGCGCAGGGGTCGGAGAACTCGGGATCATTCCGGGTTCCATGGGCGCCAAGTCGTTCATCGTGCGCGGCAAGGGCAACGCGCTGTCATTCGAGTCCGCGTCGCACGGCGCGGGCCGACGCATGAGTCGCGCTCAAGCCAAGCGCAGTTTCAACGTCGCGGACTTGGAGCGGCAAACGCGCGGCGTCGAGTGCCGCAAGGATCGCGGCGTGATCGATGAAGCGCCCAAAGCGTACAAAGACATCGAGCAGGTGATGGCGCAGCAGGCGGACCTGGTTGAGATCGTCGCAGAGCTGAAACAGGTGCTGTGCGTGAAGGGTTGAGGAAGCCGCTTGACAAAGTCGGCGCGCCGGCCGAGGCTTCGCTCAACCAAGCACAGATGGCGGTGGAGTCCGCCGACAACCGCGGTCCTTCGCGTCCGCCAATGACTCCTACGTTGTTGCCCGCGTTTACGTGCGGCACCGTAGGAGTTCGCGTGAGCCCTCCGGTGTCAAAAGCCTGGAGAGATGCCGCGTGAAGATCGAGCTTGATGAAGAGAACGCCGAAGCCGCTTGGCACATCGTTCCGATGCGCTTGTCCCGCTGGCTGGCGCTGGGCGCCCTGGTTGGTGTGATCGCCGGCGCGGCGTCCGCACTCTTCCTGTTCGCGTTGCAGCTGGTCACCGATTTTCGCACGGGGCACGAGCTGATCGTCTACGGCCTACCCGTCGCTGGGTTGCTCGTCGGCTGGGTGTACGAACGCTTTGGGCGTTCGATCGCCGGCGGTGCCAACCTGATCATCGACACGATCCACGACGATGGGCCGTGCCTGCCACTGCGCATGGCACCCATGGTCTTGATCGGGACCGTGCTCACGCACTTGTTCGGCGGCAGCGCGGGGCGCGAGGGCACCGCGGTACAAATGGGCGCGAGCCTCGCCGATACCGCGCTTCGTTACTTGAGGCTGACCGGCGCATTGAGACGACAAGTCTTGGCCGCTGGCGTGGCCGGTGGCTTCGGTTCGGTCTTCGGCACCCCGGTCGCAGGCGCGCTGTTCGGGCTCGAATTCGTGGTGCAAGGCCGCATCGAATACGCGGCGCTGCTGCCCGCGCTCAGTGCAGCCGTGATCGGTGACCTGACGACGCGCGCGTTGGGCATCAACCACAGCGTGTATCCGACGCCGAGCCCGCTCGCGCTCTCGCCGCTCTTGTTGCTCAAATGGCTGGTCTTTGCGATCGCTTTGTCGCTCGCGACGCGCGCCTTCGTGGAGCTCACGCATTTCCTCAAAGCTCAGGGGGCAAGGTGGATCCCTCGCTTACCGTTGCGCATGTTCGTCGGTGGCGTCGTGGTCGTGGCTCTGTGGCGCAGCGTCGGCACGAGCGACTACTTGGGTCTCGGTGTGCCCACGATCTTGCGCTCGTTCACCGACGCCAACCTGCCGATGTCGGCATTTGCGTTGAAAATCTTGTTCACCGCGCTGACCCTCGGCGCGGGCTTTCTCGGTGGCGAAGTGACGCCGCTATTCTTCGTGGGGGCAGCGCTGGGCAACGTGTTAGCGCGCGCTCTGGGCCTTCCGCTCGCCATGGGCGCGGGCGTCGGGCTGGCTGCAGTGTTTGCAGCCGCCGCGAAGACGCCCCTCGCGCTCTCGGTCATGGCCGTAGAGTTGCTTGGCGGCAGCCTATTTCCACACGCGGCCATCGTGTGCGCGCTGTGCTACCTGATCACGGGGCGACGCGGGATCTACTCCGCGCAGCGCGTTTCTTGAGCTATTGCAACGCGGCCGGCACGTCCGCTTGCCCGTACTGGCCGCCGCCCAAGCAAACTACGGTTCCGTCGCTCGCACGGAGCCCGCAAACAAGTCCCTTGGCCCCACGCGCCCTTGCGACTGATTTGGAACGTTCATGAGAGCCGGGCGGCACACGTTCGTCATGTGTTCTTCGTGGGCGGCACCGTCGCAAACGAAGCGGGCACCGCGGGGCGCCTTCGAAACACTGTTTCGCTGTCAAGAACCTGCTCGTCGCTCCCGGCGACATTTCTCGCGCCACCAGCGTTGCCAAAAAAGTGCGGGTTTCTAGGGGGGATCGGACGAGCAGTGCCTGAGCGGCCCAGCGGACGGTCAGACGTCAAAACGCACGCCCGAGCCTCCTAGCGCGGCGCGTTTTCGGGTATGACATCTCTCCGTTTTTTGGGCCCCTCGTGGGCCTCACGGACCAAGGAATTTCGAGAATGGCAAAAGAGACGACCGTATCCAACTTCAAGCTCAAAGGGCGCGAGATCCTCTCCTCGTACGCCAACTTCACCTTGGAGGGTGAGATCACGGCAGACGTGGAGCGCGGCAAAGAGTCGTGGACGATCACGGAGCGCAACGGCATCCCCAAGGGCACCTCCGACGGTGAGAACGAAGCCGTTTACATTCCGAACGACCAGGCCATCGAGTCGATCGAAAAGAACATCACCAAGCTCCTGCCGAAGAAGGTCACGATCAAGGAGCCGTCGGACATCCTCGAGGCCGCCGCTGAGTTCGATTTGGCCATGGTCAAGAAGGCCGGCCAGAACAAGAAGGTGTGGGGCGGCAACGCTTGCCTCGCTGCCTCGACCGCGTTCTTCCAGACTCTGCTCAAGGCCAGCGGCTTCGAAGCCTGGGAGATCTTCCTGACCAAGAAGACCAAGACCTTCTATTTCCCGAACATCGCCTTCAACATGGTCTGTGGCGGCGAGCACGTTCCGGGCACGAAGCAGGACATCCAAGAGATGTTCTTCTTCTCCATGAAGGCCAAGTCGGTCAAAGAAGTGTTCGAGGTCGGAACCAAGTTTTTCCGCCAGTTCGAGAAGAACCTGGTGCGCGACGGCCTCCCCACCGGCACCGCTAAGGAGCGCGGCTTCGTGTTCCCGGTGAAGGACAATTTCGAAGGTTTGACCCGCATCAAAGAGTGCGCGGGCCAGCTCAAATTGGCAGTCGGTGACTACGCCATCGGCACCGACAACGCCTTCAGCGAAGTGCAAAAGGGCGAGGACCTGATCAAGGAAGGCATGTACGACATGCGCTTCTCTGGCACTGGCCGCAAGACGCGCGAAGAGCTGATCGAGCTCGACGGCACGGTCGTGAACAGCGCCGACAACTTCGCCACGATGGAAGATCCGGCCTCGGAACACGACGTCGCTGGCCACAAGCTGATGAACGAAAAATACGGCGAGCGCACCCAGATCGTCTTGGACGACCTGGTCGTGACCCAGCTGCGCTTCATCATCCCGTACCTGTGCGGAAAAGAGCGTAAGCAACGCGCTGGCAACAGCGTGCTGATCAAGCTCAACCAGGCCGGTACGTTCACCGAGACGCGCTTGGCGATCGAAGTGGTGCTCGGCTTGGCCGACGCCGAGATGGTCGAAACCTTCTTGAGCTCGCGCGGCGACCTCGAGTGGATCTTGGAAGAGTGCAAGAAGGTCGGCGTCAGCAGCCTCAAAGAAGCGCTCGAAAACATCAAGTCCTACGGCTTCTCGGTGTTCATCTCGCACCGTTCGACCGAAGGCTCGAGCGAGTTCTTGCCGTACCTGCCCTTGATGTACGGTGCTCTCACCAACCGCCTGTGGTTCAAGGCCGGCGCTCCCAACGGCGAGCGCAACCTACAGAACTACAACCCGCTGCTGCGCGCCGAGGAGCAACTGCGCGAGCGCGAAATCGAGACAGCAGTCCCCGGTTTCGCCGGCCTTCCCCTCGGCGTCAAAGTCCCCGCCGCCGGCTGAGACCGCGCCGCTTGCAGTCGGAGTTCGGGAGTTTGGGCTCCCAACTCCGACCCAAGCCGGGCCCTAACGTCCCGAAGCTCGAAACGCGCGGCCACAACATGGCCGCGCGTGACTTCGGACCCACAGAACGACAGATGGCGTCACAGCCACTTCGAGGCGCGTCGCTTGGCGAGGGGATTAACCGCCGAGCCGCAGAGGCCGCAGAGATCAGAGGGAGATTTGAGGGGTTACTCAGTGCGACGATTCACGTCGATGGGACGTGGACCTGCGGCTCGCATCGATTTTGATCATGACCGCCGCGCGGAGCTATCGACACTCGCGTCGTCTATCGTCGTGTCTAAGGAGCGCTCTGGCGCGGTGAGTGCCACCCAAGATCTCCCTCAGATCTCTGCGGCTCGGCGGTTCAAAATCAGGGAGTGTCTTGAGAGCCCTTGGATTTGATGCGATTCGTACCCTAGTTGTCGTCGGCAATGAGACGGGAATAGCGCGTGCTTGTGAGGTGCGTGGCTGGGTTGGGGGCGCCCATTCTTGGGGAGCGAGGATTGGTTAGATTGGGCCGAGGTGGTCGAGGAGGAACACGGGGCGGCGTTCGGCGGTTGAGCGTTTGAGGTCGATGCGGCCGCGGATCAGGTATTCGCTGATTTCGTCGCCGACTAGGATGGATTGCGTGACCTGCCAGTAGTCGTCTTCTTTGACGATTTCGGTGTTGGTGGGGCTGCGGCCCTGCGCGTCGAGGCGAATGCTCGAGCCTTCTTCGAAGAACGGGCGCATGGCGCGTTCGATTTCCAGCGCGCCGCCCGCAAAGCCGCCGATTTCTGCGAGATCGAGCACGGTTTCGTAGTCTCGGTCTTGCAGCGCCCGCAGCACCGAGAAGAGCAGGTTGCGGATCAGTGCGGTGAATACGCGCGTGTTGCGCGTGATGTCGTCGTGCGGAAGTTCGAGCTCCAAGGTGTCGACGGCAACGTAAGCCGGGTTCTTCAGGCGCTCCCACTCGTCCAGCAAGCTCGAGTCGACGCCGCGCACCAAGGTGCCGAGCGTTTCGATCAGCTCTTCGAGCTCGGGCGTGCGCGAAAGCTCCGGGATGCTTTGAAGCAACGTTTTGTAGACTTCCGACAGGTAGCGCAAGAGCGAGCCTTCGGAGCGTGAGAGCCCGTATTCTTTGATGTAGCCGCTGAAGGACTGCAGGCTCTCGAGCATCTCGCGCGCGATCGACTTGGGTTTGAGCTCCTCGCGCGAGACCCACGGATGGTCCTTGGCGAAGGCAGCAAAGCTCTCGTTCAAGAATTCGAGATTGGGCTTCGGGTGCTCGACCTTGTCGAGTTCGATCATGCGCTCTTCGTATTCGACGCCGGCAGCCTTCAATTCGGCCACTTTCTGGCCTTTGAGCTTGTCGACCTGGGCGCGCAAGACGACCTCCGGATCTTCGACGATCGCTTCGACCAGCGTCAGGACGTCGAGGGCGTAAGTGAGGCTGTCCACCGGCAGGCGCTCGACGGCGTCCACCACGTACAGGCCAAGCGCCTGGAGTAGCGAGAAGTTCTCTTGCAGCTCTGCGTTCAGGCGGATGCCGCCGCCTTCCGCGGCGGTACGGAATTCGATCACGCCTGCTTGCCATAGCGAACGCAGCAGCTCGAGCGCATGCTTCTTGTGTTTTCGCTTTTGAGGCGTCGGCTCGAGGCTGTCCTTGACCAAGGACTTCATCGCCGAGCAACCGCCCTCGGGGCGACCGAGTACAGCGAGCAGCATGCCGTGGCTGATCTGAAAGCGCGCCACGAGGGGCTCTGGCTGCGAGCTGACCAAGCGCTCGAAGATCGCCTTGTCCCAGTGCACGTAGCCCCATTCTGGCGGCTTTTTGCGCACGAATTTCTTCTTGTTCTGGGCGTTGGCTTTGGCCTCGAGGCGCAGATTCTCGACGTTGTGTTCGGGGGCGAGCGCGACCACGTAGCCGGCTTCATCGAACCCTTTGCGACCTGCGCGTCCTGCGATCTGCTGAAAATCGCGCACCGTGAGGATGCGCACCTTTTCACCGTCGTATTTACACAGCTTGCTGAAGAGCACCGTACGGATCGGCACATTGACGCCGACGCCGAGCGTGTCGGTGCCGCAGATCAGCTTGAGCAATCCACGCTGCGCGAGCTTTTCCACGAGCAAGCGATACCTCGGGAGCAGCCCCGCGTGATGAAGGCCGATGCCGTGCCGCAGCAGCTTGAGCATCTCTTTGCCGTTCGGGCTGCGGAAGCTTTCGCCCTGGACGGCTTCTGCGATCGCTTTCTTCTCCTCTTTGCTGCAAAAATCGAGGCTGAGTAGGCTTTGCGCGGTTTCGGCCGCGCCGCGCTGCGTGAAGTTGACGATGTACACAGGCGCGCGGCCCTGAGTGATCAGCGTCTGCGTCGCTTCCTGGAGCAGTTTTTCCTGGTATTCGAAGTAGAGCGGCACGGGGCGCTCACCCGAGCGCACGGTGACGACCTCGGCGCCGGTGCGCTCGACGAGCAACTTTTCATAAGCGCTCACGTCGCCGAGCGTGGCGCTCATCAAGATGAAGCGCACCTGCGGCAAAGTCAGCAGCGGCACTTGCCAAGCCACACCGCGCTCCTTGTCCGAGATGTAGTGAAACTCGTCCATCACGACGTAGTCGACGTCGGCTTCTCCGCCATTGCGCAGCGCGATGTTGGCCAAGATTTCGGCCGTGCAGCAGATGACTGGCGCGTCACGATTCACGGTGGCGTCGCCGGTCATCATCCCGACCTGATCGGGACCGAGCTCACGACACAAGTCGAAGAATTTTTCGCTGACCAGTGCCTTGATCGGGCACGTGTAAAACGAACGCCGGCCTTCGCTGATGGCCTTGAAGTGCACGGCCGCGGCGATGAGTGATTTGCCCGAGCCCGTGGGCGTATGCACGATCACGTTGCTGTCGCTCATCACAGCCAAGACTGCTTCTTCTTGGTGCGGATAGAGCGTCAAACCGGCTTGCGCGGCATAGCGCAGGAAGCCTTCGAGGGCGGCATCGGCATCCGCGCCCGGGGGCGGCAAGCAAGCGTACAGCGGCGGAACAGCAGGCGGGGCGGACATCGCGGGCGGGGCATGTCACGGCCCGGAGCGGGCGGCTAGCGCTCTTGCGCCAGATCGGCGCGGTCCTGTGCGACGAACGAGCCGAGAGACCTCGACGATCGCCGCCATTTGCGCAAAAGTGCCCGGCGTTGTCCGTTGTTCCGCCTACCGTCCCTGCGTTTGCCGACGTCGAAGCTTGGGCGGAGTACTACGTGCGGAGCGCTGATCTGGACGTCAAATTGGCTCCGCCCACGACGCCCGCGCGCTTTCGCGAGGAGGCGACGCCGCTCCGCCTGAGCGAGCCGGGGCGACCGGCGCAATTTCGCGTGGCGCGTCGCACCGAGCGCACGCCTCGACTCGAGGCGTTGAAGGAGCCGTACTATCGCGCCCGCGCGCTGCACGCATTCTTTCACCACGAGTTGCAGGCGGCCGAGTTGATGTGTTGGGCGCTGCTCGCGTTCGCCGATGCAGAGCTGGAATTTCGCAAGGGCCTGCTCGGCATTTGCTTGGACGAGATTCGGCACATGAATTTGTACCGCGAGCACATCGAGCGCTTGGGCTGCAAAATCGGTGATTTCGGTGTGCGAGAATGGTTTTGGAAGCGTGTGCCGAGCTGCCCGAGCAAGCTCGCCTTCGTGTCAGTCATGGGTATGGGGCTCGAAGCCGCCAATCTCGAGTACGCGGGCGACTTCGCGGCGCGCTTTCGCAGTGTTGGCGACGAGCAGGGCGCGCTGATCCAGGAGCGAATCGCCAAGGAAGAGATCGCGCACGTGGCATTTGCTACGCGCTGGTTCGCGCGCTGGACCGGAGGTTGCGACTTCGACACCTGGGCAGCCGCATTGCCGCCGCCGCTTTCGCCATGGGTCATGCACGGCACGCCGCTGGCAGAGAACGCGCGCAAAAAGGCTGGAATGAGCGCCGAGTTCATTCAAGCCCTGGCCGCGTACGTGCCCGAGCCCAAGGGTCGAACGCTGCCGGAGGCTGCGAAAACCGAGCCATGAAGTTTGCGTGGGTGCTCAATCTCGACGCAGAGCTCGAGCTCTCGCGGCTGGACTTCGAGTACGTCCCGCGCGTGAAGCTGCTGCAGCAACTCGCTCTGTACGGTCAGGGCTCGCGCGCTTTGCTCGGCCCAGAAGACGCGTTGCTCGAACCCGGCGGGACCGTCCAAAGCGGCGAATTTTCGGGGCGCGCTTGGTGCCCGACTCCGCTGGCGCTGAGTCGTTTGTTGGCGGCCGGCATTCGCCCTGAACCGCACCCCGATGCGCGCGTGCTTCGGCGCGTGAATCATCGCTTGTTCGCGCACGAAGTCGGCGGCGGGCTGCCCGAACAGCGCTATTTCACCGAACGCGCTCCGCTCGAACAATTGCTGCTCCGGGCGGAACGGCCTTGGATGTTGAAGCGACCGCTCTCGTTCGCGGGCCGCGGGCAGATGCGTTTTTACGGGCCGATCAGCGACAAACAATGGTCCTGGCTCGACGTGTCGTTGGCGCGTGATGGGTTGATCGCCGAACCTCTCGTCACGCCGACGCTCGAGGTGAGCTTGCATGGCTTCGTGTGGCCCGCGGGACACTACGAATTGGGCCGAGTGTGCGTGCAGGAGGTGACCTCGCGCGGGGTGTACCGAGGCGCGCGGTTGGCGCTCCCCGGAGAGCTCGAATTGGACGAGTCCGCGCGTCTGTTCGACCGCGCGCAGTGCGTCGCCGGTAGCTTGCACGAGGCTGGCTATTTCGGTCCGTTTGGCATCGATGCTTACCGCTACCAGCTGGGTGACACGCGCGGTTTCTGTGCGCTGAGCGAAATCAACGCGCGCTACACCATGGGCTTTGCGGTCGGCTTTCCGCGGCCGACCACTGAGCTCTCGCTCTCCTAGCGAGCGAAGTGGCTGACCACCGCGAGGAGCGTGCCGAGGGCCACGAATTCGAGAAAGATCCGCGTATTCCCGGCGGTCTGTGGGCGTTGTTCGAAACCGCGTGCCAGCGCGACCAGGGCAATCAGACCCGCGAACGCCTGATCCGTCAGAAAGTACACGACCCCGAGCGCTGCCGCCGTGAGCAATCTTTCCTGATTGGAGAGGGCACGAAAGCCTCGCCCACCGTCGAGCGGTGGAATGGGCATCAAGTTGAACAGATTGATCCAAGCGCTAACGTGGGCGACCGCACTCAGCATCGGCGACTGCAATAGAGCGCCGAGCGCGAATACGAGCAGCGAGATGCCGAGACCCCAACGCGGACCGGCCAAGCCAACCTGGGCGTCCTCGATAGCATCGATCGGGTATTGATTCAGGCGAACCACTGCGCCAAGGCCCGGGATGAACATCGGCGAGCTGGCGGCGATACCCAGCCGCTTGAGCGCCACCACGTGCCCAATCTCGTGCACGTAAATACACGCGACGAGGCCAACCGCGAACTGCCAGCCCCAAAGGGTCCAATACACGCCCACCGAGAGCAGCATCGTCCACACGGTGCCGAGTTTGGTGAAGCCGAGCAGTAGCGGCTTCCAACCCGCGAGGATTAAGACCCAGAGCGTTTTGAGTTTGAACAGCGCGAACGCGAGCAGGGAGCTGAGCGCGCCAGCCCAGCGTTTCCAGCCGCTTTGCGTCGGTTCTGCGTTCTTCGCGTTGGCTGTGCTGACCGCGGGCGGTGCTCCGCTCTCGAGCTTCGTTCGCAATTCACGGATCACGTTCGTGATGTGGGTCGTTTGCTTCGATTCCGGCGGTAACAGCGGCAAGGCTTTACGCCAGTTGGCCATCGCCTCGGCGAGTTCGCCGCGAGCGCTGGCTTGCTCCGCGGCTTTCGCCAACGCTTCTAGCTCGCGCCGATGGACGAGCGCGTTGCAATTCGGGCAGAGTAGCAGCGCCGGCGCGACGACCACTCCGCAATTCGCGCACGGCGCGCCGACGTTTGCTGGTACGTGCGAACTGCCCGTTTCAATCGGTTGCATGGCCATCGAGTGCGACCGGCGGAGCCGGCGGTGCGTTCACCGAGAATGGTCCGAGCACCACGATCGGCACGGGGCGCGTGAACTTCCACGCTTCATACAGACCGATGCCGATGATGAACAGGCCGATGATGTTCTCGGTGCCCTGCAAGAACGGCGAAGCCAGCGCAATGCCCAACAGGAACACCCAAGCCCAGATGAAGCCGCCCAGCGAGGGTGGGGTCGATGGGGCGCTATCCCCCGCATGCCGCGCGGAAATGGCCTGCAGCAAATCGGGCAGACTAGCCAGTGCGATCGCTGCGTAGGTGAGCGCGACCGCCAGCACCTGGTAACGCTTTCCGCCCAGGCCGCCGGAGGCTTTGCGCACGGCCTTGCCGACTATGTAGCCCACGCCGATGGCCACGAAGCCGATCTGTACGTGGAACAACTTTTCGATCGCGATCCAGGCGACGCAACCGACCAGCGCCGCGGCGCCCCCGTAAGCGACAGCGCGCAAGAAGCTCGCGCGTGATTGGCTCGAACCGAGCTCGCGCGAGAGCGACGTGCGGCACTGCTCGCAAGCGGGGCGCGTGCTGATTTGCCAGTACTGACCGAGGAGCGGCCTTTTGCAGAACGCGCAGGCGAGCGTTGCCGGCTGCTCTCCTTCGAACTCGGCGCGCTCGAAGGAGAGCTCGTTTCCGCTTGGCGACTGCTGCTCGGTCATCGTCGAGTCACAGTAGCGTGCTCGGACTTGCGGTCAAACCGCACGTCGGGCGGCCGTTGCCATGCTAGTGTTTCGGGTCATGTGGTCGAGTCATCTGGCCAAATGCATGACGGTGAGTGTTGGGCTATTCGTTGCGCTGAGCGGCTGTCGCCGCTCGCAGCCGGGATCCAAGGCCGAACCAGAGCCCCCCGTCCGGGCATCAGCCCAAACCGAAACCAGCGCGGTCGCCGCTCCCGTGGAACCGTCGTTGAACGTGCTGATCGCCTACGGCAGCGAGAAGAAGGTCTGGCTCGAAGAACAAATTGCGACCTTCAATCGAACGTCACCCAAGCTCGCCTCCGGTCGAACCTTCACCATCACCGGCAAGGCCATGGGCTCGGGAGAGGCGATGCAGGACATCCTAGAGGGGCGGCTGCAACCGGCTGCATTCAGCCCCGCGTCGGATGCATACCTCACGCTGCTGAATGACGCTTGGCTCGCGCAGCCGGGGCATCCGCAGCCGCTCGCGGCACACGGCGAGTCGGTCGTGATTTCGCCGCTCGTGATCGCGATCTGGAAGCCAATGGCAGAAGCGCTCGGTTGGCCGAAGAAAGCGCTGGGCTGGTCGGACATCCTCAAGTTGAGTCAAAACCCGAAGGGCTGGGACGCACTGCAGCGCCCGGAATGGGGGCGCTTCAAGCTCGGTCACACTCATCCAGAATATTCCAACTCGGGGCTGCTCTCGTTTCTCGCGGAGGCCTACGCAGGCGCGGAAAAAACTCGAGGTTTGAGCCTCGAGGATCTCGCCGCGCCGAAGACTCGCAATTTCCTGACCGGGATTGAGCGCAGCCTCGTGCACTACGGGAAATCAACCGGCTTTTTCTCGGAGAAGATGCTCTCGCGCGGGCCGTCGTACCTGTCTGCGGCCGTGTTGTACGAGAACTCAGTGGTCGAGTCGTATGCGCGAGGCAATGCGAATGGTCCGCCGCTGATCGCGATCTACCCGCGAGAGGGGACCTTTTGGTCGGACCACCCCTATGCGGTGCTGGACGCGCCTTGGGTGACCGCGGAGCAAAAGCAAGCCGCGCAGGCTTTTCTGGTCCGGATCAAAGAGCGCCCGGCGCAAGAACGCGCACTGTCGCTCGGCTTGCGTCCGGGCGATACGAGTTTGCCCATTTCCTCGCCGATCGACGCCGAACACGGCTGTGACCCGAAACAGCCGCAGACCTTGCTCACCGTTCCGCCCGCGGCGGTGTTGAAGCAGCTCCTGACCGTCTTTCGCGAAGTCAAAAAGCCGAGCGACATCACACTCGTGTTCGACAAGTCCGGCAGCATGGTCGGTCAGCCGCTGAGCGAGGCTCAGGCGGGCGCCCGCGCGTTTTTGGACTCACTCCAAAATCGTGACCAAGTGGCGATCGATTTTTTCGACTCCGAGATCTATCCCGTGATCGGGCCGCTCAACGTTGGCGAGGCAAAGGCCAACCTGGTGCAGCGCGTGGATGGCGTGGCCGCCGCGGGGGGCACGGCGCTGTACGACGCAGTTTCTGCCGCCTATCGCGAAATCCGCGCGCGCGCGGACAAAGATCCGAACCGCATTCATGCCCTGGTCGTGATGACCGACGGCAAGGACGAAAATAGCAAGCTCGAGCTGGAACAATTGAAGGCGCAGTTTCCTCGCGAGCAGCACGAGGCGAGCGTCAAAGTCTTCACTATCGCTTACGGAACGGAGGCGAGCTCGCAGAGCCTTTCCCAGATCAGCGACGCGGGTGAGGGCTCACACAGCCAAGGCACCGTGCAAAATATCGTGCAAGTGTACCGCGACATTGCGTCTTTTTTCTGAAGCAGCGCTCATGGCATTCTCGCGCGATTGGCAAAATCGACGGATCGCCCGAGGGCTGATCCAAGCCGCGACCGGCAAGTTCAACTTGGCGGCGCTGGGGGCGGGCGCGGTGGGCGCTGCGGCAACGCATTCTTGGGCGGTGTTCGCGCTCGGCGGCGCGGCGTATCTGGCGCTTGCCGCTTGGGATCTGACGACCGCGAGCTTCTGGAAGCGCGTGATTGAAGGCGACGCCAAGCGCGAATCGCTGCCTGCGTTGCGTGACGTGAAAGACACCGAAGTTCGCGCGTCCGTCGCCCGGATTCAAGCGGCGCGCCAGGCGATCGACCGCGCGCTCGCCGAAGCGCCGGAGGACGTATCACTGCACCTGAAGGCGTCCCTCGGTGGGCTGGAAGAGCTCGACGCTCGTGCAGCTCGGCTGGTCGACTTGGCCGAAGGTTTGGCCCGCCATTTGGCTGGTGTGGACGAAGGGGCACTGCGCGCGGAGGCCGCCAATCTGAGCGCAAAAAGCCAAGCAGCGACCGACTCCGAATCACAGGCGCTGTATCGCGAGGCGAGCGACGCGCGCCAAGAGCAGATCAAGGCACTCTTGGACGTGCGCCGCGCACGCGAGCGACTGCTCGCGAATTTGGCGCGCATCGTCAGCAACCTCGAGGGTGTGCCGACGCGCGTCGTGCGCATGCGCGTGCTCGACGCTGCCAGCGAGAGCGGCAGCTCCGACGATATTGGTTGGGAGATCGGCCGCATCAATGGCGAGCTGGCGGCGCTCGAGCAAACGCTCGAAGTGCTCGTGGGTGAGAGGACCGTATGAAATCGAAATTGTTGATCGTGGTGTTGTTCGTCGGCGCCGCGCTTGCCATCCTGTTCTTCAATCGCCGCGGCTCGAGCCCGAATCCGGCGCCGCTCGCGAGTGCAGAACCGCCGAGCAGCCAGCCGCCGGGGTCAGCTGCGCCTCGCGAGCTGGTCGAACTGCCATTCGTGTACAGCACCGAGAAGAAGGAATGGATTGAAGGCGCTGTCACCGAATTTGCGGCGGCTCACCCAGAGATCAAAGTTCAGCTGATCGGCAAGGGCTCACTCGAGAGCTCGGATGGCATCTTGGACGGCAGCCTCAAACCGGTGCTCTGGTCTCCAGCTGACTCACTGGTCTTGAGATTGTTCGCCGGCGATTGGCTGACCAAGAACGGGCAGGCCGCGTTCGGTGAAGGTGACGATGCGCCCGGACCGCTGCTGCTCACGCCGCTCGTGTTCGTTGCCTGGGAAGATCGCGCGCGCGCCTTGGAAACCTTTGGTGGCGGTGCGATCACCTGGAAAACGATTCACAAAGCCGTGGCTTCGAATCAAGGCTGGCCCACGGTGAAGGGCAAGGCGGATTGGGGGTTCGTGAAGCTTGGCCACACGGATCCGACGCGGTCGAACTCGGGGCTGCAGGCGTTGGTGCTCATGGCTCTCGAGTACTACGGCCGCAACTCCGGTACGGAACTCCACGTCGAGGACGTGTTGAAGCCGGATTTTCAGAAGTTCTTGCGCGAACTCGAGGCAGGCGTGACCCGCTTCGAAAATAGCACCGGCACCTTCATGACCGACATGGTGCGTTTCGGTCCGTCCAAATACGACATCGCCGTGGTGTACGAGAGCTCTGCCATTTCGCAGCTAGCGAACGCGCAGGGGCGCTGGGGCAACCTGCGCGTCTACTACCCAAAGTTGACGTTCTGGTCGGATCACCCGCTGGGCCTCCTGCACGCCCCTTGGGTCAGCGATAAGCAACATGCGGCAGCCCTGCTGTTCGCGAGCTTCTTGCGCAGTCGTCCAATCCAAGAACGCGCACTTCGCTACGGCTTCCGCCCCGCGGAGACATCGGTTCCGCTCAAAACTGCCGACGCGCAGAACCCATTCACGCGTTTGGCCGAGTTCGGCGTTCAAACGACGGTGCCATCGGTCGCTGAACCCCCGGATGCGGCGGTGATTCGAAACCTGCTGGCGCTTTGGACGCGCACGCACCAATCGCAATGAGGATGCGCAGAGCGGATTGCGAGCGCGCCAATGCGCCTTGGCGAATGCGCGATCAATGCTTGATGTTGCGCACGTGGTTATCCACGAAATCCTTCACGGAACCGGAGAGGTCGATCGCCGCGCTAGCCGTGGCTTCGCTCAGGCTCTCGGCTTCTTGACCGAGCTTGTTCTCCAAGTTCAAGATCTTCGTCTCGAAGTCCGTCCATTTTTGGCGCGCGTCGAGATTCAACAAATGCAGATTCAAGCGCATCTGATCACGCGCGGCGGAGAGAGTCTGGAGCGGATGTGAGAGGTCGAAGGACGTTTTCATGACCGCTGATCGCTGCACGAAGCGGGCCAGGCGGTCACCACAACTGACAGCGATCCGTCGGTGCGAGCTCGCTGCCCGCGGGGCACGCGAAAGCTTCGGCGAATTCGGGGAGATTGCGCATGCTGCCGTTGACGCGGAATTTACCGGGTGCGTGCGGATCAGTGGCGATCTGCCGCGCAGCAATGCCGTCACTGGCGGTTTCGCACCATACTTGCGCGTAGGCGAGGAAGAATTGCTGTTCCGGGCTGAACTGCCCATTCGCGGAGGCGTGTGCGGCGCGCCCGCGGTACGCGGCAAAAGACACGATCAACCCGCCCAAGTCGGCGATGTTCTCGTCTAAGGTGGCCTTGCCGTCGACGTTCATTCCGGGCAGTGCCTCGTAGCCGTTGAACTGATCGACCAAGCATTGCGCTCGGTGTTCGAACTCCGCGGCCGTGTCCTCGCTCCACCAATCAACGAGCGCGCCTTGCCCGTCGTAGTGGCGGCCTCTGCTGTCGAAGGCGTGGGTGAGCTCATGCCCGACCACGCTGCCCAGCACACCGAAGTTGAACTCCGCGGGGCGCGTTTCGCGGAAAAATGGGTCCGTCAGCACGCCGACCGGAATGGTGATGTCGTTCTGGGCGTCGGTGTAGAAGGCGTTCGTGATGTCCGGTGAGACCAAGAACTGCGTGCGATCCACGTGCGTGGAGAGGGCGGCGGCCGCACTTTGGTCAGAAAAGTGTGCGAGTGCGATGCGTTGTTCGAGGTACGCTTTGCTCGCGTCGAGAGAGCGCGTGTCGTTCGGCCACTGATCGGGGTAGCCCACTTTCGGCAACAGTTGATCGAGCTTCGATTGAGCGCGAGCACGCGTTGGCTCATCCAACCAAGAGACCATTGCCAAGTTGTCGTGCATCGCGCTCTCCAGCTGAGCGACCAGCGCGCTTGCTTTGGGCCTGAGCGTGCTCGTGACGAACTGGTCCACGAAGTGGTGGGCCAAGACCCAGCCGAAGCTACTCCGCACCTCGCGAAAACAAGCGTATTCGTCGGATGGCGCCTGCTCCGCGCCGTCGACCACGCGGCGATGGAATGCGAATTCTTCCGCGATCGTCGACTTGTCGAGCGCGTCCGCATACGCCTCGAGTGTACGCCAGCTGAGGTATTGCTTGATGGTCACGAGCGGTGTCTTGGCAAAGAGCTCAGTGAGCGCCGGCAACGCCTTCGGTTCTTCCAGGTTGACGCGCTCGCCGGAGAAGCCACGCTGCGCAAAATAGTCCGACCAATCGAAGCCCACGAGCGCGGCGGTCAATCCGCTCGCATCGACGGGGTTGTATCGGCCGACGGGATCGACGTCGTCGCTACCGGCACGGGCAATCGCACGCTCGAAGTCGAAGACCGCTTGGGTATCGAGGTTGAGCGTGAAGCTGGGCACGATTGCATTGGCCAACTGCGTCATGTGAGCGCGATACGCGGCGCCGAGCTCGCTATCGTCGTACGAGCTGCGTGCGGGCAAGCTCCAGCCGGATTCGGTGAGGGACAGCGAATAGTGCGTGGGATCGCCGGCATCGATATCCAGCGCGACGCGGAACAAGGCGCGTACGCCCGAGCCGTGCAGGTCCGCGAGCAACGCGGGCAATTGCGCGAGCGAGTCGAGCGCGGCGATGTCACTGAGCGCGACTTGCAACGGCTGCGAACGGGTGCTCACAGCCCCCCGCGCACGAAGGCAGCTCCCGTAGTAGCGTTGGGCGACGCGCAAGCTCGGGTCGGAGCTGCTCATCGCCTCGACCAGCGACGCGAAGTAGACGCTATTTCGCTCGTCGGCCTTGTACACGCGGCTCTCCGAGTAGCCGGGATTGGGCGGATGCTGAGCAAGCCAATTGCCGCACGCAAACTGATAGAAGTCGCTGCACGGCTCGGCGCTCGTGTCCAGGTAGCTCGCGTCATAGCTGGGCAAGGTTGGCTCGGGCGCAGGATCGCCGCCGCTACACGCGGAAAGACCGAGCAGACAGCACAGCCACAACAACCAAACTCGAGTCGACGCGTCGCTCATTGGGCTCCGAACAGGCCCTGACAATCACTGGGCGTTTGGGGAATCGTGCCGGGTTCCACATCTTCGCAGCGAATCGCCGAGATTTGATTTTGGCATGTTCGTGCGTCGCGCCAGACGCGCGTTACCTGCTCACACGGCAGGTAGACGCGAAACGCGAAGTCACACAATTCGGAGAAGTCACCGCGATCGGTCTCTCGAGCACACGAGACCGCTTTATCGCAAAAGCTAGAGACGTACTGCTCGCAGATTTCCGACGGGGTGGCCTCGTCGCTCGATGCGCAGCCGAGCGCACTACACGCGCCAAGCAGCGTGCAAGCGAGCGCCCACATTCTCGACCAGCCCCAGTGTCTTCGCGTCAAGGTACCTCGAGCGGGGAGGTAACCAGAGCGCGCTCGGCAGGTCAAACCGAGCGCGGAACTGGACAACGCCGCAGGGGGCGGAGCTCGCGCATTTCACGCGAGATCCGTTGCTCCGTCACTTCACCACTACGGGCACGACTTCAGGATCTTTGATCGTGAAGCACTGGTTCGGGGGCGCGACCCAGTTGATCGCATCGTACCAGAACTGCTTGGTTTGATAGATCGTGGCTACCGAGTGGAACATGCCAGACGCGGGGATGTAGCACGGGTTGTACATGTCCTTCTGCGGGTTCGAAGGATTACCGTCCTGCTTCCACATGTTGGAGAAGGTCACCCATTCATCCCCGAAGGCGTAGATGCGGCCTTTGCCGTTCACCTCTTTGGCGACCGCGATAGGACCCTTGGAAACCGGATCCGTGGCGATCACGGTGGCGTCACTCGGAGCAACTACCTGCCAACCGATGAACGCACCCACGTAGTCGAGGCTGGCCGTCAGCTTCTCGAGGGAGCCGGTTTCGGGCGAGAACTTGATCGGGGTCGTGATGAATGGCTGGGCGTGATTGGTGGTCGTGCCCCCCGTCCAATTCATGCAGTTCTTCATGTTGTCCGTACCACCCTTGTAGTACACGGGGATCTGCTCGCCCTCTTTGGTGGCCGTTTGCGTGGAGCTGTAGCTGAGCCCCGAGAACGAGATGAGCTGACTGCTGACCGTGAACTCCGGCGCCATGCTCGAAAAGCCCGTCAGCGTGATCATGCCGCCGCCGGCTTCGACCCACTTCTGCACGGCCATCTTCTCCGCGTCATTGAACGGAGCCCAAGCGTTGATATTGGCCACCAACAGAATGTCGTATTGAGCCAAGAACGCCGCGTCGACCGTCGGCTTGGTCGGCACATTCGTGGCGGCCGCGCTGCCTTCGCTCGAGCTTGCCAGCCAGTTCGTGAACGCCGAGGTGTCCGGATCTTCCGCGGCTGAGGTGAGCGTGCCGAGCAGCGCCAACTTCAAGCAGGTGCATTTGCCGTTGTCGTCGCACGACTTTTGGCGCATTGGCACGTCGCGCTTGTCGTTCGGATCGGAGGTCGTCTCACCTCCGCTGCTACCCGGGCCGACGGCGAGCGTGTTGCCGCTACCGCCGCTGCCGAGCACTGGGCCGTTTCCGCCGCTGCCGGGCGAACGCAACGGAGGCGTATCCGACGGACTAGAACCGCACGCAACAGCGAAGGCCACGCTGGAGACCAGCGCGAGGGCGGAGGAAAAACGGAGGCTCATGACGTAATTTATCCTGAAAAAAGGCGGCGAAACAGCGATGGAACCAGTTTCGCAGATGCCACGAGCATGAAACATTTGGGGTTGCGCTGCCAGCATGGCGACAAAAAAACGAGCGAGCCTTCGTGAAAGGCAGCAAAAAATCCAATGTAGGTCTCTCTTGCCAGGTTCAGGCAAACGCCTTGCCGAATCCCGAGCGCGTCCGCCAACGTCGCAAGTTCGCTCGCATTAGAGCGTGTGGCTGATAGCAAGAGACGTCACCATCATGTCGTCGGGCGGGGCGGCGCGGTTACAAGGCACGGGCTTGCCATCGAGTTCGCATTCCCAGCCCGTAGCGGTCATGACGCGAGCGAAGCCGAATTCATAGCGGAGTGCCAAGCCAGACCAAAATTGATACTCGAACCCGGCGCTGAGCGCTCCCCATTGTGAGGTTCGATTCGAGAAGCGTACTCCGCAGGCTTCGATGCAGAAGGAGAAATCTTCGCCCTGTTGCATGATCAGGTATTCGGCGCGCAGCGTGAATGCTTTGAGGACGTTTTCGCCTACGCCGCCCCAAACGATCGGACGCGCGCGCACGTAAGCGCTTGCCTCCGGCCCCGACCCACTCGTGCCGCCGCCGCCACCCACGGTCAAACGATCCCAAACATTCACCTCGCCGAACACCCCGAGCAGTATGTTCTGCGAATTGAAGTTCAAGTTCCCTCCGAATTGAAGCAGGCGATCGTTGAAGTGTCGTCGTTCTTCCACACTGTCGTCCCATGACGCCAGATCGCGTCCGCGAGCAAGATTGCTCGCGGACGGCCTCTCGGGCGGAATAATCGGGAGTTGTTCGTTGGCGCGTGCCTGTTTCGCGAGTCCAACCGTGAGGTAGAGGCCGAGCGCGAACAGCATTTTCCGGGGCATGGCGGCTCCTTCAGCAAGAGCCTTGCCAGCGCCATGAACCAGGTCTTCGAACTCAGGGCCGAACTAAAGAGCCGACGCGAACTCTTTGCCGAACTCCAGCGGTGTCGGGCGATGCGCGGGGTCGAGCAGAGTTGCTGCGCGCAGCAGTTTGGCGATGGCTACTGGGAACGGCTTGAGCCGCTCGGCATCCTCCAGCGGATCGCGGCGCATGTGGGCAATGATTCGATCGCGCGCGCTATCGATCTCGTCGAAGAACGCGCGACCCGTGGTCACGTTGTAGATCGTGCCCGCGAGCGAATACACGTCGGAACGCGGATCGAGTTCGACCGGATCGAGCACTTGTTCCGGCGCAATGTAGCCCGCCGTGCCCGCCACGAATCGACCGCTCGCGTCGGCCGGTACGCGGATCGCGCGTACCATGCCGAAATCGATGACGACCGCCGATAGCGGCTGCGCGCGCGCGGGATCGCGGTGCTTGTTGGGATCGAAACGCTCGCCGCCCGAAAGCGGCAAGCGCAACCAAATGTTGGCTGGCTTGATGTCACGATGGACCAGGCCCGCGCTGTGCAGCGCGGCGAGCCCCGCGCACGAATCCAGCACGACCTGGCGCAGCTCGAACAGCGACATCTGCTGAGCTGCGGCGTATTCCTTCAAATCCGCGCCGATCAGGTACTCGAGCACCAAGAAAGGCATGCCGCTCTCGACACCGCGATCGATGATGTTGGCGACGTTGGGATGATACAGCCCGGCGAGCGCCCGCGCTTCTTCCACGAATGACGCCAAGATGCCGTCGCGTTCGCTGTCGGTCGCGTTGGCCAGCGCTTCGGCCTTGGGGATCTTGAGCACGAACAGCCGATCCGCGCCGGGCTTGCGCACCAGCCACACCGAGCCGATGCCGCCTTCACCGAGCGTTTTCACGAGCTCGTAGCCGTGAATGATCTTCGGTTCTTGTTTTTTGGGTTTGGGTGGGGGCGGCGGAGTGCGGCGAATTGCCGAGCGCACCGCGCCTTCGAGCAATGCGGACGCGACCGGGCCGAGTGAGGCGAACCAAACGTCCAGCAGCGAGAGTTCGCGGGCGCGAATGGCGCGGGCCACGAGCGCCGCGATGCGCTGCGCGTTTTCGGCCGCGTTGCGCGACATCGGGACCAACGAGTGGCCTTCTTCGTCGTGAGCCCGGGCTTCGTGCAACGCTTTGACCGGATCAGCCAGCGCGCCCTGCAGTCGCTCGCCAGCGCGCACCAAATCCAGACACATGACTTCCAGATCGGGCTTGGGCCCCGCGGCGCCGTCGAACGACAAAAGCGCGTCGGACAGCCCGAGCAACGCGCGCGAGAGCTCCGTATTGAGCGCGTGCAACGACTCGAGTGCGTCCGAGGCGGCCGCACCCCACTCGCCGTCGCCACCGCCCGAAGAAACCGCAGTGCGGAGCAACTCTGCGCGCTCGCAGCAACGCGCGAGCGCGCCGTCCGCCATCATCGGCAATGCGGTCGCGAGCTGCAGCAGCATGGCCGGGCGATCGATGACCAGGGCCCACCACGCCGCGAACGGACCGAGCCACTCCACGTCATCGACTTCACCGAGCGCCGTGCCGCGCGTGGTGTCTACCAGGCGCCAGAACAAGGCGCTGAGTGCGGCCTTGAGTTGGGGCTGCAATTCGCGCGAGCCGTCGGCGAGGCCGGAGATTTTGCGCAGCCAATGACAGGTGTCGTGAGCGGTGGGACCGCGACCCGGACCGAGATCGGTGGATTCACCGCACGCGTCGAGCGCGTAACCGCCCAGGCGAATCGCCAACACTTCGAGCGGCAAATCCGCATCTGGCTCGCAGCCCTCGATTTGACGGCGCTCTTTGACCAGATCCAAGATCTCGGCTGGCGCGCGCGCCACGAGCTTCCAAGTTTCCTCGAGGTGCGGCTCTTCGATCGGTTCGCCCACGGGGCGCGTGGCGAGCATGGGCCCCCACAGGCGCAATGCGAAGGCGCGCGCGCAGCCCTCCAGGGCGTTGATCGCGGCGGCGCGCTGGCGCAAACGGCCGCCTTCTCCGAGCGCAATCCGGCGGGCTTCGCCGAACGTGGAGGCGAGCGAAGTTGCGAAGCGCGCGGCGCGTGAATCCGCTTCTTCGTCGTCGTATTGTGCGGCGACGCGCATCAAATTCTCGAGGCCCAATTCGAGATCGAGGGGGTCGCGTTCGGCGCCGTCGACCGCGTCGGTCAACGCGGTCACTTCGATCCAGCGCCGCGATTCATCCAGCGAAACTGGGCGCGCGCACCAAGCGAGCTCACGCAACGCGCGCAGCGGCGCCTCGATTTCGGGCAATCTTTGGCCGCGTCGCCAGATGACCGAGAGTCCGCGTGCCAGTGCGCGAGCCGCCACCGAGCCGCCATCGCCGGCGAGGATCCGCGCTGCCAAGCGGTCCCAGAGCGGACGGCGTTCGAAGAACAAATAGGGCGTTGCTACTGCGACCGCTCCGAGCGCCCAATCGGCTTCGCTCGGAGACTCGAGGATGGCGACCAATTGACTCGCCAGGAATTTGAGACGCGCGGCGGGCAGGGACGCGAATGCGGTCAGCGCGCGCTGCCGGAGCAGCGTCGACTCACCGAGTACCCAGTCGAGCAGCGTGCCCTCCAACTGTTCCACTTGGCCGGTGAGGCGACCGAGCGCGCGCGCCGCGTGCACCCAGACCAGCGGCTCTGGATGCAGCAAGAGCGGCTGCAGCGTCTGCAGCGCTCGGCCGACCAATTCTTGATCGGCGTGTGCAGATAGCCCACAAACGCCGATTTCCAAGCAGCGCGCGGCGAGGACGCGACCGCGCAGCGCGCCGCGCGCCGGATTGCGAATCAGCTCTTCGAAGGTATCGTTCGACGCCCATAACCAGCGACCGAACTCGGGCACCTCGCGCGCGCTGGCGCCGGCCTCCCAGATCAAAATCTCGAGTCGCGCGCGAGCCTCCGCGTTGTTCGGCAAGCGCAGCGCAGCGCCCGTTCCCAACAGTGGCGCGCACAACAGCGCATCGAGTAATGGGCCTTCGATCACGCGATCAGCGGCGACCGTAGCTACGCGCTCTTCGAAGCCAGGCACCGAGCGCGCGATGCCGAGCAGCTTTGCCAGCTCGATGTCCTTGCGCCAAGTCGAGGCGTAACACCAGAGCAAGAGCAGAGCTCCGCCCGGAGTCGCAAAGCGCTGACCGAGTGCGGCGATGTCGGCTGCGTTATGCGTTTGCAGAGGCAACTCGCGACTCAGCAAATCAGCGGCAGTACGCAGTGCCTCGGGCAGCACGATGTCGTGCTGCGTGCTTGCCGAACTGCGCAGACGAATGCGCCAGCGATCGCGGACGGCCTCTTCGAGCTCGGGTTGTCCGACGAGCGCGTTGGAGAGGGTCGAGAATGCGTCTTCTGCCGGGACCGAGAGCATGCGTAACCTCAAACGTTAACACCGTTCCCCGCGGCCGCGGGAGTGGGCAGCGGGCCGCAGCCGTTTTTCGGCTGAACTGGACCGAACTCGGCGTTTAGGGCGCTCCGGCCGGTGCCTCGAGGCAGATCGCGCCTCTCGCCCCTCTGCCCGCAGGTGCGCTTTGGAACCTGCGGCCGCGCAGTCTTCTACTCCTGCCTGTGCCCAGCGCCGCGCAGCTCACGGCGTTGGACGACGAGGCGACGATTCCGGTTCGGCTTCGTCCAACTTTTGCTCGATCTCTTTGACGTGGGCGGCGTCCATTCCGCCACGCATCTCACGCAGTGCCCGACGGGCCTCTTGGGGCCGCAACGCGCCACGCTCGAAGTCGATGCAGATGATGCACATGCCTTCGAGCGTAGCAGGCTTTGGGGGGCGTGCCGAGCTTCGACGTCGTCACGTTTGCGGCGCGTTCAGGGCGCGGCGAGTAGCGTGCCAGGAACGGGCTCACCGCTGAGCGTTTTCAGGAATTCGACCAGGTCCGCTTGCTCGGTCTCGCTCAGGCCGAGCGGGGTGAGCAACGGGTCTTTCGTGCTGCCGCTGACCGGCTCGCCACCGCCCGCGTTGTAGAAGGCGACGACCGCCGGCAAATCGGCGAGTTGCCCCGCGTGCATGTAGGGGGCCGTGTCTTTGACTTCACGCAAGCTCGCCGTGCGAAACGCAGAGTGCGTGGTTACGTCGGTCATCGGATTGGTGAGGTTGGCGAGCCGCCCGGTGTCGGTCTTGTCACTGAACACGCCGTCGATGTTGAGCGCGCTGCCTTTCAGAGCGCCGGCATCTTTGAATCGGCCGTCATCTGCGCCGAGACCGCCCAAGTTGTGGAACTGATTGTCGGAGAAGAACGGCCCGCTGTGACACGAATTGCACTTGGCCTTGCCGACGAACAAGGCAGCGCCGCGGATGGCCGATTCGGTCAGGTCTCCTGCGCCGTTTGCGACATATTGGTCGAACGGCGCATTGCGGCTGACGAGCTTACGCATGTATGCCTCGAGCGCTTTGCCGTAGTTGACGATGATCTGGTTGACGGCGGCCTTGTCGGCGGTGCTCGTATCGGTGTCCCAAGTGGCGTCGCCAGGTTTGCCAGTCGCAGGGAAACGCGTGGCATCGCTCGCAGTCGCGTCCAAGGCGGCGGGGAGCGCTCCAAAGATCGCTTCGTATTGAGTCTTGTAGTTGTCGTAGATGAAGTGAGCCAGCTTCAGGCGCGTCGAGGCCATGGTCAGCGGGTTTTCTGCCACCGCCAGCGGCAGCTCCCACTGCGCGGCGAAGCGGCCGCCCCAATTGGTCCACTCGTAGAACGAGCTGTTGACCAACGCAGGCGCATTGCGCGTGTGCGTGCCCGTGCCAACGGTCACGGTGAAAGGCGCGCGTCCGTCGGACATCGCAGCACCCGAATGACAGGTCGCGCACGCCACCTTGCCGGTGTCGCCGACAATGCCGAGATCGCTCGCGACGCTCAGCGCGCCCGAGTAGCGCTTGTCGAAGAACAGCGCTTGACCGAGCGCGGCAGCGTTCGCGTCGTCCGCGTATTTGTTGGTCGGATCGGCGGGCAGAGCCGGCAAGGGTGAGAGCGCTTTCAGCTGTGGATCCACGATCCAAGTCGTGGTCGCTCCGGCTTCGCCGCCCATTCCGCCGGCAGAGTCGCCCGCCTCGCCCGAGCCAGCCTCACCAGCGCCTGCGCTGCCCGCGGCTCCTCCTTCACCGACAGTAGGCTTGCCCGCGCTGCCCGCAGCTGCGCCGCCGGCGCTTTCGCCTGCCGTACCAGATTGGCCTCCGTGGCTCGCGCCGCCTTTGCCGCCGCCTCCACCACCGTCGCTGCTGTCGCTGCCGCAGGCAGACAGTCCGCTCGCGCCGACCATCGCCACTACCGCCGAAAGTAACCCAAGGTTGATACGTCCCCGTTTTGACATGGTCGGCCCTAAGCAGTTCGTGTGCCAAGCGGGCTCAGCTGCGAAAGCGAAGCGACAATGGCGGCTTTCGCCAGCGTGGCACCGGTATGTTGTTGCTCGTTGCGCAAGCGGCTTGCGCGCATTGCGCAACGCACTTGCGCAATGCGCGTTCACCGCGCCTGGAGCTCCGCGCCACGCGCTTCGCCGTTGACAGTGAGTCGCCTCGGCCTCGATACCGAGATTCCGAAAGACGACAGCCTGAATTGGTGAGTAACACCACGGGGTGATGATACCGGTGCGGAGTCGAAGCTCGGTGAGTGTGCGGCGCGCGTTCGACGGGCCGCTTCGCGTAACCCCGCGGGTTTGGCAAGGCCCTTCCTCGAGCGTGGTTCGGTTTCCGCTTGGCGACAATAGTAATCTCTTTCGCGGCGCGGAAAATCGACCGATGCGCTAGATACCGTGTTTACTGAGCCGGGTATTTCCCGAAGCCACCGTCTCGGGGTAGTCTGAGTGACGCTGATGAGGAGTCGCCGAGTCGTGATTTCGAGCGTCTGCTCGCTGCTGGTCGTGTGGTTCGCGCTGGGGAGTATTGGTTTGTTCGGCTGCGGGTCGCATCAAAACTCGCGCGCCGACGAAGCTCACGAAACCGACCCGCTTGGCGCGCAGCCCATCGAGCCATTGCCGCTGACGTCCGACTTCGACGTGGCGCGAGCGGCTTTGGGCGAAGAGCTGTTCCGCGAACCGGGGCTGTCCGGTGACGGTAAGGTCGCGTGCACGGATTGCCATCACGAAAGCCACGGTTGGGCCGACGATAGCGCGCACTCGCGGGCCCTCGATCGACCGGAATCGCCTGTCAACGTGCCGACGATGTACAACGTTCGCTACCTGTACAAGCTGGCGTGGAACGGCAAATACGAGACCCTCGAGTCACACGTCGACGCGCTGATGGTCAATCCCAAGGTGATGGCGTCGTCTTGGGAGATCGCCACCAAACACCTGGCCGAGATCCCGCGCTATCGACAGCGATTCGCCAAGGTATTTCGCGACGGGCTGACTCCGAACAACGTGTGCGAAGCAATCCTCGACTACGAGCGCTCGCTCGTTACTCCCAACGCCCCCTTCGACCGGTACTTGCGCGGCGACGCGCAGGCCGTCTCGGCCGAGGTCAAGGAAGGCTATGCCATGTTCAAGAGCTACGGCTGCTCGAGCTGTCATCAGGGCGTGGCGATTGGCGGCAACGTCTTCGAACGCTTCGGCGTGCTCCGGGATTTTTTCGCCGATCGCGGTCATTTCGACAGCGCGGATTTGGGGCGCTTCAACGTCACCCAACGCGAGCAAGATCGCTTCGTTTTCCGCGTGCCGAGCTTGCGCAACGTGGCGCTGACCGCGCCCTACTTCCACGACGGCAGCGCCGCCACCCTAGAAGACGCAGTGAAGGCGATGGCCAACTATCAACTGGGGCGAGATCTGGATGAACGTGACCGTGCCGCGCTAGTCGCGTTCTTGCGCTCGTTGACCGGTGAATACCGAGGTCAAACGCTGTGAACCCGAGCCCTGCTCTGCGCGTCGCGCTAGCGATCTTCGCGTTCGGCTTCTTGGGCCTGTTGGGGTACTCGGCCTTGCATTCGTTCGACTACGCCCAGGAAGAGGCTTACAGCCGTGATCTGCGGCGCGTCCCAGCCGTGACCGCGCAGCTCAACGAACGCGTGCTCAAATCGCGCTCGGCGCTGATGACTCAATATGATCCGTTGGTCAGCGCAGTGCGCGACCTGAGGGCGTTGCTGACGCGACTCCAGCTCGTGCCCAAGTTCTTGGGCGACGCGGCCGCATTGGACTTGCGCGCAAAACTCCAGCAGAGCGAAGTGGCGCTGCACAAGAAGGACGAGCTGGTCGAAAGCTTCAAGACGCACAACTCGGTGTTACAGAATTCACTGCACTACTTCCCGATCCTGGCGAACTCGGTCATCGACCGCGCCCGCGCAGCGCCGACTGGCGCGACCGTGGCTAGCCGGATTCAGGCACTGATCAGCGCGATCATGCTGTTTGATACTTCGGCGGATACGGAGTCGACCGCGCGGGTGCGCGCCGCTCAGTCGGATCTTTCGAACGCGCTCTCGGCCGCTCGAGAGCTCGAGCTCGGTCATGAGCTCGAACTGATTTTGGCGCACTCACGCATCATTCTGGAAAGAAAGCCAATCACCGACGCGCTGGTGCAGGAGGTCTTGTCCGTGCCGTTGCCACGCCTCGCGCTTTCGCTCGAGGAAGCTTATTCCAGGCACTATCGAGCGGCTACCAGCCGCGCGCTCCTGCTGCGGCAGATCTTGGTCGGCCTCGCGCTCGGGACGGTAGTCTTAGGCCTGACGGACGTGATTTTGCGCATGCGGCGCGCCGCGCTGGCGTTGCAAACCGCAACTGGTGAGCTACGCCAGGCCAACGCGCTGTTGGCGCGCGAGCGCGAAAAAGAACGGGAGCTCGGTGAGTTGAAGACGCGCTTCGTGTCGATGACCTCGCACGAGTTTAGAACGCCGCTCAGCGTGATCGTGTCCTCTACGGATCTGCTCGAGAACTACAGTGAACGCTGGACGCCCGAGCGACGCAAAGATCACTTGGAGCGAATCCGCGCCGCCGCGGGGACCATGGACCACTTGTTGGATGACATCTTGCTGATTGGTCGCGCGGAAGCCGGCGTGCTCCGTGCCTCGCCCACGGAGCTGAATTTGGACGAATTTTGCGGAAATTTGGTGGAGTCCTTGGAACACTCCTCCGCGCGTAGCCACGACATTCGCTATGCCTTCAGCGGCAATCCGACTGTCAGTTTGGATGAGCGTTTGCTGTCGGAGGTCGTAGGAAATCTGCTCAGTAACGCGCTCAAGTATTCGCCCCAGGGTAGCCAGGTAGATTTCGACGTCCTGGTCAGCGACGAACAGTGTAGATTCACTGTCGGAGATCGCGGAATCGGTATTCCCGAGGCGGACACTCCGCGTCTGTTCGAGAGTTTCTTTCGTGCCAGCAATGCAAACCAAATCAAAGGCAGTGGCCTCGGACTCGCCGTGGTAAAGAAGGCCGTAGAAGTGCAAAACGGAACTGTCGAGGTGGAAACTCGGCTGGGGCAGGGAACCAAATTCGTGGTCCTGGTCCCGCGCGAGCTTTCGATCTCGAGATCGAGCAGCAGCGAGCTATGAGCGGGCGAGTATTGGTCGTCGAGGACGACCCCGTGATTCGAGCCAACGTGCTCGAACTCTTGAGCGAGGAAGGCTTCGAAGGCATCTCCGCGCAAGATGGCGCGGATGGCATTGCCCTCGCCAAGGCGCGCGTGCCGGACTTGGTGGTTTGCGACATCGCGCTGCCCAAGCTCGACGGCTACGCGGTTCTACGCGCGATTCGCGAGGATCCGGCGCTTGCGTCTACGCCGTTCATCTTCCTCACCGCCAAGGCCGAACGCGCGGACGTGCGCACCGGTATGAATCTCGGCGCGGACGACTATTTGACGAAGCCGTTCACGGCGCGTGATTTGTTGGACGCGGTACGTATTCGCATGCGGCGCATCTCGGAGCTGCTCGCGCGCGGGCAAGCTGCGCTGGAGAAAGACCCTGCGGTGGGCGAGGGGGCGCGCTCACCTGCGTTGCCGCCGGGCAACGTGGTCGTGCTCGACCCGCAAATGGCTAACTTGTACGATCTGGTGGCCCGCGCGGCAGCGTCACCGATCAACGTGCTCGTGTTGGGTGAAACGGGGGTGGGTAAGGAAGTGCTGGCCCGCGCGCTGCACCAGCTCTCACCGCGCAAAGCGGGCCCATTCGTCGCCATCAATTGCGCCGCGTTGACAGAGTCGCTGCTGCAGTCCGAATTGTTCGGTCACGAAAAGGGTGCGTTCACGGGTGCGCTTTCGGCGCGTGCGGGTTTGCTCGAAGCCGCCGACGGCGGCACGCTATTTCTCGACGAAATCGGCGATCTGCCGTTGTCGATCCAGACCAAGCTCTTGCGCGTGCTGGAGGACAAGAAGGTCTTGCGCATCGGTGCGCGCAGCGAGCGCGCGGTCGATGTGCGCTTCGTGGCCGCGACCAATCGCGACATCGAGGCTGAAGCCGAGGCCGGCACGTTCCGCGAGGACCTATTTTATCGCCTCAACGGCATCAGCTTCACGATCCCGCCGCTGCGTGAGCGCCGCGCCGAAATCGCGGCATTGGGGCGAATGTTCCTCGCGCGCTACAACGCGGAGCTCGGTCGTCAAGCAGCCCTGGGCATGTCGGACGAAGTCGTGCAGCTGCTCGAAAGTTACGCCTGGCCTGGCAACGTGCGCGAGTTGAAGAACGCGATCGAACGGGCAGCCGTGCTGTGCCAGGGAGACAAGCTACGCCCCGAACACCTCCCCGCGCGCATCCTGTCCGGAAACCCCGCGCGGTCGTCCGCACCTCCCGGGCACGAGAGCAGTCGTGAGGACGTGATGGCGCGTGCGCGCAGCGAGCTCCAGGGCATCGAGCGTCAGCGTATTTTGGAGGCACTCGAACAATCCGGAGGCAACCAAACCCGAGCCGCGGAGGCGCTCGGTATTTCGCGGCGCACGCTGGTGTATCGCCTGAGTGAGCTCGGGGTGCCACGGCCGCGGAAGCGCTAGTTTTTAACGTCTGAGCTGCCGTGCTTCATTTCGCGTGAAATTCGCCGGTGTTGCCTCGGCGTTTCAGGCCGCTTGTACTAAGCTGTGCGGCCCGATGGAACCTGCGATTCAAAAACACAACGCATGCCTGACCTGCTACGGACAGGGCGAGGTCTCGAGTGACTACGGCGCGACGGCGTGTCCGGATTGCGGCGGTGCCGGCCTGCTCCCACCGCAGAACGTGCTCGCGGATTGGCGCATCAGCGCAATCGAAAAGCACTACAACGGTGACTCGTCGCAAGCCGCTCAAGACGTGAGTTGGCTGGTCTTGGAGCTGCGTCGCACGCGGCACGCCATGATGCAAATCTTGGCGCTCGCTCAAGACGCCGCGCAGGACTCTCCAGCGGCGCATCGCATTCAGTTTTTGGCGAATGACGCGCTCGGCGTGTACCGCACCGAATCGAGCGATTGAGATCGCGGGCCCTCAGCGCGCTTTGGGGGCGTGCTTCCGGCGCTCGAGCGCGCGCTCGTAGGCGCTTTGCACTTTGCGAAACTCTTCGGCGCTGCCGCCGCGGTCCGGATGCGTCTCGAGCGCGCGCACTCGGTACGCTCGTTTGATTTCGCTGAGCGTAGCGCGCGGTTCGAGGCCGAGGATCTGCCAGATCGAAGTCGCGTTGCTGTTCGCGCGGGCTCGCGGTGCTTCGTCGGTGGCACGCGCATTCGCCGCAGACGGCCACGGCTCCTTGCCGACCAGGATGTTGGACCAAGCGCGTGCCCAGCCACTCTCGAGCTCGGTGAGCTTGCAGCCTGCCGCTTTTTCCGCAGCGGCCAGCGCTTCGGCGTGGGTGCGCGCGCCACCCTCGAAGGCGTCGGGCTTGCGAAACGGCTTGCGCGTCGGTGCGCCCGTCCACCACGCCGCCCACAGGAAGCGACGACGGCGAGTCGGGGCGATCGCACAAACGGGGGCAAATAGCGCGGAACTCATCGACGAACGGTGCTCAGGCTAGCCTGTCCGCCGGTTTGACACTACTCGCTCGGGGATGCCTCCGAATGCGCCCTGGCCGAGTGACGATCTGGTTCTCGCGCGGACGCGCGCGTGGCTGACCGAAGTCGTGATTGGGCTCGAGCTGTGTCCGTTTGCAAAGCCGGTGCACGTCAAAAATCAGATCCGCTACGTCGTGAGTCCGGCCGAGTCACCCGAAGACCTCTTGCGAGATCTACTCCACGAGTTTCATGCGCTTTCAGCCGCCGACCCGGCCATCACGGACACGACGCTGCTGATCCACCCGCGCACACTCGGCGATTTTGGGGACTACAACGAGTTCTTGAGCGTCGTCGAGTTCGCGCTGCAAGATGTGGGGTTCGAAGGAGAGCTACAGGTCGCGAGCTTTCATCCCGACTATCGCTTTGAGGGCAATGCCGCGGACGACCTGGCGAACCACGTCACGCGCTCTCCCTATCCCATGCTTCACCTTCTGCGCGAAGCGAGCGTCGACCGAGCAGTATCTGCGTTCCCGGATGCCTCACGGATCGTCGACAAGAATATCGAGACTCTGCGGGCACTCGGACTCGCTGGCTGGCAGCGACTGATGGCTCGTCTACCGGAAGGTTGAACCATGCGTATTCTGGCGATTTGCGGAAGCCTGCAGGAAAAGTCGAGCAACCTGACGCTGCTCCAGCACGTGCTGGCGAGCGCCCCGCCGGGCGTCCAGATCGTGCTCTATGACGGCCTGCGCTATTTGCCGCACTTCAATCCGGACCTTGCGCGTGACGAACTCGATGAGGCGCCGAGTGCCGTCGGAGAGCTACGTCGCGCCGTCGCGGGCGCGGACGCGCTGTTGATCGCAACGCCCGAGTACGGCCACAGCTTGCCCGGATCCCTCAAGAACGCGATTGACTGGCTGATCGGCACGGGCGAACTCGAGCGCAAGTTGGTTGCGATCACGAGCGCAGTGCCGGTGCTGGAGCGCGGTAGGCTAGGCCTTGCCGCGCTTCGCACAACGCTCGGCGCAGTCAGCGCGCGCGTCGCATTCGAAGAGCCGATCGCGCGCGGTCCGAGCTTCGAGCCCGAGATCGCTAGGATGCTCGGGCTCTTGATTGCTGCAGCAAACGAACCCTAAGGGCTCACTTAGGCGGATTGCCGACTACAGTCGTGCAGCCGAACAACACTTGGAGCTTGCCGTTCTTGTCGGCCTTGACGTCGTTGCAGGCTTTGCCGCACAGGTTGATGGTCTTGCCGTCAGCCGAATACTGCCAACCGCTGCCGGCATCGCACGACGTGCCCGCGGGGTCCTGCGTCAGCGTGGTCACCGTGCCCGCGCTGTTGGTGTACGTGATGTTCACCTTGCTGGGATCCAGCGTTTGCCCCTTGGGCGGCGCGGGGATCGTGTACGTGCAATCGAGCGCGCTCGTGCTGCGAATGGTGGCGAGCGCTGCGCTCAACTGTGAAGCGGCGTTGCCTGCGGTGTCGACCAAGAAGGCCGCCTTGGTGCCGCCGTTCTCGGCGATTGAGTTCAGATTGTTGAGGCTGGGACCGACACCGAGCACGTACGTGGGGATGGGCGGAGTGCCCAAGGCTCCCTTGAGCGCAGCCGCAGCGGCGTTCTGCACCGTGTTGCTGCCGCCGCAACCATTGGGCTGGCCGTCAGTGGCGTAAACGACGGCCACGCGATGCGTTGGATTCGCCTTGGCCCAGGCGGTCGCGTGATCGATCGCGGCAGTGAGCGACGGCACCGTGGGCGTACTGCCATTCGGCATCTGCATGTCGATCGCGGTGGTGAGTGGCCCGGCAGTCATCGAGAGCGGCCCGATTTCCACGTTCGGGGTCGCGTACGACGCGGCGTTGCAGGAAGCGTTGTTGTTGCCACCCGGGCCGCCGGTGTTGCCAGCGATCGGGAAGAAGCGCATGCCAACGCCGAGGCTCTGGTTTGCGGGATCGGCAATGAAGGCCTTGAGCGCTGCGCTCACGACCGTCCAACGCGAGTCACCACTGGCGGGCGGACCGTTCACCATGTCGCAGGCCATCCCGCCGTCCGGGACCGGACAGTTCATCGAGCCGGTGATGTCGACCATGAAGTACAGGTCAACGGGGGTGGGCTCACCATCGGCCGAGCTCGTTGCACAAGCAGAGTTCGAATCGACCGTGCCGGCGCCGCCGCTTCCGTTGCCAGTGGTCGAGCCGTTGCCGGTATCGATGATGTTCCCGGTGTTCCCGGTGTTGATATTGCCGTTTGCAGCCGAACCGCCGCCGACCTTCGACTCATCGGCGTTCGAGCCACAGGCCAGCGCGACGAATGTGCCGAATACAATTGGGGCGACTTGTCCAAAGCGCATCAGAGGATCCTCCGAAGTGTAGAGCCAAGCCCGTACACCAAAATCATGCAATCAGTGCTCAACTCTTTAATAGTGACCGATCCGGAGTGAATGAGGCGACAATTCCGGAAAGTCGTTACAGTTCGCGTCCGAGCATATCTCTCCAGCCCTGCTTGTTCCGCGTTCTAGTGCTGAAATACGCGGATTTCATGAGTGATGACCGCACCTTCTCCTACTCTTAGACCCTATCAACGAGAAGCGATCGAAGCGCTACTGACAGCTCGCCGTTCGGGCGTCCGGCGGATGGTTATTTGCCTGCCGACCGGAGCAGGCAAGACGGTGATCTTTTCGCACTTGGCGCAGCTCGCGCAGCGCCAGGTCTTGGTGCTCGCGCATCGTGAGGAACTGCTCGCCCAAGCACGTGAAAAACTCCAGCACGCGCTGCAAGGCAGCGCTGTCGTCGCGCTCGAACGCGGCTCCGAGCGCGGCGCGTCGGACGCGAAGGTGCTCGTGTGTTCGATCCGCTCGCTCCACGAGCAGCGCCTAGCCGAGGTCATCCGTGGCAGAAATGTGGGGCTGGTCATTTACGACGAGTGCCACCACGCGGCCGCCGAGGACAACCTGCGCGTGCTGCGTCAAATCGGCGTGTTCGACGCCGATTGGTCGGGCACCTTGCTCGGCTTCACCGCGACGACCGCGCGCGGCGACGGCAAAGGCTTGGATGCGGTGTTCGAGCGCATCGTCTACTCGCGCACGCTCCCGGACCTGATCGAACAAGGCTACTTGTCGAAGCTGCGCGGATACCGCATCTCGACCTCGGCTGACTTGACGCGGCTTTCGACGGGTTCGGGGGGTGATTTTCGTGAGGATGAGCTGTCCTGCGCGGTCGACATCGAGGAGCGGAACGCACTGGTCGCTCGTTCGATTCAAGAGCTAGCGCGCGATCGGCGCACGATCGCCTTTTGCGTGACCGTGAACCACGCGACCAACCTGTGCCGCTCGCTGAATGTCGTCGGAGTGCCTGCGGGGATCGTGCATGGAGCCATGCCGAGCGAACGGCGAGCCCAAGCTTTGGCCGACTTTCGTGCAGGAATCACCCAAGTGCTGTGCAATGTCGCGGTGCTCACCGAGGGCTTCGACGATCCCGGTGTCTCATGCGTGGCAATGGCTCGACCCACGCGCTCGGAGGGGTTGTATGCGCAGTGTGTCGGTCGCGGGACGCGCCTGCATCCGGGCAAACAGGACTGCCTGATTTTGGATTTCGTGGATCTGTCCGAGCTCAGCCTGTGCTCGCTGCCGTCGCTGTTCGGGGTGCCGCGCGAGCTCGACTTGCAAGGGCAGGACGTGAGTGAGGCGCGGCGGATCTGGCAGCAAATCGAGTTCGATCGGCCGGGCTTCGAGTTGGAAGCCGGCGCGCTCACTTTGCCTGAAATTCAGGAGCGCGCTGCGAGCTTCAACCCGCTCACGTTGGAGGCAAACCAAGAGGTGCGCGCGATTTCGGCGAACGCTTGGTTCTCGCTCGGCCGGCACGGGCTCGGCTTGCACTTCGAACGCCGGCCGGGCGCCATCTCCGAGGTCGTGATCTTGCAGCGTGCAGCGCGAGGCAAGCGTTGGGAGGTGTGCCTCGATGGTAAGCCGAAGGACCGGTTCTCGAACATCGAGGCCGCGGTCGAGGCGGTGGACTACGAAATCTCGCGCATGGGCCCGCGCGCAGCGGCCTCTGCGCGCGAAGAGGCGAGCTGGCGTCGCGCGTCCGGTGCGGCGGCCACAGCGCCCGCGGACGCGCTGCGGTTGGCGGTGTTTCAACGAGTTTTCGGAAAATAGCACAGAAATTGGCTGAAAATTCGGGGGGCGCCGGTCGGCCTTGTTGCGAGGCGCGCCCTGTGGAAAAGGTGCCGCGCTCGGAGACCGCTCGAAATGCTCGAATCGCAAACCATCGACCGTGCGCGCATCGAAGGCGGCAGTGAGTTCGTGCTCGCGCGCCACGACCAAGAATGGATCGTGCGTGTCGACGGTCGCACGCTGATGTCGAGTCGGCTACACGATTCCGAAGAGGCGCTCGCGGAGCACGCACTCGAGCGCTGTGACGATCCGGGCACGGTGCTCGTGGGCGGGCTCGGGCTCGGCTTCACGCTGCGCGCGGTGCTCGACCGTGTCGCGCCCGACGCGCGCGTGACGGTCGCGGAGCTCGTGCCTCAACTCGTGATTTGGAACCGCACGTACCTGGCGGAGCTCAACGATCGCCCGCTGGATGATGCACGCTGCGAGGTCGTGGTTGGTGACGTGTGCGACTTGATCAAGCGTTCTTCGCGCACGTTCGACGTGATCTTGCTCGACGTGGACAATGGTCCCGTCGCGCTCTCCAGTGAGAAGAACCAGCGCTTGTATAGCGACTCGGGCGTTCGCGCTTGTCACCAAGCGTTGCGTCCGGGAGGAGTCCTCGCAGTCTGGTCGTCGGGGCCCAACGCGCGCTTCGAGCGCAGGCTCGCTTCGGCCGGCTTCGCGGTGGACGTGTTGCGCGTCGCTGCGCGCAAGGGCTCGGGCGCACGCCATGTGATCTTCATGGGCGAGCGACTGAGTCCGCGCTAAAATTTCAGGGAGAGTCGTTGCTCGCCGGGCTCGGAGCGGGCGGCGAGGCGCTCGGGGTCGGAGCCGGTTCCAGCGGCGCGGCTGGTACGACGGCTACGGTTGGGGTGCTGCCCGTCGCGTCGGACGTTGGCGCAGCAATCGTCGTGTCGGCAGGCGGATCATCCGCTGGATTGCTTGGCGCGGCATGTTTGGGACGCCGAGAAAAGCGCGGCGCGCCCGATTTCGGCGTGGCTCGCGGGGCAGTCGGGGCGTGCTTCGCTACGCTTGCGCTGGCCGGGGCGGGCGCCTCGAGCGTTGCGGCTGGAGTTGGCTCTGGTAGCAGGGGCGCGCTGTTCGGCTGCTCTGCCGATGCCGGCGGTGGTGACTCATGCTCCGCCGGTGAGCGCACCACGAACAACGTGAACGCGGCTACTGTTGCCGCCGCGCCCAACGCTCCCCACAGCACCACGCGTCGCGTGTGCTGTTGGTCCGCGCGTTGCTCGCTGGAGAGGAGCTGATCGATGTCCCCCCAGGAGCTCGGAGGACGCGCAGAGTCCGACGCCTCGGCAGTGGTCGGTGCGAGCGAGCTCTGCATCAGCGCTTGCATTGGCTCGCGCATGAGCGTCGTGACCGGTTCACTCTCTTCCGGTTCTGGGATACTCGCAGGTTCGAAGTGTGCATCGGAATCGACATACTCCGCAGAGTTAGTGTCTTCTTCCGATGCGGCCGGCTCGACCTGAATGATCACCGCCGCGGGCGAAGTCACGACCTCCTTCGGAGGTTCAACGAGCGGCGGTGGCGGACGCGAGCTCGCAGCGAGCCGCAATTGAGGAACATCCTGGACCGAGGTCCAATCGTTCATCCCATTCCGCCAGACTAAAGCGTCCTGGGACAGGCGGCCCTTGCGCAGCGCATCGATCACTTCCAGCGTCGTCATGGGCTTGACCTCGTCATCGGCGACGTTGACCAGCCACTCGCCGTGGCTGGCTCGATTCGACATCCGGTTGTCGCTGGAGGGGCCCACGCGGGGCACCATAGCCAAATCGCCGGCGGCCGCTAGAACTTGCCGAAAATTGACTGATCTCGGCCAAATCGTGGGCGACAATTGGCCCCGAGCGGCAACCTTCTCGGTTATTGTCTGCCAATGATCCTCGAAGAATCCATGGTGGAGCTCGATACGCCCAGCGGCGTGATGCGCACTCACGTATCGAAGCCGGTGGCTGCCGGTTGTCGCCCGGGCATCGTCTTGTTCTCCGAGATCTACCAGCGTACCGGACCGATCCGGCGGATGGCGGCGATGCTCGCGGGCCACGGCTTCGTGGTGCTCGTGCCCGAGATCTTCCACGAGCTCGAGCTCCCCGGCACGGTGCTCGCTTACGATCCACCCGGCACGGAGCGCGGCAATCATCACAAGGTCGCGAAAACCGTGGCCGCGTACGATGCCGATGCGCGCGCTTGCCTCGACTACTTGCAGACGCGCGACGACTGTAACGAAAAATTGCTCAGCGCGGGCGTATGCATCGGCGGACACTTGGCCTATCGCTGCGCGCTCGATCCGCGGGTGCAAGGGGCTGCCTGCTTCTACGCGACCGACTTGCACAAGGGCTCACTCGGTCTCGGCGGAGATGACTCCCTGGCGCGAACTGCTGAAATTTCAGGCGAATTGTTGATGGTTTGGGGACGCCAAGATCCGCACGTGCCGGACGAAGGCCGCGCCCTGATTCAAGCGCGGCTGACCGAAACCAGGCGTCGCTTCGAGTGGCACGAGTTCAACGCCGCGCACGCCTTCTTGCGCGATGAAGGCCCGCGCTACGATCCAGCGCTCGCGTTGCACTCGTATCGCTTGATGATCGACTTCTTTCAGCAGGTCTGAATGAGCGCGACGGTGACGTCCGGCGAGCCGCTACCGGGTTGGTACTTGGATCGCAAGGCGCTGAAAGCGTTGGGGCTCGCGCAGCGTGAGGCCTATCGCAGCGCGCGCCCCTTTGCGCACGCGGTGTTCGACGGCTTCCTCGGTGCGCCCCGCGCGCGTGAACTCGCGCAGCGCTTTCCCAGCCCCGATCACCACGGCTGGATGCGGCGCGACTATCGCGAACAATCGGCGCGCATGGGTCAACTGCAGCGCACGGGGTTCGATGGCGTCAATCCCGCTCTGCGTCATTTGCTGTCCGAGCTGTGCAGCATGGCCTTTTTGGATTTTCTCGGCGCGCTATCGGGCTGCGACGGCCTAATCGCCGATCCGCATTTCCGGGGTGCAGGCCCCTCGCTGACGCTGCCCGGTGGACACCTCGCGCTGCACGCCGACTTCAACCGCGATCGCACGCGCCACCTCGAGCGCAAGCTGACCGTCATCTACTACTTGGGTCTCGATTGGCAGCCCGAATGGGGCGGTGCGCTCGAACTCTGGAACCAAGCGCGCACGCAGTGTGAAGCGAGCCACCTGCCACTGCTCGATCGCCTGATCGTGATGGACCACGGTGACGACTACTGGCACGGCCACCCTCAACCCCTCACGTGTCCTGAAGGCCACTACCGCGCCTCAATCGCCGCCTACTACTACGTCGCGTCTCCAACCGCCGCCGAAGAAAACTCCCACGGCGCCATCTGGGCCCTCTAAACCGTCGTCCCGGCGAACAGGCGATCGAGAATTTTTTGATGGTCACGCGCCACGTCACAGCGCGTCCCAGCCTTCGGCGTCGCGAACGATGGAGAGAGGGACTCTGAACGGCAAATGAACTCGCAGAAGCATCTCATCGGCTTGTGGCGAGAGAGAGAGAAACCGCCAAGTCGCCAAGCCGCCAACTCCTCTCGACGCCCCAGAGCCCGCGGCATCCACCGGGGCTCGCTATAAATTTTGGGGGGCGCGAGACACGTCATTCTGAGTCGCATGTTCGACGGGCACGGTTGACTGAGCGACCCCAATCCCTTCTTGTTCTCCCTTGGCGACTTGGCGGTTTCAAAGTCAGGGAGCATTCAGGGTGCTCCTCGATTCGTTCTGCGCGTTCGAGCGAGTCTTGAGACGAAGCGCGCTGCGACGGGAACAGTGCGCGCTTCGAGGTGCGTTGCTGGGTTGCGAGCGCCTACTCTCGAAACTTCTCGAAACTCGAAGTGCGTACTGCGTGTCTTCATTCCTGCCACGCCCTGGGCGCGTGGGCGGCGCGTGTTTTGCAAGCGGTGGGGCATGACGATATCCATCACCGGTTTGATTATTTTGCTGATTGTTGCCGGCATTTGCGGCGGAATTGGGCGCGCCATCGGCGGTGGGACCGGGGGCGGGTTTTTTGTGTCGATCGCGGTCGGGTTCGTGGGCGCTTTGTTGGGCACTTTCGTGGCCAATCAGTTCCATTTGCCCGAGCTGCTGATGGTCACGATCGACAATCATCCGTTCCCGATCTTGTGGTCGATCATCGGCGCGGCGCTGTTCGTGGCGCTGGTGCATCTTGTCTCGGGCGGGGCGGCAGGCCGCACTTGGCGTTACCGTTGAGCGAGCAAGAGCCTATTGGGTTAGGCCCTTGGCGACTTGCGTCTCGATCCGCCACGGTTGATCCCTGGGACCGGCTTGCCAGTTATCGTGGCGCCCGTCCCAGTAGATCACCTTCACATCGATCGGATCGACGGCATCGAGCGTGTTGAGGTTGATCGAGACGAAGTCGCCGCCCAGTTCGGCGAGGTGTCCCGCGCCGTAGCAGTGGACGCCGCAGTGTTTGCAAAACGCGCGGTGTGAAATGCTGTGACCCCAGATGTACTTGCTGATGCTGTCCTCGCCCGAGAGCAGCTTGAAAGCGTCCGGCTTCACCATGCTGCCGAGCTGGCTTACCTTGTTGCAGATGGAGCAGTTGCAACGAGTGCCTTGGCTCGCGTCGAGCGTCACCTGGTAGCGGATAGCGCCACAGTGGCAACCGCCGGTGTGAAGTTTCAGGCCGGGAGAGGTTTGGTTGGCGTTCTTGTCGGTCATGGTTCGAGCTCCTGTTTTGGGGTTGTTCCTCAGCGACAAAAGCAGTGTCTCAGACCCAAATGACAGCATTATGTCAGTTATTGTCTGCTCGCTCGAGAGTGGGGCAAAACCCGGGCTTTGACGGCTGGCCCCTCCCGCTTTATCGAGCCTCGTGACCCTTTCAGACGCTCAGCGCGCCGTTCACGCGGTGTTTCGAATGGAGTCGCCGCGGCTGATCGCTGGTTTGACACGTCTCGTGCGAGACGTCGGCTTGGCGGAGGAGTTGGCGCAGGACGCGCTCGTGGTCGCGCTCGAGCGCTGGCCCGAGTCGGGTGTGCCGGACAATCCCGGAGCGTGGCTGATGGCGACGGCCAAGCGGCGTGCGATCGACGAGCTGCGGCGAGGCAAGCGCTGGCAACGCAAGCAAGACGCCATCACCCACGAGATCGAAGCGCGCGCCGAGTTCAGCGCCAAAGACCTGGACGCCGCGCTCGACGACGACGTAGGCGACGATCTATTGCGGCTGGTGTTCACGTCGTGTCACCCGATCTTGTCCACGGAGGCGCGCGTCGCGCTCACGTTGCGTCTGCTCGGTGGGCTCACGACCGAAGAGATCGCGCGCGCATTCTTGGTGCCCGAGCCGACGATCGCGCAGCGCATCGTGCGCGCCAAGCAGAAGCTTGCGGAATCCAATGTGCCGTTCGAAGTGCCGCGCGGGCCGGAGCTCGCTGCGCGCTTGGCTTCGGTGCTCGAGGTCGTTTACCTGATCTTCAACGAAGGCTACTCGGCGACCGCCGGTGAAGATTGGATGCGTCCGGGGCTGTGTGACGACGCGCTGCGTTTGGGCCGAATTTTGGCTCAACTCGCGCCGAGCGAGGCGGAGGTTCACGGGCTCGTGGCGATCATGGAAATCCAGGCGTCGCGCTCCGCTGCCCGCACGGGACCCAATGGCGAGCCGATTCTGCTGCTCGATCAAAACCGAGCGCGCTGGGATCAAATGTTGATTCGTCGAGGGCTAGCGGCGCTCGAGCGCGCCGAGGCGCTGGGCGGCGCGAACGGCTCGTACGCCTTGCAAGCGGCGATCGCGGCTTGCCACGCGCGCGCGAGTCGAGCAGAAGACACCGACTGGTCGCGGATCGCGACGCTCTACGCAGCGCTCGCGGAGATCACTCCTTCACCCGTCGTGGAGCTGAACCGCGCGGTGGCGGTATCGATGGCCGAGGGGCCCGCGGCGGGCCTGGCCATCATCGACGCGCTGATGACCGAACCGTCGTTGCGCTCGTACCACCTGTTGCCGAGTGTGCGTGGCGATCTCTTGCAGAAGCTGGGACGCCTGGCAGAAGCGCGCGCAGAGTTCGAGCGCGCTGCCTCGCTGACGCGCAACGCGCGTGAACGCGCGCTGCTCAGCGAGCGCGCGCTGGCTTGCGGTCCGCGTGGGTCATGAGCAACGCCCGCCCTAACTCATGAATATCGTTAGCGGGTTCGACGGTTGCCTGCGCGGGGTTCTGAGCGCGGCCCGGGCCTGATAAAGCGTTGGGCCCCATGGAAAACAGTGCGCTTCGAGCCCGCTTCGACGGATACGATCGCGATGCTGACGGACGGCTCGAGCTGAGCGAATTCGCGGCGCTGCTCGACACGCTCGGCCTTGGCTACGAGGACGCGCAAGTGCGCTCGGCGTTCGAGTCGTTGGATGCGGACCACAACGGGCAGATCGACTACGCCGAATTCTGCGAGTGGTGGGTCGGGCGCTAAGAAATTTTTTGCGAGTGCAGACAAAGCAACGCCGCGCCGTCGAACGAGTCGACGACGCGGCGCTGGGGTCACGTTAAGGTCGAATTCAGTTGCGGATCAGGTCGAGCTCACCGCGGCCGAGCTGGCTGAGGCGTGAGCAGCGATGTCTTCCTGCTCCAAGTGACCGTAGGTGTGTTCGTTGGTGTGGTAGCCCTGCTCGCCGTGGTCCGAGAGGTCGAGGCCGAGCACTTCGTCTTCCTCGTTCGGGCGGAGGCCGATGGTGAACTTGAGCGCGTAGCCGATGGCGACCGTCGCGACGACCGCGAGGACGATCGTGAAGCCCATGGCCTTGAGCTGCTCGAGCCAGAGGCCGTTGCCCACGAGGTCTTTGAGGTTGGTGTTGAGGTTCGGGTTCATGCCGGCGTCCGCGAGGAAACCAGTGACCAGCGCACCGATCGTGCCGCCCACGGCGTGCACGCCGAAGGTGTCGAGCGCGTCGTCGTAGCCGAGCATTTGCTTGAGCTTGGTGCAGGCGAGGAACGGGACGATGCCCGCGATCACGCCGATGATGATGGCGCCCACGGGGGTGACGAAACCCGCAGCCGGCGTAATCACGACCAAGCCGCCGACCGCACCGGAGCAGAAACCGAGCACCGTGGGCTTACCGCGGGTGATCCATTCAGCCGCCGGCCAAGCCGCACAAGCAACCGCAGTGGCGATGGTCGTGGTCATGAATGCGTTGGCTGCGATGGCGTCGGCAGCGACGGCGCTACCGGCGTTGAAGCCGTACCAGCCGACCCACAGCATGCCCGTACCGACCATGGTCAAGACCAAGCTATGCGGGGCAAAGCTCTCTTTGCCGAAGCCCTTGCGCTTGCCGACAATCAAAGCCAGCACGATGGCGGACCAACCAGAGGACATGTGCACCACGGTGCCGCCCGCGAAGTCGATCGCCTTGATGCCTGCTTTGGCGTTCCACACGCCGTTCATGAAGCCGTCCACGCCCCAGACCATGTGCGCGAGCGGGAAGTAAACGACGAACATCCAGATCGCCATGAACAGCATCAAGGCGCTGTATTTCATGCGTTCGGCGATGGCGCCCACGATCAGCGCCGGGGTGATGATCGCGAACATCAGCTGGTACATCGAGAACACGTTCTGCGAGACCCAAGCGGCGTAGTCACCGTTGGGCATGGCATCCACGCCTGCGAGCATCGCGAACTTGGTGCCGCCGAAGAACGGGTTACCCGGGGCGAAGCACAAGCTGTAGCCGATCACGACCCACAGGATCGTGACCATGCCGGCGGAGCCCAAACACTGCGCCATGACGGACAGCACGTTCTTGGTGCGCACCAAGCCGCCGTAGAACAAGGCCAAGCCGGGCAAGGTCATGAACAAGACCAGCGCCGCCGAAACCATCATCCAAGCGTTGTGACCGGGACCAGCGCCCGCCACTTTGGACTCCTTCGAGACGCGCGCGCCGTTGTTGACGTACGCTTCGAGATCACCGAGCCGCTCTTCGATCGCCTTGGCGTCGAGTGCTGGCGCGGCGGCGGGAGCTGCTGCAGCAGCGACTGCAACCGGGGCCGCGGCTGCGGCGGGAGCAGCCGTTTCAGCGGGGGCCGCTGCGGGCGCGGCAGCTGCTGCGGGCTCGCCACTCTGCGCGAAAGAGACGCTCGGCAGGGCCGCTGTGAGCACAGCGAGCACCGCGAGCGCCAGCAAAAATGTGCTTTTTGCGAAACGCGTCCTGGCGCACACTGTGAAAGATTTTATGAACTTGCTCAGCATCACTGGTCTCCTTGGGGATGACGGCCCACCAGCAGCTAGGTACCGAGGAACTGGGTGTGGCTCTGTTTCGTGTTTCGGGCCCTGACATCGCCAGGGCATCAAAAGTCACATATGAGCAACTAATCCGAAATTGACGAAAAATTAATTCCGTCCACACTGATTTTACGAATGGCCTTAAATTTGGCGGCTTTCACTCGGGCGACCCGCGGCTATGGGCTGGCGGTTGGCTGCGTGGTTTTGAGCATCCTCGGTGCTCACCTGGTCCAGCCGTATGGCCACCTCGCCGATTTGGCGATGATTCACCTGCTCGGAATCGTCTTCCTATCGCTCCGATCGAGCGTTCGAGCCTCAATCGCGGCCAGCATCGTCAGCATCTTCGCGTTCGACTTTTTCTTCATTTCGCCGAAGTACGAGCTGGCTTGGTCGGACGCTGAAAGCATCGTCACGTTCGTTGCGATGGTCGTGGTCGCCGCTGTGGTGAGCAAGCTCAGTGAAAATTTACGACATCAAGAGCAGGCCGCGCGGGCGACCGCCGCGCGCACGCAAGCGTTGTATGAATTAAATGTCGAGCTCTCGAGCTCGCGCGACGCGGAGGAGCTTTCGGCCGTAACGGCGCGTCATCTGGGCAAGCTGTTCGGCGCGCCCGTGACCGTGCTGCTTCAGACCCCTGAGGGCACTCTCGAGCCCGCCGAGACATCGCGCGATCGCACCCTCTCTCTCAGCGCATGGGTACGGCGCGAGTTCGTGAAACAGAGCGCTCCTTCCGGCACCGCGATTTGGGTGCCAATAGTAGGGGCGCATTCGTCGCTCGGTGCGGTCGGGCTCAGGCCTAAAATCGCCTTCGAGCAAGACTCGGAGCAGGGGTTCTTGCTCTCGGCCTGCGTGAATCAGCTGGCGACGGCGCTGGAGCGCGTGCAATTGGCAGGAGCCGTGCGCCGCACGCAGTTGGAGGCTGAAGGCGAGCGCTTGCGCAGCTCACTCTTGAGCGCCGTCTCTCACGATCTCAAAACGCCGTTAGCGACCATGATCGCCGCGGGCGCCGCGTTGATCGGCCGTACCGGTGAAATAGAACCCAAAGCCGCGGATGACGTGTTGCGCTCGTTGGTCAGTGAAGGTGAGCGATTGAGCCGGCTCATCCACAATTTGCTCTCGGTCAGCCGCTTGGAGTCCGCAAGCGTCGAGCTTCGTCGCACGCCCGAATCGGTGGACGACATCGTGCTTTCTGCGGTGGAGCGCTTCAATGATCGCACTCGGAAGAATGCGATCGTCAGCGAAATAGACCCTGATCTGCCGTTGATTTCGGCGGAACCCGTGCTGCTCGAGCAAGTGCTGGTCAATCTGCTCGAGAACGCGACGCGCTATTGCGGCTCGGATTCGTCGATCTCAGTGCATGCGCGCGCGGCCGGGAGCTCGGTGCTCGTTCAAGTCGAGGATAATGGGCCGGGAATCGCCGAGCACGAGCGCGAAAAGGTGTTCGAAAAATTCTACCGCGGCCAACACTCCGTGAAGAGTGACGGTGGCGTGGGCCTCGGGCTGACCATCTGCCGCTCGATCATTCGCGCCCACGGCGGCAAAATCGGCGTGCGGGAGCGGGCAGGCGGGGGTACGCTCGTCGAGTTCACCGTTCCGTTTGCCGCTGCCCGAGAGCAGCTCTCCAGAGAGGCTTCGCTCGACTCATGAATCGATCACTCCTGCTGGTAGTGGAAGACGACCCCGAAATGCGCAGTGTGGTCTCGTTCACATTACGCAATTACGGTTATGACGTGCGTGAGGCGGCCACTGGCGCCGAGGCGCTCAGCCAAATCCAAACGCGCACGCCGGATGCGATGGTCTTGGACTTGGGCTTGCCCGATATCGACGGCTTCGTGGTCACGGCATGCGTGCGTCAGGAGCACGAGTTCCCGATCATCGTGCTTTCGGCTCGTGGGGAAGAGCAGCACCAAGTGCGCGCGCTCGACAGCGGCGCCAATGACTACGTGACCAAGCCGTTTCGCGAGGGCGAGCTGATGGCGCGCATTCGCGCAGCGCTCCGGCGCCCCGTGCCCGTCGCGGAGCGGCGCGATCTCAACGTCGGCGATCTGCGTATCGATTCCACGCAGCGGCGCGTGTTCGTTCGCGGCAAAGAGGTGACTCTCACGCGCACCGAGTTCGATTTGCTCGATACCTTGGCGCGCAACGCGGACCGCGTGGTCACGCATCGGCAAATTCTGCGCGCCGTATGGGGCGCCGAGCACGTCGACGAAGTGCATTACCTGCGCGTGTACATCAAGCTCTTGCGCACCAAGATCGAGCAGGACCCCGCGCGTCCGACGCGCATCCTGACTACGCTGGGTGTGGGCTATCGTCTGGTCAGTTCGGAATCGGTTAGCTGACGGTCGGCGGTATCGTCGTTACTGGCGCGCCGAGCTCCGCGAGCCGACGCGCCAGAAACCGCGATTCTGAAGCGTTTTGCGAGAGTTCGAGCGCCCGCTGATAGCTGGCGATCGCGTGCGCTCGTCGGTCGAGATGGCGCAGTAGGTCGGCGCGGGCGGCGTGCCATAAGTGGTAGCCGGAAAGGTCCTGCTCCAGCGCATTGACCAACTCGAGCCCGGCGGCGTAGCCCTCGGACATGGCTACCGCAACGGCCCGGTTCAGAGCCACCACCGGCGAGGGATAGAGCTCCAGCAAGCGCGCATAGAGGCCAGCGATCTGCGCCCAATCAGTCGCCTCGGCGCTCGGGGATTCCGCATGCACCGCCGCGATCGCGGCCTCGAGCGCGTACGTGCCGGGCCGGGCGCGTGCCAGCGCGGCACGCACCAGCGCGCAGCCTTCCTCGATCTCGGAGCGATCCCAACGGTTGCGATCCTGCTCTTCCAGCAACACCAGCTCGCCGTCCTCCGCGACGCGCGTTTCCCGACGTGCGTCGTGGAGCAGCATTAGCGCCAAGAGCGAGTCGACCTCTGGTGGGACGCTGCCGAGGCGTGCGTGCAAGAGCGCGCGCAGCAAGCGCGAAAGGTCGATGGCTTCGTTCGAGAGCCCGCGTCGCAACAGCTCTTTGCCTTGCGCGGCCGCGTAGCCTTCGTTGAAAATCAGGTACAAAACCGACATCACCGCGGACAAGCGCTCGGGCAGATCCGCGGCTTCGGGGATGGCGTACGGGATCGCGGCTTCGCGGATCTTACCTTTGGCGCGCACGAGTCGCTGCGCCATCGTGCTCGTGGGCACCAAGAAAGCGTGCGCGATCTCCTCCGTGGTCAACCCGCCGAGGGTTCGCAGTGTCAACGCGACGCGCGCTTCCTCGGCGAGCGCAGGATGACAACAAGTGAAGATCAGACGCAGCCGTTCGTCAGGAACGGCGTCGTCCGGTTCGGTCGATTGCAGATGCCGCTCATCGAACGGCGCAAGCTCGGCGAGCAGCACCTGTGAGCGCGCGCGATGACGAATGCGATCGATCGCCCGATGCCGCGCGGTACCGTAGAGCCAAGCCACCGGGTTGTTCGGTGGTGCCTCGGCCCAATCGACCACTGCCGCCGAGAACGCTTCTTGCAGCGCCTCTTCGGCGATGTCGAAGTCGCCGAAGGCGCGAATCAACGACGAGAGTAGGTGGCCCCACTCCGCGCGGCATAGGCGATCGAGGTTGATCACGAGAAGATCATCAACGGGCGCACCTCGATCGAGCCGTAGCGGGCACCCGGGATTTTGGCGGCCATGTTCAGGGCCTCGTCGAGATCCGCCGCCTCCACCAAGTAGTAACCTCCGAGCTGCTCCTTGGTCTCGGCGAACGGGCCGTCAGTGGTGATGCGCTTGCCGTCGCGCACGCGCACGGTGGTCGCCGTGGAGGTCGGCTTGAGCGCGTTTCCGCCCACGATTTGCGCGGCGAACTCTTTGCCAAACGCGCCATATTCGGCGGTCTCCGCGGGATTGTAGCCATTTTCCCAGCGTTTCTCGGCTTCGTAGATCAAAAGTAGGTATTTCATGGTGCATTCCTTGGGCGAGTGACCCGGGGAAAGGCCTCGGGGCGTTCGGTTCGTTTCAAGGCGAATCAGCCACGGCGCGATCGACAACGCAGAACGATTTTTTCTACTTTCGGGCTTCGATGGGCAGAAAGGTACGCTTGTGCACGTCGAGCCGCGTCAGGATGGTCCTTTCGTCGGTCGCGCTCGTCAGCTCACGCGGACCAGTGCTAACCCTGATGCATGGCCGAAACCATCGTTATCTGTGGGCATGGGGTAGGGATCTCGGACGCAGTTGCGCGTCGCTTCGCCAAGGAGGGGTATCGCGTCGCGATCGTCGCGCGCAACGCCGAGCGGCTGAATGCTGCGGCGCAAAAGCTGAGCGCTGAAAAGGTTGACGTGAAGGCGTTCGCCTGTGACGTCGGTGACGTCGACGCCGTGAAGAAGCTGATCGCCGATGTGCGCAGCAGTCTCGGCCCAATCAAAGTGTTGCACTGGAACGCCTATACGGGCGGCGCGGGTGACCTCAAGACTGCGCCCGCTGACGAACTGCGCACGGTTCTGAACGTGACCGTGCATGGCCTCGTCGCCGCAGCGCAAGCTGCGTTGCCAGACCTCAAAGAGCAGCAAGGGGCGCTGCTCGTAACGGGCGGAGGGTTTGCGTTTTACGACCCAGCCGTGGATGCAGCCGCAACTCAATGGGGTGCGCAAGGCCTCGCGATCGGCAAGGCCGCGCAGCACAAGACCGTGGGGCTGCTGAGCAAGAGCTTGCAACCCGAGGGAGTGTACGTGGGCGAAGTCGTGGTCACCGGCCTCGTGAAGGGCACCGCGTTCGATTCGGGGAATGCGACCCTCGAAGCGTCGACGATCGCCGAGAAGTTTTGGGAGCTGTATCGCGCGCGCAGTGTGCTCTCCGTGACGATTTGAGCCGTTGAGCGGTTGCGCCGTGGCGCAGTAAGGTCGACGTGGCGGTCGAGCTTTTGAGACTGACGCGCGGCGCCTTCGGCGCGCGGTGGGAGATTCCCGCTTTCGCACGCTCGGACGATGGCGCTTGGCCGCCCTCGCTGCGCCCATGGAAAGCATGCGCCTGTTCGGTCAGCTCTTTGTAGGTCTCCATCTCGTTCGCTGATCGTGATCTGGTCTTCCAAGACTTCCAGGTCGTTTTAGTTCCGGGCGTTCGGCTGTTGATGCCTCCCGCGCGCCCGGCGCGAGCGTGCGACGCCTTCGGCGTGCACCCGAATTTGTGAGCAGCGTCGCTTTACTCCGCTCAGCGCTGACGCGGGAAGAAAATCGCGCGCGTAGCACCTGCGTCAGCGCCGGCGGAGCAATGCGACGCGCCGCACAAACTCTGGTGCGCGCACACGCGTACGCGGCGCCACACCCCTCAGTGCCTGCAGGGAAACGAGACCACGCCTAAGTCTCAGCAGACAGGACCACAACCCGCAACCGAGACCGAGCGGAGTAACACGACGCTGCCCACAAATTCGGGTGCGCGCCGAAGGCGCAGCACGCTTCGCGCCGGGCGCGCGGGAAGGGGCACAGCCGAATGCCCGGAAATACGTCGAGGTCAGCCGACTTTGGCAGGATCAGATCGCGATCAGCCAATGAGATGGAGACCTACGAGAACTGACCGGCGCATACTTTCCCTCAGCTTCAGCGCGGGCGGCCAGGCGCCATCGTCCGAGCGTGCGAAAGCGGGGTCTCCCGTCGCGCGCCGAAGGCGCCGCGCGTCAGTCTCGACGCTGTCAGCGCGAGATGACCTGCACCCATAGTCGCTGCCAGCCACAGCGGCTCGCTCGGCGGGGCGGAATGGCACCCGCACGTTCGCCTCAGCGCTGCGTTTTCACGCGATTTTCCCGCATGGAACAGGCGCGGCCCCGGACTTGCTTAGCGAGTGCCATTAGCCATGAATCGCCTGATCACTCGTTCGCTTGGGCTTGCGACTTTTTTAATTGGCTCGTTCTTCGTGGGGGCTGCTGCGGCAGAAGAGCCGCTGACGACGCCATCACTCGACACGAAGGGTAAGCCGCTGAATCCGCCAGCGCCTACTGTTGGCGCGACCCCCAAGCTGGGGGGCTTGAGCGCATTCGGCGGCGTGATGATCGTAGATATGGGGCCCGTCAACGATCGGCTGCAGGAACAGCGCGCGCTCTACCCTTCCGACGTGCCCGTGGTGTTCCCACTCTTGGGCGGTCAAGGCTTCGGCTTGTTCAGTCACTTCTTGATCGGTGGCTCCGGCGCGGGCCTGCTCTCGCGCAGCGTGGACGCGGCCAATGATCGCAAGGTCAGCGCCAGTGGCGCGTGGGGAACCTTCGACTTTGGGTACCAGCTCTTGCGCGTAAATGGCTTTCTGATAGCGCCAGTGATTTCGCTCGGCGGATACGCGATGCACGTGAGCATTGCACCCAAAGGTTCGGTCGACTTCGACGAGGCGCTGGCCAACCCCGAGCGCAGTCTGAACCTCAGTAACAATGGCTTTTTGACCGGCTTTTCGGTGCTCGCCAAAACCATCGTGGTCGGCAAGACCGCGGCGCAAGCTCCGAACGCTCGGACCGGCTATTCGCTCGGACTGCGCTTGGGCGCGCTATACGGCTTTCCGATCCACGGCTGGCGCGCGAATGGCGCGGACGTGACCGGCGATCCGCCGTTTGGACTGCGCGGCGGTTACGCCGCGCTTTCACTCGGTGCGGGCAGCTGGTGATCCGACGTTGCTCAAACCTCGAATAGCCCAGCGGCGCCCATGCCACCGCCGATGCACATCGAAACGATGCCCAAGCGGCCGCCACGACGACGCAGTTCGTGAAGCAGCGTCGCGGTGAGCTTGGCTCCGGTGCATCCGAGCGGATGCCCGAGCGCAATCGCGCCGCCGTTCACGTTCAACTTGTCGTCCGGGACGCCGAGTTCGCGGCCGCAATACACGGCTTGCGCCGCGAAGGCCTCGTTGATCTCGAACAGATCGATGTCCGCGATGCTGAGCCCGGTTTGAGCGAGCAGCTTGCGAATCGCCGGCACCGGGCCGATGCCCATGATGTCCGGATCGACGCCCGCGAGCGCGAACCCGCGAATGTGCCCGAGCGCTTTCACTCCCAGCTCATTGGCTTTGCGATCCGAGAGCAGCACGGCTGCGGCCGCGCCGTCATTGGTCGGCGAGCTATTGCCGGCGGTCACCGAGCCGTCTTGCTTGAATACCGGCTTGAGCTTGCCGAGCACTTCGAGTGTCGTACCGGGACGCGGACACTCGTCGATCTTGAAGTCGAGCTCTGACGGGGCGGCGCCTTCCAGAACGCGCGCTTTGACCGGCACGATCTCGTCGTTGAAGCGACCAGCGGCGATGGCCGCGAGCGCGCGCTCGTGCGAGCGCACGGCAAAGGCGTCTTGCGCCGCGCGGCTCACGTCGAAGCGCTGAGCAACGCGCTCCGCGGTGTGCCCCATGGCGATATATGCCTCCGGGTATTCATCCATCAGCTTCGGGTTGAGGCTGACCTTGTTGCCGCTCATCGGCACCATGGACATCGATTCCACGCCGCCGGCGACCGACACCTCGGTCAGCCCAGCTTGCACGCTCATTGCGGCGTGGGCGATCGCTTGCAGACCGCTGGAACAGAAGCGGTTGATCGTCTCGGCTGGCACGGTGTTCGGCCATTTTGCCAAAAACACCGCGTTTCTCGCGATGTTGAGGCCTTGCTCGGCCTCTGGCATGGCGCAGCCGAGGATCACGTCATCCACGTCTTCCGCTTTCAGGCCCGGCACGCGCGCGAGCGCGGCGACCATCGCGGTTGCGGCCAAGTCTTCCGGGCGCGTGCTGCGCAGCGTGCCTTTGAGCGCGCGCCCCACGGGAGTGCGCACGGCAGAAGCAATGATCACGTTGAGGGGGAATGCCATTTTCTTACCTCTAGTTCTCGCTAGTTTCGCAGCGGCTTGTTGTTCATCAACATGAACTGCACGCGCTCTTGGCTCTTCTGCTCGCCACACAGCGAGAGGAATGCTTCACGTTCCAGATCCAGGAAATGCTGCTCCGGCAAGAGCGTGCCGGCAGCGACGGGGCCACCGCACAGGATGTGAGCCACCTTGTTGGCGATCAGCGCGTCGTGCGCTGAGGCGAAGCCGCCTTCGACCATTGCCCAAATGCGCGCGCCGATGGTCTTCTCAGCGTCGTAGCCGGCGGCGGGCAGGAGTGGCGGCAAAGGCGGCCGGTAACCTGCGCCTGCCAAACCCAATGCCCGTTGCTTCGCCTCGAACAAGAGGCGCGCCGGATTCAGCGAAATGCCGTCGGATTGCCGCAGATATTTCAGTTGTTTGGCTTCTTCGGCGCTCGTTGCGACCTTGGCCATAGCAATGTTGAGCGAAGCTTGGCCAATGAACGGCAGCAGATCGACGCCGCTCACGCCAGCTAGATCAGTAGTGTAACGCTCGACCATGCGCAGGCAACCCCCGCCTGCAGGCACCAAGCCCACTCCCACTTCGACAAGACCCATGTACGTCTCGGCGTGCGCCTGACAGGCATCCGCAGCCATGGCCACCTCGGCGCCTCCGCCGAGCGTGTATTGGAACGGCGCCGCAACGACCGGTACCTTGGCGTAACGCAAGCGCTGCATCGCAGCCTGCAGGCTCGTGACTACGGCTTCGATCTGGCCCCAGGCCTTTTGCTGCGCGGCCATGGCGATCAGCATCAAGTTCGCGCCTGCACAGAAGTGCTCGCCGGAGTTGCCGATGACCACGGCTTGAAAGCTCTGTTCCGCGACGCTCGCCGCTTCGCCGAGCATGGCGATCACGTCATTGTCGAGCGTGTTCAGCTTGGTGTGGAATTCCACGCACAACACGCCGTCGCCCAAATCCACGAGCGACGCGCCGTGGTTCTTCTTTACCAAGCGCGTGGGGACGCTCTTTAGCGCTGGCAGGCTGATCTGCTTGCTGTCACCGGCTAGCGCTTGGGCGGCTTTGGTCCGCGCGTCATAGAATGTGGGCGCTGCGGGCCCGCCGGCGTAGAAGTTGGTGCGACCCGAAGCGAGCATGCTCTCGACCCACTCCGGAACCGAAAGGCCCTCTTGCTTCATGCGCGCGACGGATTCCGGCACGCCAATCGCGTCCCAGGCTTCGAACGGACCGAGGTCCCAATTGAAGCCCCAACGCATCGCTTGATCGATGCTCGCAATGTCGTCGGCGATCTCGCCCAGGCGACGCGCGCTATAGATGAGCGTGCGTGACAGTACGGCCCAGGCGAATTTGCCCGCGACGTCCGGCGCGTTGACCAGCTTTTGCAAACGCTTCCTCGGATCTTCCTCGTTCTTGATCGCGCCGAGCGAGTCGAAGCGCACCTTTTCTTGGCTGCGATAGTCCTTGCTCTTCACGTCGTAGACGAGCAACTCGGTCGGCGTCTTCTTGTAAAAGCCAGCGGAAGTTTTGCGGCCCAGTCTGCCGGCCGCGACCAAATCACGGATGAACTCTGGCACCTCGAAGGTGCTGCGCGCTTCGTCCTGAGTCAGTGAATCGAAACAGTTTTTTGCGACATGCACGAGCGTGTCGATGCCCACCAAATCACCGGTGCCGAACGCAGCGCTGCTCGGTCTGCCCATCGGCTTACCGGTGATCTTGTCCACCGCTTCCAGGCTCAGCCCGGCTTCGAGCATTTGATGCATGGTCAGCATCATCGAGTACACGCCGATGCGGTTGGCGACGAAGTTGGGCGTGTCTTTGGCGTCAATTACGCCTTTGCCGAGGAATTCACCGAACTCGGTCATGCGCTGCATCACCGAGGGATCGGTCTCGGGCGCTTTCGCTACCTCGAGCAAGCGCATGTAGCGAACCGGGTTGAAGAAGTGCAGCACCAAGAAGCGCGACTTGAGCTCCTTGGGCAATACCTCGCTCATGCGCGCGATGCTGAGCCCGCTGGTGTTCGAGGCCAAGATCGCGTTCGAGCGGACGTACGGCGCAATCTTCTCGAACAGCTTGCGCTTGATCTCCAAATCTTCGACCACCGCTTCGACGATTAGGTCGCACTCTTTCAAGCGCTCCAAGTGATCGTCCAGGTTGCCCGTGACCACCAAGCGCGCGGCGTCCGGCGTGAAGAACAGCGCAGGCTTCGACTTGAGCGCCTTTTCGAGCCCACCGTCCGCGAAGCGATTGCGCGCTTTGGGATTCGCGCTCTCTTCCGGCTTGAGATTGGGCGGTACGATGTCGAGCAAATGCGTGCGGATGCCCGCGCCCGCAAAATGCGCAGCGATTGCGCTACCCATCACGCCTGCTCCGATGACGCCTGCCGTTTGGATTCGTTCAGTCATCTTGCCTCTTCGAGTGGCTCTCTTTGTAGCCTGAAGCTAGCCGAAGGCCATCGCCAGTGGCAAAGGCCCCGCGTGACAATCGCATTGGCGGAGACGCGTTCCGCCCCGCGGGCCGAGGGCGCAACAGACCTACACTGTGTACGTCGCGCGCGTGCTTTAGAGTACGCTCGAGCCGCTATGTTCAGAAAGCTCGATCCCGAGCAAATCGTGGCCACTGCGAGTCGACTCGAACGCCGCATTGACGAGCGTTTTCCGGGCGCAGGCCTTGCCAAGCTCGCGCAGGAATTGACCCAGGTCACGCGCGAAGCTCGCGCGCTGTCCCTGTGGTTGGCCAAGCCGAACAAAGCGTTGCGAATCGGCGTGAGCGTGGCCATCGTCGCACTATTCGCGATCATCGTCAGCGCGGCGGCCTCGCTGCGTGGTGAAACCGGGCCGCACAATTGGGCTGATTGGTCGCAAGGCTTGGAATCACTGGTCAACGACGGCGTATTCGTCGGCGTCGCCGTGTATTTTTTGCTCGGTCTCGAAGCGCGCCGCAAACGCGCCCGCGCGCTCGAAGCGCTGCACGTGTTGCGCTCGCTGGCGCACATCGTCGATATGCACCAACTCACCAAAGACCCCGAGCGCATCGTCTCCGGTGGCCCGAGCACCCCGTCGTCACCCGAGCGCAAGATGAGCGCCTTCGAACTGACGCGCTACCTCGATTACTCGACCGAGCTGCTCGCCATCATCAGCAAAGTAGCCGCACTCTACGTCCAAGAACTCGCCGACCCGATCACCGTCTCCGCCGCCAACGCCGTCGAAGATCTCGCCGTCAACCTCTCCCGCGCCATCTGGCAAAAGATCGTCATTCTAGATCGCGTTGCGCCGCCGGCTCCGCCGGGTTTGGGTTGATGGTCACGCGTCACTGCGCGGACGTCACAGCCTTCGGCGTCGCGGACGACGGGGAGGGAGAGGGAGAAGGGGATTGGCCGCAAAACGCCAAAACGCCAGAAGAGGGAGAAGGAGATTGGGCTCACCTGGTGCACACGCCGTGAACAGTTCCCCCGTCTGTGCGCGTCGAAAATTCTGAAGAGCCCGCTGTCGAGTGCGAACCCCCATTCTCCTCTCTTCTCCCCCTCTTCTGGCGTTTTGGCGTTTTGGCGTTTTGGCGGCCAACTCTCTGGGAGCCGCAGCTCAACGTCACGGGGCGTCGGTCTGAGCGAAGAGTGCTTCGATAGTCTCGACCTCGAGCACCTTCTCCGACCAGCGCATCAGATCCGTCTGAGCCGCGTTGGCGAGCTGGTCCGACACGCTCGCTGGTTGCGGACCGAACTTGAGCGTTAGGAGTCGCAGAAGCAGGGCGGCTTGGCCCTCTCGGAGTCCCTCTCGGAATCCTTCCCGTTTCGCATCCTCGCGTTCTGCGGCGATCCCAGCCTCGTAGGTGAGTAAGGCCATCTCGCGCTGCTGCGCCTGGAGCCGAGCTATCTCGTCGGCGCTCAGGCGATCGAGGGCGGCTTTGGCTTGTTTGAACACTGGGTGCTCCATGGCTAGTTGCTCCAGTTGGTCGTCGGTCTCGGCGGCCAAGAATTTACCCCACATCGCCAGTGTGGGCTCATCGTTTCGCTCCTGTGCGTTCGGCATTTTGGGTAGTTCGATTACGTGTAGCTCGAGGTGATCGGTCAAGGGGTAGTGGTCCTGTCGTTCTTCGATGCGAAATGTGGAATGAAATCGCGCGCCTGCCAGCTCGACGAAGTCGGTGATCAAGACCACGATGCAGCGGCGGAGTTCCGTATATGGGTCTCCGGTTCGCAGCTGGTCGACGTACATGCGGGCCCAGTAGTAGAGAGCGCGCTCTCGCAACGCGCGCCGGCGCTGGCTCTGCATCTCGACATCGACTTGCTCGCCGTTCGTCAAACGGACGCGCAGGTCTAGAGCAATGCTCTTGCCTCCGACGGCGAGCTTTTCTGGTTGAGTGGGCAGCACTTCGAGCGACTCGATTGGTGCTGGTAGGCGCAATACAGCGTTGAGCAGCGAAATGAGCAGCTCGCGGTTTTGCGGTGCTGCGAAGAGCATCCAAAAGACGATGTCGAGCTTTGGATCCAGGGTTTTGCGTTTGGGTACCCGAGTTCGGTCTTGCATGGGGACCTATCGGTGACCTGGTGGGTGCAGTTGCTCGTGGTTTTAGGCTCCGAGCTGGAACTCTAGAAGCCGCACATCGAGCTACGCGTCGGGATGCGGGCGCCGCGCCCGCTACCCCCAAAAAAACGATCAGTGCACGCTCGCAGTCGCGTCGACGGCTGCGAGTACTTCGTTCGCGTGCACGGCCGGATCGACGTCGGGCCAAGCCCGCGCGACGCGGCCTTTGGCGTCGACCAGGAACGTGACCCGGGCGGACATGCCGAGCGGGCTCGAAACCCCGTAAGCTTTGGCGATTGCACCGTTCTCGTCGGCGACGAGCGCGAACGGCAGCTGATGGCCCTTGCGGAATTCGGCATGGACTTCGCTCGAGTCGCGCGAGACGCCGAAGATGGTCACGTGTCGCTCTTGGAAGCGAGTGAATGCGTCGCGGAACGCGCACGCCTCTTTGGTGCAGCCGGGCGTGCCGTCTTTGGGATAGAAGTACACGATTGCAGGGTATCCGCGCACCGCGCTGAGACGAATCACATTCCCATCGAGCGCCTCACCGACGACTTCGGGCGCCACTGCGCCTACGGGCAATAGACCGCTGCCGCCATCTGGGCGCACGATCGGACCGCACGCGCCGCATGAAAGCGCGAGCACCAATAGGGAACGTCGGAGCATCGCTTCGTCACAGTAGTGGCTCCGCCCAGCGCTGGGTCAAGGGTGTTCGCGTAGAAAGTTTTCGAGACGACCGAGCGCTGCGTCCCATTGGCGCGAGATTTGATCCAGGTGGTCGCGGGCTCTTTCTAGGCGTTTTGGGCGCAATTCCCAGATCCGTTCGCGGCCTCTGCGGCTGTCGTGCACCAGGCCTGCGTCGGCCAGGGCGCGCAAGTGCTTGGTGATGGCTTGGCGCGTTACGTCCGTGCCCTCGCTCAGGCGCACGATCGATAGCGGACCCTCGCTACACAAGCGCGAGACGAGCTTGAGTCGCGTTTCGTCGCCCAGCGCTGCGAAGAGCGGCGCGGCTTCGCTGAGCTTCAGTGCGGGGCTAGCGCTGGGTGACATGGCGTTGAATGTTTTCGAGCTGCGCGCTCCAGCCAGAGGAGTTATTGCGGAAAGCCTCGGCGCGGCGTTCGGCGGGAATGCGCGAGAAGCCGGACTCGACGATGGTGAGCTGCGTGCCTTGGGCTCCGGGCGCATCTTCCAGCGTGAACTCGACGAGGGTCATCGGCTCTGCCGAGTAGTCCTTGTTTGGATCGATGGCGTTGGGACGCCAGCGGTACGCAAAGTAGCGCTCGGGCACGAGCTCGACGATCTGCATTTCGACCTTCAGGTGCTCGTAACCCGGATAAGTGATTTGCCCGACGAGGGTCGTGCCCGCGTGGAATGCGCCCTCCAGGCGCACGCGGAACCACTGCCCGAACTCGGCGGCGTCGCTCAGCGCACGCCAAACCCGCGGTCGCGTGGCGGAAAGCACGATTTTCTTTTCGATTCGGTCGTTTTCGAGATCGGTCATGGGCAACTCCTGGGTTGCATATTGAGCGCGCGCACTTGGAAGCGCAACCAAAAAGTTGCGTGTTGCGCGAGTCCACTCTCAGGGCTGGGCCGAGAGCGGAGTGTGGCGAGACAGCCGCGCGACCGCTTGGGCGAAGGCAGCGGGTTCGATCGGCTTGGCAACGTGCAGCTGAAAGCCCTCGGCCAATGCACGACGCTGATCCTCTTGCCGCGCGTAGGCGGTCACTGCCACGGCGGGAACGCGTTGCGCGCGCTCGTCAGGCAGCGCGCGGATCGCGCGCACGAGCTCGTAGCCATCCATCCCCGGCATGCCGATATCGGAAACGAGCACGTCCGGGTGGTCGCGCACGATGATCGACAAGGCTTGCTCCGCCGAGGACGCAGCGAAGGTAATCGCCTCACACTTTTCCAAGATGCTCACGACCAGATCTCGTGAGTCATCGTCGTCGTCCACGACGAGCACGCGGATGCCGCGTAGCTCGGGTGCCGTGAGTCGGCTCGGTGGTTCGAAATCCAGCACAGGCACGCTGCCCGTGGTCGTGGACGGAGAGTTGCGCGAGCCCGCGTACGGCAAACGCACCACGAAGCGTGAGCCGCGATTCAGTCCGTCGCTCTCGACCTTGATGGTGCCGCCATGTAGCTCGACCAAGTGACGCGCGATGGCCAGACCCAGGCCGAGTCCGCCGTGCCGGCGCGCGAAGCTGCCGTCGGCCTGCCGAAAACGATCGAACACGAACGGCAGAAATTCCGGATCGATGCCCTGGCCCGTGTCACTGACGACGATCTCCACGCTGCCGTCCACGCGCGCCACGCGCACCGCGATCTGGCCGTCTTTGCCGGTGAATTTCGTGGCGTTCGACAACAGGTTCCAAACGATTTGCTGAACGCGCGTGGCGTCACCCAAGATTTGGCCGGCGCTGGGATCGAGGTCGACCGCAAGCTGAATGTGTTTGGCTTCGAGCGCGGGCTTGGCGCTCTCGATCGCCGCGCTGACCACACGGATCGGCTCGACCGGACGCACCTCGAGGCGCATTTGGCCAGAGACGATGCGCGATACGTCGAGCAAGTCTTCGACCAGCCGTGATTGCGCCAGCACGTTCCTTTGAATTACCTCGAACGCGTGCTCGAGCTTGTCGGCAGGCAGCGTGTTATTCGTGAGCAGCTGTGACCAGCCGAGCATGGCGTTCAGCGGCGTGCGTAGCTCGTGCGATACGGTGGCCAAGAATTCGTCCTTGGCGCGGCTGCTAGCTTCGGCTTCGAAGCGCGCGTGCTCTGCCGACGCGCGCGCAGCGCGCTCCGCGTCGAGCAAGCTGTTGCGCGCGGCCTCGACGCGTTTGCGATCCGAGATGTCGACCAAGGCGACGACGCAGCCAAGAATCTTCGTGGTTTCGTCGAGCAAAGGCGCGGCGGTGCACAGGAACGATTGCACCGGGCGACCGCTGACGGAGAGCGTCATTTCGCGGCCCGCGGTCGTGTGCCCGCGAAGCGCGGCGAGCACTGGGTGCTCTTCGTCTTCGGCGTTCATTTCGAACGGGAAAGCGTGAAAGAAGTGTCGTCGCAAGACGCGCGAGCCGCCGATCGTGCGAGCCGCGCCGCTGGCGCGCATGATCACACCATTCACGTCGCACACGATGATCGGCTCCGCGCTTTGCTCCAAGATTGCGTTTGCCAAGCGCTCGGAAGCCACGATCTGCTGGTTTTGCTTTTGCTCGGTCAAGTCAGTCACGATCACGGACAGTCCAGCGTCCTGGCCAGGGCTGCTGCCCGCCACCGACAGGTACACAGGGCGTTCGTTGCCGAGCGCATCGCACAGCGTCAACTCCCCCGAGCCAGCGCGTGCGTCGGCGCCCTCCAAGAGCGCACTCAGGAGGTGTTCTTGCCGGTGGACCACGAATTCGCCCAACGTCTTTCCAATCACGCGTTCCAACGGCGCAGCGACCATCTCCGCGAACGCGGCGTTCGAATACAGGATCACGCCCATGGTGCTGACCAGCAGCGCACCCTCGTTCATCGTCTCGACTAGCCGCCGATAGCGATGTTCGGAGCCCTCCAAAGCATAGACTTTCGGTCCGTCGGGCGAAGACACGACCAAAGCTTCGACGTGACCGTCACGAATTGCGGACAGTGTCGACTCGGCTTCTTCCAGGCGCGCCAAGAGCGCCCCGACGTCATGCTTTGACTCAGCCGCTTCGGGAGGAGGGGCGTCCTTGGCCATGTTCCTTCGGTTTCAAGTCGAGGCCCACGAGCACTCGATGTTCATTGGATAGGTCCCCGACGATTCGCCGAAGGGGTGCCGGGAGCTTCTTGATCAGGGTCGGCACTGCAATGATCTGTTCATTCTTTGCCAAGGCCGGCTGTTGAAACACGTCAATCACGGTTAGCTCGTAGCGACCTTTGAGGTGTTCTTCGCAGATCGCGCGCAGATTTTCGACCGCCTTGCTGGACGCGCTGGTCGTTCCAGCGATGTACAGACGCAGCTCATAGCGCTCCGACCCCGCACGCTCGATCGCTGTCTCGTAAGCCGTCGTGGACGGTCTGGTTTTCGTCACTTGGCACGTCGTGTTTCTGGCTTGATTGGAACCAAATTCAATCCGACCACGACCCGCTCCGTATTGGTCAGATCACCGATGATCTTCTTGACCGGCGGGGGCAATTTTCGGACGAGCGTCGGGATGGCGATGATTTGGTCCCCTTGAGCGAGCGTAGGATTTTTTAGCAGATCGATCACTTCGATTGAATAGCGCCCCTGCAAATGTTCTTCGCAGATCTGCTTCAGATGTTGGAAGGCTTGCACGCACTTGGGGGTTTCGCCCGCGACATAAAGCCGTAAATTCCAACGCTCTCCGTCGTCGCCGTCCTGCGGTGAGGAGCGGGGGGACGAAGGACGAGGCGTTTTTGTACGGATGGGATAGTCGGCCATGTTCACACTTGCCCCCCATTGCTGGGGCGCTTGCCAGATTCCGTGCGCAGCTGTGAGAGCGAGTCACGGTCGACGCGCAGCGCCTCCGCGGCATCTCGCGAGCTGCGCAGCTGGCGCGCGACTTCTTCTTCGTGGGCGGCATATTCGGCGCGTAGCGCAGCGATGCGAGACTCCACGGTTTCACGCTTCAACTCCAACAGGCGTTTGCTGCGCGCCGCGTCTGCGGCTAGTTCCCGCTCTTCACGCGCCCGTCTGCGGGTTTCGGCCAATTTCGCCGAGCCGATCAGCACGCCGTCAGCGCTCGAATAGACGTCGGCGAGGGTGATGCCCGCATCCGAAATGAGGAGTTCCCGCACTTGGTTGGAGTGCTTCATGCCTCTGGACTTGAGTAGGTAGAGCGCCCGGTTGCGCTCGCCCGCAACCTCGAGATCTCGCACCTCGATCCAGGTGTCGATTAGGGAGGAGATGCCGATTTCGGTTTCCCCGCTGTTGAGCGGAGTCGAAAGGCAAGTGACCAGGCCGGTAATTTGCTGGGTCTTCAGCCAGTCGAACAGCCGCACCAGCATGGCCTTGATTTGATGTGAGCTGCCCGAAGACATGAAGCTCGAGATCGGGTCGAGGACCACCGTGCTCGGTTTGAACTCGGCGATTGCCTTGTGCATGCTCACCAGATGCATCTCCAGCCCATAGAGGCTCGGGCGCGTTGCGCGCAGCTGCAATAGCCCCCGGTCGATCAACTTTTGAAGATCGAGACCCACCGAGCGCATGTTGCGCACGATTTGCGAGGGAGACTCTTCGAAGGCGAAGAGCAGGCAGCGTTCGCCGCGCTCACAGGTCGCGTTGGCCAATTGCGCCGCCAAGATACTCTTGCCACAACCCGCTGAACCAGAAACCAAGATGGTGCTGGTGCGGAAGTAGCCGTCGCCGCCGAGCATGCCGTCCAAGCTCGGAACGCCCGAAGAAACTCGGTCGATGCTGACGTGATAGTCGAGCTGCAAGCTGGTCGCGGGCAGCACCGAAAACCCGGAATCGTCGATCAAGAACGGGTATTCGTTGCTGCCGTGGCTCGAACCGCGATACTTGACGATCCGCAGGAAGCGCGTCGCCGATTGGTCAGACACATTTTGACCGAGCAAAATCACGCAATCCGAGACGTACTCCTCGAGGCCTTGGCGAGTGAGGCTACCTCCACCCGACTCCGCGGTGACGACGGCGGTGATCCCACGCTCCTTGAGGAAGCGGAACAAGCGATGCGTTTCGGCGCGCACCACGGAATCGTCCTTGAGCGTGCTGAACAGCACTTCTAGCGTATCAATCGCCACTCGCTTGGCGCCGACGGTATCGATTGCCTGTTCGAGCCGCACGAAGAGCCCGTCGAGCGAATAGCCACCAGCTTCTTCGATCTCGGCTGGATCGAGATGTACGTAGTCGACCGCCAGTAGCTTCTGCTCCTGCAGTCGCACCAGGTCGAAGCCCAAGGAGGCGACGTTGCGTGTGAGATCCTCCGCCGTCTCTTCGAAGGCAAGGAAGACGCCAGGCTCGCCGCGCTCCGCGCCTCGGACCAAGAATTCGACGGCGAAGATTGTCTTGCCCGAACCTGGGCCACCACAAACCAAAGTCGAGCGCCCCTTGGGGAGCCCACCACCAGTAATTTGATCGAAGCCAGCAATGCCGCTCGGTGTCTTTTCCACTGCCGCGGGGCTGACCAGTTGAGCCAAAGCCATGGCGGCGAATGTTGCAGAACGCGTGCCGAAAATGGACGCCCGTTTCTTCCTCATTTCCGTCGCACTTTCAGGGGCTTAGCAGCTGTCTAACTCGTGCCATTTCGCCACATTTTGGCGAGCCAGTGAGCGTTCCTGACATGCTGTTTCGAATCGAGTCGCCGGTTCCTGTGACCAATTGTTGCTGTAAAGTCGGCGCAGATGACTCGCCCGCAGGGCTATACCGGTCATTCTCGCCTTGCCTCGCGTCGCACACGGATCAAGGCTGAGTCGAGATGAACACTCGCCCCGGATCGGGAATGCGGAAGCTCTCCGAAATTCGGCGCGTGCTGATCGTGGACGACAACGAGGACTCGGCCGAGCTACTGGCCCTGCTCCTGGGGCGAGAAGGTCATGAGACCCGCGTCGCCCACGACGGGCGAGAGGCGATCGCGCTAGCGGCCGTATTTCAGCCGAACATCGCCTTTTTGGATATCGGCCTGCCCGACATGAACGGCTATGAGTTGATTCACGCGCTGCAGGCGCGCCCCGAGCTCTCGCGCTGCAAATTCGTCGCAGTGACGGGGTACGAGGAGCTTCGTCCGGGATTGGGAACGGCGTTCCATGCCCACCTGGTCAAGCCGGTGGATCTGAGCGCGGTCGTCCAGTTGGTGGTCGAGATCGCCGATTCAGACCTGGCCAAACCCGTCTCGGCCTAGGACAACGCGCCGCATCGGCCGGGGAAGCGATTTTTTTCCGCCGACCCGCATCCTTTCGCTGCGCCCGATCGTTGTCGGGCAGAAGGAGCGAATTCGATGCATCAATTGCACGGTCAAAAAGCAGTCGTCATTGGAGGTAATCGGGGGCTGGGCCTAGCCATGGTCGAGTCCCTGGTCGCGCGCGGTGCTCGCGTCACGGTGGTGGGGCGCGACGAGCAGCGTTTGAAAGAGGTGGCGAGCCGGCTCGGCGTCGAAGCGGTACGCGGGGATGCGACGGATGAAGCGCTCGCCAGGAGCGTCCTCGGGGACGTACGACCCACCCTGCTGCTGATCAACGCGGCGGCGGTGCCGGGGCTCGGGCCGCTTCACGAACAAACCTGGGAGGAGTTCAGTCGCTGTTGGAGCAATGACGTCAAGGCGACCTTTCATTGGCTGCAGCAAGCGCTGCGTTTGCCGCTCGCAAGGGGCAGCCGCGTGCTCTTGAACTCGAGTGGCGCTGCGGTCAACGGTTCGCCGCTGTCCGGAGGCTATGCCGGCGCCAAGCGCATGATTTGGTTGATGGCCCAGTACGCGACCGGACTGTCCAAGGAGCTCGATCTCGGGATCACCGTCCAAGCCCTGGTTCCGCGGCAAATGATCGGTGAAACCGAGCACGGTCGAATCGCCGCCGAGGTCTACGCCAAGCGAAAAGGCGTGAGTGTAAGCGAGTTTTTGGCCGGTTTCGGCCCGCCCATGTCGCCGCAACAGGTCGGCGAGCACGTCGCCACTTTGCTCACCGACCCCAAGTACGGCACGGGGATCGCTTATGCAGTGAAGGGCGACACGGGTATCGTTTCGCTCGACAGCTGAGCAATCATGGACGTTTCTGATCCGGTCGTCTCCGCGCTGCACGAAGGGATGCGCCGATTCCTGTCGCTAGTGGCAGGGATCCGGCCTGATTTGCACCGCTATTGCGCGCGCATGACCGGCTCGGTCGCGGATGGCGAAGATATCGTGCAGGACACGCTTTCGCGTGCCTACTACGCGCTGTCGGAAATGGAGAGCGTGCCGGAGCTTCGCCCGTGGCTGTTCCAAATTGCGCACAACCGCGCGCTCGATCACCTGCGGCGATATGAACGGCGCATGTCTGAACCACTCGACAGCGTGGCCGAGAGCGCGCTGTCGAACGCCAGTGACCCAGAGGAGACGCTCGCGCGCGAGCAGGCCACTCGAGCGGCGATTTCGCGCTTCGTCGCGCTGGTGCCCATGCAGCGGAGCGCCGTGATTCTCAAAGACGTGCTGGGTCACTCGCTGGCGGAGTTGGCGCAGCTGATGACGATTAGCGAGCCGGCGGCGAAGGCGGCGTTGCGTCGCGGGCGCGAGCGCTTGCAAGCCTTGGCGGCGCTTGTCCCCGAGGCGGATGACGTTGCGAAACATGCCGTCTCGCCTGGGATCGCGCGCTATGTGGCTTTGTTCAATGCTCGGGATTGGGACGGCGTACGCGCGCTCTTGGCCGAAGACGTGCGGCTCGATTTGGTTTCTCGCGCGAAGCGCACTGGGGGCGAGGTGGCGAGCTATGTGACGAACTACTCGCAGAAGGACGATTGGTACTTGAGGCCAGGTTGGGTGGATGGGCGCGAGGTAATCGTCGTGTTCCGCGAGCGCGGTGATGCGCGGCCAGGGTACTTCGTCGAGCTCGAGTTCGCGGGAGAGCGGGTGACGACGATCAAGGACTTCCGCTACGTGCCGTATATTTTGCAGGAGACTTCGCGCGTGGACTGGGTGCGCTGAAGCTTGAATGCAGAGGCGACGCGCGCCGGCTGTTGGGTTGGGTAAGCGGGGGCGATGCCCGCGCGCGGCGCACGAGCTGGGCCCGCGCGCGGCGTCGAACTGTCTCGAAATGTCCGGATCGAGCGACTGTCACAGCACAGCTACGCGGATAGCTTTGGTTCCTGCACGCCTGCCGGGCCGCTCCACAGTTCGAGCCTGTAGCGGTCGAAGCAGCGCGCGCCAGCGCGCAAGCGAAGCAGGGCGCCCTCAGCGATGCAAGGGGCGACTTCGGGGGTCTCTTCGACGAGTGGCAGCAATACTTCAGCGTTCCACGCCGCGGCATGGCGCACGTCGAGCGCGGCATGGAGCGCGAAGTATTGGCGAGCCGCGCCGCGAACACCGAGGCGTTTCAGGCCGGCGTTGACCAGCTTCGCTCTGCCCGGTGCGGTCAGCTCAATCGCGCCCAGAGCGCCGACGGATTGGTAGGCGTAGTGTCGGTCTGTGGCCAGGGCGACCATCAAGTTTCCGAGTGCGAGCGATTCCCAGACGGTTTCGCCCTGATCGTGCAACCTCAATGCCCCAGCCAGGCGGCCGAGCATCGGACCATGCATGCCCGCGGCGATGCCCTGGCCCATTTCGTCCCAATAGTTACGTGCCATCTCTAGCTTGGCCCGTTGCGGTAGCTTCACTTGGGTGAGCGCTACGAGGTCGTCGAAGCCGGCTTCGCCAGCCATTTCCTGGCTTAGAAACCAGCACATTTGCTCATACGTGGCGCTTTCTGCGAGCCACGGGAACAACGGATCTTGTTGTCCTGGACCTGAATGTTCGAGTGCTTCGAACCAGCGGACGAAGCGCGCGGGATCGCGAGGCAGGGTTGCCACGATCGAAGCCACCTCTTTTCGCTCCGATTCCACGAATCGATGCTCGATCAATCGAACATCGAACTCTCGCTGCAGTGAGCGTTCCCAATCACTTGCCCCGGTCTGTGGGCACAAGCGATCGCCGTGAGACGCGGCGAGCAATCGATGTAGTCGTTCGGGGGTCGCAGTGCTTGCCATTGGCGGAGCGCGCTGCAAGCCAAGTGCCAGTGGCACGACTTCTGCTGTCTCTCGTGTCATGTCCAAGGCGCTGGTCGAGTTAGGGCGCGAGCTAGAGCGCCTCGGATATCGCTTCACCACCGTTACGCCGGCGGCTCAGGAGATCGTGAACGCGCGTCCGGAAAACCGCGAAGCGCGGTCGCTGCGCGACATATTTGGCTGGAGTCGGCCGTTTGCTACGGGCCTGGTACCTCCGGGGCTGTTGGAATTGATGCGCGTGGGCGAGGTGCTCGAGCGCGATTCCGCGACAGATTTGTGGCGTTCCGCGATCCGTTTCTCCACCGTGGACGGTCTACTCTTTGCGCACTCGGCGTTTCCGACCAAAAGTCAGAGCGCCGTTTTTCTCGGGCCGGACAGTGTACGTTTCGTGAATGCCATCCTGCGCACCGCGCCGCGGGCCGGGCGCATCGCCGACGTGGGCTGCGGCAGCGGTGTGGGCGGAATCACGCTCGCAAGGCGAGGTCTGGCATCGAATCAGGTGATTGTCGCGGACATCAATGGTGAGGCGCTGCGTCTAGCCAAGGTGAACGCTGAGTTGGCGGGTGTCACCGTAGAGCTCGTGCGCAGCGATATCCTGGCTGAAGTCGAGGGCGACATCGATCTCATCATCGCCAATCCTCCCTACCTGAGAGACGACGAACATCGCTGGTATCGCGACGGCGCGGGCGCTTACGGTGAGGCGATAGGCGCGCGCATGGTTCGCGAAGCATTGCGGCGCCTGCACGACAATCCACGAGGAGGCACGCTGCTGCTCTACACCGGGTCGGCAATCGTGGCCGGGGACGACGTATTTCTGGCTTCAATCATCGACAACCTGCAACGAGCCGAGGCTGACTACTCTTACAGCGAGCTCGATCCCGATCTCTTCTCGGACGAACTGGTCAAGCCCGCGTACGCGGACGTCGAGCATCGCCGCAGTTTTTCTGCAAGTGACTGTCGGCTCCACGCTCAGGGCTTCTCGGGCTTCAGGTCGAGAACGGGTCTTCGGGGATCGCAGTGATCGTTGTTCGCGCACCTTTCCGCCGCGTTCGCAAAGATGGCTTGCGAACAGACTCCCGCGCAAACCGCCCGCGCCGAGTTCGCCAGTGACGCTGGGCACCGATCACTTCGGGCACGGGTGAAGCCGGCTTTCGAGCAGTGCGGGCAAGATCCCTTCCCAATCCAAGGGCTCTGGGGAGTGCGAGGTTGTCTAAGTTACTCGGCGTTCGCCGAGGCGACTTGCCCGACAACCGCGGTGGGGGTGGCGGTAAGTCACGCTAAAAGTCCACTGCTTGGGCAACGCCGAGCTGGAGTTGCCTTTTTTGCCGCTGGAACAGAGGTTGCTTGGGTGACGCTGTTTTCGTTCCCTGAGACGCTGTCGAGCGCGTCGATCAGTGCACGCAGGAGATGCGACGGAGTGGTCTCGACGCGACACGAGGCGACGCGGCAAAATTTTCTAACGGTCTCGAGGCAAGCGGGGAGCGGTGCTGACGTCGGCGCTATCACCCACGACTTTTCGTTCAAACACACACGGCGTCCACATCCCATGTCTCTCAAGCAGATCCTCAACGATTATCGGAGTGATATTTTGGCCAGGTTCGTGCGGGAGGTGCAGAGCAAAGACATCTCTCCGCCGGGGTTGTCGCGTTCAGTTCTGGTCGATCACATTCCTCTGTTCCTCGACGAGATCAGCGATGAACTGTCGACCTTCGGCGGTGTACGGCCGAGCCGCGATGTGCTGGAGATGCACGCCACCGCACGTCAGCACGGTGAACAGCGCTGGCAGGTCGGATACGACCTGGAGGCCGTCGTGCGAGAGTACGGCGTACTGCGGCACGCCGTACTCGAAACGGCCAAAGCGGAGCAATCGCCGCTCAGCGTCGACGAGGTAGACGTGCTCGTACGCTATCTGAATGTCGGCGTGGCGAGCGCGACGGCTGAATACGTGCGGTCCAACGAGGAACGCTTGAAATCCCGCCAGGCCGATCTGGAGTTCCTGTGTCAGGCGGGAGAATTGCTCAGTTCGTCGTTGGACTCGCAGTCGACGCTCTCCCGGCTCACGCGGCTGCTCGTTCCGCGGCTTGCGGACTATTGCGTCGTGCAGCTCGACGGATATTCCGCGGAAGAAGTGCCCATCGCCCACATCGATTCGGCGAAGGCCGAGTTGGTCCGTGAGATCCTGCGCAGTTACCCATCGGAGGGCTCACCCAGTCAGCGGCAGGCCGCGCACAGCGGGAAGTCACTCCTCATGGAGTCATTGCCAGACGGCTACTTGGAGAGCGTCGCCGAAACCCCTGAACAGCTCGCTCTGATGCGCCGGCTGAACCCGCGCTCGCTGCTGGTGGTGCCATTGCGGGTCAACACCAGCGTGTTCGGTAGCATCACGCTGGCGCGGAGTGAGTCTGGACGGCTCTACAATGCCTCGGACCTGTTGCTTGCCGAAGATCTGACTCGGCGGGCGGCAACCGCGATCGACAACGCGAGACTGTACGAACTGTCCCGAACGGAACGGGCCCGGGCCGAGGCCGCAACGCGCACGAAGGATGAGTTCGTTGCAATGGTCTCTCACGAGCTTCGCACCCCGCTCAACGTGATCATGGGCTGGGTTCGGCTGCTGAGGAGCGGTACGCTTTCCGAGCCAACGCGCGAACAGGCGCTGGAAGTCGTGGAGCGCAATGCCAATGCCCAGAGCCAGTTGGTTGCTGACCTGCTCGACATTAGCCGGGCGATCACGGGCAAGATCAGAATCGAGCCAGCCCAGGTCGATTTCGGGAATCTGATCAACCTGGTTTTGGAGGACGCCCGCTTCGCGCTCGAGGCTAAGCGACTCGAGCTGCATGTCGACTGTGCCAACGTTGCCAGTGTCATGCGCGGAGATGGGGAGCGCCTCCGACAAGTCGTCTGGAATTTGCTGCTCAATGCGATCAAGTTTACACCCAAGGGCGGGCAAGTTTGGGTCAGCTTGCGCCGCATCGAGTCGGATCTGGAGCTCGTCATCCGCGACTCGGGCATGGGCATTTCCGCTGATGTCATGCCATACATCTTCGAAAATTTCCGGCAATATGATTCGAAGACGACGCGCGCACACGGCGGCCTCGGCATCGGACTCTCCATTGCTAAGCACCTGATCGACTTGCACGGCGGGGGCATCGAAGCGCGCAGCGACGGGCCGGGTCAGGGCGCGTCGTTCATCGTGCGCCTTCCGGTGAGCCCGCTGATCTCTACGACGGTCGGTGTCGCCAAGGTCTCGGCCACGACGACGCGCCGGACTGACTTGGTCCGTCCGACCGGGTTGGCAGGACTCAGTGTCCTCGTCGTGGATGATCAGGAGGACGCGCGCGAGCTGCTTCGCATAGTGCTCGAATCTTGTGATGCGCGAGTGCTGGACGCCGCCACCGCAAGCGAAGCGCTAGCCGTGGTGCAGCGAGAGCGCATCGACTTGATCATATCTGACATCGGCATGCCCGAAGAAGATGGTTACTCGCTAATTCGAAGGGTGCGGTCCCTGGCAAGCAAGGAAAAGGCGAGCATCCCGGCCGTCGCTCTGACCGCATTCGCCCGGAATGAAGATCGCACCCGCACGCTCCTCGAAGGTTTCAACATGCACATGGCAAAACCGGTCGAACCCGCTGAACTGCTGCTCGCGCTCGCGGATTTGAGCGGCCACGCCCGACGGGCGTGAGGACCAGCGGCGGTGGTCGGGTGCTGGCAGATCAACCGCGAAACGCACGAAGCACTCGCTGCACCCGATCGACTACCGCTGCTATGTCGAACGGTTTGGAGATGTAAGCTTGGAACCCAGCGGCGAGCGCTTGTGCGCGATCTTCAGGTCGCGCAAAGGCGGTCATCGCGATCGCTGGCAACCGATGAGTTGAGTGCCCACGAGCTCGCACGCGCCGAACGAGCTCGTGGCCGTCCATACCAGGCAAGCCGATGTCACTGAGGAGGACTTCCGGCACTGCTTCGTCGATCAGCGCAAGCGCATCTTGCCCATTGGCGACAGCCTGAACGCGTGCGCCTTGCCGCTCGAGCACCATCACCAGCAATTCACGCGCATCGTCGTCGTCCTCGACGACCAAAATCCTCAATCCAGGAAGCGCCAGAGTTTGCAGCGCAGCCGTCGACCGATCGAGCGAGGTCAGTTGAACGTCTTCGCCAGAGTCGGCGCTGGACGGGGCCTCGCGAGGAGGGAGCACGAGGCTGAAGGTCGAGCCTCGTTCCGCTCCTCTGCTGTTTGCAAGCACTTCACCGCCGTGCGCCCCGACGATGTGACGCACGAGCGCAAGTCCAAGGCCCAAGCCGGAGTGTCGCCTGCTGGCGGTTGGATCCTGCTGCATGAAGCGATCGAACACATGCGGCAAGAAGCTGGGCTCGATGCCCTTGCCCGAATCGCTGATGTCGAGTTGAAAGTGACCCTCGACCTCGCTGAGTTCGACGCGAATCTCACCATGGTCGGGCGTGAATTTGACGGCGTTCGCCAGCACGTTGCTGATCGCTTGCTGGAGTCGCTCGGGGTCACCCAACATCGGGAAAGGTCGGTCGGGGGCGATCAACTCGAGACGTTGCTGCTTTGCTCGCGAACTCAGGCCTATTCCGTCCACCGTTGCGCGGAGTAAATCACCTAGATCAATCGATTTCAGATCCAGACTGAGCTTTCCCGAACCAATCCGAGTGGTGTCGAGGATATCTTCGATCAATCGCACCTGTAGCTGTGCGTTTCGCCGAATCGTAGCCAAGCCTTGGCGTTGGAGCTTGGCGTCGGCAGGGGCTTCTTCGAGCAAGCGCGACCAGCCGAGAATCGAGTTGAGCGGCGTACGAAGTTCGTGCGAAACGATGCCTAGGAATACGTCCTTTGCATGATTTGCGGCGTCAGCGTCTCCGCGAGCGGCGCGGGCGACGAGCTCCGCGCATTTCAATGCGTCATGAAGCGACTTGACCTGCACGAGGGTGCCCACGCGCGCGACCAGCTCTGCCAGGTTTGCGCCCTTGGTGAGGAAATCATTGGCGCCAGCGCGTAGGCCTTCGAGCAAGTCTTCTTGGTTTTCGCTCGCCGTGAGGATCAGTATGGGAAGGCTAGCGGCATCGTGGGCTTGTCGCAGAAATCGGCACAACTCCAGGCCGGAAAGCTCAGGCATGTGCCAGTCCAGAACTAGGACGTCCGGCAGCGACCCGCTCGCCATGCGCTCCAGTAGCGCGTTCCCGTTATTGTACGCTTCGACGTCGTAGTACGCGGCAAGGAGCTGCTGCAAAAACCGGAGTTCAACGCGGCTATCGTCGACCACCCACACGCGCGTCTTCACTCGAGGCGAACCGGCCGTCGGTTGTGTGTTGGATGTCGACACGGGAGACGTGATCCTAGTCGAAGCGCCGATCAGCTGCCGTGTTCCATAGACGAATATTCTGGCCGCTCTCAGCGCAAGGCGAATGCAGCTGTGTGCGGGGCGGAAATGCGGACACTCAGATGACGCGGTGCGCACTCGACCGAAGTGCCTCGGTGAGGTCCACGTCTACTCATCGCTGCGTCGACCGCGGTCTGCAACGTGATAGCGTTCACTCGTGCTTACAAAACAAGCGGGGGCCTCGAGCCGTGAAACCTAAAGCTTCAAGCCCAGAGAGCGCCGCACGTGCTCATCAATTGCGGGTCCCGCAGCTACATCGGCGACGAGACGTGAAAATGGCACGCGATGCACACGCATACGTGCGGGGTAGCACGGCGCAATTCTATGACTGGTTGGCGACCACGCAGGGCCGCGGGATCCCGCAAGGTCCGACGGTCTGGATCTGCGGCGATGCTCACGTCGGCAACCTGGGCCCGATTGCTCGCAGCAACGCGCAAATCGAAGTCGAGTTGCGCGATCTGGATCAGACGGTCCCCGGCAACCCGGCGCATGATTTGGTGCGCCTGGCGCTGAGTCTGGCCATGGCTGCGCGCAGTTCGGATCTCCCTGGGGTTGTTACCGCTCGGCTCGTGGAAGAGCTGATGAGCGGATACCTGGATGCCTTCGAAAACCCCGGGGACACGACGCCAGCGACGGATAGTGCGGCGGTGCGCTTCGTCGTGCGAGAGGCGCTGCGTCGCAAATGGCGACACCTGCACCGCGAACGTATTGGCAAAAAGCCGCGCTTTCCACTGGGCGATCGCTTCTTGCCGCTGGTGGACGAAGAGCGCGCGGCGATCGAACGCTTCCTGGACAAGGAACGGGTGCGACAGCTCGTGACGCAGCTCGATTGTCGCGATGACCATGCGAAGATTCGGCTGCTCGATGCCGCGTATTGGGTGAAAGGGTGCAGTTCGCTAGGGCTATGGCGCTGCGCGGCCCTGATTGATGTCGTGGGTCAGGTCGAAGGCAAAGGCGGCTACGCGTTGCTCGATATCAAAGAAGCGGTGGCGACCGTTGCGCCGGTTGCCGGCCCCCGCCAACTGCCGACTCATCAGGGAGAGCGTGTCGTCATGGGGGCCAAGGCGCTGTCGCCTACGTTAGGTGAACGGATGCTCCCCGGGACGGTCTTGGATCGCCCCGTCTTCGTGCGCGAGTTGATGCCACAGGATCTCAAGTTGGAGTTGGAGATGATGGACGACGTCGAGGCGCGCGCCACGGCGCGCGCGCTTTCACGCATCGTCGGCTTGGCGCACGCGCGCCAGATGGATCCTGGAACGCGAGAGCAATGGCGAACCGAGCTTTCGAATTCACACACGCGCAGTATGGACGCTCCGCCCTGGCTCTGGTCGAGCGTCGTGGACCTGATCGGCATTCACGAACGCGCGTATCTGCAGCATTGTCGCCGCTATGTGCTGGATTTGGAAAAGAGTCGCGAACAAGCGCTCGAAGCCGAGGCAGGCTAATTGCCGACCTCGGTTCGCTCGCGCCGCACGGTTTATACCTCGGGCGGATCCATCGCGCGTTCGAAGTGGCGGTGCCGGCTCAGCGCCTTCACGAAATCGGGTAAGGCCAGCGCCGCACTCGCGTCGCGTCCCACGAGCATCCCTGGGTCGGGTTCACCGGAGGGCAACTTGACGGAGAGCCCCGCGTGTTCGACCAAGTCGACACCGGCGCCGAGCGCCAAAATCGGCTTGCAATGTCGGTATTGGTCTTTGATGAACTCTGCCGCTTGACCGACGTTGCCGAGCCTCGCGATTGCCTGTTTGCCGCCAGGGATAATCAGCGCGTCGAACAAGACGGAGGGCATGGTTTCGAGCGTGCCGTCGGCTTCGAGCGTGTCGTCATCCTCCGTTGAAACGGTTCCCAGCTGCACGCCGACATAGCGCGGAACGGCGCCCTTCGCGGTGAGCCCTGCGTGGAGGGCCCGTGCGGCCACGCCGTCCACGCCATCCGCGACCAAAATCGCGACGCGCCGCGTTCGGATGTTTCCGTCGCCGGGCTGCGAGAAAATCGACAAGGCGGGGGAGTTCGAGATCTCGGGCTTCAGCGCCGTTTTTAGCACCTTGGGTAGCGGCTTGGGCAGAGCCATGCCGAGCGCCTTGGCCAATGCTTTGGCGAGCCCCGAGTCTACGTTCGCGAGCATGGCCACGACCCGTTCGCGGATGGCGGGGGTTTGCACCTTCGTCAGCTCGAAGCGGAAACCGCGCAAGATGTGCGCGCGCTCGATGGGGCTCTGGCTGCTGTAGAATAGAGTCGCCTGCGTGTAGTGATCGGCGAAGCGCTCGGCACTGCCGCGGACCTTGTCGCCTTGCGGCGGCTCGCGGAAGGAAGTGAACCCCGCCGCGCCGGCCTGGAACGGGCAGCCGCCACCCAGCGAGTTTGGTTCGTATGCCACTCGCCCGCGATTGATTGCTTGACGGTGCATGCCGTCGCGCTGGTTGTTGTGAGTCTGCGCGACCGCCGCGTTGATCGGAATTTCGTGAAAGTTTGGCCCGCCCAAGCGCGAGATCTGCGTGTCCTGGTAAGAGTGAATGCGGCCCGCCAGCAACGGATCATTGCTGAAGTCCAAACCGGGCACGATGTGGGCCGCACAGAAAGCGACCTGCTCAGTCTCCGCGAAGAAATTATCCGGATTGCGGTTGAGCACCATTTTCCCGACCGGCGTGAGTGGCACGAGCTCCTCTGGGACCAACTTGGTCGCGTCCAAGACGTCGAAGCTGAAGGCCTCGGCCTGCTTCTCGGTGAACATCTGAAAGCTCAGCTCGTACTCCGGGAACACTCCGGCTTCGATCGCCTCCCACAGGTCGCGACGGTGAAAGTCCGGATCCGCACCGGCGAGCTTCACGCATTCATCCCAGTCGAGGCAGTGAGTCCCAGCGACCGGGCGCCAGTGGAATTTGACGAACGTCGACTTGCCCTGCTCGTTGATGAGCCGGAACGTATGAACGCCGAAGCCTTGCATCATACGATAGCTGCGCGGGAGAGCGCGGTCGGACATCGCCCACATCAGCATGTGAGTCGATTCAGGCATCAACGACACGAAGTCCCAAAATGTATCGTGAGCCGTGGCGGCCTGCGGCATGGCGAAGTGCGGCTCGGGTTTGGCGGCGTGGACCAAATCTGGAAACTTCATCGCGTCCTGGATGAAGAAGACGGGCATGTTGTTGCCCACCAAGTCCCAGTTGCCCTCATCCGTATAGAACTTGACCGCGAAGCCTCGTACGTCGCGCGCCGTATCGGGCGAACCGCGCTCGCCAATGACCGTCGAAAATCGCACGAATACGGGCGTGCGCTTGCCGGCCTCCGCGAACACCGAGGCGCGCGTGACGTTGCTCATCGATTTGTAGCATTCGAAGTAGCCATGTGCGGCGGAGCCGCGCGCGTGCACGATGCGCTCGGGAATGCGCTCGTGGTCGAAATGCGTGATCTTCTCACGCAGAATGAAGTCTTCCAGCAACGCCGGCCCGCGCAACCCTGCCTTGAGGGAGTGCTGATTGTCGGCAACCGGTACGCCCAGGTTGGTGGTGAGCACGCGCTCGCCGGAGTCGACGCGCACGCGATCGAGAGCAAGATTGCTCGGATTGTGACTCAGCTTCGGCTTGCCGGTGCCAAGCTTGGTCGAAGCTTGCTGCTCGGTGACTGTGCTACCAGTGGCGCGCGGATCGGGCGACGGCACCGTTGCACCGGCACGCGGCTTCGCGCTCCCCGGCCCGTACTCGTTCGACTTGTTCGGGTTGAATGGCATTGCGGCGGCAAGGGACTGAGCGGCGGCTTGCTTTGCCGCGAGCTCATTCCCGGACGCTCCGCGATTCTTGTTGGCCGGTCCGCTGATGGAGGAGCGCGCGCTGGCGGTGGATGAGGTAGCTGCGCGCTCGGTCTGCTTGGTAGACCGAGCGGGAGGAACGGGCTTTTTTGTGGGCATTCCAGCTCCGAGTGGAAGGAAGTCGGCTAGCGAGCGCAGGAACAGCCTCGGCGTCGCGCGCCGATGGTCGCAAGTTGCGTGCCGCACTGACGCGGCACGCCCCTTCGGCGAGTTGTTGCCCGGAGATGGAGGCGCGGGGTTCGCACTGCGCTGTCGCAAATTGTCAACGTCACGCACGACCGTCACCGCAACCCACCGCTTGCGACCCACGTACCGCTCGCCCGTCGTGCGGTGGATCTACGGATAGCTCGCGTTCGGATCGCTCTCGTGATCTTCGAGGACGGACGTCGAATCGAACCAAAACGGTATCGCCTTGCTGGTCGCACCGACGCCGAGGCGACAGCGATGAAAGGCGCGACCAGCGTATTCAAGGTCGAACTGCGGTGTGCCATCCGAAACGCGCAGAAATTTCGCAACGCGCGGCAAGTCGTCACCCTCGATTTGACCGGAGCGTTCGTCGAAGACGACTATCGCTACGAAGAACCCCGCGGTCACTTGCGGGCGCTTCAAATAGACGATGGTTTTGACTGACAACGTCGGAGAGCTTGCGCTCGTCACCGAGGCTCGTCAAATCGGGAGGGCAAAGAGCGTGTGATACTCCGCCCCATCGGATGGTGTGCACCGCATGGTTACGAGCTTCGCTCGCCAGGCGCCCTCAGCCCGGTCGGGTACGACACTTCCAATTGGGAAGTATCGGAAGCGTGACCGCGTGGTCTGCGAGCCGCAGGTCCCGATATGAGTAAGCGCCTGCTGCGGTGCTAAAGCAGATTGCCCCGAGGGTTCGGCCAGCTGCTTGGATCGGGACACAGATGAGCGCGCGGCGTGTGTCTCGAGGACTTGATCGACTAGCTGTGGCGAACCCTCACCGGGCTTTGTCAGCGTTGATCAACGGTCGATGGCGTAGCGCGCGCGGTTCGCAGTTTTTCAACCACTTCATCGCCGACTTGGCGCACTGCCTCTTCCAAGGTGTCGCTCAAGGTTTCGGTGAGGCGCTGAGCCTCGTCCGTTCCAGACCTTGCGACGATCGGTCGCTCCAGAACCAACGTGCGCTCGACGACCGAACGGCGATCATCGCGCAGGCTGAACGTTACAATGACCCTCGCCTTTGGCGGCTGAGTGCGGAGCTCTTCGAACGCGGTCAACTCGATATCGAGAATTGGAGCTCCTCCCGCAATGACGCGCGAGATCCCTCGCTCTTCGAACAGGTTCCGCTCGAGCGCTCGGCGAAGGTACGCTTCGGGATTCTCCGTCCAGCGTTGGTCTTCATAGAAGCCCATTTCGGTCCCGCGCACGCGGTATGCAATGCGCTCGTCTAGGTGCGAAGCGGCGGAAACCTGTCCCAGACGAAGCTGCAAGCTGTCGGTCGCTTTGGGTGAGCTGGGCCGTTCGAAAGACTCGGGGCTGAAGTATCGCGGTGTAACTACCTGCGCCTTCGAGGTGAGCGCGCAACTCGCACTCAGGACCGGCAACGTCCAACACACGGCTGCCAGCGCTCGGCGCACCCGGCAAAACCACGAGCTCATCGGTTTTCTTTCTGGGCGCGACCCTTCAAAAGCATGTCCGGATCGCGATCGAGATCGTCCGCAAGGCGCTTGATCGAGTGAGCGGCACCTCTGACTTCGCGCAGGGTGAGCTCCAACTCTGGACCCAGGCTCCGTGCGCCGCGCGCAACTTCTCCGATCGCGTCCGCGCTACGCTCGGCATTGTGAAACAAGCCGTCTTCACCGTCCAGGCGCGCCAAGAGGGCATTGGTTCGGACCAGGACCGCGTTGAACTCTTTCAAGTTCTGTTCAACTCCGCTCGAGAGCTGAGCCGCGTTGAGTGCCCGCAACTGCGCTGAGAGCTCGGACAAGGAAGCGTCGGCTCGAGCCATTGTGTCGTTCGCGTGATCGGGCAGGCGACCTGCTTGGATCTGCTCCGCGACCAGACGTACTTGAGTCATGGCGCGCGCTGCTTCATCGGCTATTTCGGGGAACCGGTTGGCTGTCTTGGTTAGCGTGTCCTCCAGATTCTTCATCGTCGAAGAAGCCGTGGGAATGTAGTTGGACGGTGTTTCGAAGGGCAGCGCTTCAACCGGGTTGGTCTTTGGATCGAAAAAGTCGATCAGCACGAAGCGGACGCCTGTGATCCCGGTCTGCGCCAACTGCACGCGTAGGTCTGGCGAGAGTTTGGTCTTCTTCAGACCGCTCCCCGCGACACCCAAGTCGAGCCGGCTCACCTTCTCCACGCTGAGTTCGCTGGTGACCTGCACGTGCCGCAAGTCGCGAGCGATGTCGATGCTGGCGACCCGTCCGACTGTTACCCCGCGAAACTTGACCGATGTTCCGAGCTCGAGCCCTTGCACGGATTCGTCGAAGTAGCTGACCACTTCGACCGTCTTTTTTCCCCAACTTCGCGCACCAAGCAGGAGCAACGCCGCGAGGGCGACGCCGAAGCCGACCAGCACGAACAAGCCAAGCTTCCAACGGTTCGTTCCTACTGCCACTGGGGGATACTCGCTTCACGGTTGAAGAATTGACGCACGCGTGCGTCGTCGCTCTCGTTGCGAAGTTGCTGCGGCGCGCCCTGCGCGATGATCGTGCGCGTCTCGCGATCGAGCATGATGCAGTGCTTGCCCACCTTGAAGATGCTCTCGAGTTCGTGTGTGACCATCACCACGGTCAGACCGAGGTTGCGGTTCAAGGCCAAGATGAGTTCGTCGAGTTCGACTGCGCTAATCGGATCGAGGCCCGCAGAGGGTTCGTCCAAAAAAATCAGGTTGGGCTCGAAAGCCATGGCGCGTGCAATTGCCGCGCGCTTGCGCATTCCGCCTGAAAGTTCGGCGGGGAGCTTGTTTTCTGCTCCCTCCAAGCCGACCAACGCCAGCTTCGCCCGCACGATGGCCGCGACCGCATCCACCGGCAGATGTGTCCATTCTTGGAGGGCAAAAGCCACATTTTCTCCAACCGTCATCGAGCTGAACAACGCTCCGGACTGAAACATGACCCCAAAGCGCGGGGCCGATCCTTCGAGCCGAGGTGAGCCGAGACCCGCAATCTGTATCTCGCCGGAGATTGGAGCTTCCAGACCGATAAGGTTGCGCAGCAGCGTGGACTTGCCGCAACCGCTGGCGCCCAGGATGATGAAGATATCCCCGCGTTCCACGGTGAAACTCGCGTTGCGGAGCAACTCGGTCTTGCCATGGCCGATGCAGAGCTCGCGCACCGTGATCATCGTTTTCATATGCCGAAAACCCCGAGCGCAACGGTAAACAATGCGTCGAGGAGAATGAGCGTAAAGAGAGTGGACACCACGGCGCTCGTCGTGCGTCGCCCGACGCCTTCGGCACCGCCAGACGTGGCTAACCCCTGCTGACAAGAGATGAGGGCGATTGCGGCGCAAAATACCGTGCCTTTGATCACCCCTGACACGATGTCGCTGGCCTTTACCGCGCTCTG
>DASQCO010000073.1:0-8768 GCA_035634635.1 Polyangiaceae bacterium
GACCGCACTCCATGCACATCCGAAGCTGCTCCCAGGACTCGCCCAATCGCAGGCAGTCAGTGCAGCCCGCGCTGCTCGGCTGCACCACGCGGATGTGCGCGTAATGGGGGCAGGTCGTGGATGACGGGGGGCCAAGCACGATAGAAGGTTGGCTTGCGAGTGGGTTGCGGTCGAATCGATTGATCGCATGGCAAGCATGCCTATCTCTCGCCATTGCTCTCATTCATACCTCCAATCAGCGAGAGCAATGGTTGCACAGTTGGACAATATCTTGTTACGCGCGCGTGACGAGACGCTCGCACGTTGCACTCGTCCACTCGGGGACTAGTGTACCGTCATGCTCGGACGCTTTCTGGCAGCGCATCGCGAAGCGCTGTTGGCTCGGGCGCGCGCTCGGGTGGCCGCCAGAAACGCGCCGGCCGCCAGCGAGTACGAGTTGACCCACGGGCTCCCCGTGTTCTTCGATCAACTCCGCAGCGCGTTGGGCCGCGCGGAGTCCGAGCAAGGGGTCGACCACTCGGAGCTCGAGCGCACGGCCAGCCACCATGGCCACGATCTCGGTGGAGATTGCCTCTTCGATGTTTGCCGCTTCGCGCCGCCTGACGCTTTCCGTGCGTTCCGACAACGATCAGCTGGTGGTCGAAGCGGATCGGCAGATCCTCGCCGCCGCGATCACCAATCTGCTGCAGAACGCTTTCAAGTTCACGCGCTGGGCTCTGAAGCGTCTCCCGCGATACGCGACTATCTGCGGGCCCGAGATCGTGTCTTTCTACGTCATCTATTTGGTCTGACCGTGAGAACGCTCGCCTTTGGCATTGACTGCACTCGGTGTGGCCTTTTCGGCAAGGGGCTTCGGGTCTGCAACGGAGAGGATGCGTCGCAGCTTCGCGGCCGCTTGAGAATCCGGTTGAGGTGTTTGTGCTTGGGGAGCGGTGGGCTGGGTTGTCATCGGCATTTGTTCCTTTGATTGCAGTTACTTTCAAGATTGAGCGCGCGAGTGACCGCACCCTCGGCATGCCGTCTGGTTCACCGATTCGGCGAATGGGCAACGTTCGCATCATCTCGCCCGCGCGCAAGCCGAGCGGTCGAGAAACCTCAGTAGCGTGTTCCTGATGCACGTGCAGGATGGCGCGCGGCGATCTCGCGTTGCTATCCTTGAACAAGGGAGCTCGCATTCGATTGCCAGCTCATTGCTGCCACCAAAGCCTACTGTCCTATCCTCCGCGACAGCGTGCCAGAAGCATCCATCAAGTATCGGAAAGGATCTGCACGGGTCGAGAACACGAGCGTGTCGCCTTCGCCGATGATCTTGTCGTAGGTCTCCATGGTTTTGACGAACTCGTACAGGCTGCGGGCCTCCGCGGTCGTCTGGTACGCTGCTGCATAGATGCCCGTCGCCTTGGCGTCCGCCGCTCCGCGAATCTCTTCTACCGTCTTGTAAGCGCCGGACTCGATGACGCTCAGATCGCGCTCCTTGTTACCGAGGATCTTCGCTGCTTCGCCCTCACCCTCGGAGCGAAATCGGGATGCGATCTGTTGCCGCTCGGAGATCATTCGCTCGTAGATCTTCTCGACCACGCTCGGGTTGTAGTTGATGCGCTTGAAACGCACATCCAAGAGCTCGATGCCGAACTCGCTCAGCTTGGCGGTCGCTGCATTCTGTATCTCGCGTTCGATTTCTTTGCGCCCTTTTTTGATGGGGGGCAGCACTCCGATGTTGCTGGTGCCCGCGTCGATGGCTGCCATGTCCGTCTCTGGTTTGCGGTCTTTCGTGGTGCGAATCACCTCGATCAGATCATGTTTGGCGATCGCGTTGCGCGTCTCGCTGCCCAAGATGTCGTCCAAGCGAGACTGAGCGCTGCGTTCGTCACGAAGTCGCCTGAAGTACTCGAGCGGCCGGGTAATGCGCCAACGGGCGAACGTATCCACGGAGATGTAGAGTTTGTCGCGCGTGGGCATCTCGCTCTTCGCGCCGTCCCACTCCAGGATCTGCTTGTTGATCACGTGCGCTTCTTGGATGAACGGAAGCTTAAAGTGTAACCCCGCCTCGGTTACTGGGTTAGCGCTGGGCTTACCGAACTGGGTGATGATGACCTGTTCTGTCTCCTGAACCGCGTAGTACGAGCCCGTCATCGTAAGCAGGCCGAGGAGCACGACGACCAGCCCGACCGTGTACGCTTTGCGCGCGTTCATTTTGCGCCCCCTGCTTCAGCGCCCAGCGCCGAGCTCAGGTTCAGCAGGGGCAACAAGCCTTTGATGTCATCGCCGATGATCACCTTGCGCTTCACCTTGGGCAGCGTGCTGGCCATGGTCTCCAAGTAGATTCGCCGTCGAGTGACTTCAGGTGACTTGCTGTACTCTGTCAGCAGCGCGCTGAACTTGGAGACGTCACCCTCCGCCTCGTTGACGCGTTTTTTGGCGTAGCCTTCAGCCGCACGAATGGTTTGGTCGGCCATCCCGCGCGCTCGGGGGATCGACTTGTTGTACTCGCCGTTGGCCACGTTGATCGCTCTCTCTTTCTCTTGTTGCGCCTGGTTGACCTCGTTGAAAGACGCTTGCACCTTCTCCGGCGGATTCACGTTTTTCAGCTGAACCTGGTCGATCTTAATGCCCATGGTGTAGCTGACGACCAACGCCTGCAGCCGCTGCAGCGCCTCGTTCTCGATCTCCTGTCGACCGATGGTTATGACTTCGTCGACGGTTCGATCCCCCACGACCTCGCGCATCACGTTCTCGGACGCGGCACGCAGAGTGGCATCCGCATTGCGCACGTTGAACAAGTACTGGTCAGCGCGCTCGATCCGATATTGAACCACCCACTCGACCAGGGCTACGTTCAGATCGCCCGTAACCATGGTCTTTTCACCCAGCCAACTGTTCTCTGGGCTCGCTTGGTGTGGATTGGTCGAGTTATCGGTGCCAAACCCAAACTCCTGTTTCAGCTGACGTTTGACGGGCACGACGTTCACGTCGTCGACGCCGAGCGGCACCTTGAAATGCAGCCCCGGCGGGACGGTGCGACTGAAGCGACCGAAGCGGAGCACCACACCTTCCGACTCCGCCGGAACCGTGTACACGGTCATCCAGAGAGCCGCCGCGCCGACGGCAATCAAGAGCGTGGCGCCGGCCAAGCGCGGGATGCTCAGCGTGCGAACGAGTTGTATGAGATCTTGCACGCTTCGTCCAATCTGAGAAAGTACACGACCAGGCATGGCCCACCATGGGCACTGCCCTGCCCACCACGGGCTGTAATCGATGCGATCACTCTTGCGGGAGTCGTGAGTGTGCGAGGCTAGCACCGCAGTTGCGACACTTCGACTTTTCGAGAGTAATTCGCGACTTCGTCGGTTCTGACGATTGTGCATCGATGCGCCACATGGCAGGCATGTGACGTGTCGATGGGCGGGCCTGCGCTTCCTCGCAAAAAAGCGATTATCGCTCGGCGATATTGCCCCAGAGCGCGACTCGCGAATCAAACATTCGATCTCTCGAACAAGGGATATCTCTCGAACAAGGAATATCTCTCGAACAAGGAATATCGATGCCTAGTTGATGATTGAGCGTTGCGCCCGGGCCAGTCGTGGTTAACGTTCATGCCACGACGGAGCTCGTGACTGAGGGCTGAGGCGTATGCGTTGCGCAGTCCGCGCGTGGCACGTCTCGGAAACCGAGCGTGCGCCTCCGATAGCGGCCCGCAGGGCTAGATAAGTGGTTCTCCATGACGGCAAAACAGGTCTTTTATTCGGCGGATGCGCGTAAGCTGATGCTCGCGGGGGTCGATGCTCTCGCAAACGTCGTCAAGGTGACGCTCGGCCCGCGGGGCCGAAACGTCCTGATCGAGAATAGCTACGGCCCTCCGACGATTCGATAGGGCGACCTCTACCGGCTTCGCCGGCCACGCAGCTTTCGAGTATTGAGCGGGGTACCACGAGCGCCCGCACAGACTGCGCATCAAGGCGGCAAGTCGGGCGTCATCCTGAGCCAAGCCCGTCGCCTGAGACTGCAGGAGCATCACCGCTTTTTGGGCGTAGGAGACGGACTGAATGAACGTCGCCGATTGCTGCTCCAAGAGGCGCGCGCAGTACAAGGCGACGTCAATCAGCGCATCACCGAGCTTACCCGCTTGGTCGAGCGTTGGTGAGTGGAGCGCCTCGTGAAGCGCAGCCCGTGTGCCCATGAATGAGCCGTCGCCAACTGCACAGATGCCGCGAACCTGCAACGCAAAGTGGACCGCCAGCTCGAGACCCGGGGGGAGCTTGGCCAGTAGCGAAGCAACGGGCGCCACCCGCCCGCGGATCACCGCGAAATAGTGCGCGACAGCTGGACCTGTTCAGGGCCGAACGGCTCTCCCACGTCGTCGATCGTTGGCATGCATTCGACCTCGAGCAGCAAACAACAGAGAAGCAACAAGCAAGCATCGGTCGGCGACCCGAGTGGAGCTTGGGGTGGCGGAGGAGCCCGGCGAGTAGCTCTCCCAGACGAAACAGCGGCGCGCTCGCGGGAGCCAGCGTGTACTCGCTCAGGCTGAACGGCGGCTCGCCGCTCAGTAGAGGGCCGGTGGAACGAGCAGACCTCTGGCTTGCGAACATCGTGCGGTGGCTCGTTGGGGATTGAGCCAACAGGCGCAGGGTCGAGGCTGCGCTGGCCTTGTCGCCCAGCCGCTGCTCATGCTCCAAGAGCTCTTTCCACATCGCGCAGGCGCGTTCGGCCTCGCCATTTCGTGCCAGTGCCCGTGCAGCGACACGGAGCATCGCCATGCGAGTGGGTTCGTCATTCAATCCCTCGAAAATCGCGAGCGCTTCCAAGTGAAGGGCGACCGCTGAAGAGAACTCTCCCAGCTCGTCCAGGCAAGTGGCGGCGTTCGCTCGCAGCGTCGCCGAGCCCAGTTGTTCGCCGCGCGAGTCAGCCAAGAGATAGGCACGCCGCCAGCGTCTTTCAAATCGGCCCCATTTCTCACACTATCGAATGACCGGCGGACGCCGCGTTTACGCGCCCAGCGCCGTAGCGCTCCCCCATGCGCAGCAAGCCCAGACAAGCGCGGTAGCCCTGCTCTGGGTTCACCTATCGCGCGAGCATTTGAGCTTGCTTGGCGGCTGCGTGATGAGGACCGACCCCTCAGCGCGGCCGAAACTTCGTGAGGAAGTGCTTGCGATAGGTGCGACTGAGGGTGGCTGTCGTTCCGTCGGCGAGGACGAGCACTCCGTCGCCATGCTCCGCGGGCTCGAGGCGCGCGACTGCATCTACGCGCACGATATCGCTGCGATGCACGCGCACGAACCGGTTGGGATCGACGCGATCGGCAAGCGCGGCTAGGCTGTCGCGGACCACGTGCTGCCCGCTGGTCGTGTACACGACTACGTACTTACCGGCAGCCGAGACGCGTAGCAACGCTTCGAACGGGAGCGCGAGCCAACCGTCCTCCGTCTTGATCACGATACGGTCACGTGTCCTCTCGGCCGACACTTGGCGCGCCAGGTCGGTGAGATCCGTGAGGGTGCGCGGGTGAGCGGAGAGCTGCGCGCACGCCTTGTCCAACGCACGTCGGAAGCGTTCGCGGTCGTAGGGCTTCAAGAGGTAGTCGACGGCGTGTGCGTCGAAGGCGCGTAGCGCGTAAGCGTCGTGCGCGGTGGAAAAGATGACGGCGAACTCTCGCTCACAGCCGGCGGCTTCGAGCACCTCGAACCCGTCAATAGCGGGGATCTGAACGTCGAGGATGACTAGATCGGGACGGAGAGCATCGAGCTTGCGCAGCGCCTCGATGCCATTCACCGCCTCACCGACAATCTCGAAGCGCGGCTCCGACGCGAGCAGCCGCACGATGTTGGCGCGCGCCGGCCGTTCGTCTTCCACCACCAGGACACGGTAAGGCATTTCAGCTCATGACTCTTGGGAATTCGAGGGTGACGCGCGCGCCGCCTCGTTCGGATGCCGCCAGCGCGAGCCGACCGCAGTCGCCATGAATGAGCTCGAGCGTCTGCCGCAGGCGGGCCAGGCCTCGGATATCCGCGCCCGCACTCGAGCTCGCGACGGCAGCCGCAGTCCCCGCAGGAAAGCCGCGACCATCGTCTTCGACCGTAATTCGGAGTTCGTCGCGAAGGACGGCCGCGCGCACTTGCACGCGAATTGGGTTCGTCAGATCCAGATTGTGCTTCGCCGAGTTCTCGACGAGCACTTGAATCGCGAAGCGCGGGACTCGCACTCTGTCCAGCCCGGGCTCGAAGTGCCATTCCACGGCAATTCGGTCCTCGAAGCGTGCGTCGAGCAGCTCGATGTAACGCTGCACATAGTCTCGCTCCTCCTCGACCGTCCACGTAGCCTCGCCGGGGGTCAGTGCGGTGCGGAGCATATGGCCGAGCCCGCTCAGCAGGCGTTCGGTCCGCGCGAGGTCTTCGTGCATGACGGCGTTCACGGTGTTGAGTGCATTGTACAAAAAGTGAGGATCGAGCCGCGCCGAAAGCACCTCGAGCTGCGCCCTCGCGAGCTGAGCCTCGAGCTGGGCCGCGCGCAGCTCGCTCGTCTTTCGCTCCTGCCAAACCCGCAGCAGGGTCAACAACGCGGCGACCCCGCTGTACACGAGGAGATCGTTTTGCGCCTCCCACAAGACGCGAAAATAGAGTGGGCCGTCGTTGGTCGGGAGCACGTGGAACACCGCCCAGAGCGGCCAACGCAAGGCGCGAATCGCAACGACATGCAGTGTCGTAAACGCGACATAGCCAGCGACATGCAGCCAGAGCAGCCGCAACCACTGGCTGCCGCGAGGCGCAACGTTAGCGACGACGAACAGCACCACCGGCAGCGCGAGCCACGCGCCGAGCGCCCCAGTGAACTGGTTCACGAGAGCCACCACGCTAGCGCTGCGGCCCCCGTACGCAAGTAAGAGGTGAATGACGCCCCCTTGCGCCAGGCCAACCGAAAGGAAGACCAACAGCAAGGCCAGCGCCGGGAACGCTCGAATTCGCGGCCAGTGCCAAGTCATCGATTCTTGCTTTGCCATGCAGCAACGCGCGCGACAAGCGGCGCCGCGCAGGCGACCGGCACGAGACGGAGCGAAAGCGGCGCCAGCAGCGGTGCTGAGAGTAATGCGCGTGGCCTACGTTTGAGGCCATGTTGAATCGTGATGCAACCGACTCCGTGAACCCATCTGCGCGACGACTCCTCACCATCGGGGCGATGCTCATGGGGCTCCAGCTAACGGGTTGTGCCAACAAGTCTGCCAACGGCGAACCATCGATCCCAACCGCCTTCACTTGGCATCGGTCGACACCCGAGGAACAAGGCGTCGACTCGACTCGACTCGAAGCGCTGATGACCGATATCGCTGCCGGCGACTACGGCGTGCACAGTCTGCTGCTCGTTCGTCACGGAAAGATCGTGCTGGACGCAAACTTCTACCCGTACGATGGCGTTCGTTCGCACGACATCGCTTCGTGCACGAAGAGCCTCACGTCGCTCGCCGTCGGCGTAGCGCTGAGCCAAGGCGAAATCGCGAGCGTAGACGACACGCTCGCAGCTCATCTCCAAGGGCAGACGCTCGACGATCCGCACAAGGGCGCCATCACGCTCGACAACCTCTTGACGATGCGCTCCGGGTTATCGTGCGATTCCGACCCAGCGACTTTGATGTCGATGACCAGTGCGCCTGATTGGATCGGATATGCGCTCGGATTGCCGCTCACGAGCCTGCCCGGCACGACCTGGCAGTACTGCGGGGCGGACACGCATCTACTCTCCGGCGTGGTCACGACAGCCACCGGGCTTGCCGAAGACGAGCTATTGCAGCGGACTGTCTTCTCGCCCCTGGGGATCCAGCAGCCAATTTGGCCGCGCGATCCGCAGGGAGTGTCACATGGTTGGGGCGACGCGCGCTTCCAAGCGGACGACCTCGCGCGCCTCGGGCTGCTACTTCTCCAAAAGGGAGAGTGGAATGGCGCGCAGCTCGTGGATCCCGACTGGCTCGACCGAGCCACCCGCGATCGGGTCGGAAGCTCCGGCCCCCCAGACGGCTACGGTTACCTTTGGTGGCCGATGAAAAACGGATTCAAAGCGTCCGGGCGCGGCGGTCAATTCCTTTACGTCCTGCCCTCGGCCGACGTCGTGATCGTCACGACTGGATCCGCGAGCCCGGCGCAGCTCCTAGCGCAAGCGCCGCTGCAGACGGATCTCGTCTCGTCGATCGGCGCCGAGGCGTCGCTGCCCGCAAACCCCTCGGCAGTGGCGAGACTTCAGTCGCTGATTGACGCAGCCCAGAAGCCGCCCGCGCCCTCGAGGGTGAGCGAGTTGCCAAGCGCGTCGTCTTGGGTGTCGGATCAGACCTTCCAACTTGCAGACAATTTCCTCGGCTGGACCGCGCTCACGCTAACGTTCGACGAAACCGAGGCACAGCTGCACGTCGTAGTGGACGGTACAGAGGCGCGCGCAGCCATCGGGCTCGACGGAGTGCCGCGCATTACACGGGGCATCAGTCGGTTTGGCGCTGACTCCCGGTACGTCGATCTCGACATCGCGTTAGTCGGCCGCTGGAGAGACGATACGACGTTCGAGGTCACCTTCGACACGATTGATCGAATCGACGCCGGCACGATGCGCTTTGACTTTGCCGGAGGCGGGTTACAAGTCACGATCCATGAACGGACTTACTTGGACACGGACATCGCGTTTGGCGGGGTGAAGGGGTAGGGCGTCGTTCGATTGGGTCGGATGCTGTTTCTCGCCATTTCGCGCGCGCCGCGTTTCTGCCTTTCTGGGGACCTTGGCTTTAGGAAGACATC
>DASQCO010000074.1:0-7440 GCA_035634635.1 Polyangiaceae bacterium
GCACCGTGACGAACACGCATTCCGACTTCACCGGTGGAGTCGCGCCGCATCCCACCCTCGCCGGCCCACGTCGAGCCAGTGCTCCCGCAGTGGTGCGCCGAAACAACCCACGAACCACCAAGGTGCCGCGCGAGCCGCGACCCACGCGCATTCCGACTCCACCGGTGGAGTCGCGCCGCGCATCCCCACGCCCGCCGGCCCCCTCAGGCCAGAAACCTCGACAAGCGTCTTTGTGTAGAATCATCAGCTGCGGCTCGGCGGTTAGTACTCTCTCCTCTGGAGCCGGGTCACCTCACGGTAGCGTCACACCGGGAAGGGGGCGTTGGCTTGTTCGCGGTAGGCTTGTAAGAGTTCGCGCGTGATGGGGCCGGGGGTGCCGTTGCCGACGGGGAGGCCGTCGATGGTGACGACGGGGACGAGTTCGCGGAGGCTGGAGGTGACGAAGGCTTCGTCGGCGGAGGCGAGCTCGAGCCGTGAGATCGCGCGCAGGTCTACCTTGATGTCATGAGCTCGTGCGAGCGAGAGCACGCGGTCGCGGGTGATGCCGGGGAGGATGGCTGCGGATTGCGCCGCGGTCACCAAAACGCCTGAAAAAACCGCGAAGAAGTTGGAAGCTGCGCCCTCCAAGATGCGACCGTGGCGGTCTTCGATCAGCGCTTCACGGGCGCCGAGCGCGCGCGCGGCGCGTGCGGCCATGACTGCGACGAGGTAATTTCCGATCTTTGCGTCGGCAACGCCCGCAACGTCACTCGGTCGCTCCACGCGATGCGTGATCGCAGAAATACCGAGCTCATACATTTCTGCGGGCGGGTGCGCGAAGTCCGTCACCACGATCACGCGCAGCGGCCGATCGGCGAGATCCGGATCGAGGCCCAGCGATCGCCCAGTGCCGCGCGTGAGCGTCAGCCGCAGGTAGCTGTCTGGAGCGCCATGCACCGCGAGCGCTCGCAGCATCTCGCTGCGCAGTGTTTCGAGATCCACCGGCAAAGCGATCGCGATACGCTCGGCACTGCGCTGCAAGCGAGCCAGATGCTCATCGAGCGCAAACGGCACGCCTCGATAGCTGCGCAGCGATTCGAACACCGAGTCGCCATACAAAAATCCGCGATCGAACACGCTCACCCGCGCCTGCTCGGGCGGCACGATTTGGCCGTCGATCAAGACCGTGGAGCGCATACAATAACCAGTAAATTCTGCTACTTAGTGCTGGCGCGCAATTCCAGGATTTCGGAGCCACCAGCCCAGCTCAGCTCGACTGTCACGTCCACGTTACTGGTGATTTCGACGATCGGGCGATCGAGCACGCTAGTGCGCGGCTCCAGCTTCAAGTGCAAGAGGCCCTCACGACCGAACGGATAGCGCTCGACACTGAAGCCCTCGACTCCGCGAATGTTCCAGACCAAGCGATTGCGCGTAAACTCTGGGCGCAGACCAAAGATGAACTCGAACAGCACCGCGATCGGCGTGATGCCGGTCCAGCCGACGAAGTCTTTGCGACCACGACCGCCGCCTTCTTCGTCCGGCGCGTGATGTTCCCACACCGACCCGGTCTCCTCGAACGAAGCGACCATGTTGTCGTAGTGGTTCTTCGCGATCTCGTAGGCGAGATCGCCGTAGCCGCGCGCCGCGAGCCCACGCACCACCATGTAGTTGGTCGGCGGCCATACGCCGCCGAGCCACAATCCGCCATCCGGATCGTATCCGGGCGTGTCGGCGGACAGACTGGGAACCCGGTGCGGACGCTTGAATTCCGCTGCATTATCGAGGTGCGACACGAAGCGCGGCAAGCGCTCGGTGGGCACTGCGTCGGCCAACAACGCCCAGAAGGCGCCGATGGTCTTCACCTTGGTGAGGCGCGTCTGATCACGAAGGAGGTCGTGATAGAAGCCCGACGACTCGTCCCAGAGGTACTCGTTGATCCACGGCACGAGCGAGGCATTCTCGTCGGCGAAGTCTTGCACCTCTTCTCGCCGATCGAGCACCGTCGCAATATCGAGCACGATGCGATTGGAGAGCACCGCTTGCATGTTGGTGTCGACCCACGTCAAGTGTGCGTGATCGAGGATGTCGCCCTCGGGTGAGCGGGGCTGATTGTCCATGCCGCTGGCGAGACCCGTCCCCCAGTAGCTACCGTTCGGCCAGGTGCGGTAGCGGCGGTGCCACTGACCGTAGGCAACCAGCACCGGAAATATTTCGGCGAGTCGCTCCCGATCGCCAAAAGACTGAAAATATTCCCATTCTGCGAAGCCGAGCACGTTCGGGCCGCTGCCCGCCGGATCGAAGCGGCTGTACAGCTCGCTGCCGTTGCTCTCACGGATTTGGCGACAGATGCCGCCGTCCGGATGCTGCTTGCAGTAGAAGTTGTCTAGCGTGTTCTGGAACTTCCACGCGCGATCTCCATAGCGGCCAAAGAGCGCGATGAAGACCGTGTCCCACATGTACAAACAGCCGTCGTACATCGTGGACGAGTAGTCCGTGACGAACGCGTTCTCATCGTTCGCAGGACGGAAGTTTTGAAACGCGATCTCCCAGCAGCGCCAATAACACTCGATCGCCGCTTCGTGACCGGGCCAGATCGGCACCGGCAACAGATCGCGCTTGGCGGCTTCGAACTGCGGCCAAGGTTCTACGTTTCGGCGAGCCTTGCGAACGAACGCGTTCTCTTCCGCGAAACGGTTCTCGACGTAGGTGTTGACGTAGCGGATTTCGCTTGGATTGTTCCGTAGATACAGCGGGTTCCGCATAGTTTCTCCGCGAAGGTTCGCATACCACATCCCCGTCCGTGAACGGTGCATCACGACTTTCGGAGTCGCGCAGCCTCACGGTAACGGCGGGTTTCGAGGGGTTTCGGCTCGCCCCTGAGCAAGCGCTCAGCGCGTTGCGTGGCGGATCTGTGTCAGCGCGTCGGCCATCCGAGCGCGAACCATGTCCCTGAGTCTTCGATCATCGAACTCGGCTTCGGCAGGCTCGATCGCCGGCAGAACCCGCACCAGAGTTTGCTGAGGCCGGATCTGCAGCCGCTTTTTGCGCAAAATCGCGCCCGTGCCCTCGACCACGATCGGCACGATCGGCACGCGGCATTTGGTCGCCACCCAAAATGCTCCCCGATAAAAACCGATCAGGTTGCCGTCGGGCGAGCGGGTCCCCTCTGGGAACACGCACAGGCTGTGCCCTTGCCCGAGCTTCTTCAAACACGAGCGGACCATGCGCAGGATGCTCGGCAAGAAGCCGCGCTTGAGCGGCACATAGCCGTTCAGCCACATGTTCCAACCCAGGAACGGCGCGTAGAAATTCTCGACCTTGCTCACCCACAAATACGGAAGGTGCGTGGCGAAGACCGCCAAGATGTCGACCATCGATTGGTGGTTCACGACGTACACGCAGGGTCGTTCGGGCCGCGCGTGCTCGAGCCCTTCGACACGCACGCTTGCGAAAGGCGCCCACGCCAGATAGTGCGCCCCCCAATAGCTGGTGTACTTGGCGAGCCAGCGTCGCTTGGGATCCCAGAAAGTGACCAGCCACAGCACGAGCGCCGGAAAGAACAGCAACGCGCAACTGCCGAGCAAGTACGGCCAATAGATGGCGTTGTACACGGCGAGGCCGAGCGGCCCGAGCGCGCAGTGATCCACGCGCTCGTCTGAAGCGGCGGACACGGGCTCGCTCGGGCTGACTGTGTCGAGTTTGTCGAGCTGGTTCACGGATTCTTTGCGTCGGGATCGAGACCGATTGGCGCGCCACCGTAGATCAGTCGTCACACGGCTGGTGCGCGCAAACGACGAGAAAGGTCCGCAAAACGAAAAGAGACCGCAAACGCGCAGAAGAACAAGCTTTCTTGGCGAGCGATTGGGCGTTGCGCAGGGCATTTTCTTGGCGGAAGATGCCGCCCGCCAACATGCGCCTACTTCGTCCACTCCGTTTCCACACCGTCGCGCTGTCTTCTTTCGCCCTCGCCTTGGTTCCGCTGCTTGGTTGCAACAAGACGCCGCCGGAGAGCACAGCCAGCGAAAAGAAGAGCGCAGCTGTCGAGGCCCCGAGCGCTGCGCCCACGCCCGAGCCGGTGAAGAGCGCGGAGCCGCCGCCCACGCCCGCTCCTCCCGCGCAGCCCAACGCCATCCCCGCGCCGGACGATGTCGCCGCCGCGCCGGCCGACGCGAAAGCGACGGCGAGTGGCTTGAAGGTTAAAGTGCTCAAGCCCGGCACGGGCAAGGATCATCCGAAAGACGGCGACCGAGTCTCGGTGCACTACTCGGGCTGGACCAAAGACGGAAAAATGTTCGACAGCTCCGTCGCGCGCGGGACGCCCACGACCTTCGGCGTGAACGAAGTGATCCCGGGCTGGACCGAAGCACTCAAGTTGATGGTGATCGGTGAGAAGGCGCGGCTCTGGATCCCCGGCAAGCTGGCCTATGGGGATCGGCCGCAAATGGGCGGCGCGCCGACGGGCGATCTGACCTTCGACGTAGAACTGCTCGACATCGTGAAGCCGCCCGCGACGCCCGATGACGTGAAAGCCGCCCCCGCCACCGCGAAAAAGACGACCTCGGGCTTGGCCTATCGCGTGCTCAAAGCGGGCACTGGCAAGGCTCACCCCACCGCGACGAGCCGCGTGACGGTCCACTATTCCGGCTGGACCACCGACGGCAAAATGTTCGACAGCTCGGTCGCACGCGGCGAACCCGCCACCTTCCCGCTCAACGGCGTCATCAAAGGTTGGACCGAAGGCGTGCAATTGATGGTCGTGGGCGAAAAAACTCGCTTCTGGATCCCCGGCCCCCTCGCCTACGGCGACAAACCCACCCGCCCCGGCGCCCCCTCCGGCATGCTCGTCTTCGACATCGAACTCCTCAACATTCAGTGAGCTGATCCCAGTAAACCCTCGGCACGGCTCCCTGAGGTTGAACCGCCGAGCCGCAGAGGCCACAGAGATCAGAGGAAGATTTTCTGGGTTCCCAATCAACGTCGAAGCGCACGTTGTCACGGCGCGAACCGCCGCAAAGAGGAAACCCCAATCTCTCTCTCTCTCAGACTCTGCGGCCTCTGCGGCTCTTATGATTGGTCACATCTCTGACAGCCGCGCGGCGACGCGGCGAGTTTGCGGTGTGCTCCGGGAGTGTGAGCGTCCCCCTCCTTTTTGGGGTGTCGCCGAAGTGAAGCCGAAAGGGCTCGGCGCTCGCTTCGCTCGCTGCCGGCCGAACGCGCAGAGGAAAACGTCGCCTCGCGGAGCAAACCTTGTCCGGAATTGGACCTTGTCCGGCGCAAGCAGGCGCGAACGGACAACGGCTCTTTGCCCGACACGTAGGGCAAACTAAGTCGCAGTATTGGAACCTGAGCGTTGGCGAAGCGGTCGCATGCGCCTATCCCCTCTGAGTCTCAAGCGCCGGATGTGCGCGCTCGCTTGACTGCGATCTTCGCCGCGAGATGTAGCGCGCCAAAGCATTGGCGAGCGTGAAATCGGTTGTGCGCTCGGCAAAGGAGCCTGAGATTCGAAACCTCGTTTCCACCTCGCTGCGCAAAGGGGATGATGTGATCCAGCTGCACGAACGCTTTGGCATCGCAACGCCGGCCACTTGCTGAGACGAACACGCATCGACCGCCGTCTCGTTCGTGAACCTCACGCCGTGCATCGGTGGACAGATATCGGGTGCGCTTGCGCGATGCCCTGGCACCGCAGCCCTGCGATGGTTCAGGAGAGCGCGGGAGCCCCGGAGTTTCACCATGGGGAGCGCCTCGGTTCGCTCCGCCTGGTGGAGTCACTTGGTTGGGGTGCGACGACTTCACCAGCGGATCGACCACAGTCTGATCTGGGAGTGTCGCATCCGTCTTGGTGCGGGGTTCGGTCTTTGATGCAAACCTTGGTCCGCGACGTGTTGCGCCGGGGTCTCGCTCCGATGCCAAAGCGGCGCTTCTCTTCCTGACGCACGAAACTTGCCGCCATCAGCTTCATCAAGCGCGCCAAGTCGCCGTTCGGCAGCCGATGACTGGCGAGCGCCCGCGCCCGCTCGATCAGATCACGAAGTTCCGCGTCCGCGGTGAAATGCACTCCAAAGCGGTCGGCAGAAAGTGGCTCGAGCCCTCGTGCACGCCGCCGCGAGTCGGCGCTCTTGGGTGTCGCAACGGCACCCGTTGGTGGTGAAGTAGGATTCGCAGAAATTGCGGGTGGTTGCCCCAGAGTCTGCCCGGACGACGTTTCGACGCTCTCGAGCAGTGGCGCACACGACTCGACCGGCTGAGCCACCGGGGATGCCTGTTCTGAAACCGCCACCACCGTTCGTGCCGGTAGCCGACGAATCTGCTCCCGCACATCCGGACGCGGAAACCGCACAGCGAGCAACTCCTCGACCTGTCGTCGAGTCTTCCCGCGACAGGCGTCCATCAGCTCGGTCGCATTGTCCGCCGTCAGATGCGGCGCCAGCGCGCACAGCGCGCACAGATGCGATTGTCCCCGAGCAACGCGCTCAAACGCACCCGAAAATCGCCGGCACACGCGGGCCGCCGCGACACGCCGCCCAGCCGCGCCTTCACTCATTCCGAGCGCCTCGACACAATACGAGAACAACGACGTAAATCCGAGCTCGAGGTGCAACATGCGATCCTCGAGCTCCACCAAGTGCGCCAGCACCTGCGCCGTCAACTCGTCGCTCTGCCGAACCAACGCCGACAACCCCGCCAAAAGCTCCGAATTTCCCAATCGCCCCAACCGATATTGGTCATTCATAACTCTTGTCTAACACGCGAAATTTTGAGCCCCGCATTGCCCCCAGACAGTCGTTCGAGCAGGAAAATGGCTTTCAGATTGATCGCCTTCACGAACGCACACCAGCGCGAACCCTCACGCCAACAACACCCCAAATCTAACAAACATCCTTCGTCGAAGTCACCGCACGCCAAGAACCCGTCAACTACAATCAACACTCCAACCACCGAATCCGCAAGGGCGGACCGAACAAGAGGTGCGCGCTCCACCCTCCGTGCGCTCACCAAGCATCACACGCATGCGCGCACCACTTGCGAGGCCGCACGATGCTGCCCGAGACATTCCCGTCGAGCCAACGCTCCCGCAGCGGCGCGCCGAAACAACCCACGCACCACGACGATTCCGCGCGCACCGCGACGTTCGCACGGGATCACGCATTCCGACTTCACCGGTGGAGTCGCGCCGCGCATCTCACCCTTTCCGGCCCCTCGGATCCCGAAGCCTCGTCTTTGTGTGGAATCATAAGCTGCGGCTCGGCGGTTGATCCCTCTCCTCGTCCGCGACGCCGAAGGCTTTGACGCGGCTTGCCGTGGCGCGTGATCATCAATAGAAAAATCCAACTCAAGCGGCGAGGGCATGGGGTGTGCGGATCTCTCGAGGCGCGCCCACCGTGGTGCGCTACAAAGGAAGAATGAGCTGGGGAAGCGCGAGTTGGAGCTTGGTTTCGTGCCTGGCGCTCGCGCTCG